>DASQZD010000102.1:0-73973 GCA_035638855.1 Nodularia sp. (in: cyanobacteria) | reverse complement strand
GGAGGGGTGTTGAAACGTCAACTGTTTGGTTAGTCTCACCGTTGAACAGATCTTTCAACCCGCCCCACTTCGGGAGGGGTGTTGAAACAGCCTTGGGTAACGCTCTCATTCCAGCGATCGCTGAACTTTCAACCCGCCCCACTTCGGGAGGGGTGTTGAAACTCCGCCCGACCAAACCCTTATCTAGAGACACTTCCAATGGCGATTTTGGCAAAGGTGTCTAATTCTGCTCTAAACTTCCCTCTAAAAGGAACATTACCGAAGCATCTAAATAACTAAAACTCTTACTAGATAAGGGATTTGGACTTTTGGCAGACCCCCAGGGAAATTGACATCGCTTGTGGTTTGCCAAAAATAAATAATTAAGGTGGGTTCCTCCTTGCTCGGAGGTGATTCGGTAGCCACCACTGCGGTAAACCCGCACCTCTATTACTGGGGGCGCACCTTATTCCTGTTCACTGGGAACAGCAGCATCAAGGTGGGCAGCTACCAGGGTCAGAAAGCAAGACTGTCTCACAACAGTCAAACTAACCCGCATTTATCGCAGTACAGAGACTTATAACAAGCATGAACTGCGGCGCTATTGGATATCCTTATTCTATTATCAAGGTTCGGTTTTTTGTCAATCAGGTTTTTCGGGATTGATAGGCATTTGTCGCTAATTCTTTCGCTTTCTCTTGTGGACTACCTCGAATTGGCTGTTTTGACTCCTCTATAACAATTTCAGCTTTAGCAGCCTGACTTTGAATATTTGCAATCAATCTGCCGTAGCTCCATTGATGGACGCTAACTCGGTATTGTTTGGCATACTTTTTTTGGACTTCGATAATGTCTGATTTTTGTTCGGCTTTGGCTTGAATCTCGGTTTGAACTTGTTCTCGCATATCGCCTAATTTGGGTAAGACAATACTGCCAGCTTTATATGTTTGCGCGATCGCTATAATTTCTTTTGCCAGTAATCTAGCTATATACTGTCCTAACTCTGATTCCCCAAATTGATTTGGTGCAGTAAGGGTTTGAGCTATTTGGCGTTGGTGGGATAAGGTGTGTTTTTGTTGTCGCTGTCGATTTAGCAGTTTGTAATTATCGCCCAATAGTTGTTGAATGCTACGGTAGGTAATGACTTTATTTGTCGAACCATCTACAACTGCTACTGTTACAGGCTTTTCTAGACCAAGGCTAACTCCGACAAGAATATGAGATTGTCCTTTATATAAAGGCTTACTGGGGCGAGGAAAAGGGTTATTTATTCTGGCTAGAGAAGAATTTTTCCGTTTGATATGGGCTTGTTGTTTCTCATTCAAGTCACTTTTGGCTTTGGTCTGGGTGATGGTTTTGGCAATTTCTTCTGCTTTTTCTTCTTTGACTAAATTTGTTCCTTCTTCTGTCCACAGACGAGTATCTACAGAGCAATAAAGGGTTAAGTGGTTAATATTCCAGGGTACGGCTGTCGTCGCGCTACCACGAACGCCCTTACCTTCATCTTCCTGCCAAGCAATACGACCACTACGCAGGGTAAACAAGGCACTAGAGTGTTGATGTTTACTATTTTTCTTAATTTCTCGATCTTCTAGAAAGCGTTGAAACCAGTGAAGTTGTCGAGAATCACAATAAATTTGAAAAGTATGCTCACTCAAGCCACTGAATTTTACACAGATACGTCCAAATTGATTTTTAAACCAAACTAAATCTTCGTTGGTTTCATAAGCGACTGGGAAAGGCACTATGCTAGATTTCTTGAGAAGGCTATTTTGCCAAGATTTCGCCTCTATTTCACTTTCAGGAACGGTCTGAGTAGCTGTAAAAAGAGTTTCTAACCATTTGGTATCGGTTAAATCTCGTCCTTTGGGGATTCGTGCGGTTAGCTGTTCTGTGAGGCGTTGAATTTGTATTTCTACTTTACGCCGACGCTGGGCAAATTTTTGGGGGTCTTCTTCTTTTTCGGTAACTTTGCAGCCATTTTTAAGTAAATAGCTGATTGCACAACGAGTCAATAAGTCTTCCGTATTGCCGTAAGCGTCAAATAAGTTTTTTGACAAATTGCGTTCACTATCTGAATTTTTAGTTTTTTTAGGTTTTTTTCTTTTCGCTGTTTGTGGTTCAACTGTATCGGTCTGAGGGGTGAATTGAATTAAAATTTCGGTGGCTGTGGTGCGAATAACGTCCAATGGGACCCCACTGTGTTCTACCAGTTCAGCATCACTATTGAGCATTTCTAACCAGCGAATTTTGCCGTCCAATTGGGACTGAATACGCTTCATCAGGGCAAACCATGATTTATATATATAGTTCACCACTGCGATCGCACTCGTGTAAAACCTTGCTGGTTGACCAATGAAGCGAGGGTCAGTTTTTAAAGGTTGGCAGAGTTCTTTCACAATACTAGTCGGGTGTTTGCCCTTTTGTCGCCAAGTCTCAAAGTCTGGGTGTTGATTGACTTGAAGCAATAGTTCATTAATTAATGGCGTATTTTTCTCTGCCATCAACTGCCATAGTTGTTGACGGGTAGATTCACTTGCTACTAAACGACACTGAACAGTAATTTGGCTCATCGCCTTTATACATATTTGTCTAATACTAACATATTTGTATAATACCAGTCTTCTGTAAAATAGTTTTTTATGCAGGAGACATTTTTTTCAAGCAAGGAAGCCTCTCAAATTACAGGTTGTACCCTTCGCCAGATCCAGTATTGGCGAGAGAAGGGGATTGTTGTACCTGTCATTAGTGAGACGGGTACGGGACGCAGTATTTATTACTCAAAGTCTAATTTGGTGGAACTGGCAGCAATGGTATATTGGCTGTCTGTGGGGATAAGTTTTGATATTGCCTGTGAAACCCTGAAAAGGCTGAAGGCACAAGAGCCGGAGTTGTTTATTTCAGGTAAGGGTAAGCGGTTTATGCTGTTGTTATCAGCACAGAATGAGTCACTTTCTCTAGTAGAATTTGACAGGAAGAGTGCGATCGCATCTCTAGATGAAGGTAAGCCTGTAATTCCCGTGTGGTTAGATGTTATTTATCAGAGTTTAGAAGAGAGGCTGATGTTAATCTGAATAAATTATGGATCTTTGGTCAGTTCTTGAGTTGATCTGTTTTTTACTACATCTGTCGCAGACAATTCATTTACTGATGTGAATTATGATTTTATTATCTGTCGCATCTTTTGAGCTTCTGCAATACTCAAAAGAGCTTTTTGTCTTTTCAATAAACTTACTGTATCTGCTACTTCGTTAGATATTTCACCTAAATTTGGTTCTAGTCTTCTTGTGAGTTCTTTAAGTAAGACTGATGATTTAGCTTGAGAACTTGAAGAAGCTTTTAAAGCTATTTCAGCATCATTAATTAAAGCTGCTAGTAGACAACTTCTCACAAAAGCAAAAGGATCTTGACCACGTTTTTGTAGGTAGGATGTGCTAAGAGCATAATCCAAGCAATTGAGTAAGCTTTGGGTATCATCTAATGAAACTGGCATAGCTAACAAGAGGCCTTCTAGGTGTCCATAAATATTATTTTCAATTTCGTCTATTTGTTGATTCCAACGTTCAGGTATTTTATGAACTTCATTAATAACGTCTATTTTCTCAAAAAGATTGTAATTTTCTTTTGCCTTCAATGCACAGATTTTTGTAGGTTGATGTTCAGTTTTTATTCTAATTTCTAAATAGCTTTGCTCTACTAATCCAGTTTCTCTATACAATTGAAATATATCTTGCAGATTACGCTGAGTACCAGGATTAATTATTTGGCGTATCAAAGGATCAGATGTTTGCTTAATTCTCCCATTACAAAGAAGACAACTGGGAACTAAATTATAAGGGTGACAAGATAAATGTGGATATTTACTTTTTGGTAGATAGTGATCAATATCTGTTTCAATTCTAGTTGCTCTAGTACTGTATTTAGATTCATCACAAGCAGGACAAATGTATAATTTAGAGTTTATTTTTTGAAATTCTGTTAAAAAATCCTGCGCTCCAAAATCAGATGGATTTTCATCTGTATCTTAAAATGAAAATATATATTCAGGAAAACTATTAGTTGATTTTCTTAAAACTTCTTTGTAGAAATCAATTAAAAAATCAGATGCTGCTTTTTGCCAAGGAGTTATAGTTTTAGGATCGAGAGGTTGAAGAGTACCACTAGGTTTGTTAAGAAGTCGGAAGACATCAGAAATAAGTTGCTTAACCCATCTTCTTTTATCAGATATAGACGCTGGATCTTGTGCGATGTCTTGAAGAGGTTTAAGTCTGCTAACAGAAGCTGTTTTTATCCAACCTACTATTTTCTTTCCTCTTCCTCGAAATCTCGGACATTTATCAAGACGATTAGCACAGTCAGTTTCTTCCACAGTAGAGTGAGATGCTGCATACAACAACAACCACATTTGTAGCACAACAACATCTGTGAGCCGTTTAAGAGTTAGCGGTGATAAATGAACTTCATGAATCATTCTGGTTCTAGTGCTAGTAATTCCCGACGTATTTTGTAGCTCCAATAACCCTGAGCGACAATTTTAAGAAGATTTTCCAGAGTTTGTCGTCGTTCTTCAAGGTTCTCATGAGTTTCTTCTGAAAGTATACGCTTTATGGATGAGACGCTTTTTTGACCAGTAGGGTGTGGTGCATGAAAGACATGAACCATGATGTCGCTTGGATCTGCGGCAAAAGTTTTAACACTGGGGTGAGTGGCTTTACTGGTGTAACTTGAAAGACGTTCTAATATAACAATATCATCTTCTAATACATCACTGAGAGTTATGCTTGAGTGAGTTGTAATTAAAATATGGCTTTGTCTTCCTTCGAGAGTTTTATCTAAGAGAGATACTATCTGACGTTTCCAAAAGTCATTGAAATGAACTTCTGGTTCATCCAATAAAATCAGAGCTTCAGTTTCACCCAAAAGCGTGAAGAGACACATTCGACCTAAAAAACTACGCTCACCATCACTCAATTGGTTGAATAAAAGTAAAGGTGGGTCTTCTTGCTCTTCATTTCCACTGTCATCAGAACATAGACGTTCTATAAATATGTTGACTTCTCTCAAAACAGACTGACCGTTATCACCAACTTTGGCTAATCTAGATAATATTTTAAAAAGTTCTAGACCATTGGAAAATTTTTCGATTATTGATTGAGCAGTAGAATTAGCTGAAGTTGTTAAGTCAAATACTAATAAATGGTCACTACCTAAACGTAAATTTCGATTAGAATTTCGAGTAGCAAGTTCAGCAAGTTGTTTGATTTTATCTTGATCTGTTTGGGTAGTAGTAGCTTGAGTGATTCGGAACTTAAGAGAGAATCCAGCGATCGCGCGAATATTTGCTCCTTTATCTTTTCCTTCTTTTGTACCTCGTAGCACTTCTATTAAGCGTCTATTATTATCATCTTGAGCTAAATCCGCTATCAACCCACACAGAGTTACAAGGGATAGAGAAATATGATTAGACTCTATAAATAATAATTTACTTACATTGTCTGTTTGGAAATCTTCTAAAGGTTCTAAATTTGGCGGTTTTCCTGGTGTTTCTCGTATAGCTCTATCGAATAAAGATAAACTTTGTAATGCTTCTAAATCGCCATTATCAATAGTAGGTTTATCATAAAGGTTTTTCCAAGCAGTTTCGCTACCAGTTCTAAAAGCTACTATGTATGGTAGAATGCTGTCGCTAAATTCAATTTTTTCATCATTTTCCCAGATATTTAACTCTCCCAGTGGTAAATTTTGCTTAGAGTTAAATTCTTCAGATTCTGTTTCTTGTGGGAAATTAGAAAGCCTTATTTTGCGTTTATTTGTGCCTTTTCCTAGTTCATAATCTAGCTCAAAACCATAATCAACAGTATTATGAGCCTCAATTTCTTTGAGTAAATTAAATAATGCTCTCAATACAGTTGACTTGCCAGTACCATTTACACCAACCAAAAAATCAAGGCTGTAGGAAGGGTTGCGACTTAGTACATTTTCTGTGTGAGGACTAAAATAAATTTCTAGTGTCACAAGCTCGCCAAATATCATTTGTTAGTTGTTCTCGACTCACCTAGTTTCCTCACGATCAAGGTGTCATTGTACCTCATTCCACCCTTGTCACAGATGGTTATTTTACCAAAAAGCTGTACGATTCCTGACGTGTGTCCTATTTTACAAAAACGGGCAAGTCGAAATGCTTCTGATACCTTGCCATTTCCGCAAATGTCATAAAACATCGATGACACCAACCATCAACCCACAAAGCCGGAAACTTAAACCTTGCCCCACAGTTTGGACATTCTGAAAGTAAGCTCAACTTGTGGCGATCGCACCCCCAACCCCAGCAGCCTTACCTAAACCAGTTGTTGTTAAATCATTTGCCCGTCGAAAGCGTCCCAAAAAGTGACTCAGACTTTCTCCCTGATATGGTTCCACCTGAAACAACCAAGGGTTAATATCCTCAACTTCCATTACTTATACTCCGCCGTGACTTCCTTGAGAGTTTCCAAATCAATCTTTGCTAATCCCTTCTTTAAAGCCCGAATAGCCGACTCCCTGAGAATCATATCTAGCAACCCAATATAACCCCCAGTTGCCTCACCCAAAGTCTTCAGCATTGCCTTACTAGAAAGATTAGAAGCAACAGACAGTTTTAAAACTTGTTTTTCCCAAATCTCCACAGTTCGCTTAAAATCTTCCCCAGAAAACTTACCAAACCGATGACAGGCACGAAAACGGTTATAAACTTGCTCATCTCGCTTGATTACAGCGTCTAATCTGTCAGTACCCACCAAAATCACCGCAATTTCCAACTTGTCAAAAATATCCCGCACTTCTGCAAAAGTCTTGGGTTTAAAGCGATCAGCCTCATCAATAATCAGCATTTCTACTCCACACCCTTTGAGAACCCGCAGCGTTCTATCTCTAATCTCTGCTACCGTTCCCTTAGTCATTTGATACTTCAAATGCTCAATAATTGCGGCAAATAACTCCTTAGCACTACACTCTTGAGGTATTTGGATATAAGCAACAGGCACAGTTGGGGGTTTCCCCGGTTCTTGTTGGGGTTTATGCCTGAGTCTGTAGGCATCACAACCCATAGTTTTACCCGTTCTTGACTCTCCCAAAACCCTACCAGATTGCCGTGATTGCCGCTTGCCATCTAGCCAGTCATGGAGCATTTTTACTTGTTCCAGAGGGATAAAACTCTTTCGGTTCAATCGTTGAATTTCTGCTTGTAATTTTTCATCATTTTGGGGAAGATCACCTAATTCTTGGGCAACTGCCTTGGCTTGTTGTGAAGTCATTGTTTACCATCCGTATTCTTCACGCATTTCTTCGTAATCAACGGCTTCTGGCATCTGGTATTCTGGCTCATTGTCAACAGATGCTACATCTATTTCTTCAGCTTCAACTGGCAAAGACTGTTTAGCTTTTTGAACTACAACCTGTTCTTCTTTTTGGCGTTCTTTTTTGGTTTTCTTTTGCTTAATGAAGGTTTCACGATCGCGCACCTCTGCCAAAATTGAACGATTGCTAATCTCTTTGCCAGTCTGCCGAATCCTGCGACTCATAGCTTTAGCTTCATCTAGAGATAATTCCTCAGTCTCTAAATCTTGAGCATAGGCACGAGCCAAAAATTCTTCTTGAGAACCCATCTGACGATAAACCAAAATAGTTGTGATATCTCTGGGTTCAAATCGCAATACAACACTTTCCCCAGCATAACCAGCAAGGTTTTCACCCCGATATGTCAGATTTTCAAATTGCAGATATCCATTTCTGTAAATTGAGCGTCGAGTTTGCTTCATTAAGCAAATACGTAAATCTTCTTCAGAGATGAAATTGGGTGCAACAATTAACCCTGCTTCCCATCGTTGATAACGAGTTTGGTCGCCTAGACGAGCATCAATACTCTGGTTGTACTTGTCTACGATATAGCGTACTAGCAGACGTTCTAACTCCCTTAAAGTTAGACAGGCTTCTTTCTCAGCTTCCTCTGGACGTTCCTGGACATTAGAGCCTGTATACCCTGGTAAAGCAGAAAATAAATCTGTGTTAAAAGTCCCAAAAGGACGCTCTACAATACCACCTTCACTAGGGCGATCGCGTAAATGACAAGCAAATCCCAACTGCACACCAATTTGCTGCAAATGGTTGGAGCGAAAATCTTTACCCCCATCAGTGAAAAAATGTTCTGGTTTTCCGTAAGTTCCCCATTCCTCATGTAGCCCATATTCTGCCCCATATTTTTTAGGTAATATGGCATGACGTAATGCCAAAGCTACTACCTGAGAACTTGGCGCATCATAACCAAGATTAATGCCTACAATGCAGCGAGAATAAGTATCTATTACGGTTGTCAGCCAAGGACGACCTAAAAGTTCACCATGTTGATCTACCAGTAATAAGTCTGCGCGAGTGTGGTCACACTGCCAGATGTGATTGCTGTATTCCACTGATAAATCTAGTCCATCACGGGTTTTGAGTGATAATCGAGAACCACGCCAACCACGACTTCTGACACTAGCTTTTTGCTCTTGTTCCTCAATAATTGGTTGTAAGAGGATGTTTGAAAAGTCCGAGAACGTATAATTTGACCTTCCGATTGGGCTTAATTAAGACGATAAATCAAGGTTTTAGCCCTTACCGAGATACTTCGTTGTGCCAACAGTGAGGTCAAGCGACCCTTTTCAAACAACCTCTAAGACTCGATAAACCGTCCTATAACTTGGGTAATTCTCATCACCCAATTCTGCTGCTTTGGCTTGTACTCTGATAGCAACTTGTTGGGGAGTAATTCGCTTGCTACCCTTATTGCCTTCTTTATATGTATTGATAATAAACTTTTGCCACTGAGAATTAATGCGGTGTTTGCCTTTATCAGCCCGTTGAGTGGTTTGAAGTGCAGCCAAACCTTGTTTTTCCCATTTTTTAACTATTCGCCGTACTGTTCGCACTGACTTACCTAGTTTGGCTGCTACCTCCCTTTGCCTCTCTCCGTAAGTGATGCGATCGCATGGTTCCAGTAATTTTTGAATTATTTCCAATAGTTCTTTATCACCTGCGGAGAGTTCAGTGATAATCTCACTACTTTCTACGTCATCGTCATTGGGTTGACCACCTTGGATTTCTAACATATATGTTTTTTCACAACATAGTTGTATTGTACTCTATTGGAGGACAATTAATTTGTCAAACTAGGGGAAAATTAGAAAAATAGCGATTTTCAATACAGGACAACTAATTTGTCAAATATCTAAATTCGGACAGTTATTTTGTCAATTAGGATCTAACGGCTAAACATAACCGAAAAGAATAAAACCCTTACACAGTAAGGGTTTAGAAGTTAATATTTTTATGGACATTAATTTGTCAAGTGGTCAAATAATTTGGCAAACGACAGAATTTAACTAATATGATCGAATAAAATATAACTCCTATTATTCAGCCTTCAGAGAGTGGAGGAATCAAGTTTAAACCTATTATCTTAGAAGGCGAGCCAAATTGAGAACTGTTGTCATGAAAGTTCAGGTCCATCTAAAGTTTTTAATTTTTGCAAAATTTGTTCAATTTGAAGAACTCTTTCATTTCTACTTTGTGATTTAAAGATATCTAAGGCTTTTTCTAAAGCAGCTATCCCCTCACTTTGTTGATTGGTTTCTAAAAGTGCCACGGCTGAATTAGCCAGAGCATCGCCGTATTTGGGATTAATTTCTAAAGCTTTCTGATAGGCTGTAATAGCTTCTTCCCAACGAGTTTGACTAGCATAAACAAGACCAATACCGTTGTAAGCTAGAGCATGATTTGAATTGAGGCGAATGGCTTCTTGATAAGCGTTAATAGCCTCTTCTCCCTTATCCTGTTTAAACAACAAATTTCCTAATTCAAAGTGTCCCAAGGTATATTTGGGAAATTTCTTAATTAATTTGCGTAAGTTTTCTTCTGCACCTGTGAGATCGCCCTGACTGGATAAAGCATTAGCTTGTTGTATCAGTTGCGATCGCTCTTCTTGGGGTGAACCGGGAAATTGTGCCAGTTTTTGAACTCTACTGTTGACACTTTCGGGTGAGATGAACTGATGAGTCAAATTTTTCGGTGAATTTACAGCAACTTTTCCAGGATAGGCTAACACTAATGGTGATATAGCAATTGTAGTGATGATACTCAGCGTTATGTAGCTCAGAGTGGGAACAAATGCTGCTTTCATTTGGCTATTTACCTCAATCATGTTCTGATACCCATGTTAAATTCAAAATGAGTAGATATGGGGGATTAGAGGCGATATGCTAGAGAATGAGGGATAAGTTTATCCGCAGTTCCCATTCCCCAGTCCCCAGTCCCCAGTCAGTCTAAACGCCTTGGCGCAATTTATCTAAAACACTGCGATCTTCTAAGGTAGAAGTATCACCAGATATCTCTTGACCAGATGCGAGATTCCGCAACAAGCGCCGCATAATTTTACCCGATCGCGTTTTGGGCAAAGCATCCGTAAAGCGAATTTCTCCTGGACGTGCGATCGCACCAATTTCTTTGACAACGTGCTGCTTCAGTTCTTTACTCAGTTCCTCACTGGCTTGATATGTCCCTTCTAAGGTCACAAAAGCCACAACTTCCTCACCCTTGAGTTCATCTGGTTTACCCACTACCGCCGCTTCCGCAACGGCTGGATGAGAAACTAATGCTGATTCGACTTCCATGGTTCCCAGGCGGTGTCCTGAGACATTCAAGACATCATCTACACGACCCATTACCCAGAAATAGCCGTCTTCATCTTGTCTGGCCCCATCACCAGCAAAGTAGATATAGTTACCATCTTTGGGGGGGATATGTTCCCAATAAGTGCGGCGGAAGCGTTCTGGGTCATTGTAAACTGTCCGCATCATCCCCGGCCAAGGATAACGCACCGCTAAATAACCGCCTTCGTTGTTGGGTACGGTGTTACCTTCTAAATCAACGATATCTGCAATAATACCAGGGAAGGGCAGAGTTGCTGAACCTGGTTTGGTGAAAATGGCTCCGGGTAATGGTGTAATCATAATACCGCCGGTTTCTGTTTGCCACCAAGTATCCACAATTGGGCAACGTTCACCACCAATGATTTTGTGATACCACATCCAAGCTTCTGGATTAATTGGTTCGCCGACTGTTCCTAACAACCGCAAAGAAGATAAATTACGGCTTTTGGGATGCTGTTCACCCATTTTAATAAATGCCCGAATGGCTGTAGGCGCTGTATAAAAAATATTTACCCCATATTTCTCAATTACATCCCAGAAGCAGCCAGGATTAGAAGCACGGGGGGCACCTTCATACATTAAAGTCGTTGCACCGTTGGAAAGTGGCCCGTAAACTATATAGCTGTGTCCAGTAATCCAACCGACATCGGCAGTACACCAGTATACATCTGTATCTTGCAGGTCAAAGATCCATTTGGTGGTGATGTGGCTATATAAGTTATAACCACCAGTTGTATGGACAACACCCTTTGGTTTGCCGGTGCTACCAGAAGTGTAGAGGACAAACAGCATATCTTCGCTGTCCATTGGTTCGGCCGGACAATCAGCTGATACATCTTTTTGTAAATCATGCCACCAATGGTCACGCCCTGTTTCCATGTGTGTTTGCTGACCTGTGCGTTTGACTACTAGCACATCTGTAATGGAGGGGACAGCATGATCTGCTAAGGCTTTATCTACTTCTACTTTGAGGGGAACGATCGCATCTTTGCGCCAACCACCATCAGCTGTAATAACTATTTTAGCTTCTGCATCGTTGAGGCGATCGCGCAAAGCTTCTGCACTAAAACCACCAAATACGACGCTGTGGGGTGCGCCAATTCTCGCACAGGCTAACATGGCGATCGCGGCTTCGGGAATCATCGGCATATAAATACCAATGCGATCGCCTTTTTTCGCTCCCAATTGCTTCAGCACATTGGCAAACTGGCACACTTCGCGATGTAATTGGGCATAAGTCAGTGTACGCGAATCGCCTGGTTCCCCTTCCCAAATCAGCGCCGCCTTATTTTTGCGCCAGGTAGTCAAATGTCTATCTAGGCAATTATAAGAAATGTTAATTTTACCACCGACAAACCATTTAGCAAAAGGTGGTTGCCAATCTAGCACCGTGTCCCATTTTTGGAACCAATCTAATTCGGTTTCCGCTAATTCTGCCCAAAATTGCTGCGGATTGGCTTTAGCTTTGGCGTAGAGTTGTTGGTAGTCTGCCAAACTTTTGATATGAGCATTGTGGGCAAATTCGCTTGTAGGAGGGAATGAGCGGTTCTCTTGTAAGATGGATTCTATCGTTGGCTGAGACATAATTGTGATTTCTCTGTAATAGCGTTGTAACTAAGAACTATTTTGTACTTAAAATTATGCCGAATTGCTTTGAATTTCGTTAAGAGATACAGTAATTTAGGCACAATTACTTCTACACTTAAGTGATCTGCTGTAGCAATTAGCTCAAAATTCTTCTATGTTGGTAATACCCAGAATAGAATAGAATATACAGTCTATGGTGTGTTTTTTTTTAACAGAGACATTTATCAGTTCAGTTAGTTATTGAAAGTAGGGCATCGTTTGCAAGCACAAGAGATTAAGGAGCAGTTAAAATCCCTCATCGAGCAAGCTTCCTCGATAGACCCTGACTTGGCCAAAAAATTAGATGAAATTAATCGTTGGGTAAAAAATACTAGACCAGGTTCTCTGACTGCGAAACCCTTTGTCCTGGCCTTTCTCCTAGAAGTAATCACAGACTCTACCATTTGGCTGATGATTAAATCATCATCTTCGGAAGCCGAACAAAAAGCTAAGTTCGAGCAGATGACCCCAAATGAGAAATATTGGTATAGCTATCTTTTTCCCAGATGGATAAATGCCAATGACTCCAAATTTTACATTTGGAAACAAAAACTTATGGCAGGAGCATTTAATCAGGAAGATGATGATATCATTAAAGCTATAGCCCAAGATATTGTGCAGCGTGAAGGTAGTGTTTGGAAGCGTTATATTGCCGACCTTTCTATGGCAACAGATTTGATTGTTAGTAGTCGTCAGCACAAACCACTATGTATTCAAGTTACCAGCGTATCCGAAGAGTTTAATCATCAAAAGTATCATTTTTGGCAACATACACTGCACTCATGGGAAATCGAGAGAGGAATATTTTTAAGTTACAATCCCAAAGATGCCAATTTCATTAAGCAGTTAGTCAATATAGCACTGCACAACAGTGACAACCTTTCTGGTGGTAAGTATTTGAAATTTGATTGATGCTCTCAACAGTTCAATAATTCCCGATTTGTGTTTGTCCCCTACATACTCATCAGACCATCACAGCTTTTATGGCTAACTTACAAGAAACTCAAAGCTACGAAACTTCTGTGGAAGAATTTGCTCAAGCTTTAACGACAGCCCGCCGAATGCAGCATGACTGGCTAACTTACGGGGTGGATTTTGTTAATTTTTATGTTGAAGATGCAGATAGTAATTGGCTAGAAACTTGGGGAGATGACGACATATTAGGGAATAGGTTATTAGATGCTATTAAGGAGTTTTTAGTCAGCAGTGATGATGTTGCGATCAGAATTAGGCAAAATTTAGGAGAGCGTTCTCTTTTTGATTTAGCCGTAAATTTAGAAGTATGTTGGAGAATTGGCGAAATAAATGACAGGTTATGTCTGGTGAGAAATCTGTTAGCTGGTGAGGACAATAATGTTGATTTAAATAATGGGGAATTATTAAATTTAGCAGAGAGTCTGGTGGGAAAATTGGCAGAGTTTTCTGAGTGATAATTAGATCGGCGTAAATCGTTAAAGGTTTGTAGGTCATGAAACCTCACCCCAACCCTCTCCTTAGTAAGGAGAGGGAGCAGGAGTAGGAATCTTATTTGGGTGCTTCACTGAACTGCATTGCTTTATATGAGTTCTACAATAAATTTATTAAATTACTATTTTAAGGACATTTGCCGCCATGATATGAATAGATAGCCATTTTAGAAGCTGTATCTCCATGTCTAAAGATTTGTTAAAGTCCTTTCAAGAAGCCTACCGCAACTTAGAATTGCTTCCTTTGTCCCAGGAAAAAGACTTAAGAGATTTCCGGGTTGATTATGGCGGGGATACTATTGATGAATTAGAACAACTAGTGGAAGATAGCCCTAGCAGTTATGGCAAAATTATTTTTACTGGACATCGTGGCTGTGGTAAGTCAACTTTGCTGGCAGAATTTAGCCGCAACATTCACGATAAATATTTTGTGGTGTTTTTCTCTATTGCTGACACTATTGAAATGTCGGATGTTAATCACATCAACATCCTGTTTGCCATCGGCCTTAATTTAATGCTGGAGGCAGAAGCACGTAAAGTAAATATTCCCCAATCGACAAAAGATGCGTTAGAAAAATGGTTTACCACTCGCACTCGCACTGAAGAAAATAGCATCCAAGCTGAAGTAAGTAACGACAACAGTATATTAAAATTAATTAACACTAAATTAAAAGTAGATTCGACAATTCGCTACGAAATAAAACAGGAATTTGAGCGGAAAATATCTGAATTAGTTGCTCAGTTAAATATTATCGGTGCATCGATTCAAGCAGCATATAAAAAAGATGTATTAGTGATTATCGATGATTTAGATAAGCTTGATTTGAGTGTGGTTAATACTATTTATAAAGATAATATTAAAGCCCTGTGTTTACAAGGGTTTCGGATTATTTACACAATTCCCAAGGACGCTACAACCAAGCCGAACCCCTGTATCTCCAGGCTTTAGAACTGTATAAACGCCTCCTGGGAGACAATCACCCCTCAATCGCCACCAGCCTCAACAACCTGGCCAATCTCTACTCTGACCAAGGACGCTACGACCAAGCCGAAACCCTGTATCTCCAAGCTTTAGAATTTTGTCAGCAGGTGTTAGGGGTTGGCCATCCAACTACAGTGACTGTTCGCAAAAATTTAGCACATCTTCGGGCTAATTTGAGTGATAGTCCTCAATCTGAAAACTTTGATAGCAATCAGATTTGATTTGGAAGCATCGAGAGGTTCAAAGGAAATGTTAAAACTTCTGGTGTATTGAATAACACGCAGAAATCCTGAACCGTAAAGCGATCGCCTGGATATCCTCCCCATGAGAATGCAACACCAACGCGTTAAGCTGGATAAGAGTAGCATTTTGTTGCACTTTTCAGATAATTTTTATTTTTCTTGCTTGAGAAACCCGGAATGCTAGACCAAATTTTTGATTATCTTCACTTTCATTTCAGCGTTGAAGCCCCGATAGTGCTGCTAATCCTGGTTCTATTAGAGGCTGTGCTATCTGCTGATAATGCGATCGCTCTCGCTGCGATCGCCCAAGGATTAGAAGACAAGGAACTAGAACGTAAAGCCCTCAACTTTGGTTTAGTTGTTGCTTATGTGCTGCGAATTAGCCTCATTCTCACTGCCACTTGGATACAAAAATACTGGCAGTTTGAATTACTAGGTGCTGCCTATCTGCTGTGGTTGGTATTCCAACATTTTACCTCAAAAGAAACAGAGGACAACCATCATCACGGCCCCCGTTTTAACTCTTTGTTGCAAGCTGTACCTGTAATTGCCTTTACAGATTTAGCATTTTCTTTGGATAGTGTCACAACTGCGATCGCGGTTTCTCAAGAAAAGTGGCTAGTCCTGACCGGCGCAACAATTGGCATCATCACCCTGCGATTTATGACTGGGTTGTTTATCCGGTGGTTAGACGAATTTAAAAACCTCGAAGATGCAGGCTATATCACTGTGGCGTTTGTAGGTTTGCGCCTGTTAATGAGAGTAATTAACGATAACTTAGTTCCACCAGAATGGGTCGTAATTTCGGCGATCGCACTCATTCTAGTCTGGGGATTCTCTGAGCGTAATGAGATTGAAGTACCAGCAGTAGAACCAGAAAAGAGTGAAGTAGAGACTAGAGGCTAGAGGCTAGGGGAGGGATAAGTTTATTCCCAATCCCCCGTCCCCCACTCCCTAAATTACTCTTGCAACCAAGGTGTTAAATGTGGTTGCCAACTGACCAATTCTTCCTCTTTAAACCACAAAGCTATTTCTGTTTGTGCAGTTTCCAAACCATCAGATCCGTGGATGAGATTGCGGCCAATATTAATCCCAAAATCGCCCCGAATGGTTCCAGGTTCTGCTGTTAAAGGGTTAGTAGCGCCAATAATTTTTCTAGCAGAAGCCACAACTCCGTCACCTTCCCAAACCATCGCGACTACGGGGCCAGAGGTGATAAATTCGACTAAACCGGCAAAAAATGGTCGTTCCTTGTGAACATCATAGTGCTGTTCAGCCAATTCGCGGCTGACTTTCATGAATTTCAAGCCCACGAGGGTAAAACCTTTACTTTCATAGCGACGGATGATTTCCGCTACCAGTCCACGCTGTACACCATCAGGTTTAATTGCTAAAAATGTGCGTTCCAAAGCTATCTCCCAAAACTTAATACGTTTTTTATCTGGTCATAGTGATTGTCATTTGCCTTTCGTCTTTTGTTCATATCCTTGACCAATGACTAATGACAAATGACTACTGACCAATCAGAGTTTATCTCAGAAATTATCTCTAAGTGCATATCCGTTGCAAGTCGGATGCGTTAAATTGTTAATTCGTGAGTGCAATACAGAGGTCACGACAAATGGCTGCTGAATCAACTGCTACATCTGATGAGGTGATCATGCCTTCCAATGGACATAAATCGGAATTGAAAAATTACAAGCCAAAAAAGCTGCTACCACCTAGTAATATTACAGGAAGTTTGCCAGGGTCTTGGAAAATTGAGGACAGCGAAGAATTATACCGGATAGAAGGTTGGGGAGAGCCGTATTTTTCCATTAATGCTGCCGGTCATATTACAGTTTCTCCCAAGGGCGATCGCGGCGGTTCTCTGGACTTGTTTGAATTAGTCAACGCCTTGAAGCAGCGCAACTTAGGGCTGCCGATGTTAATTCGCTTCTCCGATATTTTGGAAGACCGGATCGAGCGGTTGAATGCTTGTTTTAACAAAGCGATCGCCCGCTATAACTACCCAGGGGTGTATCGTGGCGTGTTTCCCGTCAAGTGCAACCAAGAACGCCATTTAATTGAAGATTTAGTCAAATTTGGCAAACCTCACCAATTTGGCTTAGAAGCCGGTTCTAAGCCGGAATTAATGATTGCCCTAGCCTTGTTGGATACACCAGGAGCATTGCTGATTTGCAACGGCTACAAAGACCGGGAATACATCGAAACGGCAATGTTAGCCCAAAGACTAGGGCAAACCTCAATTATCGTTATAGAACAGGTTGAGGAAGTGGATTTGGTGATTGCGGCACACCGTCAGTTAGGCATTAAGCCGATTTTGGGAGTTCGCGCCAAATTAAGTACCCAAGGTATGGGACGCTGGGGAACTTCCACAGGCGATCGCGCTAAATTTGGTCTGACAATTCCCGAAATCATGGGAGCTGTTAACAAACTCCGCGAAGCTAATTTGCTCGATTGTTTGCAGTTGATGCACTTTCATATCGGCTCACAAATCTCTGCCATTAATGTAATTAAAGATGCCATTCAAGAAGCCAGCCGTATCTACGTAGAGTTAGCCCTGTTGGGGGCAGACATGAAATACCTGGATGTTGGCGGTGGCTTGGGTGTAGATTACGACGGTTCCCAAACCAACTTCTACGCCTCGAAAAACTACAATATGCAGAACTATGCCAACGACATCGTGGCAGAGTTAAAAGATACCTGTGCAGAGAAGCAAATTGCCGTACCAACACTCATTAGTGAAAGTGGACGAGCGATCGCCTCCCACCAGTCCGTACTCATTTTTAATGTCCTCAGTACTAGTGAAGTGCCGCTAGACTTACCAGAACCCCCAGAAGAAGAAGAATCCCCCGTCATCAAATACTTGTGGGAAACTTACCAATCCATCAACCAAGATAACTATCAGGAGTTCTACCACGACGCAGCCCAATTTAAAGAAGAAGCCATCAGCCGCTTCAACTTAGGAATTCTACGCCTCGAAGAACGAGCCAAAGCCGAGCGACTTTACTGGGCTTGCTGTCAAAAAATCCTGAACATCACTAGACAGCAGGAATACGTACCAGATGAATTGGAAGACTTAGAAAAGATTATGGCTTCCATTTACTACATCAATCTTTCAGTGTTTCAATCAGCACCAGATTGTTGGGCAATAGACCAACTATTCCCCATCATGCCAATACACCGCCTAGACGAAGAACCCATACGCAGAGGAATTTTAGCAGACCTCACCTGTGATAGTGATGGCAAAATTGACCAATTTATTGACCTACGAGATGTCAAATCAGTATTAGAACTGCACACCTTCAAGCCAGAAGAACCCTACTATCTGGGGATGTTCCTCAATGGAGCCTATCAAGAAATCATGGGCAATTTGCACAACTTGTTTGGTAATACCAACGCAGTTCATATCCAGTTAACACCCAAAGGCTACCAAATTCAACACATCGTCAAAGGTGACACAATGAGCGAAGTTGTCAGCTACGTGCAGTATGACTCTGAAGATATGGTAGAAAATATCCGTCAGCGTTGTGAGAAAGCCTTAGAAGAAAAACACATCACCCTAGCTGAATCTCAGAGATTGCTACAAACCTACGAGCAAAGTCTCACAAGATATACTTATCTGAATAGCTAGAGGTCGGGGGAACAAAGAGGCAGGGGAGCAGGGAGCAGGGGGGAAGAAAATTCTCCATCTCAATACCCAGTCCCCAGTCTCCATTCCCCAGTCCCTAAATTACATTCGTCCCCAGCAAATCCTCAATCGCTTGGCGTTCAAAAGGTGTTTCAGAAGGCGGAGTCTGACGTGCGTCAGTAATCAACCAATCTAACGCAGCAGCTTGAACATCTATGGCATCACCAGTTTTATCTACGCAATAACGACCAAACACTAACTTATCAACTAGTCTTACTCCAGGGCCTAATCGCGACCATTCAAAAATTACACTGTTCTCTACTGTTGCGCCACTGCATATCCAGCAATTCGGGCCAATCATCGCCGGTCCCACAATTTTAGCCCCGTCTTCAATCCTGGTCATGCCACCAATGTACACTGGGCCAGTGATGTCCACCTTGTCCCAATTCACCGCCACATTTAAGCCAGTGTAGATACCAGGGGCGACTTCATTACCGGGAATTTGCACATTCTTAATTTCGCCTCGCAGTACACCATTAATTGCCCGCCAGTAGTCTGGCACTTTACCAATATCTACCCATTCAAAGTCCATCGCAATGGCGTAGAAGGGCGCACCAGCTTCTACCAACTTGGGAAATAACTGGCTACCAATGTCATATTCAACCTCAGAAGGTATGTACTCAAACACCTCTGGCTCAAAAATATAAATACCAGTGTTGATGTTAGTACTAATAGCTTCCTCTTGCGAGGGTTTTTCTTGGAAATCTATAATGCGACCATCATCGTCAGTGACTACTACACCGTAACTGGAAACCTCTTCAAGTGGGACAGATTTTGTAATGATGGTGGCAATTGACCCTTTGGATTTATGCCACTTCACAGCCGCAGACAAATCTAGGTCAATGAGAGCATCACCACACAACACTACAAAGGTATCATCAAAGAATGGTGAGAAGTCTTGGATACGTCGCATTCCACCAGCTGAACCAATGGCTTCTCCCACCAGTTTGCCGTCATCATCAATTTTGCCTTCAAAAGAATAAGCGATTTCTACACCAAACCGTTGACCGTCACGAAAATAGTTTTCAATTTCCTCCGCCAAATGGCTCACATTGACCATAATCTGGTCAAATCCATGTCGGCGCAAAAGTTCCAGAAGGAATTCCATTACTGGCTTTTGCAGGATAGGAATCATCGGTTTGGGAATTGTATAAGTAATAGGACGCACACGAGTACCCTTACCCGCCGCGAGAATCATGGCTTTCATAAAATTTTATTCCTCAAACACAAGCCAGTTTACTTTCATCGAGTGATACTTAATCATCAGTTTTTCTGGTCTAAGTAACTCCTAAAAACAGGGATAACAGGAATTTACTGGTTATTGCAACCTTTTAGGTATGACCAGATGACAAGTGACCGATTATAATTTTAACGGTTTGCGGAAGTCCCCATCTTCAATTTGTGAGTAACCGAATTTTAATTTCCTGGTAAAACTCGTCTTGTAATAACTCGACTTTTGATTGAGATGAGAGCAGTAGTAGCGCCCAAAAAACGCTAACTGTGTGGCTATTTTCGGACTCATGGGGCGAATTTTTTTGGTGTGGTTGCTTTGTTTGAGTCCACAAATCCACGAGTTGTTCTAGATTTAAACAATTTTGTTCTCTAAATAGCTCTTTTGCGGAACAATGCAATACTTGCTCTAGTTCCCCAGCTACTTCTGTCAGATTTTCCTGGTGGGCTAACTCTAGCGCCTGTCGCATATTTTGGGCGCTGGGCTGACGCTTGGGACGAAGAGGTTTGCTGGATTTGTGAACAAGTTTAAGCTGGTTCGCCATAATCTGCAATTGCTTGATTAACTCTTGCAGAGTTACACGGCGCTTTGGCGGTGGCATTGCTGAGGGACGGCGGCGCAGGTGTCGCTCTAATTGCAGACGATGAGCATGATGTAATAAGCCATCTTCATCATGATCGGCTATATCTTCTTGTGCGTCGCCTACTGTAGATAATTGCATCAAAGTGTTAGCTTTGAATAATACCAGCATCGATGCTGATAAAAAAGCTTGTCCCGATTGCGATAAGTCGGACTCATAGCCTCTAGCTGTGGCCTCCGGTGCCATTAGTTCTAAGTAACGGTCAATCACCTCAATGACTTGGACATCCCAAGGATCGATGTCGCCTTGTTCAGCTTGGGAGATTAGGTGTGTGATTGTTTCTAATAACTCGGAAGCATCCATAAAATTTTGTCAAAAACCTTGATGAAAGATTTTCTGGATATATCTAAAATCAGTGAGTGGGAGCGATCGCTAAATGACCCCTGTGTTCAGTAAACCACAAACTTGGGGAAATGAATGTCATAGTCAGGATTCTAGCTCTGGCAAACAAGATGCAGGGGAGCAAGGGGAAAGAGGATTTGGCGATTTTTGGGCAGATGCGGGAATTATAACTAATTAGGCGGACATGAGATGTTATGTTGTTTTGTGGTCTGCTCACTCACATTTAACTGCAATGTCCACTGGAATTGGCTGATCAGAAATTTGTTGGTTTACTGATATTTTGTAACTGTATTAAGTGTCTTATACCAATTCTGTATGATAGCTTGCGTGGCGTAGCCATAGATGCGCTGAATTAAGATAAACGAACCACAGAGGCACAGTGAGTCCAGTGCTGCGGGAGGGTTTCCCTCCGCAGGCAACTGGCGAACCCGGAGGGAGGACACAGAGAGAAAAGTTCAAAAATTTGGCGCAGCCTCACAAGGAAATGGTGTTAACTCTCCTTGTATCTTTGAGACGGATTATCAGACAATACAAATATCAGTTTTAAAGAAGTCCGCAATTAATTACTAGACTAAGATGAATTATGTTGATTTGCGTTCCCGGCGACGACGGTTAGTATGGTTAGCTGGAGTTTTATTTTTTTGCTTTACATTCCTCATTTGTCCTACACCTGTGCAAGCAGACACCAGTTATGTAATTAATCCCCAATTAGAAACTGACGTTTTGCAAATTATTCGCAATCATCCAGAAGTAATTAAAGAAGCTTTAAAGGCTGAAGAACAGCGACAAGAGCAGCAGCAGCAAAAAGCTCTACAGGACTTCAAGCAGGAAATCAAGGAAAATCCTTTCACTGTTATAGGTGAATCTCCTGTAATGGGAGCAAAAGAAAAAAAGATTGTGTTGATAGAGTTTTCAGATTTTCAATGTCCTTACTGTGGTAAGGTTCAGCAGACATTAAATCAACTTATGCTTGCTCATCAAAATGAAGTGACACTCGTCTATAAACATTATCCCTTAAGTGGGATTCATCCTCAAGCTATTCCTGCGGCTAAAGCGGCAATCGCAGCCGGAAAACAAGGAAAATTTTGGCAATATCACGATGCTTTATTCAATAACCAAGACAAATTGAGTGAAGAATTATATGTTGCGATCGCTAAATATCTTAACCTAGATTTGACGAAATTCAATCAACAACGAAATGAAGAGGAAGTAAGTGAGTTGATTGAGAAAGATCAACTGTTAGCAGAGAAATTGGGAATTAGCGGTACTCCATTCTTTTTCATGAATGGGGAAACTTTTTCTGGTGCTGTACCGTTATCAAAAATAGAAAGTCTGCTGGCTGGTATTAAAGCCAATCTTCAGGTAAACTAAAGCCGCGACTTCAGTCTACGGCTCTGATTTCAAATTTCCGAAACCCACGGCGATGCCTTGAAACTAGGCATCGCGGATTTTAGATAAAAATCTAAAATCCCCAATCGATTTATCGATTCACTGCCGCAGCTTCTCGCGCCGCAGTCGCCTGGTCTGGGTGGATACCCAAACGTGTGAGATTAATTCGTCCTTTATTGTCAATTTCTCGCACTTTGACAATTACTTCATCCCCAACAGCTACTTCATCTTCAACTTTGCCAACGCGATAGTCAGCTAATTGAGAAATGTGAATCATGCCTTCTTTTCCAGGCAGAAATTCTACAAATGCACCAATGGGGATGATCCGAGTCACACGACCTGCATAAACATCACCTTCATGTAACTTACGAGTCATGCCTTGAATGATGTTACGAGCTTTCTTCGCCCTACTTTCATCCACAGCAGAAATCGTCACGGTGCCATCGTCTTCGATGTCAATCTTCGCACCAGTTTCTTCAGTGATGCCCTTGATGGTTTTACCTCCGGGTCCAATGACCAGACCAATCATGTCTGAATCAATCTTGATGGTCAATAGACGTGGGGCATAGGGTGAGGTTTCAACCCGTGGTTCTTGGATAGTCTGGAGCATTTTATCCAGAATATGCAATCGGGCTGATTTTGCTTGATGGACGGCTTGGGCAATCACGTCCAATGACAGACCGGATATTTTCATATCCATTTGCAAGGCGGTAATCCCGGTATCTGTGCCGGCGACTTTAAAATCCATATCGCCTAAGAAGTCCTCAATGCCCTGAATATCAGTCAGGACTCGGACTTCATCCCCTTCTTTAATCAAACCCATTGCTGCACCACTAACGGGCTTGAGAATAGGTACACCAGCATCCATCAAGGCTAGAGTGGAACCGCACACCGAACCCATAGAAGTGGAACCGTTGGAAGAAAGCACTTCCGAGACCACACGAATGACGTAAGGGAATGCTTCTTTTGAAGGTAGCACTGGGATCAGCGCTCGTTCTGCTAAAGCACCGTGACCGATTTCACGCCTTCCTGGGAAACGCATGGGTTTAGTTTCCCCAACTGAGAATGGAGGAAAGTTGTAATGATGCAGGTAACGTTTGGATTGGTCTGTTTGCAAGTCATCGTTGAGGTTTTGGGCATCTCCAGGAGTACCAAGGGTACAAGCGGATAATACTTGGGTTAAACCGCGATTAAATAAACCACTGCCGTGGACTCGCCTGGGTAAGACACCAACTTGACAAGAAACCGGACGCACTTCATTGAGTTTGCGACCATCAACGCGCACGTTGTCGTCAACGATTTGACGGCGCATGAAGTGTTTAGTAATGTCTTTAAAGGTGTTCCCAAGTGCTTTGTTGTTTGCAGTTGCAGCCAGTCGAACTTCGTTTTCTTCTGGTAATTGGGCGATCGCACTTGCCACTTGATCCTTGACAACATCCAAAGCGTTATCTCGTTGGGCTTTGGTGTATTCAAATTGAGACAGAATTTTCTTAATTTCATCGCTGGCGCGATCGCGGATATAATTGCTCAGAGTTGGGTCTTCCTCTGGTGGCGCTTCCTGCACAATTTTCAGACCCATTTCCGCCAACAAATCTTGCTGCGCTTTAATTAAATCTCTTACCGCTTCATAACCAAAATCAATTGCTTCAATAATATCTTGCTCTGGCAATTGATTGGCTCCCGCCTCCACCATAATCACCCCGTGGGGTGAACCAGCCACAATCAGATCCAAGTCTCCGTTTTCAGTTTCTGCGTAGGTGGGGTTAATAATGAAATCATCACCCACTAAACCAACACGCACAGCCGCCATCGGTCCGTTAAACGGAATTTGTGCCATCAGAGTAGCAATGGAAGCACCAGTCACTGCTAAGACATCAGGTGGTACTAACTCGTCCATCGACAGCGTAAAGGCGATAATTTGCAAATCGTCCCGCAACCATGAAGGAAACAAAGGCCTCATGGGACGGTCTATCAAACGGCTAGTCAGAATTGTTTTTTCTGGTGGACGACCTTCCCTCCGCATGATTCCTCCGGGAATCCTACCTGCGGCATACAATCTTTCTTCGTAATCTACTGTCAGGGGAAGAAAATCAATTCCTTCTCTGCCCTTTGAACGCGTAGCCGTCACTAAAACAGATGTATCCCCTGATTCTATCAAAACCGACCCACCAGCTTGGGGAGCTAGTAAGCCTACTTTCAGTCTAATATCCCTACCATCAAAGGATATTGACTTATCAACTTCTGCCATTCAGTTTTTTTTCCTTCTCTTTCGCTGTTCTCTTTCTGTGGCAATCCTAACATTTATGCTCTCAGACTGACTTCTGGTACACAGAAAGATAAATAAATCCTTCAACCCAAAGCCCGATAGAAAATCAAAGCCTCTACTACCTCCCCATCAGCAAACTTCACAGCACGGGGAATATTGCCAATAATCTCAAATCCCAAGGACTGCCAAAGTTGAACTGAAGGTATATTAGTTGCAAAGACCAAATTAAACATCACCGCTTCGTACCCCAGGTTTGCTGCTATGACTAGCATCGCCTCCCCCATAAACCGTCCGATACCCTGACCGCGTAACCCAGGTTGTACAATAAAACCAGCATTGCAAATATGGTTACACATACCGGGGAAGTTAGGCTTTATGTAAAATGCCCCTAACACCTCTTTTGGCTTGTGTGTACCATCTTGAGCAGATGTTCTGACTACAAAGGCATCCTGACTCAACCAGTAAGCTGCAAATTCCGCCTGCGACAGAGGTTTATTTTGAGGATAAGTTTTACCTTCATTAATTACGACATTTAGTAATGATCTCACCGCCGCCTGTTCTTGGGGTTTCATATAATCTAGTTCGACGGCAAACTCATTCTTTAGAACTTGTTCAAGAGGGAATTTCATTAGCAATAAATTCTGTAAATTTTGATGATTACTTCAATTTATCATCCTCAATTTGTCAAAAATTATATCTTATCCGCTATTGAATAGCCATAGGAACAATTTTAAAATTAATATTTTTGTTGATATAACAGGAAGATTAGATAGTTAAAACTTTAGTTGAATCAAAATTTGAGTAGTTAGCACATGGCAATTTTACACGGTAATTGGTTACTAAAAGATAACAATAGTTGTTTATTTATTTGGGGCGAAATGTGGCGTTCATCACGAGTAGACTTGGATTCTAGCGCATCCCAAGATATTCCACTACATCCATTGGGAATGTCACCCATTGAGTTGAGTGAGTGGTTAAGTTCTCATAACATCAAAATTGCTAGTTTAATACAGCAAAATCAAGTTGCTGTAGCTGCCAGTGGGCGAACTCGTAAAAATACAAGTGCTATTAAAGTTAGCTTGCCAACGCACTCTCAAATCATTGATTTACCAACTCATATCCCAGAAAATAATCAGCAAGAAATAGAATTTATTTCTCCTTTGCATTCTGCCGCTTTGGGTTCGGAAATTAATTCACCCCAATATCTTCAACCGTGGCGAGTCGAGGGCTTTTGTCTCAACCCCACTGAAGCGATCAAATTTCTCGCGGCTGTTCCTTTGAATGCTGCTAGAGAGGAGAATGCTTTATTCGGTGGAGACTTACGTTTTTGGTCGCAAATTGCCCGTTGGAGTTTGGATTTAATCTCTCGGTGTAAGTTTTTGCCAACTATTCAACGGCAAGCTGATAGTTCTATTGTTGCTAGGTGGCAAGTACTTTTAGATAGTGCTGTGGACGGAACGCGCTTAGAAAAATTTTCTGCAAAGATGCCATTAGCTTGTCGTACTTATCGTGGGGAGTGGGGAGTGGGGAGTGGGGAAAAATCTTCCTCATCCATCATGTATGTAGATTTCCCAAATGAACCGCAGGAATTATTATTAGGATTTCTCAACAGTACGATAGATGTCCAAGTGCGGCGGATGTTAGCTTCTCAACCTCTATTAGAAACGAGAATGATGGCATCTTTACCATCTGCGGTGCGACAGTGGTTGCAAGGTTTAACGAGTGCATCTCATACAGTAAATGCAGATGGAATGGAAGTAGAAAGACTGGAAGCGGCGCTGAAATCTTGGACTATGCCGTTGCAATACCAACTAGTAGGAAAAGCGTTGTTCCGTGCCTGTTTTCAACTGCTTCCGCCTGAAGCTGGAGGAACAGATTGGATTTTGGCATATTTTCTTCAAGCTGCGGATGATCCTGATTTATTGCTGGATGCGGCAAATATTTGGAATCACCCAATTGAACAATTAGTTTATCAAAATCGCAACATTGATCAACCCCAAGAAACTTTATTGCGGGGGTTGGGGTTAGCTTCGCGATTATATCCAGTTATTGCAACGAGTTTAGAAACAGAATATCCCCAATTTTGTCGCCTCAACCCATTACAAGCTTATGAATTTATTAAGTCTGTGGCTTGGCGATTTGAAGATAGTGGTTTGGGGGTAATTTTGCCTTCTAGTTTGGCTAACCGCGAAGGATGGGCGAATCGTTTGGGTTTAAAAATTAGTGCTGAAACCCCAAATAAAAAGCAGGGACGTTTGGGTTTACAAAGTTTACTAAATTTTCAATGGCAATTGGCAATTGGTGGACAAACAATTTCTAAAACCGAGTTTAATAAACTTGTCGCTTTAAATAGCCCACTGGTAGAAATTAACGGCGAGTGGGTGGAACTGCGACCCCAGGATATTAAAACTGCACAGACGTTTTTTGCTTCTCGTAAAGACGAAATGACGCTTTCTTTGGAAGATGCTTTACGTTTGAGTTCTGGAGATACCCAGGCGATTGAAAAGTTACCTGTGGTCAGTTTTGAAGCATCTGGGACATTACAAGAGTTAATTGGGGCGTTAACGAATAATCAGGCGATCGCACCTCTACCGACACCTGCAAATTTTCAAGGACAATTACGACCTTATCAAGAAAGAGGTGCGGCTTGGCTGGCTTTCTTAGAACGTTGGGGTTTGGGTGCTTGTCTGGCTGATGATATGGGACTGGGGAAAACAATTCAGTTAATTGCCTTTTTACTGCACCTCAAAGAACAAGATGCACTGGAAAATCCTACATTACTTGTTTGTCCAACTTCTATTTTAGGTAACTGGGAACGGGAAATTAAAAAATTTGCCCCTAATCTCAAAGTTTTACAGCACCACGGTGATAAACGTCTGAAAGCTAAGGCGTTTGTAGAAGCAGTAAGAAAACACAATGTGATTATTACCAGTTACTCACTCATCCACCGGGATATTAAAACTTTGCAGAGTGTTGATTGGCAGATAGTTGTATTAGATGAAGCCCAGAATGTCAAAAATCCTGAAGCTAAACAATCACAGGCTGTAAGAGAGTTAAAAACTACATTTCGGATAGCTTTAACAGGGACACCAGTAGAAAATAAACTCCAGGAATTGTGGTCTATTTTAGATTTCCTCAATCCTGGTTATTTAGGCAATCGCCAATTTTTTCAGAGACGGTTTGCTATACCTATTGAAAAGTATGGTGACACGGCATCTTTAACTCAGTTGCGGGGTTTAGTTCAACCGTTTATTCTGCGTCGTCTGAAAACAGATCGTGATATTATTCAAGATTTGCCAGAAAAGCAAGAAATGACGGTTTTTTGTGGTCTTGCTGCTGAACAAGCTGCACTTTATCAGCAAGTAGTTGAAGCATCTTTGGCAGAAATTGAATCTGCGGAGGGTTTGCAACGTCGAGGGATGATTTTAGGTTTACTCGTTAAACTTAAGCAAATCTGTAATCACCCAGCCCAATATTTAAAATTAGCCACACTGCAAGAACATTCTTCTGCTAAACTGCAACGCCTAGATGAAATTTTAACTGTGGCTTTGGACGAAGGAGATAGGGCTTTAATTTTCACCCAATTCGCTGAATGGGGTAAGTTATTAAAAGCTCATTTACAGCAAACACTTGGGCAAGAAGTTTTGTTTTTATATGGTGGTAGCAGTAAAAAACAACGAGAGGAAATGATTGACCGTTTCCAACACGACCCCCAAGGACCTCCGATTATGATTCTTTCTTTAAAGGCGGGTGGGGTAGGTTTGAATTTAACGAGGGCAAATCATGTATTTCACTTTGACAGATGGTGGAATCCCGCAGTGGAAAATCAAGCTACAGATAGAGTATTTCGCATTGGTCAAACTCGGAATGTACAAGTACATAAGTTTGTCTGTACTGGTACGTTAGAAGAAAAAATTCATGACATGATTGAAAGTAAAAAACAATTGGCTGAACAGGTAGTTAATACTGGTGAGGAATGGTTAACTGAAATGGATACAAATCAATTGCGCGATTTACTGATTCTTGATCGCAGTGCGATAATTGAAGAAGAAGATTAGGGATTGGGGGAAATTTTACTTTTTGAGAAAGTCGGAACCTCACCCCAACCCTCTCCTTACTAAGGAGAGGGCGCAGAAATTTTATTTGTTTTCTTGACAAGGGGGGTTGAGGATATATCAGCAAAACCAAGACATCAAGTAAAATAAAA
Organism: Nodularia sp. (in: cyanobacteria); assembly: GCA_035638855.1. Taxonomy (GTDB): domain Bacteria; phylum Cyanobacteriota; class Cyanobacteriia; order Cyanobacteriales; family Nostocaceae; genus Nodularia. The sequence continues at coordinate 45,185 of DASQZD010000102.1, read as the reverse complement.
GTTAATTTTAAAGGAATTATTATGAATAATGAGACTCTGCAAGCAAGTCGGGAATGGTGGTCACAAAAGTGGTTGGAGTTGCTGGATTCTTATCGGTTTAAAAAGCGTTTGGAACGGGCGAGAAATTATTCTCGTCAGGGAAATGTTCTCAAGATTGAGTTTAAAGGTGCAAAGGTGTTAGCTAGAGTCCAAGGAAGTGAAGCTGAACCTTATAAGGTTTCTCTTTCTATTGACCATTTTAGTGAGGAAGAATGGGGTTATGTAATTGAAACTATGTCCCAAAAAGCAATTTTTGCAGCCAAGCTGTTAGCTGGGGAAATGCCGCAAAATATTGAGGAAGTCTTTACAGCCAATGGCCTGTCTTTGTTTCCTTTTACACTGTCTGATGTTCACAGTAAATGCTCTTGTCCTGATAAAGCTAATCCTTGTAAACACATTGGTGCTGTATACTATCAGTTAGGCGATCGCTTCAGTGAAGATCCATTTGTGCTGTTTCAATTACGCGGACGCACAAAAGAGCAAATTATCAGTGATTTACGTCAATTACGTGGTGCTAAGGTGGAAGTGACAGCACCTCAAACACTTGATGTTAAACACCCGGCGACTCAGCCCCAATCTTCTGTTAATCTTGATGATTTCTGGCAATATCATGAACCCCTAGAGTCTTCTTTAGTGGTGATTACACCTTCGAGTAGCGAAACGGTATTAGATGTATTGGGCGCGATTCCTTTAGGGAAAACAGAAGAAAGTACAGCCAGTTTCACGAATGCTGATGTGGTGACGAAATATTTAGAGACTGTTTATCAACAGGTAAGTCAGCAAGCAATGTTAGCAGCGATGAATATGGGCGGCGGTTGATGGGATTGGGAGCATCTGGATTTTGTAGAAATCCCTAGAAAACCTCACCCCAACCCTCTCCTTACTAAGGAGAGGGAGCCGGAAAGTTTGATAATGCTGTAATGGAAAACTGTCCTCGCAGCAAAGGAAGCCCCAGAGAAGAACCAGGAATGCGGAAAGATTGTTGCAGGTTACAAATTCTTCTAAACTGACTAAATAAGTTGTAACTCTCAATGGCTCCTCGTGATGGACAACGATTCAGAATATATTAGGGAAACGGAAGCTACTCGTGTACGTGTACTCAGTGAAGCACTACCTTACATTCAACAATTTGTAGGTCGCACTGTTGTTGTCAAATATGGTGGTGCTGCAATGAAAGATAGCACCCTAAAAGACAAAGTAATGCGGGATATTGTTTTTCTATCCTGTGTTGGCTTGCGTCCCATTCTGGTACATGGTGGTGGCCCGGAAATTAACAGTTGGTTAACTAAACTGGGTATCGAAGCACAATTTAAAAATGGTCTGCGGGTGACAGATGCTGCCACTATGGATGTAGTGGAGATGGTTTTAGTCGGTCGAGTCAATAAGGAAATTGTTTCTCTAATTAGCCAGGCTGGGGGCTTGGCTGTGGGACTGTGTGGTAAGGATGGTAACTTGATTACAGCCCGTCCCCAGGATCAAGAAGGTATCGGTTTTGTGGGGGAAGTCAGTGGTGTCAATATCAAAATTTTGGAAACTCTCTCTAGTAATGGCTATATTCCGGTGGTGTCTAGCGTAGCTACAGACGAGAATGGACAAGCTTACAACATTAACGCTGATACTGTGGCTGGGGAAATCGCGGCGGCTTTGGGTGCAGAAAAGTTAATTTTACTAACTGACACACCAGGTATTCTCAAGGATTACAAAGATCCATCTAGCTTGATTCCTAAAGTAGATATTAGCCAAGCCCGTGAACTGATTGCTAATGGTATAGTTAGCGGTGGGATGATTCCAAAAGTGAATTGTTGTGTGCGATCGCTTGCCCAAGGCGTAAGTGCTGCACACATCATTGATGGTCGTATTCCTCACGCTCTTTTACTAGAGGTATTTACTGATGGTGGTATTGGGACGATGATCCTCGGTTCTCAGTTTAGCTAAAACGGTGAGTATTCTCAGTTTTACCTGGGATAATGGAAAATCAAGCCCGACCGGCCTGTGGATCTGACACGATGCCGATTCATCCTCGCTGGTACTAGACCTCTAAATGGTGTAGTTTGCCGTGAATTATTATTAAAAATCACTGGATTAGATAGGGTTGAGTCACGAATTACGGGATTAATTAAAGTTGGATTAATCAACCCAGAATTACTACTCCCATTCGGACTGACCACAGGATAGGAGTGATAGTCGCGACCATCGCCGCCCCTAGGGGAAATTAACCCTGTCCTTGGGTCTACAGGCATGGGGGTAGAAATCGGACTACCATAAATAAAAGAACCAACAGCAGGCGGCTGATTAATTCTCACAGCGTTATTAATGATGATGACGCTCCCCGCAGCAGCTGGGGTAATTTTAGCGCTAATTACAGTGCAAATTATTCCTATTACCAGCCCATTCAGTTGTAAATGCTTGATTTTTAGCATATTTTTGCTCACCTGCATTTGATAATCTGAATTTTTATCAAGAAAATAGCCGCAGCTACTTGGTTAAAATTTTAAAAGTTGATCAACTTCCATTTTGTCAGCTTTTCATGATCAAAACACAGAATTGCTGACATCAACAAATTTAAAGCAGTGCTGATTGGTGTGTAAAACGTGAGTACAGAAAGTTTAGAAATTGCCAGAAGTCTTTATCAGGCTGGAAAACTTAACTTTGAAAATGGGAAATATCGAGAAGCTGTGGAAAATCTGGAAAAAGCCAGCGCCTTGTTATCTCGAAATTCTCGCCTTGGAGGTGAAGTTGAAATTTGGCTGGTAACAGCTTATGAAGCAGCCGACCGGACTGAAGAAGCGATCGCACTTTGTCAACAACTCCAACGCCATCCTTTCCCAGAAACCAGCAAACAAGCAAAGCAGTTACTTTATATTTTAAAAGCCCCAAAACTCCAACGCCCCAGTGAGTGGATGACCCAAATCCCCGATTTAGGCACATTGTCAGATAATGATGCCAAAATTCGTGCATCTGGAAATTCCGCAAAATCTACTCGTCAAGCACCGACTGAACCAGAATTAGTAGACCTTAGCCAGGTAAAGACCCAAGATAACCGGTTTATTTGGGTAGCACTAATTGTTATTGTGTTAACACTCTCGTACTTGGCTTGGTTAAGTTTTTAGTTTTTGGGAGATTATGATGAATTATTCTATTTTCAGAAAGATTTTACTGAGATTCACCAAAGCATTGAGTTTTGTGTTGATAAAAATGGCATTATTCATCAAGCTAATGAGTCAGAATCTCATTAATCGGATCTTTGGGATCAAAAATCCTATTTTGTGGCTGGTTTTATTATCGTCATTGCTGCTAACTGGTTGTGTGGAATATGATGCCGGAGTGACCTTCAACAATGCCAATAATGGCGAAATAGTACAGCATATTAAATTGGGAGAACGACTCACCAGCTTTAGTGGTGATTATGTATATGAATGGTTGCACAGCATAGAACGCCGCACCCGTCAACTAGGAGGTCAAACACAAAAGATTTCTCCAGAAGAGATTATTGTGAAAATTCCTTTTAGTAATGGTCAAGAGTTGCAAGAAAAATTTAATGATTTTTTTAACTCTCGGACTAATCAAAAAGCTGAGGCTTTGGGTAAAACATCTCAATCAGAATTACCGAAAATTGAATCTAATTTACTCATCAACCAGAACAATTTTGTGCTGTTAGTGAGGAATCGATTGATTTATGATTTAGACTTGCGATCGCTCTCTTTAATTGCCAGCAAAGGTAACGTCCTATCTGATACTGGATCAATTCTCGACTTGGAATTTAGCTTAAAAACCCCTTGGGGAGCTAGAAATATTCAAAAAACTGAAACTGCTATCGTTCCGCAAAAGAAAGGGCAGCAATTAGTATGGCAGATCAAACCCGGTCAACTCAACCATATAGAAGTAGTTTTCTGGTTACCTAGTCCCCTCGGTATTGGTGGATTGTTAATTATCCTGTTCATCTGGGGAGGAATTTATCTGAGATATAATTTTATGCCAGATCCCAGGGTTCAATTTGCACCTGATCCCAAAGCAGCAGCCACGGAGTAAGCACAGGATTTAACCGCAAGTTCAGTTCCCCTCCTCGCTTGCGGGGAGGGGCTAGGGGAGGGGTGTTATACCAGAAAAAAGCAATTTCCCGACTTGTGTGTACACCGTAGCCAGTCTTAAGGTGACAAACGCGCAATTTTCCAACTGTTATTATCCCAGCGAGTATACAGCAAGCGATCGTGCAGACGACTGGAACGACCTTGCCAAAACTCAATTTCTCTGGGAATCACTCTAAAACCTCCCCAATGAGGTGGTCGAGGCACTTCCTGATTTTCATATTTCCGCTGCAATTCTTGCAATTGTCGCTCTAAAACTTCCCTGCCAACAATTACCTCACTTTGATTAGAAGCCCATGCACCTAAGCGACTATTGGGCGGTCGCATCTCAAAATAGCTATCAGACTGTTCTGAAGAAATTTTTTCAACTTTCCCCACAATTCTGACTTGGCGTTCTAATTCCGCCCACCAAAAAACTAAAGCTGCTTGGGGATTTGCGGCTAGTTCTTGTCCTTTATGACTGTTGTAGTTGGTGAACAAAACAAAGCCTCGTTCATCAAAGTCTTTTAGTAGCACCATTCTTGCTGAAGGCTGACCATCTGGTGTAGCAGTAGCCAGAGTCATAGCATTAGGTTCAGGAAGTTGGGCTGCTAGTGCTTGCTCAAACCATTTTTTAAATTGAATAAACGGATTAGGGTTAATCTCGGTTTCGCTCAAACCTTCTAAGGTGTAATCTTTGCGAAGGTCAGCTACGGTATTGTCCATGTCAGTTTGTATATTTAAGATAAGTTTGGTAAATAAAAGAAGTAGCCTATTTATTTGGCTTTTATCCCACACGTGACCCAAAGCATTGTGAGTGTGAAACGTCTTCCAGAAACTACCGCCCATGTCAGAATTATCCGTCAATCGTGGCAACTCGGCTTTTTTGAGGGTGAAGTAAGTGCGGGTAACTTTGAGTGGCATTTCCAATGGCATTTTCGCCGAGGAGAACTCAGTGTTAAACCTTCCCAAGGTCGCGCCCTGATCAAAGAACCCCTCGGTCGCTTCTTAGAACAACAGGATTATCAGTTAGAGCCTGGAGGAGATTATGCTTTTACTATTAGGGCTGAACTTTAGTCAAACAATTTTGGATTTTGGATTTTGGATTTTGGATTGACTTCACAGATAAATCTGAGGGCTGGATAGCTTCGATTAGCTTCTGGTAGAGAAGCTTTAGCGATTTATTGAGCTTCAGATTTTGGATTTTGGATTGACCCCACAGATAAATCTAGGGGTTTGTACCATTAAGGAACTATTGGTCACTCAACAGTCGTAGTGAGGCGATTTAAGTATCTTTCAATCAAGAGGAGAGCAACAATGTCATCTATGGGTCGTGGTGGCTGTCTCATACCCTGTGGTAAGAGTTTTGTTAGCCCTTTGGGTGGGTACATCTGCCAATAGCGATCGCGTGCTTCTAAGGTGCTGTAGCGCTCATCTACTAAAATGATACTTAGCTGCTCTAACAATGACTCATTTAGTTGCTGTTTCCACTGTTTAGAGGTGGTTTGATTACCCATTACCAACAAGGAAACGGGATACTGTTGACGCAGCGTTTCAATGGTGGCGATCGCCTTTTGTGCAGTCACAACTTGGTGATAGTACAATTGTCTATCTAGTCCCATGACTGCTAGACCACATTTATCTTTACCGGGATCGAAGCCCAAGATCACTGGTTGTGTTGGTGAAAATTCACTAAAAGTCATAAAAAATACGCTTAAGTGCTAAAAACAACTACCCCGTTGAAAATTGCCAATAGCTTGATTCTTAAAGGGCCTGCTGTATAAGTATCCTCCCTGGCGATCGCTTTGATCTCTAACGGTTGATCATACTGTCTTAATTGTAAGAAAAAGCGTAAATGAGTACCTTCTCTCAACACACCCTCGACAATTCCCGCATTCCGCGCCCGAAATTCTGAAGCAGAAATTACCAAATCGAGTCTTTGGGATAACTGATAAGCTGTCATTGTTTTGGGATCAGCAGTAGTTGTAGCTAGTACCTCGCCTTCGGAAAAAACGAGTTCATTTCGGGCTGTATCCGCAAAAAATTCAATCTGGTTTTCTCCCCTCACGTAATTACCAGCAGAGAAAATTCGCACAACATATTCTCGACCATCATTAATCTGCTGGCTCAGTTGCTCTACTTTTTCCTGGGTGACACGTAGCAGCTTTTTATTTGTCGGATTTTCTCCAGGTTCAGTTAATTGAATATTGGCATTCTCGTTAGCTGCTTGCAAAAGTTGTATAACTGCTTGACGAGCTGCACTAGCTTGATTAACGCGAACCACGTTTGCAGCCAGAACTTGATTGCGAACCAGTGCCAGCTTACCTAGACGAAGATCACGGTATGACTGATAATATTTTTCCAGCCTTGCGACTTCTTGTTCTAAATCATTCTGTTGTTTTTCTAATTCTTTCAGGCGAGATTCTCTAGTGGCGATCACTTGCTCTCGCGAAGCAATTTCTTGATTGCGTTTTTTGATCAATCCATCAAGTTGGGCAATTTGGCGATCGCGCTGGTTAATTGCTGTTTTCGCTTCGTCAATGGCTGTTTTCGCTTCCGCATAAAGTCTTTCCTTTTCTGCCCTCAATTCTTCAATCGCCCCCTGCAATGTCTCCCTCTGGTCATAAACACTTTGCAGTTCAGTTAAGGCTTGTCGATACTGATTGACGATTTCACCTAATTGCTTTTGGGTGCGTTGAAGTTGAGTTTGTGTTGCAAGTTGTTTAGCGTTCGCTGCTTGCAAAGACTTATTAATTAGCTGTAAATCTTGCTGTGCCTGGGTTTTTTCAGTTCTAGCTGTGCTTAACTCAGTTTCTACCTGACTTTTCGCAGTTTCTGCAATTTTGAGTTGTTCCCGCTTATTTCTGAGGTCTTTTTGAATATCTTCTAGCTCAAATACCCCTTGCCGCAATCCTTCATCAGCAGCAAATAAGATCCCTAATGTTGATGCGGAAATCAATCCGCCTGTAAAAATAGTTACCAATACAGCCGTTTTTTTAGGGCGGAGGTTAAACAGTGAGAGGCGTGCTTTGCCAACTCGTGTGCCAATGCGATCGCCCACGGTGGCAATTACGCCTCCCAAAATTAAAATTGCTGCTATAAGGATGTACCCGGTGGTCATCTTCAGCTACCATTCACGGAGTGTGCCGGAGGCATAATGCTTCCAGATACAACCTACTACTTTCATACATTATCTTGTGAAGGGTGGAATCTTGGCAATAGCTGAAACTACTCACGATTTTAGATTTACCTCCAGCTATAGTTGTTATTTTGAAAAACACAACACCGCCACTCCACCTCCTCAATTCCTTTTAAGTGAACTGCTTACTTAAGGTAACAGGTTTATGCACGGTAATCTTCTTTTTGTGGATTGAAATCATCTGTTTCTCACGCAAATCTCCTAGTAAGCGAGTCACAGTCACACGAGTAGAACCAATTGCTTCAGCGATCGCCTGATGAGATAGCTTTAGATCAATCGTAATCCCATCGGCACAAGGAACCCCAAAATCACGACAAAGAATTAACAGAAAACTCACCAATCTCGAACCCATATCGCGGTGAGCCAGAGTTTCAATCATCATCTCTGTTTGAAGAATCCGCGAAGAAAGGCCTCGCAGCATCAACATTGATAATTCTGGATTTTCCTTAAACGCTTGCTCTACCTGTTCAATTGGCGCTGAAAGTAACTCAACAGACGTAAATGCCACCGCATGGTAAAATCTATCGGACTTATTTCCTGTCAATAAAGACAACACACCAAAAACACTATTTTCCCGCAGCAGTGCTACCGTTATTTCCTCTCCTGCTTCGTACACCCTGGAAAGTTTCACAGCACCCTTCAAAAGAAAATAAACTCGTTCAGCAGGATCGCCGGGAAAAAATATTGTTTTATTGCGTTCAAATGTTTCTACAACTGGAGGAAATGCTCCGGTCGCCATTTGACGAAATACATTTGCTAGGGCTTTATCTTGTGTCACGATCATCTCCCTTCCCCTACCCAATGCCAGAAAAACAAAAACTGATTACCTAAGAATACACCCGAAAAATCAATAAAGCACCGTCAACCTTTCTGTACATTCCTATACTCAAACCCACAACTTCATAGTTATTTGTTCATAATGATACATAATTTCTTATGTTTTTAGCTAGTAGTTGTTATAAGTACTTGCACAGTTGTGGTCATCAGGTTTTTTAGCAAAAAATTCACGATATCTTGAGAATATCTTCAGGATTATCTGGAGAAACTTTTCAGAAAACAGTCGCCCTAATCATGATTTTTGCAAATCATGTGCAGAACCAAGACAAACTCGCCTCAGATTCTAGTATGCTCCTAATGATTGATCACATTCACAATTTCTATGCTGAATCTGACTGGAAAAAACGCCTTAGTTACAGGGATTGCCAACAACCGCTCCATTGCCTGGGGGATTGCTCAACAACTGCACAAAGCCGGAGCTAACTTGGGTATTACCTACTTGCCAGATGAGCGAGGCAAAATGGAGAAAAAAGTCGCGGAATTGGTAGAACCGCTCAACCCCAGCTTATTTGTTCCCTGTAATGTCCAAGACGACGCACAGATTGAATCTACCTTTGCAGCCGTCCGGGAACAGTGGGGAAAATTGGACATCCTCATCCACTGTCTAGCCTTCGCTAACAGAGATGATTTAACTGGCGGTTTTAGCCAAACCTCACGTTCTGGTTTCAACACCGCTTTAGAAATCAGCACCTACTCGCTAGTGCAGTTAAGTGGTGCGGCCAAATCTCTGATGACCGAAGGAGGTAGCATCATCACCCTGACATATTTGGGCGGCGTGAGGGCAATTCCTAACTACAACGTCATGGGAGTCGCTAAAGCCGGATTAGAAGCTAGTGTACGTTATTTGGCTGCTGAACTCGGACCACAAAACATTCGGGTCAACGCCATTTCCGCCGGACCGATACGCACATTAGCCTCTTCGGCAGTAGGCGGAATTTTAGATATGATTCACCATGTAGAAGAAGTAGCTCCCCTGCGACGCACTGTGACGCAGCAAGAAGTAGGCAATACTGCGGCTTTCTTGTCTAGCGATTTAGCCAGTGGCATTACAGGACAAGTTTTGTACGTAGATGCAGGCTATGAAATAATGGGGATGTAGTCATTGGTCAATCAATTTTGGATTTTGGATTTGCGATTTTAGATTGCAGTTCAATCCAAAATCGCAAATCCAACAGGACTTACGCAAAATTATGAGAAAACGAACCGCAAAGGACACAAAGGACACGTTGGCGCTAGCCTCTCCCTTTGGGAGAAGTAAAGAGGGTTTGAGAGAGTTCTTGCGTAAGTCCTAATCTAAAATCTAAAATCTAAAATTCCCCACCTATGCAAACAAGCGATCGCCTCAATTCAAGTTACACTGCTCGCGTTGCCTCTGTTCATCGCACCACTGGCGAAACTGATATAAAAGTTACTGTCAACTTGGATGGTACAGGCATCTGCACAGCAGCCACCGGGATTCCGTTTCTGGATCATATGTTGCACCAAATTTCTTCCCACGGGCTGATTGATTTAAATGTCGAAGCCCAGGGAGACTGGGAAATTGATGACCACCACACAAATGAAGATGTGGGTATCACTTTGGGACAAGCTTTTAGTCAAGCTCTAGGTAACAGGAAAGGTATCGTTCGGTTTGGTAATTTTCTGGCTCCCTTGGATGAAGCTTTAGTACAAGTGGCGCTGGACTTTTCTGGTAGACCCCATTTGAGCTATGGTTTGTCAATTCCTACTCAGCGAGTGGGAACCTATGACACGCAGCTAGTCAGGGAATTTTTTGTCGCATTGGTCAACCATAGTCAAATGACACTGCACATTCGTCAATTGGATGGCATTAACTCCCATCATATTATTGAGGCGACATTTAAAGCTTTTGCTAGGGCTACCCGAATGGCTGTGGAAATTGACCCCCGTCGTGCTGGTACAATTCCCAGTTCTAAGGGTATCCTATAGGATAGTGAGGCTAAAGGAACCACTTAGGTACTCAATTTGCGATAATTGACAAACTTGGTGGTAATTGTGACATGAAGACTGGTGTAGACATCCCTGATCATCAACTGAATACTATTGATAACCCGCCAGTAGTCCTAACTTCTGATTTGCGAAAAGTTTATCGCACGGGTTTTTGGCTGAATCAAAAAGTTGTATCTCTCAAAAGCTGTTCGGTGAGTGTGTACAAAGGGGAAACCTTTGGGTTATTAGGACCAAATGGGGCTGGTAAAACTACGCTGTTAAAATTGTTGTTGGGAATTATCCGCCCCAGTGCGGGGAAGGGTTTATTATTGGGTAAGCCATTAGGCGATCGCCATACTAAGCAACAGATTGGCTATCTTCCAGAAAATCCCTATTTATATGACTATCTCACTGGCTGGGAATTTCTCCAGCTAGCGGCGGGGTTATTCCAGATTCCCCAAAACTTGCAACGTGAACGCATTCCCCAACTGCTGGAATTAGTCGGTTTATCCCTAGTGGATGCGCGTAAAAAAGCGATGCGTCGCTATTCTAAAGGAATGTTACAGCGTGTAGGGATGGCACAGGCACTGATTAATGATCCGGAATTGATATTTCTGGACGAACCCATGTCTGGTTTAGATCCTGTGGGACGCTACCAAATGCGGGAAATTATCCTATCGCTGAAAGCCGCAGGTAAAACCATTTTCTTCAATAGCCATATTTTGAGTGAAGTGGAAAAAATTTGCGATCGCGTGGCTATCCTCTCTCAAGGTGAAGTCATTTGTTCTGGTTCTTTAGACGAACTATTAGGCAGTGATCAAACATACTATATCAAAGGTCGAGGTGGTGAATCCGAAATTTTGAAACAGTGGATACCTAATCTCGCTTTTGAGCATGATGGTTCTTGGCAAGGTACACTACAAGGAGATTACTATGATTTTCTTGCTAGTCTCCGTTTGATGAGAGGGCAAATAATTTCTATAAATTTATCTCGTCATTCCCTCGAAGAATTTTTTATCCAACAGTTACAGGCACATAAATCGGTTCATTAAAATAGTCAACTCCCATCCATGTTTGTGCTGGTGGATGTGAGTTGCATCAAGACACATATGCACCAAGTAAGCCCCTATTCAACTTCGGTGAGCTAATTCACAGAGATCAAATGTATTTTTGCGACCATTTCACTCCGAGCTGAAACGCCAAGCTTCCGAAACATTCGTTTTAAGGCTTGCTTAACTGAATTTTGCGTTATCCACAGTTTGCCACCAATTTCCGCATTCGTTAACCCCTGGGCTACCAATTCAGCAATTTCTAGCTCACGGGCGGTTAAAGGACTTACTAATACAGAATTGGATATTTTTGCTTCTTTTGCTCTGAGAGTGGCTAGTTTAGCTGATAAATGAATGCACAAAGCGCTTAAATCAGTTAGCTCATCGGCATTAAAAGCTTCCGTTCCTTGGTTTCGGGCTAAATTTAATGTCCCCACAAGACGACCATCACAAACAATCGGCCCAGTCATCACGTGTTCATGGTCTTGACGCGAACAGAAATGTTTCCAATCTCCTGGTGATAGTATTAATTGTTCATGGGCGGGAGCGTGACGTTCCACCACATAGCGCCCGACTGGGTTATTCTCCATACAGACTGCGGGAATAGTTTGAACATTAATTTCCGAACTTGGTTGTTCATCGATCAGATAGATACCGCAATGTTGTACGCCAAAATACTCACCAATTTTATCCATGAGAGCCAGTCTTAGTTCCTGCTCGTTGGTGACATTAGCGATCGCTTGAAATACAACGTAAAGAGAATTAGGCATAAGTGTACCCACTTGGGGACTATGCGAAGCTTCATATTTACTTCTATGCTAATACTAGCCAAGATAAAACGCTAATATAGCTAGTCACGCTAGGAGAAGTGTATGACAATTACAAAACTTTCTGCTCAGGAACTTTTCCGGGCTGCTTATGAAAATCGCTACACTTGGGACAAGACTTTTCCCGGTTATACCGCAGATATTACTTATAAATATGACGACCAAGTATTTACAGGTAAAGTAGTCATTGACGGTAATCTCAAGGCCGAAGTATTAGACGTAGAAGATGAGTCAGCCAAAAAAGCCATCCACGGTCAGGCTTGGGAAATTGCCATTCACCGCGTTCGTCGCAGCTTTGAAGATACCCACAGCGCCAATCAATTCAGCTATGGTAACACTGACGAAACTGGTGCCACTGAAATTTTGGTTGGCGGTAAAGGTGAAGGCGATAAATATAAAGTTCGCAATAATGAAGTTTGCCACGTTCACCGTTTAATCCACGGTACTTTTGTGACCATTGACACTTTCAGCAGTCATGATACTGAAGCAGGTTACTTGTCTCACACCTATGACTCTGTATACCATGATCCCAAAACAGGAGAACAAAAGGGTGGTAAAAGTGAGTTTACCGATGAATATGAAAAAGTTGGTGAATATTTCATTTTAAATCGTCGAGAGATTCGCACGGAAACAGCCGGAAAAGTTTCTACTCAAGAGTTTATTTTCTCGAACCTGAAACTGTTGTAATCTGTGGCTACTTAAGCTCAATTTTTAAATAGAAATAAATAAGCGATCGCCTGGATTTACTTTGTGCGTAGGCGTAGCCCGCCGCAGGCGATCGCTATTTTTTTAGTTTATAGTCAAAACTTACAAATTATTCATCTTTTGGTGGGTGAGGCGATTCGATTTCAGATACACTCAAACCTGTTAATCTAGCTACCTGTTCAACATTCATCCCAGTCTCAATTAAATTACGTGCAGTTTGGAGTAATTGCAATTCTGCTTTATCTGCCCTTTGGCGTTGCTTTTCTTCGGGAGTTGGTAATAAATCCCCCGCCAACTTTGCCCAGCGTAACCAAGTAGCATTAATACCTTGATAATTTCCCTGCCAAAGTTGTAATGCTAACCCTAAAGATTGACTCACTAACTGATTTTGAGCATTAACAATCATGGGTTGATAAACTCCTTTTTGGATAGAGAAACCAGCCACATCTTCAGGGTTAAAAGGGTCATACCAAAAATATTCCGGTACACGCATTTGATTTTGATAGATCAGCTTCTTCTCATTTTTGTCTGCTGATGCTGTGCTGTTAGAAAGCAATTCAATGACTAAATCTGGTGCTTTTCCTTCTTCCCAAACTACCCAACTGCGACGTTCTCCTTGAGGAACTCCCAACACAACAAAAAAATCTGGCCCTTTAAAGTCCTTGTTTCTTACCTGCGCCAGACTGTAATAAACAAACATATTACCGCCGACAAACCCATCCTCTCGTTCTGCCAACCAAGGTATTAAGGCATCTATCAGCAAGTCCATCTGGGCTTTATGCCGTGCGCTTTCCATCGGTATGCCATCATCGTAGGGTAATTCTGCTTGGGTGGGTGGGAGTTGAATATCTGGTGTAGCTAAGGTAGTTTCTGACATAGCTTTTCACCTGTTAAGTAAGCATCGCCGGTATTTTTATGTTAATCGATATGAAGAGTTTTTAGAGTGCCAGTCATTGCGGCGATGTCTACTACGGGCTACGTCTACGCGCTCAAAAAAAGCGTAATAATTTCAGGGTGGGTATATATAGCCGTATTCACTTAAATGAGGTATATTATAGCCCCCTTCTCGCTTGCGGGGCTACGGTGTACACACATCCTGCTCCAGAAAAGGTTTCCCGCCCTAAAAACCGAATTTCACTGTAAATCCGGTTCCCCTCCTCGCGGCGGAGAGAAGTCACAAGGAGGGTTTCCCTCCGGGTGAACTTCGGGGGAGGGGTTAGGGGTGGGGTGTTATGCCATTAACTGAGCAGTCTTCTGTTTATCCAACTTCAGCATCAACACACCCAAAGGAGGTAGACATAAATCCAGTGAATAAGGACGACTATGCAATGACCAATTATCCGTCCATTTACCACCTAAATTGCCCATATTACTGCCACCATAGGGACGGGCATCACTATTAAATAACTCGGTATAAAATCCTTGCTGTGGTACACCAATACGGTAGTGAGAATGAGGTTGGGGTGTGAAGTTGCAAACCACGATCACGAAATCCTCAGAATCCTTGTCATAACGGACAAAGGCAACTACACTATGACGGTTGTCGCTACAATCAATCCACTCAAAGCCATCCTCGGCAAAGTCCTGGGTATATAAAGCCGGTTCAGAACGGTAGAGATGGTTTATGTCCTGAAAAAACTGCTTTATTTGTTGGTGGTCTTCATACTGTAATAATTGCCACTCCAAATCTGCCCAGACATTCCACTCACTCCATTGTCCAAACTCCATGCTCATAAACATGGTTTTCTTGCCTGGGTGAGCGAACATATAGCTAAATAAACAACGCACATTTGCTAACTTCTGCCATATATCACCGGGCATTTTACCGATAATATTGCTCTTACCATGTACCACTTCATCATGAGACAAAGCCAGCATGAAGTTTTCACTGTGGTTGTACCACATACTAAAGGTAATATTATTTTGATGGAACTGGCGGAACCATGGGTCCATGCTGAAGTAATCCAGCATATCGTGCATCCAGCCCATATTCCACTTTAAGTTAAACCCTAATCCGCCTGTGTAGGTAGGCCAAGATACCATTGGCCAGGAAGTTGATTCTTCCGCAATTGACAGAACACCGGGAAAATAACTGAAAAGAACGTGATTTACCTGACGTAAAAATTCTGCTGCTTCTAAGTTTTCTCTACCACCATACTGGTTAGTTAACCATTCTCCTGGTTCGCGGCAATAGTCAAGGTAAAGCATCGAAGCGACAGCATCAACCCGAATTCCATCAATATGGTATTTGTCAAACCAAAAGAGAGCATTTGCTACCAAGAAATTCCTGACTTCGTGACGATTGTAGTTGAAAACCAGAGTACCCCATTCCTTGTGTTCGCCTTTGCGGGGATCGGAGTATTCATAAAGGTGACTACCGTCAAAGAAGGCTAAACCATGACCATCTTTGGGAAAGTGACCGGGAACCCAATCGACAATTACACCAATACCGTTTTCGTGGCATTTGTCAACAAAATACATGAAATCTTCGGCACTTCCAAACCGTGAGGTAGGGGCATAGTACCCAGTTACTTGATAACCCCAAGACCCATCAAAGGGATGTTCGGCTATGGGTAGCAGTTCTAAATGGGTGTACCCCAATTCTTTGACATAGGGAATTAGTCTGTCTGCTAGTTCTCTGTAGGTGAGGAAGCGTGTGTCTGGTTTGAGTTCAGAAACCACAACTACAGGTTGTGTATCACCGTTGGGTAATTTAGGCGGTTCTGAACTAGAAGCGTGTAACCACGAGCCTAAATGTACTTCGTAGACTGAGACAGGTTGGGTGAGGGGGTCGATGTGACGACGCTTTTCCATCCAGTCTTCGTCATTCCAATTGTAAGCACTTAAATCAGTGACAATGGATGCCGTTTTCGGTCGGGCTTCTTGCTGGAAACCGTAGGGATCGGATTTTTCGTAAATATGTCCTTCAAAATTTTTGATTTCATATTTGTAATGCTCTCCCACTCCGATTTCAGGAATAAATAATTCCCAAACGCCGGTAGTTCCTTTCCGCATCTGGTGTTTGCGTCCGTCCCAGAGGTTGAAATCTCCTAGCAAGGAAACGTTACGAGCATTGGGGGCCCAAACGGAAAAATAAACACCTTTCACACCCTTGATCTCTGTGGGATGCGCTCCCATTTTCTCATATATACGGTGATGATTGCCTTCGGAAAACAGATGCAGGTCAAATTCTGTCAAATTGGGCGAACGGAAGGCGTATGGGTCATAAGTGACACGCTCATGTTCGCCTTCTTTAATCCGTAATTGGTAGTTTGTCAGTTCTGCTACTTCAATTGTGCATTCAAAAAAATGCGGATGATGTACACTTTGCATTGGGTATTCCTGACGTTGTTCAGGTAGAATTACCCATGCTGCACTTGCATTTGGTAGGTAGGCTCGCACAGCCCAGACTTTTTTGCCATTTTGTTCTATGCAATGAGAACCTAGTATTTCAAAGGGATCGTGATGCTGATTCCCTACTATACGGTTAACCTGTTCTGGGACAATTGTGGTCATGGACATGAAGCTACCTACATCTAGATAAAGTAATTGAATGATATACTGCCATTGCTGATTTGATTGAGTACAGCTTGGTTTTGCTCAAAAAGACCTAAATTTATGATTCTAAATATATTGGTTACATTTATTTGTAATTTCGTCGTCACAGTTATCGTACATCACAATGGGGATTGGGGAGTGGTGACTGAAAACTGGGATTAGGGACGTGTAATCATAATTATTTGGTCAAATATCTAAAAAAGGAAAAATTTGCAGTAAGGCTTTACGTAACTGGATGAGATAAACTGTTTGCCGGACATCGGCACTCAGTTTCGGTCGAGGCCTAACTTGTAGCTGTTCTTGTAGTTCTGCGTATTCGGCAGCATTTAGGGGTTTGCCATCAATAGGCGATCGCGCGTCTATAATAATTTCTGTCCGCAATATTTCTTCTGGGATATCTTCTGGCGGTGGTAATGCGACTACAGATGTTCCCCAAGTGCTAGTTAACCACAGCAGAATGCTAGTGGTGACAATCAAAAGCCCAAAAAATTTTTTCTTGTTCTTCCTCATCTTGCCACTCCCTCACAATCCCGGTGGTAATGGTTCATGACACAGTTGATGGATTTGGACAATGCGTTCAAATAACCAGGGATATTCTTGACGATACTGGGGAATGAGTGCTAAAGGACTCAGTAAAGCAGCAGCGCTAATGTCTGCTACGCTAAACCTATTTCCTACTAAATAATTATTTTTTTGCCAGCGATTAGATAACTCTGAAAACGCAGTCACAAGTCTGGTTTTAGCTAATTCTACACTAGCTTTGTTGATACCATATTGTTGACGCACTACTGAGATTACTGTTTGGCTAAGTAGTGAAGAATCAATTTGCTTGCCAACGCCTGCCCGAAACTGATAATATATAAACCTTGTGGCTGTACCGATGCTTTCATCCAACCAATCCTCTAGCATCCAGGCTTCTGTTTGCTGTTCATGGTTAGGTAAGAACAAGGACGGTTCGGTTTGATGAGTTTCCAGAAACTTGAGAATTTGGGTAGAATCTGCGATCGCATCCGGTTGACCTTCAATTTCCGGTAATAAGACAGGTAAAGTCTTCAAACCAGTCAGTGGCTTAACTCTGAGGATATGCAACCCAGGAGTCAGATTTTCAGTTTTATAATTAATTTGCTTATAGCCTAGCCCTAAACGGGCTTTGCGACAATAATGAGATGTACTAAATTGCAGTAGCAACATAAAACTACTTTTTCCCACAATAAGGATAAATTTTATCCGCTTAACTGCCAAATTTTCAAAGGAAGTATCTTTTATTCAAAATAATAGCAGGAGTAAGACTTACGCAAGATGATGAAATCAGCAACCACAGAAGCCGCAGAGAACACGGTAGCATAGGAGTTTCACCAGAGTTGCTGCGTAAGTCCTCAAAAGGACACTTGGTTGCAGAAGATGAAACCATTTTTACCAGTGTCCTTGCTCTGCTGCCTTAATTAAAGGTTTTACTCCGCTTAACCAGAAGATGCTTTATACTCGCCCAAAAGGAAATTAAGTGATTTCTTGTAAATAAATTACACCGAACCTCACTTTTTTGGGCGCGATTTTTCTGGGAAAAATTTAGGGAGTACTACCGGGTGTAGGGGCTGGTGTGGCGGTTGGTGCTGGGGATGGAGTAGCACCGTCAGTTGGCTCACCAGGAGCCGGAGTCACTGGTGCAGCTTCACCACCAGGCTCACTACCAGATTCACAGGCTCCAAGAACGGTAGCCAGCCCTAACATGAGAACCAAACCCAAGATTTTTGTTTTCAACATAAACTCCTCTTTCACCAAATAATGGCGATCAAAAAAAATTCGCCTGTTGAATAAGATAACCTATTTGTTGCTAATTTTTTAAATGCCTGGTGCTGAGATTTCCAAAAGCGACCTCAAGTGTTGGTTTCTTTGAGTTTAGTTATTATGCAGTACACTGATTAATCCTCCTGCTAGAGGAATATACTAACCCCATAGCCGAATCTAGATGAATAAATTGCTAGACAACCAAGATATCAGACTCAAAATTATTTATTTTCCTAGAGTCTTGCCCCTTGCGCTCTGGTCTTGGCATACTTTAAATGTCATATTGCTGCTTACTGATTACAAGTATTACAATACCTAGCTAATGCCATCATTAGTGCTATACCTATCAGAACACCTTTTTAAGTGTTCTGCGTGATCAGAACACAATTTTTTCCCTAGCCACAACAGGCAAACGCTCTAAAATATTGTCTTTTCAATCTAAAAACATTTATGGCTGTTGTTCGTAAATCACCTGCTTCCACAACAGGTAATTGGTTCCGGCGCAATTCAACCCCATCGGTCGAGAAGCGACGCTCCATGCCTCTAGGATCAATTCTTGAGAGTACATCTACACTTGCAGATGTACCTCTGTCAGCTTCCGCAAAAAGACAACAGCGTTCTTCAAAAAAGTTATCGGTTTCTGCTACCAAAGGATTGCCAGAGTTAGCTAAACAACCAGTCTCCCACCTAAAAAGTCAGTCAAATACAATAACGCAGAAAAATCAGAAGTCAGGCGAAGGCAGTCTGCCTGTAATGTCTACTTCTGGAGCAGCACCTTTTTGGTTACTACGTTTGTATACCTCACAGCGTTATTCCTCAGTTCTGACGTTTTTATTGGTGACAGCAACTCTATTTCTTTATGGTTGGACAGTATATTCTCAAGAACTGTGGAGTCAGGGATATAACAGACTGCAAAACCTGCAACTTTATGAACGGCAGTTAACCACAACCAACGCCACCCTCAAGAACAAAATGGCTGAGGAAGCAGAACAAGAAGCAGCCGGGCTAGTGTCACCAACACCAGCAAGGACAATTTTCTTGCCCACAGCATCTCCATCTAATCATTCTGATCCCACACGCCTGAGTACACAACCAAATCTGGAAACGCAGCAAAACTCCGCCTCGCCACTAGGATATTGAAAGTATAGTAGGGGCAATTCATAAATTACCCCTACTCAGTACCTCAGTGAAGAAATGCTATCAGGATTTAAACCCCCTCCTCAATTTCCCCACTTTTAGAAGTGGAGAACTCCGATATCTGACGGTAACTGATTGTTAATAGTGAGCAGGTAAATGCAGAAGTCACCGAATCAATTAAAATTTAGAAATTTTCGCAATCCAGCATTTAGAAAGCGAGAAAAGCCTTCTGTGTTAGCGTTTATGCAGAGGTTTAGGTTTACTTCTAATACTCCAGATCAGATACCAAATACGAGATCGAGATTATTCGTGATCTGGGGCATATTAATGGCCGCAGGGTTGGGGTTAGCTATTAATTTGTATAAGTTGCAAATTGTGCAGGGAGCAAAGTTAACGCAAAGGGCGCGCAACCAGCAAATGGTAAAATTACGACCTTTTGTTCCCCGTCGCCTAGTGGTAGATCGCAGTAACAATGTCTTAGCCGTTGACCGCCCTGTGTATACTTTGTATGCCCATCCCAAGCTGTTTAGTCAGTCTATTCCACAAATGGCAGAACGGCTAGCTCCGATAGTGGACAAAACCCCGGCTGAGTTGGTGAAAACTTTTCAAAGCCAAAATAGTGGAATTACATTGGCTGCTGCTTTACCAGAAGTAAATGCTGGCCGCGTGAGATCATTGCGTTTAAACGGTTTGGAATTGATTCAAAAATATTCCCGATATTACCCGCAAAAGGATGTGGTTGCAGACGTAGTGGGCTACGTAAATATGGATCGTCGCGGCCAGGCTGGTGTGGAATACAGTCAAGAGAAGTTATTAGAACGTTCTGCTCAAACAGTGGAGCTGAGTCGGTCGGGTAACGGGAAACTGCTGCCGAATCATGCGCCAGAAGGATTTTTAAATTTTGATGACTTGCGACTGCAACTGACTATTGATAGCCGTTTGCAAAGAGTCGCCCGGACAGCTTTACACGAACAGATGGAGAAGTTTCAGGCTAAACGTGGGGCGGTAATTGTGATGGATGCCTCAAATGGTTCTTTACTAGCTCTGACTTCTTATCCTACCTATAACCCCAATGAATACTCAAAAGCTGATATTTCCCTGTTTAGAAACTGGACTGTGGCTGATCTTTATGAGCCGGGATCAACTTTTAAGCCGTTGAATGTGGCGATCGCCTTAGAAAATGGTGCTATTAAACCAGATGATATATTTAATGACCCCGGTTCTATTCAGATAGGTGAGGACACCATCAGAAATGCCGAGCGCAATAGTCATGGAAACATCAGCATTGCCAAAATACTACAAACTTCTAGCAACATTGGCATGGTGCGAATTATTCAACGGATGCAACCAAAAGTCTATTACAACTGGCTGGAACGGTTGGGACTAGGGCAAACTGTGGCGACAGATTTGCCCTTTGAAGTTCGTGGACAGTTCAAAGGTCAAACAGAGTTTCTCGGTTCGCCAATTGAAGCAGCAACTACATCATTTGGGCAAGGCTTCTCTTTAACACCGTTACAATTGGTGCAAATGCACGGTGCTTTAGCCAATGGTGGTAAATTAGTCACACCCCATGTAGTCCAAGGTTTAGTGGATAGCAAAGGGCAAATGCATTATTCGCCCAATCTTCCCACACCACGCCAAGTTTTCTCAGCCGCCACAACCCAAACGGTGGTAGAAATGATGGAAACTGTGGTCACACAAGGTACTGGTAAGGCCGCACAAATTCCGGGTTATCGCATTGGTGGTAAAACAGGAACATCTCAAAAAGCTAGTGCTAATGGCGGCTATATTCCAAATGCGCGCATCACTAGCTTCGTGAGTATCTTACCAGTAGAATCTCCTCGCTATGTAGTTTTTGCAGTAGCAGATGAGCCAAAAGGGGCAAATGCTTACGGTTCTACTGTCGCCGCGCCAATTGTCAAAGCCGTGATGGAAGCCTTAATTCCCATTGAACGTATTCCACCCAGTCAGGAAATTAAGTCGGACTCTAGAGCAAAACAGTAACTATAGCTGGGGAGTAGGGAGTAGGGAGTGGGTTAAAACCCTTTTGGTGTCTAAGTTTGATTATCCGTTTATGTCTTAACTTCCTTGGCGGTTGCTATAGATTCGGGATTTCCAAAAATTAAATTCTCATAGGTCTAGGTGGGTATCCGCTCAAAATCTAGATAAAGACAAATGAAGTGTATTGTTTCAGCGCAGCTTTAATAATTTCCATTACTTTACCCTGACAATAACAAAATTGAGGTAATTCCTTGTGTAACCTACGGTAAGTTGAATTTCGCGTCTACATCTGTGGTCGAACAATTCTTGCTGTATCTATTGAGGTGGGAATCGCTATATTACAATTTTTAGCATCTATCCAAATTGCTTTTTTCCCCATACTGATTCGATATGGACAAATCACCTCCAAAGCAGCTAGTCGAAACTATTTATCAGCAACTACTACCTAGCTTACAAATTGAAAGTGTCAATCCCCGTAATCCTATCAAGATTAACTATCTTCCAGAACCTTGGCAGGTGCTTGGTGCAGGAAATTATGCCGCAGTCGTTTATCACCCTGATTACTCTGACTCGGTAGTGAAGATTTATGCACCAGGACGGCCAGGCTATGAAGAGGAAGTAGAAGTCTACCATCGTCTAGGTTCTCATCCAGCTTTCTCTGAGTGTTTCTATGCCAAGGATAACTTTTTAGTCTTGAAACGGCTTTATGGAACCACCCTCTACGATTGTATGCACTTGGGTTTACCTATTCCCAAACAAGTTATACGGGACATCGATGAAGCTCTTGACTATGCCAAAAGTCACGGACTCCACCCTCATGATGTCCACGGTCGTAATGTGATGATGCAAGAAGGTAGAGGATTAGTAGTAGATATCTCAGATTTTCTCCATTTAGAAACCTGCTCAAAGTGGAACGACCTAAAAAAGGCTTATTACTGGTTATATCTCCCTATTTTGTACCCACTTCGACTGCGCGTGCCATACTCTGCTTTAGATATAATCCGTAAATGTTATCGTCTCGGAAATGCTCTCAAAACTTCGTGTTTTCAACTAGTTCGGAGATTACGGAATTTGAGATTAAATAATCGAAGTTAAAGGCAAACAATAGGAAGTATGATTGAACACAGATTTCCTCTGAGCAGAACTTCCCCTGCCAATAACTAGGTTGCCGTTAAAAATTGTTGTTGGCATCAGGCTGGGGGCTTTCTAGCAGGGAGCAGGGCAAAAAAGGGTTTTAGCTTTGTTTACTTTTCTTGTCACAGTTTGGTTTTATTGTGCTTACCTAATTAACACTGAAAGATACTACCCTTGGTATGTCTGTTTGAGTGCTTTTTCTATGGAACCTAGACGTTGATAGGCATCTATTAGTTGATGGGATTTAGTTTTTCCTTTGGCTAGCATATCTTTTAATGGAGTTAATAAATGCACATCTGAATCATCGCCCAGAGCAAATTCAGCTACTTGTAAAAGCTGTGCAGCATTAGCAAAAATATCTGTATTGTCAAAGCCTTGTTTTGCTGAAATTTGGTGTAAATCTGCGTCAGGTATAGTTGCTCTATGTAACAAGGTTGTATCTAAAATTAAACCTTTCAATAATGCTAACAAAGCCCCATAGAGAGAAAAATCATCACAAGTATCACAAGCTTTAAATTCAATACGTCCGACTTCAGCCGGAAGACGAGCAATTTTTGTTAATGAAGGTATGCTATTAATTAACTGTTCTTGGTTCTCCACAAATACAAGCGCTGCGGATCTTTTTCCGGTTCTGACAAAAGTTCGTACTGATAAACCATCCCATAATCCCCCATTATAAAAAGGTGAACTATAACTAAAAGGAACGATATAAGGACTGTAATAAGTTAATTTTTTACCAATATCTATCACATTTTCAATTGGTAAATCTGCGACGGAAATATTTAAATCTGGTCCATAAGTCACCATGTAAATATTAGCAGTGCCTTCATCAGGATAAGTCTGTAATTGTTTGAGTTCATAATCATTTAACGGGGGTTGAGGCTCAAATACAGTCTTATGGGGGTTAAAACTAGTTAAAACTGGTGAAAACCCGTAGCCAGAAGCCACCTCACGCAGTAAGTCAAAACTTTCTGATAATTCAGTTAAAGCGCCTTGAATATCAGAGTGGATAGTGGTTCTGATTTCGATACCTTTAGGTAAACAATCAATCACTTTCTCAGAATCAGCAAATCTTTCAAACCCTTCGATGTACCATCTCTTTTGCCTAATCCCAGCATCACCAACCCGCAATTGGGCATAATCGTTGGGGTATGTGGGCAGTTTTTCCACAATTTGATCAAAGTCAGCGAATTTAGTCTGGGAAAAATCAGCAAATTTTCCTGACTGATTGAGGAAAGCGACTTCATGCTCAATGCCAAAAGAGAATTTCATGTATACTTAATGGTAAGTAGTTAGGTTTGTCTAGTTAAAGTAGTGCTACTTGCATCTCCTGTAGCATTTTACCTGAGATAGTTTTGCATTAATTAATCTATCAAATTTGTCATCAGTTGCATGAAAATTTTATGTTAATTTCGAGTTTCTAAATCCGGGTTGATGCGGCTTTAAATGAGCAGAGATGAATTAATCGTGTTTTGGAGAGTCCTGAAAATTAAGTGTAGATTTCCTGACAAAGACATTTATTAGACAAATTAACTGATTATTTTTTAGTTTAAAGATAAAAATTGTCAAGATCAATTTGAAATATATTTTATACAGGTGCTAGGAGGCGATCGCTACGGTTAGCTATACTAACGCACCCACAAGGGACATTATCACTGTGTATTATGATCTAAAGTAGCTGATTATTCATCAACGAAAGTTTGAGGGGTGACTATGACAACTGCCGTGAGATATCCCTACAGCAGTGAACAAATTACCGCTTGGTTGCGTGGATTGCTGACAATTGCCTGGGCAGATGGTAATTTTGATCCTGAAGAAAAGCAATTAATTACCAGTCTGACTGAGGATGAATTAGCTCCAGGAATTTCGTTAGACTCACTAGAGAAAATTACACCAGAAGAATTAGCCGCAGCGTTGGGTAAAAGAACACCAGCGGCCGCTAATTTTACTCGTACAGCCGTGATGGTGGCGATCGCTAACGGGACATATTCGCCCAGCGAAGATCAAGTCATGCAGCAGCTGTACACAGCTTTAGAACAGCCACAAGACATCCTAGAGTCCTTACGCCACACCCTAGCACCAGCAGAACGAATTTCCACCCTAGCAGCACCCGCAGCACCGCCACAAGAGGCACTCTGTCCCCTGCGTGACTGGCTAGACGAGCTAGAAATCCAAGACCCCAGAGTTGCTCGTTTCTTATGCAGAATGATTCCTTCCCAGTGTCCCTTTGAGCAGGATATCACCTTGTTTGGACGCAAAATTGTACATATCCCGCCATTGTGTAAAATCAATCCACTGTATGAACAACTGGTGGGTTTACGTTTTCGCGCCCTCTCCTATTTAGCAGATGAATGTGGTGAGGATATTTCACCATATATTTGAGTGCTGACTCAGTACTTACTTCCTGAGTGCTGAGTTACAAGTAAAGAGTAAGGAATTAGAGGTTTATTAAAACTTATAATTTAGAACTCACAACTCATCAAAAAATATGCAATTCATTGACCAAGCACTAATCGAAGTTGAAGCTGGTAAAGGTGGTGATGGTATCGTCGCCTTCCGACGTGAGAAATACGTACCAGCAGGCGGTCCCTCTGGCGGAAATGGGGGACGTGGCGGTTCGGTAATATTTGTAGTTGATACTAACCTGCAAACTTTGCTGGACTTCAGATACAAGCATCTTTTTAAAGCGGATAATGGTGGACGTGGTGGACCAAATAACTGCACCGGGGCGAATGGTAAGGATTTAATCGTTGAAATTCCCTGCGGTACGTCTGTTTATGATGGAAGTA
This sequence comes from Nodularia sp. (in: cyanobacteria), assembly GCA_035638855.1. GTDB lineage: Bacteria > Cyanobacteriota > Cyanobacteriia > Cyanobacteriales > Nostocaceae > Nodularia. The sequence continues at coordinate 20,114 of DASQZD010000102.1, read as the reverse complement.
CAGGTGCTTTGCTATGCGATTTAGTTGAACCTGGACAACGTTTCCGGGTAGCTGAAGGCGGAAAAGGTGGATTAGGAAATCAGCATTTCTTGAGTAACCGTAACCGCGCCCCAGAATATGCATTACCTGGACTACCAGGAGAAATGTTGGTACTGCGTTTAGAATTGAAACTTTTGGCGGAAGTAGGAATTATTGGCTTACCAAATGCTGGTAAATCTACACTAATTTCCTCCTTGTCAGCCGCACGTCCCAAAATTGCCGATTATCCTTTCACAACCCTCATCCCTAATTTGGGTGTAGTCAGAAAACCCACTGGTGATGGTACTGTTTTTGCGGATATTCCTGGTTTAATTGAAGGTGCTTCCCACGGTGCGGGTTTGGGATACGATTTCTTACGTCACATTGAACGCACAAAGGTTCTGCTTCACCTCATTGATGCGACTAGCGAAGATGTGATTGGTGAATACAAGACAATTAAGCAAGAATTGCAAGCCTACGGACGAGGTTTAGCCAAGCGTCCGCAAATTTTGGTGCTGAATAAAATTGATGCAGTTGATAGGGAAACAGTGGATTTAGAAGCGCTAGCTACTGAACTTAATCACCTGTCTCTGTCTCCAGTTTTCTTGATTTCAGCAGTTACCCGCTCAGGGTTAGAACCAATGTTACAGGAACTTTGGGGAATCCTTGACCAAATGAATGCGGCTGAAGAAGAAAAAGAAGTGGAGGTTTTGCGGTAAGTAAAGAAAATTAGTTGACTGGCTAAAACTGTAAAAACTGGATTTATGCTAATTCAGATATTTATTTTGAGGGTTCCAGGATTTCTGGAACTTCTCGCAGTTTTACTCTGTGATCATAGAACTATTTAGGCGTAGTCAGCCAATCTAGTTTTTCGGCGTTTCTATATATAAGGAGAATAATGATTATGCAATTACAAGAAAAACGCTCTTATTCGCCTGAAGAATATCTAGAATTGGAAGTAAATTCAGAAATACGCCACGAGTATATTGATGGTCAAATTATCCCCATGACAGGCGGAACACCCAATCACAACCAACTTGCTCTGAACTTAAGTGGTACGCTAAATTTTCTGCTCAAGCGTCAGCCTTATCGAGTCTTTATTGCAGACCAGCGTCTTTGGATTCCTCAAAGACGAATTAATACTTATCCTGATGTGATGGTTGTGCAAAGTCCTTTGGAATATCAAGAAGGGAGAAAAGATACTCTTATCAATCCAGTTTTCATTGCTGAGGTGTTATCAAAGTCTACTAAAAGTTATGACCGCGATGAAAAGTTTGCTGCTTATCGCACAATTAGCAGTTTTAAAGAGTATATTCTGATTGACCAGTATACTATGCACGTTGAGCATTATTGCAAGACGAATAATAATAAATGGATTTTTTCTGAATATGATGATGGGGATGTGACTTTAAATTTAGCTGCTGTTCCTTGTCAAGTTTTGTTGGCTGATATTTATGACCAGGTGGATTTTATTGTGGAGGAGTAGGAGGGATTTCACGCAGAGGTTAGACTTTGAGAAACCAGTTTTGGCGATACATGAGATAAGCAATTGCTAGCCACAATAAGAGGGTGAGGAGGGCGAATAAGAATGAACCGTTGAAAGTACCCGCCCAAGATGCGAAAATGTTTTGGTAAATCCAGTTGTAGGTGCTGATGGCGGTTTCACCTGTGCCGATTTTGGTTCTGACTAAGATTTTAATTAATAAAACGGATGCGGTAAAGAGGGCGATCGCATTTAATCCCATAATTTCAAAAGCCTTACTCCAACGCCTTATCAGCCTCACTTCGATTAGTTCATAACAAGCTGCTAGCAATAGCAAAGCCCAACCACTGCTGAAGATAACGTAGGAACTTGTCCACAGTTTTTTGTTGATGGGGAATATCCAACCCCACGCCCAACCAATAATTAAGCAACCAATACCAAATAATGCTAACCCTACACTCGTACGTGTTTTTACTGTCTGGTTGCGTATCCATTGCCCTGTAAAATAGCCAGCAAGGACATTAACGACGGCGGGAATGGTGCTGAATAATCCCTCTGGATCTCCCAAATTTTGATACCCATCACCTGCGTATAAGTGGATTTTGGGAATAATTAAGCGGTCGAAATAAGCGCCAAAGTTACCTTCCCGCATCAGTACACCCGCGCCATATTCGGGAACTGGGACATACATCATGGTTAACCAATAGCCGATGAGTAACACACCTGCTAGTATCCACTGTCCTTTGCGTGGTAGGTTGAGGACTGCGAGGGAGGCAAACAGGTATGCCAAGCTGATACGCTGTAATACTCCCATAATGCGGATTTTACTTAAATCAAAAGTCCAAATTCCCTGATTCCAAAAGCCATTGAGTAGTAACCCCAAAGCAAAAAGTATGGCGGCGCGGCGGAAGATCCGCGAGTAAACTTTTTCAGTATACTTTGATAAAGAAAAAGACATTGCTACACCGACAATAAACAGAAAAAAGGGAAATACTAAGTCTGTGGGCGTGCAACCGTGCCAATCTGCATGAGCTAAGGGGGGATATACATCATCTGCTACTCCTGCCATGTTGACTAAAATCATAGCAGAAATGGTAATACCGCGAAAAACATCCAGTGAGGACAGCCGCATAAAGGGAATTTTTTCTTTAATTAGTTTTCCTAAATCCTTTTGTGAATACCATTTAAAGGCGCTTACCTTGGCTAATCTATAAATATCTTAATTTTTTCAACGCTAGACTAAGACAAGCTACAAAAAATTGAAATGCAGCTAGCGCCCCTGTTCCCGTTTTTTTATCGCATTCTCCAACCGAGTTTTCCTCATTGTCTTTGGAGTGGTAATCGCTATAATAAGGCGATCGCACTCACGTTTGATGATGGACCCCACCCGGAATACACACCCCAAGTATTGGCTGTATTAGACCATTACAATATCAAAGCTAGTTTTTTCTGGTTGGGTATTTGTGTAAACCGTTCCCCGGCTATTGCCAAAGCGATATGCGATCGCGGACACTGGATTGGATTACATGGTTATGATCATCGCTCTTTTCCCACACTTTCCCCAAATGATCTGCAAGACAGTTTAGCAAAAACTCAAGCTGCGATCTACAATGCTTGCGACTTGACACCCGAACAAGTCTGCGATGTTCGACCCCCCAACGGTTTATTCACACCCCAAACCTTACAATTATTCTTTAAGTGGAATTACCGCCCAGTCATGTGGAGTATTGTTCCAGAAGACTGGGTAAGACCGGGAGTAGCGACTGTAGTCCAACGAGTTCTCAAACAAGTACAAAACGGTTCATTAATTGTTTTGCATGATGGTACTTGTGGTGGACAAGATGTTGCTGCTACAATCAGAATACTGATTCCAGAATTGCTTCAACAAGGCTATGAATTTGTGACTGTTGATACTTTATGGCAACAAAATCAAAGCAAATATCATTTTGCAGGCAGTCATGCTGAATGAACAACTACCAATTTATCCACGTTTAACTGTTTCTTATTGAGCAACTTTAGTTTCAGAACTGCTAACTGTGAGTGAGTTCTCAGTTCCCAACAAAGTATGTATTTCACTTAATGAACTTGGTTCAGCGACAGGAGTTTCTGAAGACTCACTCATATCTTCAATTAGCTCTTGCACTTGGCAATTCAAAGCTTTGCAAAATCTAATAATTCTTTCAATATGGTCTGTCCCAGTCCTACCGCTTTCCCAATTTTGGATAGTGCTTTCAGTCACGCCTACAAGACGCGAGAGTTCAAGCTGGGTTAGCCCTGCTTTTTCACGAAGCAAAGCGATCCTTGGTTTTGGCTTCTGTTTCACAGCTACAGCACTTTTATTTGATTTATAGTCGTATATCGTATCACTAAAAAAACCAAATTCTAGAGAATTACTAAAAAACTTTTGGTTGGATTAGACATATTGATAATTTTTATGCTTTTATCCATAAGCAAAGTTTTAAAATATACAATATAAATCTTCGACAAAGAATTTAGAGACGTGACATGGAACGTCTCTAGAAGGGTTCACCGAAGACGCATATTTAATTTTCACCAGATGTCTAATAAATTTAATTGATGAAGATAAACATCACTTTGGAAAAGTTAACCTGCGCGGAAAAAGCGAAAAATTTCGAGTTTTAAGGCGCGCAGGACGTTCGACGAAGCTCAGTCGAGCCGCGGCTTTTGTTTGTGTAGCTGCGACTTCTAGTCGCCAGGTTTAGTTATTACTTTGATCAACTTGAGAAATTATCCACTCTGACATCCTTCCAAATATCGGAAACTTGCCAACCTGAGTTTCCCACAGATTGGATGATGGGATGAGTACGTAAAGGAATATAGTTAACTTCTCCATTCTCTAGATATTCTTCAAATTCCTCAACTGTAGGTTCTGGAAAATTAGGAGTTTCGGCTGGAGGACTTTGTTCTTCGGCTTCCTCCATCAGCTTGATTTTATCGAGGAGAAGCTTTTCAGATTTTTTGATTAGTTTCATGTTAATTTCAAGGTTTGGAAAACTGGACATTAAAAAAACGAAAATCTTTAATATTGATTCTGGAAGAAACTAGGTAGTCTTTCAAGAATCTTTAGAGATATCCGCAAAAAGTTATTATAAACTTTGGTGTGAGAAAAATTACTTGGCAAGGAATATATTAAAGCAATTGTACTGGAAATATTCACGCATTGATCACAATCTTCAGAAATAGTTTCTACATAAGCAATATTTTGCCCCTGTTGTGCAAATTTCACAGGCTAGAAGCCTGTGAAAGGTTTAAGGCTGTGATTTATCTAACGTACTCTCAAACATAGAGCAACATTGCTAAAGATTGAGGTCGGACTCTATTTCACTGATTTGTAATACCAAAAATCCCTCTCCAAACCTCTCCTTAAAGAATTTATCCATTACCCGCATCTTTCTTAACATTTGCAAAAGAGATACTTACAGCGAAGCCTTAAACCTACGTTGTCCATTCTCAACAAAGACAGTTTTATTGTCATAAGACTAAAGGCTAATTTGTCAAGTCCCTAAGAATTTTCAATCATTATGACCCTTACACAACAAAGGTTTCAAGATTGTTAAGAATTTTGTAGGTAATGGATAGCCTTGCAGGAGAAAGGTTTTGGGTGAAACTGTGAAAGTATAAACTTATTCGACTGTGACACTTTTAGCTAAATTCCTGGGCTGATCAACATCCAAACCACGACGTGCCGCAATATGATAAGCCAAGAGTTGCAAAGGAATCACAGTCAGAATCGGTGATAGTAATTCATCAACTTCCGAAACCAGAAGCAAATCATTAAAGATTTCCGCCGCTTCGCCATCATTACTGGGAGTCACACCAATTAAGCGGGAATCTCTGGCTTTGGCTTCTTGGGCATTAGAAAGCACCTTTTCGTATACACTACCAGGAACTGCGATCGCCACCACCGGAACTTTCGCTTCTAATAAAGCAATGGGGCCATGTTTCATTTCCCCCGCAGGATAACCTTCAGCATGAATATAGCTGATTTCCTTTAATTTTAAAGCCCCTTCTAAAGCAATGGGAAAATTGATCCCCCTACCTAAAAAGATAAAATCTTTGGTTTCTGCAAAATCATGTGCTAGGTGTTCGGTTAAAGTTTCCTGACTTTGCAAAGTCGCCTCAATTTGTTGAGGAATTTGGCGCAACCCGTGAACAATCTCTGCTAATCTCTCTAGCGAAACTGTCTGACGACGAGCCGCTAAATCCAACGCTAAAGCATAAAATGCCATCAATTGAGCAATAAAAGTTTTCGTTGCTGCTACCCCAATTTCAATTCCCGCTAAGGTGTTGATGATATGGGGAACCATTAACCCCAGGCTGCTTTCTGGACGATTGGTAATCCCTAAAAGTCGCGCTTGATATTTGGGTTCCTTCCCCAGGCGACGTTCTTTTTCCATGCCTAAAGCTGCTAAAGTATCAGCAGTTTCACCTGATTGGGTAACACCAATAATTAATGTATTTACGGTTAACGGTGAGGGTGCATAGCGATATTCAGAAGCATAATGTACCTGAGTGGAAATTCCTGCTAATTGCTCAATTAAGTATTTTCCGATTAATGCCGCGTGCCAACTTGTACCACAGGCAACGATATTAATTTGTTCTAAATCTCTGTAAAATTCCGTAGGTAATCCCAAATTAATTGGTGAAATTGATTCAGCAGAATTACCACTAGTATTAAAGTAAGCTTCTAAACTGGCTCGGACTACCCCTGGTTGCTCATGAATTTCTTTGAGCATAAAGTGTTTGAATCCCTGCTTTTCTACCATCGTGGGATTCAAATTCAGCATCCGGGGCTGTTTTTTCAATCTGTCCCCAGCAAAGTTATAAACTTCCACACCCAAGGGAGTCAGACGAGCAATTTCGCCATTTTCCAACGGTAAAACGGCACGAGTATGAGCCACAATTGCGGGAGTATCGGAGGCGCAAAAGAACTCACCTTGACCAAAGCCAATGACTAGGGGGGCTTGTTGACGAACAACAATTAATTCATCTGGGTAGTCAGCAGAAATAACTGCGATCGCAAACGCACCCCTAAGATAGTTAACAGCTTGGCGAATTGCGTCTAAAAGAGCAGATGGGGAAGTTGGGAGATGGGGGGCTGGAGGATTCTTTAAAAATTCAGCTATCAGATGGGGAATAACTTCGGTGTCGGTTTCCGAAACAAACTTGTGTCCTTTTTGTTTAAGTTCTTCCCGCAACTCCCGGTAGTTTTCCACAATGCCATTTTGCACCACCGCCACGCGCATAGCCATATCCATGTGGGGATGGGCGTTGTATTCTTCTGGCTTACCATGAGTCGCCCAGCGAGTATGACCAATACCAATTTGAGCCGGAGTTGCGATTTGTTCGAGTTTAGAACGTAAGTTATGTAGTTTGCCTTTGGCGCGAACACAGTCCACTGCACCTTCCCAGACTGTGGCTATACCCGCGGAGTCATACCCGCGATACTCCAGTTTTTCCAGCCCCGCCAGTAAGATATCTGTTGCCGCTTGAGTGCCTATATACCCAACGATTCCACACATACTCAAACCACTCTGATTTTAATATAATTTAATCTAGTCTAGTCGCCAGCATATAAGCGGCGTTTTGTTCCATAAAAAAGGAGCAAGTTGCTCCCTATGCTATCAGGTATTATAATTTTTTAAACTTTAGACTAAAAGAAAAATTTAGTAGGGTGAACAGACTCACCCTACAATTGTAAATTGTCAACTAAATCAGGAATTTACGGGAAATTCCTTAATAAGCTAGACCCATGCTGCGAGTTGTTTCAGCACCTAGATAAACTCGGATGCTCAAAAAGTCAGTAGGGCAAGCAGTTTCACAACGCTTACATCCTACGCAGTCTTCGGTGCGGGGTGAAGAGGCAACTTGAGCAGCTTTACAGCCATCCCAGGGAACCATCTCCAACACGTCTGTAGGGCAAGCACGGACGCACTGGGTGCAGCCAATGCAGGTATCGTAAATTTTAACGGTATGAGACATTGAAAAAAAGGCTCCTTTCCAGTGTTCTTCTCTGCGAAAGAATTATATCAAAGCATAGTTTACAGCAGTAGTTCACAGTCGGTCATTAAAAGGCTACATAACTTTAAACAATCTCAGAGGCAATAGTAAAATTTGGATGGGCGAAAGCTCTCTATTGCTTATATATCAACGACAAGACGGGCGCGTATTTACTTTCATATTTTCTCAAATCGCTAATATTTATAAACTTATATGAAGTAAATCTTGGAGTTGTCTATAGTAATTATTGCTTGGTAACTATACAATATCGGACTGAACAAATTTGTGAAAAAATATTTTAGGCAATAGAGAGCGATGATCGCAGTGATTTTGTCTAAGGTTTTCGGACTTTTCTTTATAATTAATGTAAATCACATCACATGAACTTATGGAGCCAGACTCTTTAGCAACCGAGGTAATTCTGACACATCCCAGTCAGTCACTCGGCAGAGTCCAACTCGATTGGACACCCCAACCAGGAAACTACGTCGATTTTGAAGGTAAAACTTATGCGGTATTAGAACGCCGCCACCGATACCAATTGAAATCAGGACGTTACCATCTGCGGAATATAGCCCTTTACGTACAGTCAGCCACAAGACCAACAGAGAAAACTTTAGTCAAAGGACGTTGGGTCATTGGTGATGCTACCTGTAGCTATAATGCCCAATCGGAAATCATGCGTTGTGCTGTCAACCCAGAAGGCCCTTGTGAGTCTTGTAATTTCTACGAAAAATTAGCTGTTTAACCATTACCAAAAACTTCACCCACAGTTAAACGGTTCCCATTCACAAAATCCCATCCAGACTGGGGACGTTTCCCGGCTAACTGAACCTCGCGTAAAAGTAGCAAACCCTGACCAGTTTGGGCAATAGCACCAATTCCCTTGGCGATGCTTACCACTTCTCCTATCCTCCCTGATAGAGTTGATAAATCAGGCAATTTTTGCGAAATTTCCGCTAATTCATCTGTCTGCTCGTAACCGTAAGCATCACCAAGGGGAACCGATGCGATAATTTTTATACCTTGATCCCGAAAAGTGGCTGTACAGTTGGGGTAAAATCCTCTGATTTGATTATGTAATTGAATAGCGCTTTTTGACCAATCCAAGGTGTAGTTTTGCTTTTGAATCAAAGGTGCATAAGTCGCTGACCCATCATCTTGAGGAACAGGTGTAACTTCTTGACTTTCCAACTTGAATAAAGTTTCTACTAATAAATCTCCCCCAATTACAGATAGCCTCTGGGCTAAATCCTGGCTATTATCTAGCAATGCAATCGGTGTAGTTGCTTTTAATAGCATTGCCCCGGTATCCATTCCTGCATCCATTAGCATTGTAGTGATCCCCGTTTCTTTTTCGCCGTTGTACAGACACCACTGAATCGGTGCAGCACCACGATACTGGGGTAAAATTGAACCATGCACATTAATACAGCCTAGCTTTGGCATCTCCAAGATTTCTGGGGACAAAATCTGTCCATAGGCTACAACCACAAATACATCTGCACCAGATTCTCGAAGTTGGGTTAAAGTTTCCGTGTCCTTTTTAATTCGTTGTGGTTGCCATACAGGCAAGTTGTGGTTAATAGCCACGGTTTTTACTGCTGAAGGAATCAGTTTGTTACCCCGTTCCCGACGTTTATCCGGTTGGGTAACAACTGCCAAAACTTTAAACTCTGGTTGATTCAGTAATTTTTCCAGAGTGGAAACGGCAAAGTTAGGTGTTCCAAAAAATACTATTTTCATTAGTTATTACTTATGACTGAGGGCGAACAATTTTAGATTTTAGACTGATCCCACAGACAAATCTGCGGGCTTTTACAATTAACGCGCTTTTATTACTCTGATCAAATAAAATATTCTTAGCGACCGTCTTCAAAGTCAAGTGATTGCCAACAAAACCAGGGCTACTTGGTGTTGGGTTCGACGACCTTTAACCCAACCTCCGCCCAAGTTCACCAAAGTCCTTACAAATCAGGGTTGAGGATTTTGATCTCGCGAAAGTGATCAGGTCGGGTCGCCACTACCCAGCCTTTATGAAAAAAATAGTACAAAATTAATTTTTTTGATGCTAAGGTGGTGGCATATTGGCAAAAACTACGGTTGTTTGATAGACTTAGTATAATAAATTCAAGTAACATCTCATTTCTACAGTTATCGGGGTCTGCTATGTTTTAGCAGAAATCAATACAGAAACTACTAGAGCCTTAGCTTTTGCTAATGCCGAGAATGCAGTGATTCTGCCCAGCCTCTGTACTGTCAGTAAGTTTAGCCTGAATGATGGGTTTAATACTCTTTAACTAACATCAGTTATTTGATGTAGTCGGGTATTAAGGGCAGAGGTAAAAGTATATTTTATGCAGTAACACTTAGTGACCTGTGTAATCTCTACACAGCAGATTTTCAGCAAAAAAACAATTAGTCAGCAATGAGGTGTGAAAGATGATACTAAAGTTTTGTAAAAATCTGCAAACTTTGAAGAAATTATCTGACTTAACTAGTTAAATCAAGAAGTTTGTTGTTATACCTGTAATTATCGCCTGCTCCGTTGCTGCTTAGGCATTGCTCTTCACACAGCACCCGCCCTCCCTAGAGAGTCTACATATGCTCAAACTCTTATTGCTGTCAGGATGGTTCCGCCTCCAACCATTTTTCAATTATGTTGTCTTGGTGATGCTGATCACACCCTTAGTGGCGGTATCGGCTCACTCTAGCTCTGCCAAACAATCAAGCGTAGTCACCAAAATTGCTTCCGCAAGGGCAAAATTGGACTCTGCAAGCTTGGCAGTGGCTACGATGAATGAACCTTATTTAGTTGAATTATTAACAACATCTCCTATCACTTCCTTCGCCAAAAAATCTGACTCTATGCCATTGTTAATGGCTTCTATTAGGGAACCGTCAATCTTACAAACGGGCAAAATAGAGTCTTTGGTAGCAGATGATTTTCTCTCTAGCAGTGATTTTGATGCTGCTTCTGCATTCGCAGGAGTGGAATTAGCACCAATTCCCGAAACGGCGGGAAGTAAATGGAATTTAGGGCAAAAATTCCCACATGGTGATAGCTTTAATACCAAGTCGCCAAAGGTCAGACTGACTGCTAAATCATTGAGAACAAACCCTAGTCAATTAGAACCAATATTAACGCCGGAAACACTTGCTCAAGATGAACTTGATGAAGAGCAAATGTTGGCACAGATTGATCCCATCGGTAGCCCTCATCCGATTCCCTGGAAATGGATTCTCGCTACTCAAGAGGCTATTGCTGCTAATGGAGGTTCTGGGGTTCGTCACTATCGCAGTGTGCCTGTGACTTCTCCTGATGGTAGGTATATTGTTTACAGCCGGGTGCAACTAGAAGTCAAACCCGAAATGTATAACAGTAAAGTTACCAGTGTGATGTTTGTGGAAGATACACAAACTAATCGGTTAAGGGTGATGGCTTCAACTGCGCCTCTGAGCGATCCTCTGTTAAAGATCAACGCAAGTGTTTCATCGTCAGAACAGGTGGATACAAATAATGGCAACATCGGGGTTTTAGTTCCTGTTAGCTGGTCAGAAAAAAGCGATCGCTTCTTAGCACGTAGGTTTGAAGGCAAGTTTAATACAGGTGATTCGAGTGATCATGCAGTCATTTGGGATCGTCAAAAAAATCACATTAACACTGTTGCACCTGCTCGTGACAAAGATGACCATGAGAAGATAGCGGTATTGCTGGGTTGGAGTAAAAACAAACCTGATCACGCACTTTTCCGTGCGGGAGAAATAGGAGAAGAAAACTGGCCTTTGGTGCAAGTGACGAGCGATGGTCAGACTGTAAATACCACAGATGCAGACCAGCCGATGACTTTTGGTCAAAAAATTACAGAAATTTGGGCAGACCCACAATTTGCTTCTCGATAATGGCTGAAAAATTTGCTCGACTCCCGTTGTTAGATACGAAAACAACGGGAATTTTTTTAAGTTGAATCAGCCAGCGATTGGCTTTTTTCTGAGTGGGTTTGTGGGTGTAATTTGAAACAAAAATGGTGCGTTGTGCTATGGGACAACACACCTTACGAATAGCGGTTAAGGTGATTATTACTACTCTGATTTCTCTATTTTTTCTAATTCATCTATGGCTTCTTTGACTCGACGGATGGGTAAATTAGCAATCAAGGCTGTGGTGCGTTGATTACTTTCTAGAGAAAACTCTAGTCCTTCTGTTTCAATTTCTACATAGCGGCAAACTATCTCTAGGATTTCTTGCCGCATTTTTTCTAACTTTTGGGGATCTAAATCAGCACGGTCGTGAGCAATCACCAGTTGCAGGCGACGTTTCACTTGAGTGCGACTGGTGTCAGGAGTACGTAAAAATAATCGTTCTATGAGTTCAAGAATCATTGCCAATGGGTATGCGGAGACTGGAACATGAGTTAGTTAAACAATTTTTGACCACAACAACTTTCGCAGACGGGCGAAAATGTTGTCATTGTGTGTGTCGAGATCAATAAAATCGACTTTTTCTCCTTCCAATCTACGGGCAATATTATTAAAGGCTATGGCTGCTACAGAGGGAGTATCCCCTAATACTAAAGGTTCGCCGCGATTGGTAGAAACAATAACACGCTCATCATCAGGTATTACCCCAATTAGGGGTATTGCCAGAAGTTCCTGAACATCTTGCACAGACATCATATCATTTGCTCGTACCATTGCGGGTCTGATGCGGTTAATGATTAAATGAGCGCGCTTAATGCCTTGTGCTTCTAGTAACCCCACTACTCTGTCCGCATCACGAACTGCGGAAATTTCTGGGGTAGTTACAATGAGGGCTTCTTTGGCTGGGGCGATCGCATTTTTAAAGCCATTTTCAATCCCCGCCGGACTATCGATAATCACGTACTGAAACTTTTGCGCCAGTGCATTCACTAGCAATTTCATTTGTTCAGGAGTGACTGAATCTTTAGAGCGATTTTGGGCGGCTGGTAGTAATACCAGATTGGGTTGTCGCTTATCTTTCACCAAAGCTTGTTCTAATCGACACTCCCTGGCCAGAACTTCCACCGCAGTATAAACGATACGGTTTTCTAGTCCCAGTAACAAATCTAAATTTCTCAGCCCAAAATCCGCATCAACTAAAGCAACTTGACGACCCATTTTTGCTAAAGTCATGCCTAAATTTGCGGAAACTGTGGTTTTACCCACTCCTCCTTTACCGGAGGTAATCACAATAATGCGAGTCATGGTAGAGTTGCGCTTGATGAGGGTTCAGGAAATATAATAAATACTTATGGTAGCTGATTTAACCTATTTAATTGGTTTCGAGAAAAATTATTAGCCTTGGCGATGCGAATTCCTGCGGGTGTAATGTGTGCCACTTCTGGAAAAACCTGCATCGGTGATTTTTCTGGGGATCTAGCGACAGTATCTGCGATCCGCAACTGGGTTGGTTCCATTTGCAAGGCCATAATCAGACACTCACTATTGCCTCCGGCACCCGCATGAGCAATTCCACGTAATCGCCCCCAGATGACAATATCTCCTTCTGCAACTACGATACCACCTGGATTTATATCTCCTAAAATAATCACTGTCCCAGGATGACGAATTTCTGTCCCAGAGCGGACTGTCATTTCCAGATACAGGGCATCTGCTTGGGTTGTCGTAGCAGCTTTTAACTCGGAATGGAGAGTAGTTTGGGGTTGCAGTTGTTCGACTGAATAACCAGACGTGACTGCGGCGATCGCTGTTTGGCGGCGACTAGTAGCTACAGATTTTAACTCCAGTTGGACTTGACTGAAGGCTTCGGCGAATTGTTGTAGTTGTCTGCCATCTAATAAGCGGTCTTTGGCAATCAAATGTACTGGTTTGCTGGATGTGCGAAAGCGATCGCCTGCATTTAACCGCAACATCAATTGTTGCCACATTTCAGACCAAGCGAGTTCTGAAGCTGGTATTTGAGATTCTGTTGGCAAAATTACTAACAGTCTTTCTCCATCACTTTTTAACTGCACTTGAATATGGTTGTTTAACCTATTCTCTGCTGTTAACGATTCAGAATAGTCAAGATCCAAATCTACAACCTCAACCAAAGAAACAGATTTGGAATCACTGGGGGCAGAATTTGACTCTACATGATCAGAGTCCGAATTTGACTTTAAATAGAGGAGAACAGAATTTAGCTCTGCATCCGGGATAATAGCATCAGAATCGCCATCAGAAATCTGGAAATTAGACTTGATATCCTTAGTTAAGGGAGGATTTACTTCTAAATCCGAAATGTGAGAATTCGTCCCTAGATCAGGGAGTGCGGGATTTAACTCTAAATTGGGGATATGAGAATCAGATGTCATGCAGCACTAGCCAAAAGATACACCGAGTCATTCTTAATCTTAAATCAATTGCAAAATTCAGAAATTTCTTTACCTATATATTTTTAGTTAATCTTTTATAAACCGTCCCCAAGGCATCAGCATCGCCAACATTACCAGGAAACAGCACTACTGGCAAATTGGGAAACTGAGAATGTTCAGAAGTGGTGATAACCATTGAACAACCAGCTAGAATTTGCCCAAGTAAACGGGCTGAATTTAAAGACAGACCTGTACTCAAGACATCGTTTGAGGTAATTCCACCCTTGCTGATTAAAAATCCGATATCCGATGGTAAACCCCGGACAATATCCATCAATAAATCGGAAACTTTTACCCCAAACTCTAACCTAGTTTTAACATCTTTAAAACTGAGTTCCTGACGACTCGTATAAACGACTGGGGTTTTACCAGCATTGTGTACCGCCTTTGTACTTGCCAAAATTTCCGTTAGCAGTTGAGCCGATTCATTCACCCCATCGTCGAGTAATCGCGCCACATCGACTTCAATTCCCACTGTCCCCTCAACTTGCAATAACGCCTCTAACTGCTGAGTTGTCTTTTTGACGTGAGAACCCACAATTACCGCCCCTGGTTTTCCGGCGCGGACATATTCCGCCATGTTTTCTGCGGCAATGGGTTGAGGAGGTAAAGCCGCCAAAGCAGTTAAAATACTGGCAGCACTGCGAAACAAAAAGCGCTTTCCTTGACTTGCTGCTGTTAGCACATCTACAGCAAAAGAATTAAGATCCGCTTGTGTTTCACCATCCACCACAGCGCACTGATTATTATTGAGTTGGAATAAGCGTTCTAAACTACCAGCCCGGATATCATCAAGTAAAAACCTAGTTACAGATTCCGCATTAATACGCCCTTGGGTCTTTTCCTCTACGTACTTAGGTAAGTAGCTGTGATGGTAGCTAAAGACTGAATCACGGGCAAATTCTGTTTCATGGACTGGGGTAGGTATACCATCAATGATCAGGTAATGTATGCTGTCACGGGTGATGCGTCCACCTTCTGTTTCAGAGGCTGCGCCAAGAAAAAATGCCGGGACTAAAAAATGAGCATTAAAGGGACCGAGTTCTTGAGCGATCGCATCAGTTTCGATAGGATAATGTCCCCGTAGTGTAGAATCAGAACGGCTAACAATTAAAAAATCAGTCATATTTTCCGCCGCTAACGCCAGCTTTAAATTTTGACAAACTTCTCTCGTCACAGAAGCTGCTGACTCTGGCGGTAAGGATCTCGTATTAGTCAGAATAAAGAAAATTGGTGAATCATCTTGCAAACCGAGGCGTAAAGTATCCACATCCCACTGCATCAACAGTAAGCAACTGTGGACTGTTTGCGAACCTGTAGGATCATCATCTAAGACAATAATTTTCGGTTTATTACTCATAAAAGCTGTTTGATTTGGAAGTAATTTTTTATTATCCCGCAAAATCTGTTCGCTGTAGCAATGTTATTTGATTTTCAATAATTGAACGCAACATTTAGACATACTTGTTATGTCAGGGCAGTATCCTTGGCTTGTCAAGTAAATTTAAACCTAAAAAGAGAGCCGCCACAGTTCCCGCAACCGCAATTTCCCCACTTATAATTTTATCTAAAACTGATTCTACAGGAATTAAAACAACTTCAATATTTTCTGTAATATCTAATTTTTGCTCTTTAGTTTTACTCACATTCTCAGCTAAAAATAAATGTATTTTATTAGTATCTTTGACAGGATTATCATATTGAGTCGCTAACTTAGTTATTTTTGGGGCTACATAACCAGTTTCTTCCTCAAGTTCTCTGATAGCTGCGGTTTCGGCGTTTTCCTTTGCAGCATCGAAACTACCAGCCGGGAGTTCTAACAAAATTTCACCCACTCCATGCCGATATTGACGCACAAAAACAATTTCTTGATCATTGGTAACGGGTATAATTACAGCGATTTCCGGTCTCACAACCACAAAAAAATCATCTATTATTTTCCCATTGGGTAATTCTATTACATCTCGCCTGACTTGACACCAGCGATGGTTTAAGACCATTTCTGATTTCAGAACTTTCCATTTTTTCACTCTATTCATTGAGCATACTTATGCAATTAAAAGTAAAATTATTTACGGTCAATAAACGCTTTCCCTTGACTATTAGTCGCGGTACAACAGCCCAAACCACAAATATATGGGTAAAAATTTTACAAGATGGTATTGAAGGCTGGGGTGAAGCATCACCTTTTGGCGTAGGTACTCATTCCCAATCGACTGATATCATCAAAAATTACTTGCAGCAACTTGCACCGATTTTAGAATCATTCAACCCGTTACAGCGACAGCAAGTTGAGGAAATTCTAACACAACAGCAGGTTCCTTCCTCCGTGAGGGCGGCGCTGGATATGGCGATGTATGACTGGCTGGGTAAGCGTGTGGGATTACCTCTTTGGCAAATTTGGGGACTTGACCGTAATGTTATAGTACCGACTTCAGTCACAATTGGCATTAATTCGCCAGCCGGAGCGCGGGCGCGGGCGCGGGACTGGTTACAATTTATGGATGTTCGCCTGTTTAAAGTCAAATTAGGTAATCCCGATGGTATAGATGCAGACCAGCAAATGCTATTAGCGGTGCAACAAGAAGCACCCGGTTTAGAATTGTTTGTGGATGCAAACGGGGGTTGGAGCTTAGAAGATGCTATTTATATGTGTAATTGGCTAGCTGATTTAGGTATAAAATATGTAGAACAACCATTAGCACGGGGTCAGGAAACAAGTTTAGTTCAACTGAAGGAGAAAACCCTCCTACCAATATTTGTTGATGAAAGTTGTTTTACTAGCGCCGATATTCCCCATTTAGCAACCTATGTGGATGGTATTAATATCAAAGTGATGAAATCAGGGGGACTCACCGAAGCCATGCGGATGGTACATACAGCGCGAGCCTATGGGTTACAAGTTATGTTCGGGTGCTATTCTGACAGTACACTAGCGAATACAGCCGCAGCACAGTTAGCACCATTAGCTGATTATTTAGATTTAGACAGTCACCTGAACTTAATTGATGACCCCTTTACGGGTGCATTATTGCAAGAAGGGAGAATTTTACCAAACAATTTACCTGGCTTGGGGGTAGAATATAGTGCGTTTGCCGCTTAATCAAAGAGTAGCAATTCTGCTACATGAAGGAATTACTGGGACTCATGGTAAAACTGGGCTATCAATTTTACGCTACAGTCAAGCTCCTATCGTCGCCTTGATTGATCGTGAATCTGCTGGCAAATCTGTGTCAGAATTAACAGGGATAAAGCGTGATGTGCCAATTGTGGCATCATTAACAGCAGCACTGGAGTATAAACCTGAAGTTTTGGTAATTGGTATTGCTCCCAAAGGCGGGACTCTACCGGATGATTATTGGCTAGAAATTAAAAATGCTTTGCAAGCCGGGATGTCTTTGGTAAATGGTTTACATACACCATTGGCAAATATACCAGAGTTAAATGCTCTGCTCAAACCAGGACAATTAATTTGGGATGTGCGGAAAGAACCAGCTAATTTGGGTGTTGCTAGTGGGTTGGCTAGGACTCTTCCCTGTCGGCGGGTGCTAACTGTGGGAACTGATATGGCAATTGGTAAAATGTCCACTAGCCTAGAATTACATTGGGAGTCACGCCGAAGGGGGTGGCGGTCTAAATTTTTGGCTACAGGTCAAACTGGGGTGATGTTAGAAGGAGATGGCGTACCCTTAGATGCTGTGCGGGTAGACTTTGCGGCTGGTGCTGTGGAGCAAATGGTTATGCGATATGGTAAAAACTACGACATCCTCCACATTGAAGGACAAGGTTCGCTGCTGCATCCTGGTTCCACTGCTACTTTGCCTTTAATCCGTGGTTCGCAACCAACCCAATTAATTTTGGCACATCGGGCGGGACAAGTTCATGTGCGTAATCATCCCCATGTGCTGATTCCGTCTTTACCAAAGGTGATTCGGTTGTATGAGACTGTCGCCAGTGGAGGAGGCGCGTTTGGAAATGTGTCTGTAGTTGGTATAGCTTTGAATACGGCTCATTTAGATGAGTTTACAGCTCAGGAGGCGATCGCACAAACTACAGCCGAAACTAATTTACCTTGCAATGATCCTGTGCGTTTTGGGGCTAGTCTGCTGTTAGATGCCATTATGAATAATTAGGGGAGTAGGGAGTAGGGAATTTAAATATTGAAAAGAAGCCTTGGGGATAAAATCAAGACTTCTGTGGAACTTATGCAATTGACAGTCTGAAAACAAGGATTTATGCCAAGTGATTGAAGTAAATTGCCCAAAGAGTTCCTGTTACGCCCACAGCAATTAAAAAGTTAGTGAAAAAACGTCCCAATTCGGTTTCTTTTCCTAGCTTGTTATCGTCTTGACCAGCGCTGAAAAATAATGACCAGGCTTGGTTGACGTTAATGATTTCAAAGTTATTGAAATTGGGTCTAAATACAACCGGACTTAGTAAATTTTTTTGGGAAAAATCAAAATCAGTTCTCATATTTTTGTTCGCTTATTGTTTTACTGTAATTAATTGAGCAGATTTTAGGAATATTCAATCTAAAGATTAGTTAACCAACCAATTAAACCGTGACCTGTAATCACTTCTAGAGCTATAAGTGAGACAAAGCCAATCATCGCCAAACGACCATTGAGTTTCTCTGAATATTGTGTAAAACCTACGCTTGGGGTTGGGTCTACATAGACTTTTGGCTCAATGGCGACTTTATTCCGTTCACCGAGTTCGTTAATCTTAAAACCTTTGCTGGCGATGGGTTTGGTCATGGGTTTTTCCTTGTTGTTTTCTTATGTAACCAAATATAACATTATGTAAATTATTTGTACAAGAGCTTGACAAATGTTAAAGGTGTGGTTAACCGTAATAAAAAGTTAAGAGCTACCTGATATTTATAAAGCGATCTTGGGAAACAGGTATCTATTTAGATAGAAGCCAAGTACTATGATTTCCACTGCATATGTTATGTAAATGAAAAAGCTGTAGGGGCGTAAATTCTTGCGTCTCTACATAGAACACCGAAAGCTATTTATGCCTACTACCACCTGGAATCGTCATCACGTTCTTTCCCTCGCTGACTTCACAACCGCCGAATACGATACTGTTTTACAAATTGCTGCTAGTTTTCAGGAGGTGCTGTCACGACGGACAAAGAAAGTACCAAGCCTACAAGGACAGGTGGTGGCGAATTTATTTTTTGAACCTTCTACACGCACCCGCAGCAGTTTTGAACTCGCAGCCAAACGCTTGAGTGCAGATACGCTGAACTTTGCCGCAGCCAGTTCTTCGATGACGAAGGGAGAGACAATTCTGGACACAGCCAAGACTTATTTGGCGATGGGAACTGATATTATGGTGATCCGCCATCGAGAAGCCGGAGTTCCGAATGCGATCGCCCAGGAAATGGATCGTCTAGGCGTGCGAGTCAGTATACTCAACGCTGGTGACGGTCAACATGAGCATCCTTCCCAAGCATTGCTAGATTTATTTACCATCTGTACTTTAATTGACCGCAGTAATCCCCGGTTGGAACTGTTAAAAGATAAAAAAATTGCGATCGTCGGAGACATATTACATTCCCGCGTAGCGAGATCAAATATCTGGAGTTTAACAGCCAGTGGCGCACAAGTGCATCTAGCAGCACCACCCACCCTTCTACCTCAGTTATTCAAAGACTTTGTTTTAGAAGAAGGTGAAACAGACTCATCCCCCACACTCAACCGTCAACTATTTTTACATTGGGAACTAGAACCAGCCTTACAGGATGCAGATATAGTCATGACATTGCGCCTGCAAAAAGAACGCATGACAGCGCACCTACTTCCCAGCTTGCGAGAATATCATCAAACCTTTGGCATTACACGCCAAAAGCTACATCTGTGCAAACCTAACGTTAAAGTCTTACATCCAGGGCCAGTTAACCGTGGTGTAGAAATTAGTTCAGATTTGATGGATGATCCAGAATTTAGCTTGATTCAGTCGCAAGTTACCAGTGGTATCGCTATTCGCATGGCGCTATTGTATTTGTTGGGTAGTGGCAAAGATTCAGTAACTCTCATCAAATAGGTTTATAGAACCCATTTGATATCTTTTTAGTGATTGAGTAGAATCAACAGAAATTAGGTGCATTGAAACAGATAAGAGTTGAAAATGGGTTATTCAAGCGATTTAACAGACAAAGAGTGGGAAATAATTGAGCCATTATTGCC
>DASQZD010000101.1:0-3338 GCA_035638855.1 Nodularia sp. (in: cyanobacteria) | reverse complement strand
ACTACTCTTGATGCTTATGAAGCCATTGGAGTCCCAGAATTATGGGTTTACGACAGTGGAAACCTTTCTATTTATTTACTAAGAAATGGGAAATACATAAAATCTAATACCAGTCCTAATTTTGAGGATATAGCTATTACTGAGATTATGCCTGCTGCCGTAGAACGTAGTTGGCAAGTAGGAAGTTTTCAAGCTTTGGAAGAATTGGAAGCGATGATTTAGTAAATGATCAACTAGGCATTGCTCATTGTGAGTTACTGCCAAATTTGGATATTGCAATTATAACGCTATATGCAGTAGCACCCGATCTGCTGGAAGCTGCGATCGCATTTAGGCAAAAAGTTAGAAAAATACCGAGTTAAATAGTTTTTTTATTTGTGTTTGCAACATTACACCTAGAAAATTACGTAGTGGCTTGTCTTTTGCTATACTACAATATCTATAAAGAATAAGGAAATTATGGACAGGATCACAAGTGGATTTTTAAAGGCTTTTAGACAAGAACAGTCTCTTCCTGAAGACTTAGCACAATTTGAGCTTTTTGAGCATTTTGTTAATTATTGTATAGTATCTAAAGAATATAATGATACCTTTTCACTTGAAGATATCCATGTTGGCGGTGGTACTGATAAAGCCTTAGATGGTATTGCAATTCTTGTTAATGGTAGTTTAATTAGCTCGAAAGAAGAGCTTGAAGATTTAGAGAAAAGAAATAGATATTTAGATGTTGAATTTATTTTAGTTCAATCCAAGACCAGTAGCACTTTTGATGCTGGTGACATTGCTAAGTTTTTATTAGGCTCTCAAGACTTTTTTAGTGAAAATCCAGAACTACCTGAAAATGATAAGATACGGGATAAATCAGAAATAATAGGACTGATATATAACCAAAGCAATCTTTTTAAAAATAGGAACCCAATATGCAAATTGTATTATGTTACAACTGGTAAATGGTTTGATGATCAGCATCTTAAGGGAACAATTGAGACTTTAAAGAAAAATATTGAAAATATGCAAATGTTTGAAAAAGTTTATTTTTATCCTATTGATGCTGACAGTCTTCAAAATTTATATCGGTTAGCAAATAATAAAATATCAAGACAAATTAAGTTTGAAAAGCGTACTGCATTGCCTGAGATAGAAGATGTAAGAGAGGCGTATATTGGAATCTTACCTGCACGCGAGTATTTGAAATTGATTACTGATGAATCTGATAATATTATCAGAGGACTATTCTACGATAATGTACGAGATTTTCAGGGAAACAATGATGTCAATCAAGAAATAGAGGCAACGATAAAATCTGATGATCACAAATCGTTTGTACTCTACAACAACGGCATAACTATTGTTGCGGAAGATATCAATGTTGTTGGAGATCGGATTACTATTACAGATTATCAAATTGTTAATGGATGCCAAACTAGCTATGTTCTGTATCATAACCGAGAATCGATTGATGATTCTCTTTGTATACCAATTAAAGTAATTGCTCTAGCTCGTGACAGTAGGTTAAAAAACAACATTATTAAAGCTAATAACAGACAGACACCAGTAAAACTTGAAGAGCTTGAATCATTAACTGATTTTCAGAAAAAACTTGAGGAATATTACAAATCTTTACCAGAAGATAAACAACTATATTATGAAAGAAGACCAAGACAATTTAATGGGATTGAAGGTATTGAAAAAATAAGGATAGTGGATATACCCTCTCAAATGAGATGTTTTGCATCTATGTTTCTTGAACAAGCTCATAATGCAGGTAGATACCATGCAAATTTGCAAGATGAAACTAGACAAAATATATTTTTATCTGATCATCATCCAATAGGATATTACGTCAGCGCATATGCAAAATTTCGTTTAGATGCACTCTTTAGAAAGAAACACATAGACGCAAAATATAGTCCGTTTAAATACCATATGCTTAATATTCTTAGAATACAGGTATCAGGCAAGGATATGCCTAGCATAATATCAAATAAGTTCATTAAGTATTGCGAAATAATGGAAATAACTTTGTCGGAAGACAATAAATGTAAAGAGGCTTTCTTGAATACTACTGCAATCATTGATAGTCAGGTAAATGGAAATTATGATCGCGCAGTTGCAAAAACTTTAACTTTTTCAAGAAGCCTAAAGAATTTTTTGTTTGAAATTAAGTGAGAATTGATCCTTTATACATATCCTGATTCAAGGTGTAATTTTTAAGGTGAAACGAAGGGCGATCGCCTTCACGTCGTGGTTGTAAACTTAGCATTTTGGGTAAGTTTGGCAGAATGACTTTCTCGCTCTGAATACATAGCAAATAACTCACTAAAAACCTCTTCACCATTAATCTCTCCACTACTAACAAATCGTTCTACCTCAACCGAACCATCCTCAAAAAATTCCACTTCCCATCTTTCACCAGCTATGGCCACATTCACCATAATGGTTTCATCTCGATGATGGGCCAAAGTGTAACTAATTCTCTCTTGTTCCAATTGATTTAAAAAGGTAACTAGTTTGCCAAATCCATGATTCTTCATTTGTCAAACCTCTTATCGCTTAATAACTTGCGAATAACTTTAAAACCCGGTTGATTTATCTCTGCTCCCACTTCAATCTCTTCCCATAACATTTCACAAAACTCATCCCAACTTGGCGATTCTTCCGGGAGTGGAGCCTGTTTTATACTACCCTTCTTGTACTTCAGGATTTCAGACACCTTTTGCCCAGCAAATTTATGTACGATTTCTTCCTCTCTTTTTGATTGAGTGGCTATTTTACTTTATACAATAGCGATCGCGCATATATGACTACTCTAACTATGTGATACCTATGGCGGTAAACTACGCACTTTCGCAATTATCTATTAATTATATCAACAAACAATTTACTTACATATCAGGAAAGTGAAGGAACGCGATCGCTTAGAAGACTCTTGGGCGATAATTCAGGATGAAGCCGAGAGAAACTGGCACTTAATGATGAAAGACTTAGTAGACTTGAGCTTTCGTCTGCAAAAGGCGGCTATTGCTGCTTGGGAAACCTTCCATCACCCTTACTCTCGTTAGTTCAACGAACCTCTCCCTGCCTTGAATTAAAGTTCAAGTCTGTCCCTCTCCGACTCGCAGAGGGACAGGTTTTGCGTAGTAAAACCTCTTAGTGGTCTTTTTATATGATTTTTTGGTGACGGATAAGATAAAGAAGTAATGTAGCTCCTCACACAAGTAGCAATGACTTCAACCCTGCGGAAACTTCCTCGTCTTAATACCCCAACCCTGCATCAGTTGCCCAATGGTTTGACAATCATAGCGGAGCAGATGCCAGTTGAAGCTGTAAACCTCAAC
>DASQZD010000100.1:0-9696 GCA_035638855.1 Nodularia sp. (in: cyanobacteria) | reverse complement strand
GGTGGAGCGATGTAAAAGTTTAGTTAAAAATTTTGACCGGACACTCGCTCGTGCCAATGCCAAGCTCAAGCTTTGTTTTATCAGATTGATGCTCAAAAGATTAACCGCTACCTAGAAAAAAGATATCAAATGGGTTCTATAGTATCTTTATTAATAACTTTATTCGTGGGATTTTCTATAAACTGTCAATGACCGTTTTGACACTGATATTTTTGTTTTTGATTATGGATACTGCCATTTTTGACAGTGTGTTCAGAACCGCAATTGGGGCAAGTAGGTCTGGAGGTTGACATCAAGGCTAAATTTGTTGAATTTTCAAATACTGGTACTTTATTACGTGTAACACGTTATGGCTAAACCATATATTTAAAAACCATATATAAAGTCGAACTTTCTATTAATCAGCTAAATATAATCAAAAATCTCAACAGCTAAAACGAATAATTTAAGTTAGTAAATATCAAGTTTCACTACATATTTACCACTACCTCTTTTAGTAAAGATACCAGGGAAAACTAGGTTGGACAAGTAAAACTGATCATTGAACTTTAATGACCAATGAAGAGTGTCTAGTCTCTTGGATAGAAGTCAGATAAGGTTGCATTCGTCTTTTGACGAAATTGACCATTTTAGAGTAAACGAATGGTACAGTCCAAATTGCTTTAGAAATTTCAGGATTAGCAGCTTGACGTTGAATTGATTCTGCATATAAAGCAAGAATTCTTCCTATTTTTTGTAAATCTGGTCTAATGTAACTACAGGTGTAGCGGATAGTATCAGGTGAAAGTCGATGGGTAATTACCCATCCAACGATTAGATGTTGATAACGTAATCCCAAGCTGTTTAAAGGTTCTAAATTTTTCTCATGTTGAAAAGGATCAAGCTGTGGGGGAATCCATGATGTAGTTACTTTTTGCTGTTGAAGTTCAATGCGTTCCTCCATCGTCATTTCCAACCAAGGAAATATTTGAAATTCTGGTGATAAACGATAATTTATTTGCAACCAAGGCACTTGAGATATTTGACAATTCCACTTGCACACAAGCATTCGGGGCTGTGGGGTATCCCAACCAAATTTCTCTAATAAACGTTCTAAAGTTGGGGTCGTTGGCTTGCCTGTAATGTAAGTTAATTCGACTAACTGACAACCTGTTTTTGTTAACTCTTCTAGTAATCGTGAAAATAAAGCTGTACCAATTCCTCTGCCTCGGTGGGAAACACTAATAAAAATAGAGAGTATCTCAGCCTTTAAATCAGGTAAGACTATAGCCATTGCTAAACCAATTGGCTCTTGAAAAAAGTCTACTGCAATCGCTACAGTAGAGCCTTTAGGCTGACAAACATCCAAATATGGACGAAAAAGTGGGAAAGTAAACTGTTGATAAAATGAAGCAGTCAAAGAGTTATCAATTTTAGCTAGTGTATACATGTAGCAAAAATACAGTATTGTTGGTTAAGTTCGTTCACCTGCTTTATTTGTGTTTGGCAACCAATCCCACCCACCATATTGAGTTATGGGCTTAATTGTGTGGTGGTATATTGAAGCATCCGCTACTGACATTGACCTGTTGAGTAATTCCGTGATTGGCATTTGATAAATTGGGTCAGTTTCATGAGACATTAGAAACCAAGCTTGCTGATATGCTGACGACATCTGTTTGATCTTCTCGCTAACTGAATTAGCGGGTTGGATATATGCCTGTTCTAATGAATCATAGACTGCTTTATAATGCGTTTGAACCACTCGTTCATCAATCATTCTGGAAGCAATCCGCTGAATAAAACTGTCTTTATGCAGTTTTTCGCTTAGAAACTGAGTGTAACTATTGCGTCCAAAGCGGAGTGCTATTGACATCCCAGTAGTTAAATATTCCACATAATGCCACACGGCTGATGGAAAAAATAGCGTCTCACCAGGGTTAAGCACACATTGCAAGCCACCAGCATAAGTGACAAATGCATCTTTCTCTGGTTCCGTAAAATGTTCCAGACATACTAAACTCCAGTGATGATGGGGTGCAAGCTTTGGCGCAGATTCAGGTGGGAAGAGAATGATCCGTTTACTGCCTGCAACCTGATAAAACAGAACTTGGCGGAAATCACCGTCGAAGTGCAGGTGAGCATAGTTTCCCGCATTGCCTATGAATAATCGACTAATGGAGTCATCTGAAATACTACCAAACTGACAATATTCAGGCGTCTCAAATAACGCTTGGATTTGATCGGGAAGTTCATTCTCATTACATAGCGCAAAAGTATCTGGTTTCTGGTTGATTAAGTCTAGGTACTGATTAATGGTGCAAGGATCTTTGTCAAGCGGTTTATGATCCAAGGATGGTTGAGAAGCAAATATATAGGGTCTAAATCCTTCACTTAGCAAGATTGGAATCTCCCCTAGCGTCTGACGAATATCATTTATGTTAGTAATTTCTTGAATCTGTTGATCATTGAATATATCTGTGATAATCACAGGCTTTCTCTTAAGCAGAAATTCTTCTTCAAATATCTGGCGCGTAGGCGAACTTATTCTGGCAATTTGGTTAAAACGATCCTTAATTATCATAATCATTCTAGAGTAAGAAAACGAGAAGTGTTCTTTGGATCGATGACTGTTAGTAAAGCCAGTCCGACCCCAGCGACACCATCAGTTAGACCAGGAATTATTGATCGGGCTGGCATTAACTGAAGCTTCCAGAATCCTTTTTGTTCATAAAAATCGAGCATTTCAGCAGTTGCTTGACAGGCTGCCTGATACAATTCAGGACGATTAAGCTGCTGACTTGCCGCGACTAAAAAAATGATTCGTCCAGCTTCACCGCAGCAAAGATGGTGTAAATCTTTCCCTAAATGACGAAGGGTTGCTTGACAAGCTGCATCAATTTCTGGCATCAAAATGTCATTGAATCGATTGTCATCGAACCGAGCAAGGATTCCCAAAAGTGCTAAACCAATTCCAGGTGCTCCAGCACACCAGCCAGTCATAAATACTTGTGGATTATTTTGATGCTGTAAATTTGGCCAGTCTTGGCGTTCCTGATTATAGTGAGAACGTTCATAGCCTAGAGCTGCAAGAATTGCAGGGGGTATAGCAGGATCTTTAGTAAGATAATATAAGCTAGATAGGGCGTAGGCAATACCTGTTGCACCATGAGCCATGCCTAGTAACGGATGAGAAGCTATAGGAACTTTGAATCCACCTGAATTTATACCGTCTCGTTCCTGATAAGGGAGTATTCCTCTGCCAATTGCTTGAACTCGTTCAAGTAACTCCTCAGTCGGCTTGTTTCGGTATAAATGGATTAAGGTCAATAAGCTGGATGCAGAGCCAGTGAGGATGTCTGGATTTTCTACCTCTTCCCAATCTTGGATGCTTAACTTGATCACCAAGTCGTAGGCAATTTTTAAACATGATTCATCTCCGAGACGCTCAGTGCAAATAGTTAGAGCATAGATTACGCTTGCTAAACCTAATAAACCTTGACAGTGCAATGAGTTAGCTAATAAAGGATTATTGCCATAGCGCAAAGCCATATTCGCAGAGGTTTTGGCCGCTTCTATAGCCAAGTTGTGCCATGAAGCATTTCCAGTATAAGCAGCCAAGTTAGCTAAAAACACTGCTGTACCCGCAGCACCAGAAACGTTCCAAGGGGCAGGGTAAAATATGTAGGGCATAAACCCCGAACTCCCACGTTGCATCGTTAACCAACCCAAACCTTCAGAATGTTGCACAGTTAAATTTGCAATTGTTTGTCCTAGACTTTCTAGATGACCCTCAATTCGGGAGACTAAAGTGGGGTTAATTTTTGTTTCTGCTGGCAACTCAACCCTTTTTTTAGATAAGGGAATTGGAGAACCAGCAGAGATCCAAGACATTTCAAAGAAGGTACGTATCAATTGCCGTTGCCAGTCCATGTCAAGCTCGCTGGCATCCTTCAGCCGTTGTCGTATGATCTCATAACCACTGTATTTATTAACCGGCTCAAAACAAGTTCCATCATCGGATTTAAAATAAAATTTACTTGTAGATCCTACAAAGTAAGGAATATCCCGCTGCCATAAAGCTTTTTTCTCTGCATTTCCGAAGGCAAAGCTATCCTTGCGGAGCGTATCGTCAATCGGATTTCCACAGATAATTTCTAACCCTATATCATAAGCTTGTCCACTAGTCAGTTGGTCGGGTGCAGTAGACCAAAACAATAAATAATTGTACTCTTCTGTATTCCGAACTAATACCCGCGTTGGTAAATTTTTAAAAGCAGCCAGAACTCCTTCATCACTTAACAAAAAATCCCGATTAGCCATAAAGGTACGATAAGCATCAGTGAATCCATCTAATACTTGCTCCAAGAAAGGTTGCATTGCCACTGATTTCCCTTCTAGCGTTGGTAGAGGTAGAACTGGTCTACAAAATATGTGCTGATAGGTTATATTGATTTGGTCAGTAGCAAGATCATTCCAAATAGGCCTCGGAATTGGCCAGATAGTATTACCCCGTCCAGCAATTCCTCCGATTGAGCTTGTCTCTGTCTCAATATTTCCACTCATGATCCATCGGGGTAGAGATCCTGTGGAAGCGATCGAAAAAAAGGTTGGTTTTAAACATAGTGGAACATCTGCCATTTCATTCATAGTAAAAGTCAAGCCCGCTGAACCAATACTTTCAAGATCGATCGGAATTGGCCATGCGCCATCGGGAATAAAATTTTCCTCGTGAAAGTCAGTGCCACCAAGTAAGTAAAATATTGCTAGGTGTGCCCCTTGCCGCCGATAAAATTGAGCAACTTGATCCTGATTGTCGCAGTTGGTTGGTTCAATCCAGCGCACCCATCCATAGTCTTCCCTTGGTAAAACTGCTGCTGCACGAAGTGAAAGTTCTGGTTGGATTTGGTTGAACCATTCAAGTAGTTTGAGATAGGCTACATCCATCGACAAACTACGTGATTTATAAGCTAGGCGAAGTCCAGATTCAAAGGTAACTGACCAGACTGTTTGACCGCCATTATGAGGATCAGAAAGAGCCAGTTCAACATTTGTTACTTGACCGATTTCCTCTCCTTGATTAAAGGTCTGAGCAAGTGCTGTACGGTCTGAGCATAAACGTTCGAGCCATCTAATACTGTTTTCAATTGCCTGAGTAGTTATAGTCGCTAATAGCCGTCCCAGAACCGGATAGCGGCGCAGTAAACTAAGCAATCCTTCAGGCGTTCCTAATATCTGATTAACATAGTAATCATAGCGATCCTTAGACCTTTCTCCCTTTAGTAATCCCAGTACTGATTGCTGTTTGATATCGGCGGAAATCGTCCTGGCAGAAACAAACGACAGACGCTGAAGAAGATCATGAACAAAATGTTTCAGAACTTCCTGTTTCAAAAATGAATCCCAGTTTGAGCAGATTGATTTAAAATCATTGAGATAGTGGTTGATGAAAGGGTGTAGAACTTCAGGGAATAAAGGTACATCTGTAACAGACACTTCAGAGAGTATATTTTGTACGCTTGGGCAGCAAGGGTATGGTGCTTCATTGAGGATACGACCTAACTGCTTTGCCCAACCGGGTAGATTTTCTTTCTGAAGGCAACGCCGAGTTTGGAGTCGTTCTAAAGCTGAATTATGATCTAAAGCTAAACTAGCGAGTCGGCGATTGAAATTTTCTGGCTCTCCAGTTTTTGTACAGATTAATCTCTCCCACCGCTCTAATAATTTTTGGGCTTTTTGGCGAGCTTTGGAGCTAATTTGATGAACAGGAAGGTTAGTTAACTCATCAGGACTGAGAGCGCTTTCAGCTATCTCAATGAGATCGTCAACAGATATTACAGCTTGATCATAGAGGCTTACTGATTTCATAATTGTCTTAATAATTTATTTAACTCTTTTTGGGTTCAAATTCTCCTGTATCTAACCATTCCGCCTCCATGATTGTCCACCAATCCATAGATCGTCGTTTCAATACATACTCGTAGGGCAACCATCCGTAGCCTCCGTCTCCCCATTTAATACCGTAGGAATTTTTAACTAAAAATGCTCCTGTTGTTTCTATACCTGTTGGATCTGTATTCTTGATTTTGATATTGTCGTCGTAACCTACTGCTGCCATATTGTGACCTCCCCATTGACTATCAAAACTGCTAGGAAATGGAATCTTGCCACCATTTGATTTAGCCTGCTCCCATGTGTTTGTATAGGATAAAATTCCGAACATTAAAGGGCGATTAGCCGCTAAACTTGCTTTTATCTGCTGTAAAACAATATCTCTGGTTCTACCTTGGGTATCAACCCGATAATATTTTGTAGCTGTATATTTACTAGCAAGGGCATAGCAAAAGGCTGGAGGTTCTTCATCAAACTTGGTTTCATCATAGGGCCAGAATTCCTCTTGTGGAACACCAAGTAAAGCCAAAGCTTTCATTGTCGCTCTTGAACTGGCTCCTACATCTCCTTTCCAATGAAGCAGGTTTCTTGTTACCTTATACAGAAAAAGCCTAGATAAATCTAGATATTTACCAGAACTCCGCTTCTGAAAGTACTCGAACAATGTAACAGCGGCATGGGCTGTACATGAGTTTATTTTTCCTTGATCTTCAATAGGAGAACACCACTCTCTTAAATCTACAGATGCGGGTAGAGAGATAGAGATGGGAATATCAAATGTCTTATCCCTTTCATCAGGAGAATCAGGGCGCAATCCAAACCAACCGCCCGTGTCGCCACCAGCCCAACCGTCACCTTTACAGGCAGGGAAGGTTTCATTGCACAAGTCCTTAAACTCTTGGGCGGCACTTATATCTTGATTTTCGTAACCCTGTGGATAAAATATCCGTTTTATATACTGTCCTTGTAATCGAATTTGACCCATAACGTAAATGCCATCGCCAACAGAATATACACTTCCTTCTTTATTGCGAGAATAACAGGCAATATACCCGCCATCTAACCCAGTGTATTTGTTAATACTGGTAAGAATTCTCTCTTCATACCCTGGCATTGGAACGTTATTAACAGTTCCATCAGATCCAACGTATACCTTGAAATCTTCTGGCAACATATTTACTGTCATAATTCTCCTCCTATAGCACTTCCAGCTATTATGCAATACAGTTTTTATCCTTGTTCCTCTCCTGTCATAGCTTTCAGTTTTGAGGATGTACCTTATAGCTGCCGGAAGTGCTGTATATAAAATAAAAATGCTTGGAATATTTCAATAAATGTGGCTAGGATTGCAACGTGGCTTTCAGGCTATTGCGCCTTTTTAGTCACAAAATTAAACTCTGATGGCTTGGTAGTTTAGCTAAGATAACTCGCTGGGCTAAGGCGGAAGTTAGTCCCAATGAAAAATTTTCACCATCAGTAGAAAATAAAATCTTTCCTTTATCCCTACTTCCAAGTCACGAAGTAGGGATAAAGGAGAAGTTAATGCTTTTCTGTCGCTTTAGGAAAACTCGCGTCAACTCTAGATTCTGGAACCCTTGGTTAGCAAGCGATCACTAACTTATTTTCTGGTAAAAACTCAGAGTTCTAGGTTCTGATTGTTAGCGATCTATTGAATGCTTACCCTGAGAGAAAACTAGACGTTAGACGCTGTAAGAACCTTCCATGTTTGACAGAAGAAGGTTAGCCTGACGCTGCTGCTGAACCAATAGTAGTACCACCTGCTGCAACAGCTGAAGTGCCCCCCGCTACTCCAGCTGTTACAATTGTGACAACTGTAAATGCAAACACAGCAGCTGTTACAGCTGCTGTACCGCAAGCCGCAGCAGTACTACCCGCTCCAATACCGCATTGTGCTCCTTGACTTAGTTTGCCTCCCGCTATTAGCTCCAAATCAGCATCACTGAATTCAGCATTGGCAGGATTAACAGGCACTGTTAGGTTAACTTCATCCGGCGTATTCTCCAAAATATGAATCGCTACACCATCAGGAATATTAATTCCCATTTCAGATGCAACAGCTTTGGGATCTTTAAGCAGTTGTGCCTTGGAGGTAGGATCTGCCAGTGCTCCTCGCATAATTGTCAAGACGGGATCATCACCTTGTGGGATCTGGCTCTCTTTGGCAGGAAGAACGTAATGTCGTTGGGAGGGCGTGTCTGCATAAGCTTTTACTGTCAGGTTGTCAGGAAGTTGCTCACCCTGTTCGATGAGGTAAGTCTTCGGATCTGACATGAATTTTTCAAAATCACTCGGATCATTCCAGAGTTTCTGGATCAGGTCGGTTGGGTTTAAAGGCATACAGAATTTCCTGAATTTTAGTGAACATGTCGAAGGTGGTCGGGTAAGGAAGCAGGTTTTGGATATATCCCGCTCCCTCCCCTCAGATCCCGGATTTCTCACAAGACTTTAGAAAAGAAGGGTCAAAAACTGCCAAAATGTATATTGCAAAACAATCCGGGAGCAATGCGATTTTGTGAGGTGCTTAAAATTCGGGTACTAAATCACCTATTTAGGGGTGCGATCGCAGCCAAATAACTGTTTTTATTGAGAATCTAGCTCTGTAACTGAGAATTAAAGTCCGATCTAACAAAATCGCATCGCTCCCAACAATCCCAGCAGTTTAAAGCATGACCCCAAACAAAAATCATTGTACACCGGAACAGTTCGCAAGTAAGTGGCAGGACTGTGCCAAAACGGGAGAATTGTACGCTAAGGAATTAATGCAAACCAGCAATTCTCATTTTGAAAAAAAATCAGAGAAAATTCGTAACTGCCTAGGTAGGATTGTAAGGATGATTCCATTGAAATAAAAATTATGGTAGTGTTCATGCATGAGTCCAGGGTAGTGGTAAATATGTAGTGATAATAAAATTAGGCAGTACAGCAAGAATTTTGGACTTTGGACAAAAAGAAGTGTTCTCGTAAATTACACGCGAACTAACTTCTTTTTGTCCAAAGTCCAATATTAAGCAGAGTTCGAGATATTTCAGTATCAGTAGCACGAATCATTTTAATTTCACTGAGGTCAAGGTAGCCTCTATAGACGTTCGCCACTCGTAAGTATGGAACTTCACGCGGGTATTTTTTTCGAGCGCTGCTAACTTGAAGTCCACCTTGTACATCAGCGACTTCCCCAACTTTTGTAATATCCCACCCCTTTGGATTTGTAACTGGATTGCCGAACATCTCCAGGAAGATGGCTTGGGTGAGAGCGTCGAGTTGTGCGATCGCATCCCGACGTTTAGACCTGAGTTCTTCCGCGCAATCTAGTATCTCTGCAATTCGCTTCTGATCTTCCAAGGGTGGTAGAGCGATTTCAAAGTTTTCCAGTTGCTTTGAACTAATGTTTGGTTGAGCCACTCCAACCATTGAGTTCCATATTTGGTTTTGATATGAAGGAGAACTTACAAAATGTTTGAGGTATCCTTTATCTATTTGTTCTGAGTCGGTAATCTTAAAGTTGCCTACTCGTTGGTTTTGCAGAATAAGACCATCAAAATTGCTTGGAACAACTCCAATCTTTCCTGTAGTTGCTCCAGACATAGCAATTAGAATATCTCCAGGTTTTATACAGTAATTTTCCCCTTTAGCCACACGGGTCTTAGGTATTCGTACAGTCTTGTTTATAGAACCCATTTGATATCTTTTTTCTAGGTAGCGGTTAATCTTTTGAGCATCAATCTGATAAAACAAAGCTTGAGCTTGGCATTGGCACGAGCGAGTGTCCGGTCAAAATTTTTAACTAAACTTTTACATCGCTCCACC
>DASQZD010000099.1:0-26794 GCA_035638855.1 Nodularia sp. (in: cyanobacteria) | reverse complement strand
ACTGTTTGAGATGTTTGTTGTTCAGCATTTTGAGAATACATCCCTAGTTTCTAGTTTCATTCTCTCGCTTTCAGCAGTGAATACTCATACCCACGTAAAAAACCTACACCTGTCAGCTGCCTCTTCCCCCCACTCCCTACTCAATTCTTAATTCCTGTGGCGGCGATACCGCGAATAAATTGACACTGACCGATGAGGAACACTACCATCACTGGCACAGTCGTTATATTTACCGCAGCCATCATGAGAGTCCAATTATTTGTGAATTGTTCTTGAAATTCTGCTAAAGCCAATTGTACTGTTCTCAATTCCGGTCGTGTCGTAAATACCAAAGGCTTAAACAAATCGTTCCATTCAGCAATAAAGGTAAATTGAAATAGCGTCACCAAGGCGGGACGGGCTAAAGGTAACATCACTCGCCACAAAATTTGCAGTCGGTTCGCACCGTCTATGGTTGCGGCTTCTTCTAACTCTACGGGAATTGTCTGGAAATACTGACGTAACAAGAAAATCCCAAAACCATTGACAGCCGTCGGTAAAATCAGCGCCCCGTAAGTGTTTATCAGGTGTCCCCACTTTAAAACTAGGAAGATGGGAATCACCAATAATTGAAAAGGAATTACCAAAGTAGCTAATACAACCAGTAACAGTGCTTGTTTACCACGAAACTTCAATCTAGCCAGGGCGGAACCAGCTCATGCAGAAGTGACCATTTGAAAAGCCGTCACAGCGATCGCGACTAAGGTAGAATGAGCAAACGCTAGTAAAAATTTACCCCGCTCCCAAGCATCGCGGTAATTAGCTAAAGACCACTTAGTTTTGGGTGAGACTTCTCAAATAGCCCCTGGAGGTGCAAAAGAGGTGATAAAGACTACGAGCAACGGTAATAATAGAACAATAAATTCCCCCAATACCAGCACTCCTAATCTCAATAAATTAATAGATTTTAGATTCGAGTTGGTTTTGGACATCAGTTGAGCGTTACAGCATTTGTGTTCTATTACTAGAGCATTGCCCCCAGCAAAAGCTAATCTATAACATAGTGACTTGTTAAGTTAAATTAAACCATAGCGATCATTACCCTTAATAAATAGGGAAAATCGAATTTTTGTATCAAATGATTCAAGTTTACAGGAGTAAACACACCATGCAACAACTTGCACCCGAATTAAAAATTGATTTTCAGAGCGAAAAATACAAAGATGCTTACAGCCGCATTAATGCGATTGTCATTGAAGGCGAACAAGAAGCTCATGACAATTACATCAGATTGGGACAAATGCTCCCGGATCTCAATGATGAACTGATTCGGTTATCGAAAATGGAAAGTCGCCACAAAAAGGGTTTTGAAGCTTGTGGGCGGAATCTGTCGGTAACACCAGATATACCCTTTGCTCAGAAGTTTTTCTCTGGACTACACGAAAATTTCCAAAAAGCAGCGGCTGAAGGTCAAGTTGTGACTTGCTTGCTGATTCAATCTTTGATTATTGAATGCTTTGCGATCGCAGCATACAACATCTACATTCCCGTTGCCGATGATTTTGCCCGTAAAATCACAGAGGGAGTCGTAAAAGATGAATATAGCCACCTCAACTTTGGGGAAGTTTGGTTGAAAGAAAACTTTGCAGAATCCAAAGCAGAATTAGAAGCAGCCAATCGCCAAAACCTACCCATTGTTTGGAGAATGCTCAACGAAGTCGCAGATGATGCTCAAGTCTTAGCAATGGAAAAAGAAGCGTTGGTAGAAGACTTCATGATTCAATACGGTGAAAGTTTAAGTAACATTGGCTTCACTACCAGAGACATTATGAAAATGTCAGCTTACGGACTCACAGGCGCTTAAATTTAAGTGCTGAGTAGAGACGCGATCAATCGCGTCTGTACAAGGAAGTGCTAAGTCATCAAAAAATTGAGCATTGCCTGACTTGACCTTAATTCATCTTACGCTTTGTTTCCTCTTCCTTAGAGTTGTATCAATTTGACAGGAGAATCCGACAAATCACAACCGGGAAACCAGGAAAGAATCGGATTTTCTTAATTACGTAGCTTGGTTCTCGCCTTTGGCGAGTATTACGAATGGGTATTTAATTCTTGCCCACTTATTCAACGCTTTCGACAAAGCACACGCCTAATACATCAATACATGTTTGGTCTAATTGGACATTTGACTAGTTTAGAACACGCTCAATCGGTAGCCAAAGAATTAGGCTACCCAGAATATGCCGATCAAGGGCTAGATTTTTGGTGCAGCGCCCCGCCGCAAATTGTTGATGAAATCACAGTTACCAGTGTAACTGGGCAGACAATTGAAGGACGGTATGTAGAATCTTGTTTTTTGCCAGAAATGCTCGCTAAACGCCACGCAAAGACAGCAATACGCAAAATTCTGAATGCAATGGCTCATGCTCAAAAGCATGGCATCAACATCACTGCTTTAGGGGGATTTTCTTCAATTATTTTTGAGAACTTTAAATTGGAGCAGTTTAGCCAAGTCCGCAACATCAAACTAGAGTTTGAACGCTTCACCACCGGGAATACTCACACTGCTTACATTATTTGTCGGCAAGTAGAACAAGCGTCGAAACAAATAGGAATTGATTTGTCGAAAGCGACTGTTGCTATATGTGGCGCAACGGGAGATATTGGCAGTGCCATTACACGCTGGCTAGATGCGAGAACAGATGTCAAGGAACTTTTGCTCATCGCCCGCAACAATGAACGTCTCAAAGACCTACAAGACGAACTGGGGCGAGGAAAAATCATGGCTTTGGATGAAGCATTGCCTGAGGCTGATATTGTAGTTTGGGTTGCCAGTATGCCCAAAGGCGTAGAAATTGATTTTACAACCTTGAAGCGCCCTTGTTTGCTCATTGATGGTGGCTATCCTAAAAACTTAGCGACTAAAATTCAATATCCTGGTATTCATGTGCTAAATGGTGGGATTGTCGAACATTCCCTAGATATTGACTGGAAAATTATGAAAATAGTCAATATGGATGTGCCAGCACGCCAGTTGTTTGCTTGTTTTGCCGAATCGATGCTGCTGGAATTTGAGAAGTTATACACGAACTTTTCTTGGGGGCGGAATCAGATTACCGTAGACAAAATGGAGCAGATAGGTAAAGCATCAATCAAACACGGATTTAGACCACTGCTAGTTGAGTCATTAGTCGTTAACTAGTGACTTGTAAGTAAATCACAGCCTATAGTCGATGCCCTACATTCCCGCCTTAAATAACTCCACACTCAACACTCTAAACTTGTACGATGGCAACTACCGAGCGCAAACCACTACTGTTAGATTTTGAAAAGCCACTAGCAGAACTGGCAAACCGAATTGATCAAATTCGGCAACTTGCAGAAGAAAATGGCGTTGATGTTTCTGGTGAAATCCGCAAACTAGAAACACGGGCTATGCAACTACGGGAGGAAATTTTTAGTAATTTATCACCGTCTCAGCGCCTGCAAGTAGCTCGTCATCCTCGTCGCCCTAGTACTCTTGATTACATTCAGGCCATTAGTGATGAATGGATGGAGTTGCATGGCGATCGCTGCGGCGGTGACGATCCAGCCTTAGTTGGTGGTGTAGGTCGTTTGGGCGGGCAACCAGTGGTAATGTTAGGTCATCAAAAAGGCCGCGACACTAAAGATAATGTTGCCCGTAACTTTGGGATGGCTTCCCCTGGTGGTTATCGGAAAGCCCTGCGCTTGATGGAACACGCCAATAAGTTTGGGATGCCGATTTTAACTTTTATCGACACCCCAGGGGCTTGGGCAGGCATCGAAGCCGAACATCAAGGACAAGGGGAAGCGATCGCCTATAATTTACGGGAAATGTTTTGCTTTGATGTGCCAATTATCTGCACAGTCATTGGTGAAGGTGGTTCTGGTGGTGCTTTAGGGATTGGCGTAGGCGATCGCCTCATGATGTTTGAACACGCCGTTTATACCGTTGCTACTCCCGAAGCCTGTGCAGCCATTCTGTGGAAAGATTCTAGCAAATCTCCCCAAGCAGCAGTGGCGCTGAAAATCATTTCCCACGACCTCAAAAACTTGGGCATCATCGACGAAATATTACCTGAACCCACTGGTGGCGCTCATTCTGACCCACTCACAGCCGCCACAACTCTCAAGCAGAGCTTGTTAGACAACTTAGACCAACTCAATCGGCTCACATCTCCAGAACGTCGGCAACTACGCTATGAAAAATTCCGCAAAATTGGTGTTTTTACTGAACTTGCCCACTGATCCTGCGAGAAAATAACCCCATTGCTGATGAGCAATGTTATAATGCCTATGGCTACTTAAAGATTTTTAACAATCTTGATGGCCATAGGTTTTTGTATTTTAAGCAAGTCAACTTGATTTGATCAGTGATTTGCCGGTTATTCAGTAATCACATTTAAATCTATGACATAATTTCCCAGTTAAACATTTGTTATCCTGACTGGGAAAACACCTGACGGGAAAAAATACCCACGCTCACAGGAAAAATTAGTAGTTAGTTATCAATCATAAATCATCGGAAATTTAGGTTAGTTAAATTTAACCAATCCGCAAGATTTGGATAATTGGCTGGTGGAAAAAAGCTTTCAGAACTGCCAAAAAATTTGGAGACAGCATGAGTCTTGATCAACGACGCGCCCTAATTACTGAGGCTAGTAGTGGAATTGGCAAAGCAACGGCTTTAGCATTTGCCAAGGCGGAAATTGATGTCGCCTTAGTCAGGCATTCTTTGCATAAATTAGAGAAAGTAGCACAGTTGGCTGGGGAATTAAAAATCCTTCTCCCTTCCTCCTTGCTCCCTGCTCCCCTGCCTCTTCTGGTATAGCAACCGCCAAGAAGGTTAAGACATAAACGGATAATCAAACTTAGACACCAAAAGGTTTTTAACCCACTCCCTACTCCCTACTCCCCTGCTATAACAGCCATTTGTCCTGGTACGTGTTAGCGCAGCGAAGCATAGCCCGAAAAATAGATAATCTCAATCAGCAAATCTAATAATTCAAACCATAACCAAGTAATTACATCATGAGTATTGCGAGTTCCAACAGTTCTAACCGCTCAAAATCTCCACTCAGCCCCGATTTGGTAGAAGCAATCACTCCCAAACCCGACCGCAACACCCATAACGGACGACAACCAGAATTGCACCCACCAACAGGGGAAGAAATGGAGTCCATGATGGATGGGGTAAGAGCGCTAATAGTAGGCGTTGGAGAAGACCCCGAACGAGAAGGACTGCTGAAAACACCCAAACGTGTAGCAGAAGCAATGCAATTTCTCACCAGTGGCTACAACCAATCCCTAGAAGAACTCCTCAACGATGCCATCTTTGATGAAGGACATAACGAGATGGTATTAGTCCGGGATATTAACTTCTTTAGCCTCTGCGAACACCATATGCTGCCTTTTATGGGTAAAGCACACGTTGCTTATATCCCCAACCAAAAAGTTGTAGGTTTAAGTAAACTTGCTCGCATTGTCGAGATGTATTCTCGCCGCTTACAAGTCCAAGAAAGATTAACCCGTCAAATAGCCGAAGCAATTCAGACTATTCTCGAACCTCAAGGTGTAGCAGTAGTAATGGAAGCTACTCATATGTGCATGGCAATGCGGGGTGTGCAAAAACCCGGTTCTTGGACTGTCACTAGCTCAATGGTTGGTGCATTTCAAGAAGATCAAAAAACTCGTGAAGAATTCTTTAACTTAATCCGTCACCAACCTTCATTTTACTAGGGACTGGGAAGAGGCAGGGGGGCAGGAGGCAGGGTGCAGGGGAGAAGAAAACAGGTCGTTAAGCAGGGGAGCCAGTAGTGGACTGACAAGCCTAAAGTAGTGCATAAGCATAAATATTGTGGGGTGGGCTTCTAGCCCGCCCAGAACAGGCAAGATGCCTGTTCCACAACAGAAACATAATGCAACATTTTAAGCTTGCCACGCCACTACAATTTGGAAATTTTTTATATGTCAGTCCCTCAACCGACAACCTAAATTCTCAAACAGCAGCGCTACCTTATCTAAATCCTTATCTCCTGGTTTAAGTTCTACACCGCTAGATAAATCTATACCGTCGGGTTTGACTTGATTCAAAGCAGCCACTACATTATCAGGCGTTAGTCCCCCAGCTAATAACCAAGGACAACTGGGTTTAAATTTCTCTAACATTTGCCAGTCTAGAGTTTGTCCTGTACCTCCCAACTGTTGGGGATGATAAGCATCAAGTAGTAATGTGTCTATATATTTGGTATAATTCGAGGCTTGATCGAGATCCTCAAGACTGCGAACTCTAAAAGCTTTAAGAATTTCTACATTTGGGAGACTTTGACGTA
The DNA here is from genome assembly GCA_035638855.1 of Nodularia sp. (in: cyanobacteria). Lineage (GTDB taxonomy): Bacteria > Cyanobacteriota > Cyanobacteriia > Cyanobacteriales > Nostocaceae > Nodularia. The sequence continues at coordinate 20,462 of DASQZD010000099.1, read as the reverse complement.
ACAGTGAGCAAAACTCTGGGGATTCGTCTCCGTGTAACTGGACACCAGTCAATCCAGAATCCATAACTATCTGGCTAATTTCGGGAATGCTTGTGTTAGCAAAGACCCCGATTTTGTCAATATTTTCCGGTAATTGCGTCACCGCCGCTTGAATTTGCTGTGAGGTAACGTAGCGGGGTGAGGTGGGTACACATATAAATCCTAGTGCAGTTGCGCCAAGATTGGCGATCGCTACAGACTGTTTTGGTTGAGTAATGCCGCAAATTTTAACCCGCATATAAATTTTAGATATTGGTAACTGAAAAAAAAACTCGAAAATTTCCTAATAATTTTCGGTTGTTTGCTGTGGAACTTTATAATTTTGGAGGACTACATTTATTTTGTCATTTAGGAGATACCAGTTTGTTTTCATCAACCTTACTAGCCGCCGCATCAGTTCCCGTGACACCCGAATGGACTCCCACAGTAGGGATCATTATTAGTGCCAGCAGCTTTATAGTTCTTTTGCTAACTCTCAGAATTCAGTATCCTTTAGTAGGCCCCAAGTTGCCTATCCTGCCCATCAGCATTCCCGCATTTATCGGTGCGATGGCTTTTGGCCATGTGGTCGGCATTGGTATTGTCTTAGGGCTGACTAATATCGGTCATCTGTAGTTTTGAGAACTTAGGGACTGGGGGGAAGAGGCAGGGGGGCAGGGGGCAGGGTGCAGGGGGGAAAATTAAGATTTCCCCTACTCCCTACTCCCTACTCCCTACTCCCTACTCCCTACTCCCTACTCCCTACTCCTCACTCCCCAGTGGAACTATTGACTTTAGCATGGTCAGCTTTTTTTGGAATCACTCCTACAGAAGACAGAGAAACTAACCTTCCCGTTGAGGGAGGATTCGGTAACTTCATCAGACGGAGTATTTACATGGCTGAGAAATGACAGCTAAATCAGTTTGTTCATGCTGGAGAAAGAATTATGATCTCATCAATGTTATTCGCAGTCCAAGTGACTGTTCCCAATACTGGCACTACATGGAATTGGATCGGCACTCCGATTATTATTGGCAGTTGTCTATTATGCCTTTTGATTATTCCCCGGACGATTCGCTACCCTCACGTGGGGAATAAAATGCCTTTACCTTTTCCTGGACTGTTCAACAATCCCAGTGTTGGTTCCTTCCTGGCGGCCATGAGTGCTGGCCATCTGATTGGTATTGGTGCTGTTTTGGGATTGACTAATCTCGGCATTATTTGACGGCGGAAATCCCCACCCTCAGCTATTTGTACTGGGGGTCGGGAATATGTCAACCTAGAAGTTAGAGCATCTAATTATTTGTTGAGATGGGGATTGTGCCATGCCTAGTGGCAACTCTGATAGATGTAATTTTTATGTATAAAAAATGTCAAATTCTAGGATTAATTTCGGCAAATATTAGGACAATATCATGCAAACAAATTGGCGAATCGGCTCTTTATTTGGAATTCCCCTATTTTTAGACCCACTCTGGTTTGTAATTTTAGGGCTGGCTACGCTTAATTTTGGCATAGCTTACCAACAATGGGGTACTGCTATCGGTTGGAGTGCGGGTATGGCGATGGCACTGCTGCTGTTTGCTTCGGTGTTGTTACACGAATTAGGTCACAGTTTGGCAGCGCGATCGCAAGGCATTAGAGTTAATTCAATTACTCTGTTTATGTTTGGCGGTGTTGCGGCTATCGAAGAAGAATCAAAAACGCCGGGAAAAGCCTTTCAAGTCGCCATCGCTGGTCCTTTAGTCAGTATTGGTTTATTTTTGCTATTTAGCCTAGCTACTAACATCACGCCAGAATCTACCCCCCTCTCGGCAATGGTGACAGATTTGGCGAGAATTAATTTAGTTGTCGCCCTATTTAACCTCATTCCTGGTTTACCTCTAGATGGGGGACAAGTTTTAAAAGCCGCCCTGTGGAAAATCTCAGGGAATCGCTTTCAAGCTGTACACTGGGCTGCGAGGTCTGGGCAGATTTTAGGTTATAGTGCGATCGCATTAGGATTAGCTGTAGACTTCTTTACCAGAGAGTTAATTACTGGTTTGTGGATTGCTTTAATCGGTTGGTTTGCAGTGCGTAATGCTAAGAACTATGACCGCGTAACCACATTACAAGAAACTCTACTCAAGGTAATCGCCAGCGATGCGATGACTCGTGATTTTCGCGTAGTCGATGCTGACCAAACTTTACGTGCTTTTGCTGACTCCTACTTATTGGACACCAACGCCCCAAGTATTTACTTTGCGGTTTCTGATGGACGTTACCGAGGTATGGTTTCCATTGACGATTTACGCTTAGTAGAAAGAAGTGAATGGGAAAACCGCACTCTGCAAAGTATTGTCCATCCTTTAACAGAAATTCCCTCTGTAACTGAGTCTATTTCTTTAGCTGAGGTAATTAACAAGCTAGAAAATGAACAATTACCTCGAATTACCGTGCTTTCCCCTGCTGGTACGGTAGCGGGTGTAATTGACCGGGGGGATATTGTCCGGGAATTAGCCCAAAAGTTGAATTTACCAATTACCGATGCGGAAATTAAGCGGATTAAAGAAGAAGGTAGCTATCCGCCAGGGTTACAACTGGGGGCTATTGCAAAATCAGCGACAAATTAATTAAATTCGGGAGTTTTATATAGAATACGAACCTCACCCCCAACCCCTCTCCTTACTAAAAAGAGGGGAGGATTTGATGCAACTTCAAAGGTGGGTTGAAGTCAATTAGAAATTACGAATTAGCAATTATTTTGTTAAGTTTCCCTGGTTAAAAATTGCCTGATAATTTCTGGTAAGTTGGTGATTTCTTGTATGAGGTCATCGGGACTAAAGCCAAAGATATTCAAAATTACGAGAATTACAAAAATAGCGATCGCACTAGTCAGAAATGTCTTGAATACTTTCAAAAAAGCTCGGAAGATGATCAAAGCGACTATTAAGGCGGCAATGAGAATGATTGTATTTGTGGGCATAAGTCAGTCTGGATAAATCTAAATTTTTTAGCTGTGGATAGAAGCGATCGCGATCGCCACATCCTCACGAGTTCCCCCTATTGCTAAAATTGTCCTTACCATCAAATCTAGAGAAACTGAAGGATCTCCCGCTTCCATCTTAGCTACACGCGATTGACTGGAATTAATTTTCTTCGCCAAGTTGGCTTGAGAAAGCTGGTTTTTTAACCGCAGTTCCTTCAAATATCTACTTAAAGATAGTTTCATTTCAATAAAAGCTACTTCTTCAGGTAAAAGTTCTAGAAAGTCAGCCGCATCTCCGACACACCAACCAGCTGCTTCCAAACGTTGACGCTTTGCTATATCCATATATCTTCTTCAATAAATTAACTCTCCTGAGAAATGTCGTCATAAAGTTTCAATCTTCTTTGGCAATTTTCAATTACACGCTTGGGTGTTTTCTGAGTAGTCTTTTGAAACACATCTGCAATGACAATTGCATCTGAATCAATTCTGTAAATAATTCGCCACTGTTTCTCAGCATCATTATCATTAATCCGCAATTCATGGCAGTGAACACCAATATTTGGCATTGGTCGAGATATTGGCAATGAAAGAATTTCTCCTTCTTGTAATTGCCTTAACAAAAACCCTGCTTCAAGTCGTCCTGATGCTGAAAATGGTGGAGTTTTTACCTCACCACGAAGCCAAACAATAACTTTGCTTTGATTTTGAAACTTCATACAGTATTATTTTCTTTTTATTTTGATTAGACATGGCTTTTGCTTACAGTTGTGTGTTGTGTATTATATATGTCAAATCTGACATATATAATATTATAGCAGTAATATGATGGCGAAGCCATAAAAAGAAACTCAAGTTGCGTTATGCCGATTCAGATATTTACCAGAATTTCCTCCCATTCAGACTGGGAGAGGGGTTGTACTTCTATCTGCATCGCAAAACAATCACAAGCTGCGGTAATCAAAGCGGCAATTATCTGATCTAAACTCAAATTTTGGGGTAGTTGTATATTTGTAAAAGTTTCTGCGCCAAAAACCTGAGTAAATAATTCCGCATCTGGCTGTAAACGGATAGAACCATGTTGCAAAATCACCTCACCCCGTCGCAGTTGGGCGCTACCAATGAGTTTACCTCCATCTGGTAACACTAAATCTGCACTTGTCGCTGTACCAAAACAATTGGGGTTGTGGATATAGCCCCGCCCAGCTGTACCGTAGCGCAATTCTACGCCAAGCGATCGCCATCCTTGAATTAAAAACTCACAAATTTTTTCATATATCTGGAAGCGACTACCAGGTATCCCCGAAGTAATCACAGCATAAGTTAAATCACCTTGATGTAGAACCGCCCTACCCCCAGTAGGACGACGCACCAAATCGAGTGTTTGTCCTCGCCAAGTCAAATTTGTCCAAAATTCCGGGTATTGGCGTTGGTGATAGCCGAGAGAAATTGCAGGTGGCGACCAAGTGTAAAATCGCAGAGTTGGGGGATGCTTTCCAGATTTGTGCTGTTCTAACAACCATCTGTCAATCGCCATCTGTACATCGCCATTCGCTTCTAGCAAAGGAATCAGTCGCCAAACCTGCTTACCATCAAAGTTTTCAATTGGGTTCAACACTGATATTTAGAGGGGTGCAAACAAATACAATTCGGAACAGTTCAAAGAACCAAGGCTGGGGAAAGCAATTTAAGCAGCACCATACTCAGATTTTAAAATGTCATCATTTTCATCAGCAATGGTGGCGACAATGGTAATCAGCCGTGAGACTTCAGCCGGAGATAATTCTTCTAGAGTGCGGGTTGAGATTACAACCACCCGATTTTCAATAATACCAAAACGGGCTTCTAAGGTGTTGGAGCAGTTCATTTCCAAAAGATGTCGCATCAACTTGAGTTCATCTTTGGCTGGTAAGTTTAGCACCGCCGACCAAACTGTGATAGTATCCTCATTGCTTGTGCCGGTTAGTTGAACAAAAATTTCCACACTCCCGTACTTAAATTTCCAGAGATAACCATCGTCTGGGCTGTGGCTCACCATTGCGCTATCATCTTGTTCTAGAGAGTCGATGACATTTTCAATTACTTCCACATGGTTGACACTGACCGGATCTGAGTTGAGTTCATAGCTTGTTAAGGTTTCTTGGTAGTTTGTCATACAGATTTTTTCCCGATTTGGTTAACGCTTCATCTACACATACTTTATCGCCTGTAGGGAAAGTTAGTTATAGCTTCCTCGCAGAATATCTTAAACCAGGCGATCGCCGTCATAAATATTACATTTTGTTTTGCCAAAAAATACCTGTAAGATATCTCTTACTGCACCTCAATTACAGAAATGGTGTAGCAGCTTAAAAGTTTCAGGATGTGGTATAATATGTCTTATGTTTCCAAAACTGTGGAAAGTCGTGATGTCCGTCAATTAGGTATTAACCCCAATTACTGGTATGTGGTTGCACTTAGTAGTGAAGTCACCAATAAGCCGATAAATGTGGTAATTTGGCAGCAAGCGATGGCACTTTATCGAGACAGTACAGGTACAATTCACGCCCTCGAAGACCGTTGTCCCCATCGCCAAGTTAAACTTAGTCACGGTCAGGTAATTGGGAACGAACTAGAATGTGTATATCACGGTTGGCGCTTCAATTCCACCGGTGAATGTGCGGCGGTTCCCTACTTAGCAGAAAATCAGAAATTACCCAACTGTCAGCTTCGCCATTACCCAGTTAAAGAACAAGATGGTTTTATTTGGTTATTTCCTGGAAATGCCGAACCAAGTATAGAACCTCTGGGTTTACCAGAGTGGGAACATCTCAATTATATTGCCACAGTTTCAGTGATTAATACTCAAGCCCATTATTCTTATTTAATTGAGAATTTAATGGATATGTATCATGGGCATTTACATCAAGATTTGCAAGCCTGGGCAGAAGCTTCTTTACAAGATATTGATGAAGATAATCATCGTGTAGATGCTCATTATATCGCCCAAAGTTATTACAAAATCGATAAAATTTGGTCAATATCCCAGTTGTTTTTTCCGTCCTTGAGAAAATTACATCCTGAACCTTTGGATGTGAGTTATGTTTATCCCCATTGGGTGTCTACCTTGGGCAAAGATTTTAAAATTTATTGTTTATTGTGTCCCATGAGTGAAACAGAAACCAAAGCATATTTAATTCATTTTACATCATTAAATTCCTTCTGGAGATTACACAAATTGCCTGTATGGTTTCGGCGATTTATTAAAGATAGTTTATTTGGTGCAGCGCAAAAGTTACTTGATGGTTTGGTTGTTCAAGATGTGAAGATGATAGAAGAAGAACAGCAGGCGTATTTGCAGAATCCCCAAAGGCGGAATTATGAGTTAAATCGGGCGTTGGTAAGTGTTCAGCGTTTGATGCGGAGTCAGGTGCAACAGAGTTGAGGTTTTGAACCACACCAGGCATAGAGTAAACCGAGAAGAATTAATATAATGGATGAGTGGGAGGAAATCAAACTCATCTACTCTTGTTAATATGAAAGCACATCAATATTAGATCATCGTTAGGAGTATTCATGATGACAATAACTCCAAGTATTGAAGAAATCAAAATTATGATTTTTCAGCTACCAGTTGAAGAACTCATAACACTGATCTCAGAAATTGAAGAAAGACTGGAAACCGTGAAAATGATGCAACTGGCAGAAACTGGATTTCAGGAGTGGAACGACCCAGAAGAAGATATTTACAATGACTAAGCCTAAAACATTAGAAATCTGGCTAGTCCGGTTTCCTTTTAGTGATTTAACTTCTACAAAGCTAAGACCAGCCCTTGTGCTGGCTGAACATCGAGAAGAATTAATTATATTAGGTATTTTTTCCAAAATTCCTGTGGGTAAACTACGAGAAACTTGGGTTTTGATTCCACATACACTGAAGTTACTAGGCTAAGAGGCCAAGTGCAAATGTTTCCATCCCCGTTAGGGGAAGAGGTTATGGAAAGTCTAAGGGGTTATTTTGGAATAGACTTTGTACTCTGCGTTTCCATCCCCGTTAGGGGAAGAGGTTATGGAAAGCAAAAGTCTGGTTTGGAGTTCTCACATACAACCAAAAGTTTCCATCCCCGTTAGGGGAAGAGGTTATGGAAAGAGTTAACTTCTGGAAGCGTTGCTAGTCAAGGGTTTTAGATCCATCAATCGACACCACTTTTTGCCGTGTCAATAACTTTTAAGAAATTCTCAATAACTCGTATCCTTCAGAGGCTGCAAAGCTTACTGTGCAAGCAATCGACACCAGTTAACGAAATTATGCGGTTTTCAACGTTCGGGGGAGTGGTGTCGATGAGTTTTAACTCACCTAATAAAATGTAAAATATATTACCGGAAATTGTCAAGTTTTCTTCTGCAACTATTTAGGCGATCAAGACTAGGTTAAACTTTGAACCTGGATAATTAACCTATATAATCACACTTCTGCCTCGGACAGGGCAAAATAAAGATAGTAAGAGTGCCAAACCTCCATGAGTTATTGCCTAAATTCCCATTGTCACCAGCCGGAAAATGCTGCTGATGCCAAGTTTTGCTTGAGTTGTGGTTCTAAATTACTGCTGAAAGACCGCTACCGCGCCATTAAACCTATCGGACAAGGTGGTTTTGGTAAAACCTTTTTGGCTGTGGATGAGGATAAACCTTCTAAACCGCGCTGCGTGATTAAGCAATTTTACCCCCAAGCCCAAGGTACTAACACTTTGCAGAAGGCTGTGGAGTTATTTACTCAAGAAGCTGTGCAGTTAGATGATTTGGGACAACATCCCCAAATTCCGGCACTTCTGGCGTACTTTACCCAAGATGACAGACAGTATTTGGTACAGGAATTTATCGATGGGCAGAATTTAGCCCAGGAATTGGCGCAAAAGGGGGCTTTTAATGAAGCGCAGATATGGCAATTGCTGAATGATTTATTGCCAGTGTTACAATTTTGCCATTCTAGAGGTGTGATTCACCGCGATATTAAGCCGGAAAATATTTTGCGAGACAGCAATGCTAAATTAGTATTGGTGGATTTTGGGGCTTCTAAGTCTACCACTGGTCAGGCTTTAAATCAAACAGGTACGAGTATTGGGACTCCGGAATATGTCGCCCCGGAACAAATGAGAGGTAGGGCGATTTTTGCCAGCGATATCTACAGTTTAGGTGCTACTTGTATTCATCTTTTAACTGCGCGATCGCCTTTCGATTCCTATGATATTCACAATGATAGTTGGATTTGGCAGCAACTTCTCAAAACTCCTCTCAGTCCTGGGTTAAATCGCATCCTGGAAAAGATGCTGGTCAGTATCCCCATGCGGCGTTATCAAACAGCAGATGAAGTCCTCAAAGATTTAAATCAATCTCCAGTAGTCGCCACTCCAGCGCCCACAGCAAAAAATCCTATTCCATCAACACCTACATCAACACCCACCTTTGTGAGTAAATCTTCTAATTTTCAGAATTTGGAAATTGATTTGGAACTGGAAGAAATGAAAAGTCAATTTTTGGGTGGTGGGAAACCTCAAGCAAATCCAGCACAACCACCAAAACCGATTTCTCCGCCTCAAAATAAAAGCGTAATTGATGAAGAGTTGGAAGAGTTAAAAGCTAAATACAATTCACCAAATCAATAGTTACATGATTTTTTTCTCACGCAGAAGCGCAGAGACGCAAGAGAAGAAATATCAGGAATAACCTAGTAAAATTAAGGTGGGTTTCTTTAGCTTCTATTGCAATTGTAAATTTTAGTTCTGCTGATAGAAGCCCGACTCGCATTAAAGCGAGTAATCTGGGAAAATCAAGTCTGTCTATCTGCTAGGTAATTTGCAATCAGGATAATGATACAAAGTCAGTCGGAAGTCAAGCGTGTAGAAGAACTGCGCCAGTTGTTGCAACAAGCTAGCTATGCTTATTATGTCCTAGATGCACCCATGATGGAAGATGCTGTCTATGACCAGCTTTATCGAGAATTACAAGAATTAGAAACTCAGTATTCTGAATTAATCACACCAGATAGTCCTACTCAGCGCGTGGGTGAGAAACCAGCTACACATTTTACTTCGGTACGGCATAATATTCCCCTGTACAGTCTGGAAAATGCTTTTAATATTGATGAATTGCAAACATGGGATCAGCGTTGGCGGCGACAAACACCGAAAATAGAGGCGGTAGAATATGTTTCTGAACTGAAAATTGATGGTTCGGCTTTGGCTTTGACTTATGAAAATGGCGTTTTAGTCAGGGGTGTAACGAGGGGAGATGGGGTAGTGGGTGAAGATATTACCCAAAATGTGCGGACAATTCGTTCAATTCCCTTGCGTTTGAATTTCGCGGGTTCCCAAAGCTTAGAAAAGGTAGAGGTACGCGGTGAGGTGTTTTTACCTTTGGAAGTGTTTAAACAAATGAACGCGGAACGACAAAAAGCGGGTGAAAATTTATTTGCTAATCCCCGCAATGCCGCAGCTGGTACACTCAGGCAATTAGACCCCCGCATTGTCGCCCAACGCCGTTTGGATTTCTTTGCTTATACGCTGCACATTTCTGGTATGGATGATGCCAGTATTAGCAATACTCAATGGGAAGCTTTGGAGTTATTGTCAAAAATGGGTTTTCCAGTTAACCCCAATCATCAGCTGTGTGGTTCCATAGCAGAAGTAGCAGAATATTATCAATCCTGGGATACAAAACGGCTGAATTTACCCTACATGACTGATGGGGTAGTGGTGAAGTTAAATCCTTTCAAGTTACAAGAACAGCTAGGTTTTACGCAAAAGTTCCCCCGATGGGCGATCGCTTTGAAGTACGCAGCTGAGGAAGCACCGACACGGGTGGAAAATATTTCGGTGAATGTGGGACGCACTGGGGCGTTAACTCCTTTGGCGGAAATGCGTCCTGTACAATTAGCTGGAACGACTGTTTCTCGCGCTACTTTACATAATAGCGATCGCATCATTCAATTAGATATCCGCATTGGTGATACTGTCATTGTTCGCAAAGCTGGGGAAATTATCCCGGAAGTGGTGCGGGTATTAAAAGAACTTCGTCCAGATGATACCGTACCTTTTATTATGCCCACCCATTGCCCAGTCTGCGCTCAACCAGTGGTGCGAGAATCAGGTGAGGCGGTAACTCGCTGCGTTAATGCTTCCTGTCCGGCGATTCTCAGAGGAGAAATTGAACATTGGGTCAGTCGGGATGCTTTGGATATTAAAGGTATGGGGGAAAAGCTGGTACATCAACTTGTAGATAGACATTTGGTCGATTCTGTTGCTGATTTATATGATTTGACAGCAGAAAGATTATGTGTATTGGAAAGGATGGCGCAAAAATCAGCCCAAAAATTGATCGATGCGATCGCTCAATCAAAAAACCAACCTTGGTCTAGGGTATTATATGGTTTAGGCATCCGTCACGTTGGTAGTGTTAATGCTCAATTATTAACTCAAAAGTATCCCACAGTTGAAGAGTTAGCCTCAGCCAAGCAATCAGATATTGCAGGTATTTACGGTATTGGGGCGGAAATTGCTCAATCTGTATATCAGTGGTTCCGCATTGACGCGAATCATGTTTTAATTGAACGTCTCAAGGTCGCAGGATTACAATTGGCTGCTAATGAGGAAACGACAACAGCTGCTGAGGGTAATCAAAAGTTAGCTGGTAAAACTTTTGTGATTACTGGCACTCTTCCGAGTTTATCACGAGATGAGGCTAAGGCTTTAATTCAAAAAGCTGGGGGTAAGGTAACTAATTCGGTGAGTAAAAAAACTGATTATTTGCTATTAGGTGAAGATGCTGGTTCTAAGTTGGAAAAGGCGCAAGGGTTGGGAGTTACTCAGTTGAGTGAGGCGCTGTTGTTGGAAATGTTGTCAGAGTGACGAACCGCAGAGGCGCAGAGGACGCAGAGAGAAGATAAGAGAGGATAAGATATTGCCTTGTAGAGACGCGATTTATCGCGTCTGGTTTATCGTTTTTATATATAAGGGAAGATTTAATTAAATACAGATGAATACAGATAAATTTAAATACAGCACTCTTACTCATGGAGAGAATATTCAGCAACTGGGATCTATCATGGAACAGTGTTTTATCATGTCGTCTGGTGATAGCGAAATCTACATTAAGCGCCTTGGTGTGGAGAAGTTTCGCGTTATCCATCATGACCAGCAAGTTGTGGGTGGACTGGGAATTATCCCGATGGGTCAGTGGTGGGGTGGTCAGTGTGTCCCGATGACTGGAATCGCTGCGGTGGGTATTGCTCCAGAATATCGTGGTAGTGGCGCTGCGATCGCACTAATCAAAAATACTCTTCAGGAACTCTATCACCAGGAAGTTCCGATTTCGGTGCTTTATCCCGCTACTCAACGTCTTTACCGCAAAGCTGGATACGAACAAGGCGGAAGTTATTGCACTTGGGAAATTTCTACTGACAATATTCAGGTAAAAGAATCATCTTTACTTTTACAGCCTGTAGATCCTCAAAATTATCTCATCTTTGAGAAATTATATCAGCAGCAGGCAAAATTCACTCATGGTTATATAAACCGACATCCAGCAATTTGGCAAGGTTTAACTCAACCAGATGGTCAAGAAACAGTTTACGGTTATTTGATTGGTGACAAAGACCAACCCCAAGGCTACATCATCTTTACTCAAGAACGCTGCAAAGATGGCACAATGCTACAAGTGAGAGATTGGACAATGCTCACAAATGCTGCTGTACGAACTTTTTGGGCTTTTATTGCCAATCATCGCTCTCAAATTGACCAAGTGCAATGGAAGAGTGCTGTAGTTGATGCTCTCACATTGCTGCTACCAGAACAAACTGCCAAAATTACCCGTAATATTCGCTGGATGCTACGAATCATAGATTTAGTCAAGGCGTTAGAAATGCGGGGTTATCCACCAGGAGTCTCAGCACAACTACACCTGGAAGTGAAAGATGACTTACTAACTGCCAATAATGGTAAATTTATCTTATCTGTCGCTGATGGACGTGGTGAAGTTACCAAAGGCGGTAAAGGTGAGTTGCAGTTAGACATTGGCGGATTAGCACCTTTGTATACCAGCCTCTTTACTCCCCAGCAATTACAGCTTACAGGAAAACTTGATGCTACCGAAACAGCCTTATTAGCAGCTACACAAATATTTGCAGGCGCTTCTCCTGGGATGGTTGATTTCTTTTAATATTATTACATTAACTTATGCATCACAGTTCCGGTCGCTGGCGTTTGGGTCTAGCATTATCGCTATTGACAGTTTTTTTGTGGGGAATTTTACCGATTGCTTTAGCAGTAAATTTACAAGTTCTGGATGTTTATACGATTATTTGGTTTCGCTTTTTAATGTCATTTGCGCTACTAGCTGCGTTTTTAGGAGTGCGGGGTAAATTACCAAACTCTCAACAATTGCGTTCTAGTTCTGGTCAATTATTAGCGATCGCTACTTTATTTTTAGCATTAAATTACTTCCTATTTATGCAAGGTCTAGCGTTAACATCACCCGCTAACGCTGAAGTTCTGATTCAATTAGCCCCCCTATTATTAAGTTTAGGTGGTTTAGTGATTTTTCAAGAACGTTATACACTGCGTCAATGGCTCGGTGTGAGTATTCTCACTTCTGGCTATATTGTATTTTTTGGTGAACAACTCAGAAATTTAATCACAGCACAAAGTACATATATTTTCGGTAGTGCTTTGATTGTCTTAGGCGCAGCAGCTTGGGCGATTTATGCTTTGTCCCAAAAACAATTATTACAATCTTTATCTTCCGCCCACATCATGCTGATTATTTACGGCGGATGTGCTTTATTATTCACCCCATTTGCTAAACCCCAAGCAATTTTGACATTGAATAGTTTCCATTTAGTAATTTTGCTCTTTTGTGCTTTTAATACTCTAATTGCTTATGGTGCTTTTGCGGAATCATTAGAACATTGGGAAGCATCAAGAGTAAGTGCCATATTAGCTTTAGCTCCTATTATTACCTTAGCTTCAGTTGGACTCGTATCAGTATTTTCACCTTCTTTAATTCCCACAGAACACCTGACTGTAATTGGCATATTAGGCGCATTTTTAGTGGTAACTGGTTCAGTAGCAATCACCTTGGGAAAAGCTGATTAGTTATCTGCAAATTTAGATTAAAATACTGAGGTGAGAGAGATTTGTATTTGTTATCATTTCATAATTAGTGACAAATGGGAATCTACAATTTTTGGATACATCACTAATAGGATTTATTGATGAATATGCACGGGCTTACCCTGCGGTTCAATACAGCGTCACCTCACATAAAATTGGTATCATGACGTTGAAAATATCATCTGTGGCGAATCTCTGACTAAGTGAAACTTTGCTCTACCTATGTGTCGTCATTATATTTACAGTTTCACATGGTCATTAAACTTCCAGAAAAGTCTATAAAAGAAAGGCGAATCATATTAAGTTAATTTTTCAGGGTGTCTAAATAACTACCAAAGCCAACGCCTAGTGAAACAAGATCACCGAAACAGTTGAGCGATGAATAGTTTGTTTGATAATTGGACAAGCACCCTCAAAAGACATTCGCTCTTGCTGCTTCTAGCAATACTGCTGTCAATATTTGGAATTAATATTTCAATGGTTACAGCAGAGCGAATTTCTGCGACTTTTTCCGCCATAGAAAAGTCGATTTCAGTCACGACTTTAGAAAAATATGCCGAAGATGGTGCAATTGATCATGAATTAGCATTTTATCAGCAATATCTGCCACCAAAGCAGTCTCAAAAATTGCAGGGAATTTTACTCACTCCGGTGAAAGTGAGTCCCGTCATGGTTTCTCAATTTCTCTACACACCTGAAGGCGAATTTCTGCTACACCGCTTGGCGCAAGTGATTCAACCCGAATCTCCTCAAGCACAAAGCGGATTTGAAGCCTTAAGGTCAGCATTAATTTCCGCTTCTGGGGAACCAGGCGGTTTAACACTATTAAATCTGTTACACAAATATCCCTATAGCAGTATTCATATTGATTTAAGGCGTAGTTTTGCCATAGCTAAGGAACTAGAAACAGTAATTCATCAGACTCATGGCGCGATCGCAGCCGTGGCAAAACAGTCTAATATAGAAGCTGCAACAATCCCAAAACCGCTAAATTTATTACCACTAGCTAATTTACGTAGTCAGGGACAGTTTCAGTCGCAAAAACACACATTAAGGTTTTTTGACTCGACACGCGATCGCCTCTTGGTGACTGATGTTTATATTCCCAGCGTCCAGAGTCCCGCACCTGTAATAGTCATATCTCATGGTTTGGGTACAGACAGCAGCAACTTTGAATATTTAGCCACATATCTAGCTTCCCACGGATTAGCCGTAGTTGTTCCCAATCATCCGGGTAGCAGTGCAGAACAATTTCAAACATCATTGCATCAACAAACCACTCAACTCATAGCGCCAGATGAATTTCAACAGCAACCTTTGGATGTCAAATATGTTTTAAATCAACTAGAAAAAATCAACCAGTCTGATTCCCGCTTTCAGAGTCGGCTAAATTTGCAACAAGTGGGAGTCTTTGGTCAATCTTTAGGTGGTTACACAGCCTTGGCTTTGGCTGGCGCTAAAATTAACTTTCAGCAGTTAGCACAAGACTGTACATCAGAAACGCTGCAAAAATCCTGGAATATGTCTTTACTGTTTCAATGCAGTGCTTTGGCGTTGAATAATCCATCCTATCAAGAGTATAACTTGCAAGATGACAGAGTAAAAGCAGCGATCGCAGTTAACCCAATTACCAGTTCAATTTTTGGGTCAGCTGGTTTAAGTCAAATCAAAACGCCTGTAATGATTGTCGGTAGTAGTGATGATACTGTTGCACCAGCATTATACGAGCAAATTCAACCTTTTTCCTGGTTGACGACTTCTCACAAATACCTCGTTATGCTTTTAGGTGGAACCCACTTTTCAACCATTGGTGATGGAAACCCCGCTAGTCAGCAAATATCATTACCCACAGATTTAGTTGGGGATGCTTCCCAAGCACGTTACTACATGAATGTTTTGAGTTTACCTTTCTTCCAAACTTATGTTGCCGGCAAATCACAATACCGCCCCTATCTGAATGCAGCTTATACTAGAACTATTTCCCGTGCATCTCTAGGCTTGAGTTTCGTCAAATCCCTCAGCCAAACTGAATTAGCACAAGCCCTTGATTCTGATCCCATCAAACAACAGTCTACCAACGCCATAGCAGATTTTGGCTTCTGGATGTTAGCTGTTGCTATTACCATGCTGCGGGGAACAATTTTTATGTTTTGTCTTAATTCCTAAATCAAGTTTACTGCTTAAGAAATGCCTAGCTGAATTTTTGGACATCCCTAATTGTTAAAGTGGAATTATCTGTTAAAATCACAAAATTTCACTGTGCAAGGTTTTCTTAACTTAAACAAATTCTTTGACTGGACATCTCACGACTGCGTGGCGCGGGTGCGAAAACTCTTGCGCCTCAAACGTGTAGGACACGCCGGAACCTTAGACCCAGCCGCTACCGGAGTCTTACCCATCGCACTGGGTACAGCTACCAGACTATTACAATATCTACCAGAAAACAAAGCCTACAAAGCCACCATTCGTTTAGGTGTGCAGACCACAACTGACGATTTGCAAGGTGAAATCATCACATCTCAACCTTGTCCGGGATTGAATTTTGCAGACGTAACCACTGCAATGGCACAATTTCACGGGAAAATTGAGCAAATACCCCCAATTTATAGCGCCATTCAAGTAGATGGAAAACGCCTCTACGACTTAGCACGGAAAGGGGAAATAGTGGAAGTTCCCAAACGCACAGTGGAAATTTTTCACACAGAGATTTTAGATTGGCGAGACGGAGATTTTCCCGAATTGGATGTGGCGATCGCCTGTGGAAGTGGTACATATATTAGAGCGATCGCCCGTGACTTAGGCACAACCCTAGAAACTGGTGGAACTCTCGCCGCCTTAATCCGCACAGCCAGTAGTGGTTTCAACCTCACAGATAGCCTCACCCTCACCGACTTAGAAACACAAATACAAGCCGGGACATTTCAGCCGAGTATTCCCGATATCGCCTTACAACACTTACCATCCGTCACATTACCCGCCATATCTGCTCAAAAATGGTGTCAGGGGCAAAAAATACCAGTCACTCTCGATTTTTCTGGTATAACCAGAGTTTACGATCAAGACACGAGCTTACTGGGTATAGGAAAACTACAGGACGGTGTACTAATACCGACAACAGTATTGAAAACTTAATCCCCAAGCACCCTGCTGAATTTCAAGGTTGTGAGCAATAATTTAGATCACTTATTAAACTTCTATGCTTTGTCTCCCCTCCTCGCTTGCGGGGCTACCGTGTACACACATCCTGACCCATAAAGGTTTTCCAGCCCTAAAAACATGATTTAACCGGAAATCCAGTTCCCCTCCTCGCTTGCGGCTACGGTGTACACACATCCTTATCCAGAAAGGGTTTCCATCTCTAAAAACAGGGTTTAAGCGGAAATCCAGTTCCCCTCCTCGCTTGCGGGGAGGGGCTAGGGGTGGGGTGTTATGACACAAAAGAGAATTTCAAGACTTGTGTGTACACAGTAGCCTCTCTTGCGGTGAACCAGCGCTGTAGGCGGGTTTCCCACCGTAGGCGACTGGTGAACCCGAAGGGGGAGGGGCTGGGGATGCGGTGCTAAATAATTCACCCGACTTGATTAATACCCTCCTAACCGATGTGACTAGACTATATCCGAGAAACTTAACAAAGTAACTAGGCGTAAAACTCCAAAAACTTCTAAGCTAATTGCAGATATTAGACATGACTGCAATCAGTATTAGGAGTAGCTGCTATGCCGACAATTCATTTAGTGGATGGTGAAAAGGGTGGAGTAGGAAAATCTCTGCTCACCAGGACAATGATTCAATATTGTCTCGATAAAAGAATACCCTTTGTACCTGTAGAAACTGATAGGTCTAATCCTGATGTAGCTGGTGTGTATAAGGGAATATGCCAGTATGCTGTATTTACAGAAGACGAACGCCACGCCGATAAAGCAGATAAAATCTTCGAGATGGCTATGTCTAAGCCAGTCATTGTAAATTTGGCTGCTCAATCCCATAGAGCTGTAAAAAGCTGGATTGAGAGCAACCAGTTAATAGAATTGGGACGTTCTGAGGGAGTGAGTTTTTGCAAATGGTTTGTATCTACAGGAGGATATGACAGCCTCAACCTATTTGTTCAGTCAGTAAATTGCTACGGTGATCATATCCCGCACATTTTAGTCAGAAATTTAGGGCTGTGCGATGATTGGGAACACGTAGAGTCTGACCCTGCAATTCAAAATTTAGTCACACAACATAACATTAAGGTAGTAGATTTTCCCAAACTGGCATCCAAAGAAAGAAATATCATTGACCAACATCGCCTAACTTTTGCCCAAGCGCGAGAGTATAAAGAATTTGGGATGCTTGGTAAACAGCGAGTTGTCCAATTTCTCAAACTTACTTATTCTTCTTTTGAAAAAGTAGGTATCTGGTATGAAGAAGTGAAATAGACAAGCACTGTAAGTAGGTACGCAAGAAAATTTAAATGTAGGGTGTGTTATCGCTTTAGCGTAACGCACCTTGATTTGTTGCTATTGGAACTTTCATTTACACCAAGAACATCATCATCTGGCTTGATATCTTAGCTCCACAAATTCAACAATTTTTAGAGCTACACTCCGCAGGTTTGGCTAATTCTTCTCATGGGAAGGGCTGAAAAAAGAGCGATCGCTTTATTAAGTTACAGGGTATTCTGTTTAGCGAGTAAAAACTTCAGAGCGCGCCGTGTGAATCTTCAAAAATTGCACCTCGCTGTTTTAGTTCACGCTTTATATCTTCAGTAATTCCTGGATTATCTCCGAATTGAGCATCTTTAACTGTAGCACCCGTTAAATCAGCACCCGTTAAATCAGCACCCGTTAAATTAGCACGACTTAAATTAGCATCAGTTAAATAAGCACCCGTTAAATAAGCACCACTTAAATAAGCACCACTTAAATTAGCACCCGTTAAATTAGCACGACTTAAATTAGCACGACTTAAATTAGCACCAATTAAATTAGCACCAATTAAACCAGCACCAATTAAACCAGCACCATTTAAATTAGCACGAATTAAACCAGCACCATTTAAATTAGCACGAATTAAATTAGCACGAATTAAATTAGCACGAATTAAACCAGCACCATTTAAATTAGCATCAGTTAAATAAGCACCATTTAAATTAGCACGAATTAAACCAGCACCAGTTAAATTAGCACGAATTAAACCAGCACCAGTTAAATTAGCACCATTTAAATTAGCACCATTTAAATTAGCATCAGTTAAATAAGCACCATTTAAATAAGCACGAGTTAAATTAGTACCATTTAAATAAGCACGAGTTAAATTAGCACTAGTTAAATAAGCACGAGTTAAATAAGCACCATTTAAATAAGCACGAGTTAAATTAGCAAGAATTAAATTAGCACCATTTACATCAGCACCATTTACATCAGCACCATTTAAATTAGCACCCTGTAAATTAGTACCACTTAAATCAGCATCAGTTAAATAAGCACCATTTAAATTAGCAAGAATTAAATAAGCACCATTTAAATAAGCACGAGTTAAATTAGCACCATTTAAATAAGCACGAGTTAAATTAGCACCATTTAAATTAGCACCACTTAAATTAGCACCACTTAAATTAGCACCATTTAAATTAGCACTATTCAAGCTTTCAAAAATCCGAAAAGCACCACCCCGATTGCCACGAATCAGGTTTGCAAAAACCAATCCAAAGCTTATTGGATTATTTTTTTTATTTAGATTTTTAACTGCCTGAGGTGTATTGTAGTCTGCACGAGAATTTTCAATTCTTGCGCCTCGGTTGAATAAGTCTTGTTTTAATTCTGAAGATATACCTAAATTATTGCTGAATACAGCATTTTCAACTATTGCATCACTAAAGTCAGCATTACTGAGGTTAGCACCGCTCAAGTTTGCACCACTCACGTCTGCACAATTCAAGTCAGCATTTTCTAAATTGGCATTTTCTAAATTGGCATTGCTCAGGTCAGCACAACTCAAATCAATGCCACTCAAATCAATGCCACGTAAATCAGTGCTGCTCAAATTAGTGTCACTTAGGTCTAGTTCTGTGCCTTTAGCTCTGTGAGTAATCGATTGAACTAGATAAAATTTATTTATTTCTTCCTTCAGATTATCTTCAAGGTTGCCTGATTTAATAAGTTCCTCTAGCCTTTCAATACCATCTGGAGAAACATTGAAGGTTATTTTTATACTGCCTCTTTCAATTTTATCTATTGTTGCATTTTCATCCCCGGCAAGTTTTTTCACTGCCTCTAGCAGAGTCTTTTGTTCTTCAGTATTTTCTAAAAATTTATCTAGATCGCCTGGTATTGTAATAACAAAATTCCCAGTAATGGCATTAGATATAAAAGTAATTTTGGGACTACATGGTTCTTCTGACAAAACTGTTGCTGTTGAGCTAGTTACTTCAGTTTCAAATTCAAGACTTATGGGTTTATTCATAATAACAGCCTTGGAAGTTCCAACTTCCTCTGACTCTAGTTCCGCAATATTTCCCCACTCCAACTCTAACGTATCGCACAGAGTTTTAAATAAGCGCTTCTCAACAGGTCGTCCCACAAAAAATTTGTTTACAGTCTGTTGAGTACAGCCTGCCTCGTGTGCTAGGTACTGCTGCGTTTTACCATAGCTCTCAAATGCTTTATTGACCTTTGCAATACCTACTGCTGATACTCGATGCGATCTTCGCCCCATTACTTACTCACAATAACTTTTACAAAAGTTTTACATGATATAAATTTGACATAAGTTTTACATACAAGTTGTACATAAAATAGACCACAACCAACAAAATACAGGGGTTAATAAAGAGGTAACAAAGTAAATTTTCTAAATCCCTAGTATTATGTCTAAGAATATCATGCTTTCTCAGCCCGGCTCTGAATCTAACCCTTTGTTAACAGCAAGACTAAGTATTGTCCAAGAGCGTATTCGTCAAGCACATTACAGCTTCAATTTTGCCTTAATTGCCACTGCTCTATCTTTCGGTATCAGTCTTGTAGGTGCTGGGTACTTGATTGGCAACAAAGCATCAGAAGGGGCTGTTACCACTGCTATTGGACTCGTAGCTAGTATGCGGTATATGCAGATTGCCAAAGACGCAAATAACCGTTTGGACAAAATTGCAGATGATTTGGATACAGAGAGGCTTTGATACGAAAATCCAGTTCCCCTCCTCGCTTGCGGGGAGGGGCTAGGGCGTGTTTTCAAACTACAACCACAACAAAATACAGGCGATAGTAATCATAGCTGTATAATTGGCTGCAAGTTTTTCATATCGGGTGGCAATGCGGCGAAATTGTTTGAGTCTGTTGATAGCGCGTTC
>DASQZD010000098.1:0-33278 GCA_035638855.1 Nodularia sp. (in: cyanobacteria) | reverse complement strand
ATCAGGCAATCAATACAAGCTATCCTATTAGAAAAAAATTGGTGCTGTATTTGTTATTAGAAAAAATCGTGCGATCGCTTGGTAGATAAAAGCTCTAGGATTCAGGAATGGCAAATGTTTTCGGAGAGTGACAAAAGAGGGTTATGGCAAAGTAACTATTGCTGTTCCTCCCCATAACACGAGCCAAAACTGTTCTCACTGTGGTGAGAAAGTTAATAAATCTCTGTCTACGAGAACTCATGTTTGCCCACATTGCGGATATGTAGAAGACAGAGATATCAATGCTGCAATCAATATTTTGAAACTAGGACTTTGTACGGTAGGGCATACCGGAACTTACGCTACAGGAGATTTGCCCTCTTGGGCGGTTGGCGCAAGCCTGTCGTCTAACGGCGAGTCTGTGAATGTAGAATCTCCGGGCTAAAGGCACGGAGAGTGTCAATTTATGGGCTTTTCATTGATTTTAACTGGTGAACCAGCGCTGCGGGAGGGTTGGCCTCTCTACGAAACGCTGCGCGGTAAGCGTTCGTGCAGCGTAGACCTGATGAGAAGGGTTATGCAATTTACGCTGACTTCTTCTACTCCCCAATGCGCCCTACTCCGCTGTTTGTTGAGACAAGAGCAGATTGCTGTTTTTGTCTAAATTTTTGCTAATTCTTCTTCTATTGGAGAGATGAAAAAAACTTCGTAGGCACTTTTTATAGAAAAGCAACGTCTATAGATATATATCCCCTATCTCCAGGTGGTCAGGGAGGAAAAAATTAAAAAATCACTAGGTGATGTCTACGACAAGACCTTTTCTTGCCGGAACATTTGTGCATCGACTTAAAACCTAGATATGAGGATGTCAATACAGACCACTGGAGCAGGTGTATTCATAGTAAATTAATGTCAACTATTGGTAACTTTTTAAACATTTTTTTAGTTTTTGTTTGAGCCATTATCCGGTTAATCCTTGTCAATTCCGGTAAACCAATAGTCAGGCGTGTATTTACACAAATCGCTCCTACTTGAAGTGCTATTAACAAAGGGATACCTGCCATGCCTGAAAAACTTGTGCAAGCCGCCATAATTACTTTTTTACTCCACCTGATAGCAGGTCTTAGCCCCAATTATCGCATTCAGACAAGGGCAAGCTCATCGGCACCAGAAACGCCAGTCACAATTGTCAGCTTTTTATTACGCTCTTTCAAATAAATAGCTAGTTGCTCAGTCAGTTGAGCAGATGGTCTTGTACCCAAGGGATACGTCGCTGGTTGAGTTTTTTGTTCGTGTAGAAATGGTTCTAGGCTAACGCTCCTAAGAACAGGCTAAACTGAGCAAAGAAGGCAACTATCTGCATCTGAATTATGACTAATCGCCTTGCTGAAGCTAAGAGTCTCTATCTCCGCAAACACGCCGACAACCCGATTGATTGGTGGTCTTGGTGTGATGAAGCTCTTGCAACTGCAAGAAAGCAAAATAAACCAATTTTTCTTTCTATTGGTTATTCTAGTTGCCACTGGTGTACTGTCATGGAAGGTGAGGCTTTCTCTGATGCAGCTATTGCTGTATACATGAATGCCAATTTTTTACCTATTAAAGTCGATAGGGAAGAAAGACCCGACCTCGATAGTATCTATATGCAAGCTTTGCAGATGATGAGTGGTCAAGGTGGTTGGCCTTTAAATGTGTTTTTATCCCCAGAGGATTTGGTGCCATTTTACGCTGGAACTTACTTTCCGTTGGAACCCCGCTACGGTCGTCCCGGATTTTTGCAAGTTCTCCAAGCCCTGCGCCGCTACTACGATACAGAAAAGGAAGATTTAAGCCAACGTAAGGCAGTTATTATTGAGTCGCTGCTCACCTCTGCGGTATTGCAAAATGGCGCGATAAATGAAGTTGCAGAAAATGAATTACTTCGCCAAGGTTGGGAAACTAGCACAGGCGTAATTACTCGGAATCAATCTGGTAATAGCTTTCCGATGATCCCCTATGCAGAATTAGCATTACGGGGAACTCGGTTTTTGTTGACATCTCGGTATGATGGCAAACAAATTTGTAGTCAAAGAGGACTTGATTTAGCTTTGGGGGGTATTTATGACCATGTGGGTGGTGGCTTTCACCGTTACACTGTTGATCCCACTTGGACAGTGCCTCACTTTGAAAAGATGCTCTATGACAATGGTCAAATTGTGGAGTATCTCGCAAATTTATGGAGTGATGGAGTTAAGGAACCAGCATTTTTGAGGTCGGTGGCTGGGACTGTGGAATGGCTACGGCGGGAAATGACGGCTCCAGAAGGTTATTTTTATGCGGCTCAAGATGCTGATAGTTTTACTAGCTCTACAGATGTAGAACCAGAGGAAGGGGCTTTTTATGTCTGGAGTTACAGCGAACTTGAACAATTGTTAACTTCAGAGGAAGTAAGGGAATTACAACAACAGTTTACGGTAACTCCTAACGGAAACTTTGAAGGCAAGAATGTTTTACAACGCCGCCATCAGGGGGAACTGAGCGCAACGATAGAAGTTGCTTTGAGTAAGTTGTTTGCGGCGCGTTATGGTGACAAGCCGGAGTTAGTGACAACTTTTCCGCCTGCTGCTAATAATCAGGAAGCAAAAACTGGCGGTTGGCCCGGACGCATTCCTGCGGTGACAGATACAAAGATGATTGTGGCTTGGAATAGTTTGATGATTTCCGGTTTGGCTAGGGCTGGTGGGGTATTTCAACAACCTTTATATCTGGAAATCGCTGTCGGAGCCGCAAATTTTATTCTGCAACATCAGTTTGTAGATGGGCGTTTTTATCGACTCAATTATCAAGGTCAACCAGCTGTGTTAGCCCAGTCTGAAGATTACGCTTTGTTTATTAAAGCTCTACTGGATTTACAAGGTTGTTTCCCTGAAGAAAAATCTTGGTTAGAAACTGCGATCGCACTGCAAGATCAATTCAATGAGTTTCTCTGGAGTGTAGAATTAGGTGGCTATTTCAATACCGCCACTGATGCTAGTCAAGATTTAATTGTGCGTGAACGCAGTTATGCAGATAATGCTACACCATCTGCGAATGGAGTGGCGATCGCTAACTTAGTCCGTCTTTCCCTACTCACTGATAATTTACATTATCTGAATTTAGCAGAGCAAGGACTGAAAGCTTTTAGTAGCGTGATGCGTAACGCTCCCCAGGCTTGCCCCACCTTGTTTACAGCCTTAGATTGGTATCGTAATTCTACCTTGATTCGCAGCACTATTGAGCAGATAATTCCTCTGATGACCAAGTATCTGCCTGTGACCGACTTTGCTGTGGTATCTGACTTACCATCAGGTAGCCTCGGTTTGGTTTGCCAAGGATTCAAGTGTCTTGCACCAGCCCAAAGTCATGAACAGTTGTTACAGCAAGTGCAGCAAAGTCAGACTAGGGCTTGATAGTTATATTTATAACATGAAATCACCCCTCCCCCTTCGGGTGAATGCCTCCGGCACGCTACGCGAACACCAGTCGCCTACGGTGGGAAACCCTCCTACAGCGCTGGTTCACCGCAAGCGAGGAGGGGAAAAAAAGCATATAGTTTTACTAAGAAATAGGACGTTCATTTTATAAAAAAATGGGTATAAACCATAATTCCTTACTCAGTGCTATTGTTTTGGCGGGTGGAAAGAGTTCTCGCATGGGTGAGGATAAAGCCCTGATTTCTATTGGAGAGATGCCTTTGTTACAGTTAGTTTGTAGTATTGCCGCAGATTGTACAAATCATGTTTATGTCGTCACCCCTTGGCCAGAACGTTATCAGCACTTAGTATTACCTAGTTGCCAATTTATTCAAGAAGTAGCTTTGTCTCCCTCTTCTTCCTCTGACCATGGTCCACTGGTAGGATTTGCCCAAGGGTTGGCGCAAGTACAAACAGATTGGGTATTGTTACTGGCTTGTGATTTGCCTCGGTTGAGGGTTGAGGTGTTGCAAGGATGGGCGAGTCAACTTTATAGTGTGGAGGATGAGGCGATCGCCACTTTGGTTCATCATAGCAAAGGCTGGGAACCTCTATGTGGTTTCTATCGCCGTAGCTGCTTACCACAACTTTTAGAGTTTGTCAATCAAGGGGGACGGTCATTCCAGCAGTGGCTGAATCAGCATCCTATACAAGTTTTATCTTTACCAGCATCAGAAATGTTATTCAACTGTAATACACCAGAAGACTTGGCTTTGATCAAATAAAAATATGACTCTCACTACCCATAACACCAAAATATGATGGTCAAAAATTTGACTGTCAATTAATTGATAAAAATAATATTTGTTATCTATAAAACATCTATCTTCGCATTATTACTGTATTATTATTTATATATTTTTTTCAATAAACCTTGTATAGATAATAGCGAGTCCCACAGTCATAGGTTCCTGATGGAATTTTTACTTGTGTCTTGACTCGCATTTTTCTTGTTTATTCCTTTGCAGAACTCATGGATTTTTGAGTGAGTGAATTATTTGTGGCTTTTTGAACAACACCACCAGTTAGACTGCGGAAATATACGCCTCCGACAGTGCCGAAAAATAGAACATAACTAATTGCCTGAATTAAATACAGATGTTCTCTGTAGCCAAACAAAGATTTGAGAATAATGCCGGGGAATTGTTGATCTGACAATATTTTTTCAGTATTCCAGACCATTGGCCCCAAAATGCAAGAGTGGACTTTGCTAAAGTGTTCGTAATAAAAACAAATACTTTCTGAGGAACGACTGCTCAGAGCAAGGTTAGCCAAACCTTCATCAAAATGCTTCAAAGTGGAAACTACTAAGCCGGAAACTATCAACACCAATAAAACGCCCATGACTTGGAAAAATTGGCGAATATTGATTTTGACACCCCATTTAAATAGTAAGACTCCAATAGCAGCCGCCCCTGCTAAACCGCCAATAGCACCTAAAGCCGGTACTAATCCCTGTTGAAAATTCGCAGCAATAAATAGAACAGTTTCAAAACCTTCACGGACAACGGCGATCAAAATTAAACTAAACACGCCCCAACCGGCATTTGAGTTTTGTGTTAGCGCTTGTGTGACGGCTCCTTCAACTTGCGCTTTCATGAATCTGGCTTGTTTCGTCATCCAGATTAGCATCCAAGTGAGCATAGCGATCGCCACAACACTAAACACAGCTTCTAGCATTGGCTCAACGACTGAGGTGTATTGAGGATTTACTGCCCCTAGTGTTTGAATTAACCAACTAAATAACAGACCTATCAAGGCACTAATAATAATGCCAACACCGACACCAGCATATACCCAAGGATTGAGTCGGGATTGGTTCGCTTTTTTGAGCAAAGCTAGGACAATGCCCACAACGAGGGCAGCTTCTACTCCTTCTCGGAGTGTAATCACAAAAGTAGGTAGAGCAGTACTAAAATTCATGGTTAGGGAATGGGGAATGGGCGATGGGGAGTAGGAAATGGGAAAGAGGCAAAGGAGATGAGGGCGATATAGTTACACAGTTCCCCTTCCACTCTCTACTCCCTACTCCCCTAATTATTAGCTAAAATCGCGGAGCATCTTTTTCAGTTCAAGATTATGCATCTCTTCTTGCCCAATCATCCCACGAGCAAATTCTTCTAGATAAATGCTGGCACCGGTGACAGTAGTCAACAGACTTTTGTACAAATCCAGCGCTTTCTTTTCATGGGATAAACTTTCTGCCAAAATATCTTTGACTGTGTGTTGGTAAGTTTCTTCCATTTGGGCGATTTTGAGAGAGGGATGTCCCTCTAAACCAGTCAGGATTTCTCCGACTTGTTGGGCATGAAGTAGAGACTCAGTAGCTTGCCCTTTGAAAAAAGCTACGATGGGAATACGATTAGGACCAGTCACCATTAAGGAATAATGGGTGTAGCGTACTACTCCCGCTAGTTCAAATTCCATGATGGCGTTGAGTAGTCCGATGGTTTTTTCGTTGTCAAGCTCTTGCATCAGTTGTTAATTAAATTTACGAATGGGGAGTCATCAGTATTGAGTTAAGAGGTATAGTCTCTACAGGTATTCAAAGCCCAAGCTATTTACACTCCATAACCTTACCTTCTCATTCATTCTAAACTCCTCTCTCTCCACAACCAATTAAGTCAATGCGATCGCCTATGGCGGGGCTTTGCCCATCGCCTTTGGTGAGGCAAAGCCTATCGCATGACTGAGTTACTTGATTTTTTGCGAGTTTTCTGCAATCGTTGTCACCAGTTTGGTAACATCCTCTGATGTCTTCGCTGCTGTAGCTGGTGGAATAACGCTGGGCCAAGCTTTTGTGAGTTCAATTAGACTAGCCTTGATTGCTGCATCTGCTTCGGCATTTGCTGAGGCTACTTGGCTAGAAATTCCTTGATACAGTTCATTGGCATAAACTACAAACCCACGAGAATCTTGATATTCAATGGGCGCAGTTATTTTACCATTGGCGATCGCTGCTCCATATTCGGCGTTGGCTGCATCTAGTAACTCATTAATCACCTGAAGGACAAATCCTGGTTGTGAGCGTTGTTCTGCGGGTAAAGTGGCGATCGCTCCATCAATTGCTTGCATAGAAGATTTGAGATCACTGTTCACTTTGGCATCTTTGGGATTAGATTTGACAAAATTTTGCAAACTTACCAAAGTTGTCTTAAATTCTTTAACTTTACGTTCATTTAGTTGCTCTTCTACATCAACATATATCTCTTCAACTGGATGTCCAATATGAGGTTCTGCCTGTTTTGGCTGATCTTTTGCTAGCAGTTCTTTTGCTACTAAAAGATGCCCTTTCATTAAACTCAATTTGGTCATGTAGTCCACATCTTTGGCTTCACCTGTGAGTACCACTTCCTCAACAGTAACCGCGTCTTTAATTTTGTCAAATTGCTCCTGAGTGATGACTTTTTTGTTCACCAAATCTTCAGGACTGCCATAGGGACGGTTGGCCTGAATTTTGTTCGATAATGCGGGGATACCTAACTTGGCTTCAAATTTATCCAACTCTGACAAGATTGCAGTGTTGATGTTAATTTGAGATTTACTACTGTGACCAACGTGGCTGACAACCTCTGTAGTTGGGGAACTAGGATTGGCGGTAGCGGCTGGTGTGGATGGATTTTCTGCGGTTGGTGTACTGTTACAAGCACTGAGAGTAACTATGAAAGCAGTAGCAATAGTTAAGGCGGCATAACGCAATTTGATCATTTTTGCTCCTAGCAAAATTTTAAGGATAGTAAATAAAACAATTCACACTACTAATAGCAGTTGGTGTAGATTTTTCTGTTCTATAGAATGATACTTGTTATCAACTAATTGCGTAAATTTTAAATATAAGT
Organism: Nodularia sp. (in: cyanobacteria); assembly: GCA_035638855.1. Taxonomy (GTDB): domain Bacteria; phylum Cyanobacteriota; class Cyanobacteriia; order Cyanobacteriales; family Nostocaceae; genus Nodularia. The sequence goes on along the minus strand of DASQZD010000098.1, from coordinate 25,969 downwards.
TAATAAGTTCTCTCAAGTAGCAGAAGTCCGCAATTATTTAGGGATGACTTCAAATTGACCCATGCAACCTTTTTCGGCGATCGCATCTTGATGAGGATGAAACATATACTTTCCTGGATAGCCAAAAGCAAATTCTAAAATGTGTCTTTCTGCTACACCCATCGTAATTACATCAGTTTTTTCACTGGGAGTAAGAGTCATCCCAGACCGATAGACATCAAAGAAATTGGCGTGCAGGTGAAATGTCACCGCCGGATCATATTCAATAATGTTGAGAACATACAGCCTAATCAACTGATTTTGGTAAATGGGGATGGGATGATGCATATAGTGGTCAGGCAGACCGTTGAAGGCGTAGTATTCGTTATGGCTATCATCATTCACGTCATAGCCAGCCATGACTAGAACTATCTCATCAGCTGGGGGGCGTGGTGTGGGGGGATCAATAATAAACATCCCATATAGCCCCTTGGCAATGTGACGGGTAACTGGTTCAATATGGCAGTGGTACAAGTGAACGCCGTAGGGTTCGGCATCAAATTCGTAAACTGTGGCGCTACCATTTCTGACTGGGCGAATACCATCCATTTCCGCCGGATGAGTGCCATGAAAATGTAAAGAGTGCGAATGTCCGGCTTTGTTGAGAAACAGCACCCGCACGCGATCGCCTTGTTTTGCTCGTAGCGTTGGCCCTGGTATCCGACCGTTTAAATCCCAAATATTGTAGGATACAGCATTATTGAGTTGAATTGTAGAAGTACCCGCAGTTAACTGAAATTCTCGGATAGTACGGCCATTTTCTTGCTTGAGTGTCCCATAATCAAACTCTCTGAGCATCTTCATCGGGTTAGCAACGCCTACAGTTGCTTCCATCTCTACAGACGGCACTCTGACCTTTAATTGAGTTTGTGAATGCAGTAAATGCCAAAGTGTTGCTACGCTTGTCACCCCAGCACCTGTTAAACCCAGTTTCAGAAGTTGGCGACGGCTCCAAAGTTTTTCGTGATCCAGAGCAGAGTTATTGGGCATGAAATGAGCAGCACAAACGCTAAAAATTGGCAACTACTTTTGTGTATGGTATGGGATTCAAGAGTTATTGTCAATCATTATCAACTATTTGCCACATTTACTGGAGCAGACAACTCAACCCAAGGAAAGTCTTATAATTCACTTTTGCATGGGGAATTTTTAATATTTAATTTTTAATAGGATATACATATAGCAGTCCTAAATCATTTCTGAACCTCTTCACTTGGCGATCTTGGCGACTTGGCGGTTCGATAAATTCATAAATCAAATAGGACTGCTATAGATTTAAACTTAGTCGTTGAAATACATCAATAGGTAAAAAGATTGTTAAAAACTATTATCACATCAAAACTGGGATCACTAATCCTGATCGGGCTTCTCAGCTTTTACCTAGTTGTGGGAGCATCTGCACCAGCTTATGCAATGCACATTATGGAAGGTTATTTACCTGCAAGTTGGGCAATTTTTTGGTGGGTGGTAACGTTACCATTTTTGGCTTTAGGATTGCGATCGCTTACTAGAATAACCCAAGCCAACCCTGAACTAAAATTACTTTTAGCATTAGCAGGAGCCTTTACCTTTGTTTTGTCAGCCCTGAAAATACCTTCAGTTACAGGTAGTTCTTCCCATCCTACAGGTACTGGCTTAGGCGCAGTGCTATTTGGTCCTTTAGCCATGTCAGTTTTAGGTACACTGGTGTTATTGTTTCAAGCGCTGCTGCTAGCACATGGCGGTTTAACAACACTGGGAGCGAATGCTTTTTCGATGGCGATCGCGGGACCATTTGCCGCCTATTGGATCTATCATTTGACAAAGCGGGTCACTGGTAAACAAAGAATTGCCATCTTTTTAGCAGCAGCTTTGGCAAATTTACTCACTTACATCATTACCTCTGTCCAACTCGCCCTAGCTTTTCCTGCACCGGTGGGTGGTTTTATGGCTTCATTCGCCAAATTTGCGGGCATTTTTGCCATTACTCAAGTTCCTTTGGCAATTAGTGAAGGATTGCTCACTGTCTTGGTGTGGAACTGGTTACAATCCTACACGTCGCAAGAACTCGAACTATTGAAATTAATTCAAGGAAAATCGCAAAGCAATGAATCAGTCTAAAAACGGATTGAGTAACTGGCTGTTGGTAGTAGGAGTGATTATTTTAGCAGTTGCACCCTTAATATTGATCCGGGGCGCAGAATTTGGTGGTGCAGATGATCAAGCAAAAGAAGCGATTGGAGAAGTTCAGCCTGGATATGAAGCTTGGTTTAAACCTGTTTTTAAACCACCTAGTGGTGTAGAAAACTTGTTATTCACCTCTCAAGCTGCTTTGGGTGCTGGAGTAATTGGTTATGTGATCGGATTATATAAGGAGCGTAACCGGCAGGAAAGGAACAAAGGATGACTCTGCAAATAGATACTCTGGCTTATACTAATCGGTTGCGATGGTTAGCGCCAGAACAAAAATTATTATTTGCGATCGTCTTACTAATTATCACTGCCTTTGCTCATCCACAATTACAGATTTTAATTGCTATCTGGATGAGTATTTGGACAGTAGTTTATGCTAAAATTCCCCTGAAAATATATCTAAAACTAGTTTATCTTGCTACTTTGTTCTGGTTAACAAGTTTGCCAGCTTTAGTAATTAATGGCATACATACTAACTACCTAAATTTTATCCATGACGATGCCATCATTGGATTTAATCTTGGTTCTTATTATATATACATTAGTCATCATGGAATCGAGCAAGGATGGACAATTTTAACGCGAGCGATCGCCTCACTTTCTTGCTTATACTTTGTGATGTTAACTATCCCATTTACTGAACTTTTACAAACATTGCGACGCTGGGGTTTTCCAGTGCTGTTAACAGATATTTTATTATTAATGTACCGTTTTATATTCGTTTTATTAAATACAGCTTCCCAAGTCTGGACTGCCCAACAGTCTCGTGGTGGCTACTCAACTTTTAGAATCGGGATCAACAGTTTATCACTATTGATTGGACAACTACTCAGACGCACTCTAGAAAATTATCGTCAAGTCTCTTTAAGTTTAGCCTCAAGGGGTTTTAATGGCGAGTTTAAAGTTTGGCATCCCCATCGCTATCATCTATCGAAACGCTATGCCATAGAAGCAATTATCGGATGCGTAGTTTTAATAGGATTGGCATGGGGGTAGAACCGCAAACCGTTCGTCAAAAATCTAAAATTTTATTATATAGGCTTTTGATTAATTCACAAATCAAATAGGATGGCTATATATGCAGCAATCATTACTAGAATTTGATCAAGTACATTACACTTATCCTGGAACAGAACAATCAGTTTTAAATAATTTAACACTAAAAATTCCTGCAAAAAAGAAATGTGCATTAATTGGTCAAAATGGTTGTGGTAAAACCACACTATTTTTATTAGCTAATGGTTTATATAAATCCCAAAAAGGAAATATCAAATGGCAAGGGGAACCTCTTAAATATGACCGCAAATTTTTGCTAAAATTACGCCAAAAAGTCGGGCTAATTTTTCAAGACCCAGAGCAACAATTAGTAGCCTCGACTGTTGAAGAAGATATTTCTTACGGTTTGTGTAATTTGGGTTTACCAATCGCAGAAATTCAAAAACGCATCGACTCAGCCTTAGTTGAGTTTGGATTAACCGAATTAGCCCAAAGACCTGTACATCATCTCAGCTTGGGGCAGAAAAAACGAGTCTCCATTGCTGATGTCATGGTGCTAAAACCAGAACTGCTATTACTAGATGAACCCACAGCATATCTGGATAAGTTGCATACTCGTAACTTGATGGCGACCCTAAAAAATATTCATGCATCTGGGACAACCATTTTAATGGCAACCCATGACCTTGATTTAGTGTACCGTTGGGCAGACTGGGTGTTTGTCATGGATAGAGGACAATTGATCTTAGAGGGAACACCTCCAGATGTATTTAGCCAACGAGAAATTCTGGAAGATTTACAGCTAGAAGTACCACTGATATATGAGATATTATTTGCTGAAAGACTAGCTGAAGAAGAGCCGATTTTGGACGGTTTCCGGCAAAGAATATTACAACGGTTTCCTTACTTTTAGTATTAATTAATTGAGCCAAAATTTTGCCATCAATTACGACAATAATGCCTGATTAACTGATTATAATCCAGGCTGGCACTATCTACATAAAGCAAAGTAAGCATTAGCCCTGGTCAATTGCAGATATAATACAGACTACTTATAATACCATAAAATCTTATTAACCGCAAATATACGCATAATAATTTCACACACAAATTACATTTATTGTCCCTAGTCCCTGATCAGAAATAAAATTCAACATTCTCATAAATAAGTAGATTATTTAACAAAAATTTTATTATTTAAATTTGATGACTCACAGGATAAAATCCCCCAATAGGGCATTGCAAAAACCAGCAAAATTCTGTTTTCTATTAATGTGATACCTTAATTACATTCTTGACATTGTGTGAGTCCACACATTCAATACAGATTAGATAATGCATATTCCTGATGGATTTCTTTCAGTTCCCGTAGCTGGGGCGACTGGTTTAGTGAGTGCAGTAGCACTTGTTGCTGCTTGTGGGCGATCGCAAAAGGATCTTGGTGTCCGTCGCGCCCCTATACTGGGCTTAACTACTGCTTTTATTTTTGCCGCCCAGATGATTAATTTTCCTGTAGCAGGAGGCACTAGCGGTCACTTGTTGGGGGGAACCTTAGCGGCCATAGTTCTGGGTAGCCCTTGGGCAGCAATGTTGTCCATGACCACAGTTTTTATTATTCAAGCTGTGCTATTTGCCGATGGTGGGATCACCGCCTTGGGAGCCAATATTTTAAATGCGGGAGTAATTGCTGTTTGGGTGGGCTGGGTGTTAACCCAAACCTTACAACGGCTATTTGGTGGGTCGAAAAATCGCTTACCCCTAGCAGCTGGTATTGCGGCTGGTGTCAGCATAGTTGCCGCATCTGTAGCTTGTGCCATTGAGTTAGTGCTTTCTGGAACTGCATCCGCAGCCATAGTTTTACCAGCCATGACTGGAGTACATATTCTGATTGGGATTGGCGAAGGCTTAATTACTGGTGGTGTGCTGGTTTACCTCGCGAAAGCCAGACCAGATTTGCTACCAGGGGAGGAGCAAGAATTTAAAGGTTGGTTGGTTCCAGTGGTCAGCATTTTTTTAGTTGCTGGTGTATTATCTTTAGTGGCTTCCGGGTGGCCTGATGGTTTGGAAAAAGTTGCCGAAAAAGCAGGTTTTATACATTTAGCTGACCAAGTGCGAGTAGAAGTACCAACGCCTTTTGGTGACTACGAAATTCAATCTTTAGGACTAATTGGTACGAGTATTGCTGGACTGCTAGGATCTGTGGTCAGTTTTGGTGCAGCTTTTGGGATTGCTAAGGTGGTGAAACCCAAGAATGCTTAAACTAGCTTTGCCGTTACGTTTGCATTTGTCGTTAGTGATTGTGGTAGGGGCAGCTTTACTACAGTATAATGCTTGGCTTTGCTTGGCGATATATGGAGCGATCGCTCTGGTTTGGGCAGGATTTTTGCGCGCACCCATTCCCCAGTTAGGCGGACTAATTGGTACTGAGTTAATTTTCCTCTCATTCATGGCATTACCTTTGGGATGGGAACGAGCGAGTTTTTTATTGCTGCGTTCCCTGGTTGGTCTAATTACCATGAATAGTTTTTTATTAACTTTACCTCCCCATAGTTTCGGTATTGCCTTGAAAAGTTTACCAGTCCCCGCACCGATCAAGGATAATTTATTATTAGCTGGGCAGTATCTAGAAATTTTGCTCGATGAAGTCACACGGATGCAGCGCAGCGCTCAATTGCGGGGTTTAAATGGTGCGGCGGGATGGTTGCGCTACACAAGTGCGGCCATGATTGGAGCTTTATATCTCCGCAGTTTAGATCGGGCGGAGCGTGTTTATGCGGCGATGGTAATTCGTGGTTACAATGGGCAGTTACCTGTAGATGCAACATTTAGACCAAAAGAGCGTTTTGCCTTATTAGTAGCATGGGCGATCGCAGCTGGCTTAACCATAACTTCTTATCAAATATAGTGCAGGTATCTTGAAATCCTCGACTTCTGATCCCCAATTTTCCACACATCACCCCCAATCCACAGTCATTGAGGTGCAAAATCTGGTCTATGCCTACAGTAACCAGGAACCAGTATTGCAAGAACTTTCCTTTACTTTGAATGCAGGCGATCGCGTAGCCTTGATGGGTGCAACTGGTTCTGGTAAAAGTACCTTATTAGAAAACCTGATCGGCTTAAAACAACCACATTCGGGAAAAATTTTGATTAATGGTATCCCCTTAGAACCGAAAACGCTCCCTCAAGTGCGGCGTTACATCGGTTTTGGCTTTCAAGATGCCAATGACCAACTATTTATGCCCACTATCCTAGAAGATATTACCTTTGGTCCGCGCAATTACGGTGTTCCCCCAGCCGTAGCCATTGATCGAGCTAGGCAATTATTAACAGATTTTGGTTTAGAAGCCTACGCTAACCGTTCTGCTCACGAACTTTCAGGAGGACAAAGACGACTGGCTGCTTTAGCGGCAATTTTAGCCCTAGATCCGACAATTCTGATTTTAGATGAACCAACAACCGGACTTGATCCCGCATGGCGAAGGCATTTAGCGCAAGTCTTGTTAAACTTGCCAGTACAGGTCATATTAATTGCCTCTCATGAATTACATTGGTTGGGGAAAGTGACTCAACGTGCTTTGGTGCTATCTGGTGGACGCATTCAAATAGACAGTGATATTCAAGCACTTTTGCAAGAGAAAGATACTTTAAATCAATTGGGTTTGCCCGTAGATTGGTAAACGACTTTTTGCACTGCGAAATCAGTAAAATATTAGATAACATGATTTGGGTTTGACTGGTGACGAGGGATTGTCTGTGTGGCGTAAGTTGATTATCTTTGCTCCTGTGAGTTTGAGTATTGCTTTACTGGTTAGTAGTTGTGAGGATCAAGTCAGCCAATGTCAGCGACTGATTCAGGTAGTGAACGCCGGCAATTCTTTGATTGATCAAAATAAAGGAAAACAGGTGGTAACTAGCTTGCAACTCTCAAAGGATTTACAAGTTATTACTACATCTTTAATAGAACTGAATTTAACAGACCCGAATCTCAAAGAATTTCAACGCAGTTTTGCCAGTATATTCGACAATCTTAGTCAAGCGATCGCTAAAGCATCTCTTGCCCTTGACGTAGCTAAAACTACGGAAGCATCAGCAGCAGGGAGGGAAAAACTCCAAAAGACGAGAACAGAAATTGATACGTCTTTGACATCAGCCCAGAATACAGGCAAAAAATCGGATGCGTTAGCGAAAGACCTGAATAAATACTGCGCTAAGTCTCCGTAAATATCCTAGTTATATGGGTAAATTATTGGGGTCGATACCCTGCGATCGCAAATAAGCCATCAGTCGCTCTTTTTCCTGGCGTTCTTGTTCGAGTCGTTCCACAGCCCAAGGTAACAAGTTACCCTCCTGATCCCACCAACGTAACCAGTAACCAGTTCTGGCTTCTTTTATACCTTGCCAAGTACCCAAAAATAAGTTCATCGCCGAAATCCAATGAAAACCATTTTCATCCGGTTGCTTTAATTCGTAGCGGTCATTTTCCAGGTGATAAAATTCCAATAAACCGCCATTGGGGTCAAAAATCACATAAACAGGAACTTGCAAAATTTGCTCGTAATAAAACCATTTTCCAGGGGGATAGGTTCGCTTGACAGAATATTCTTCCCCCTCGGTATCAGATAGAAATTCTATCACCACTGCGGGAACATCACCTTGTAAATTCGGTGTGTAGCTTTTGCTATCGCTTAAAACTTCATTAACACTAGGAACATAAAGCCAATCTGGGACTTTGAGAATCAATTGTCCGTTAACAGTTGCACAAAGACCAAAATTGGAAGCAATCAACATCTGCGGTTGGATGAAACCGCTAATTTCTAAGCTTTCACGCAAAGCACCAGCCAAGATTGGCTGACCTGTATTTTCCACTGGTACATCCTCTAGTTGAAAATCATCCGGCAACGCTTCCCAAGAGATCACCAGATTTTGTAGCTCTTTGGTTTTATCGAGTTGTGTCGCCATAAAGACTGCCTTTTATGGATTTGTGTTTATTGTATCGCTGCCAGTGGATCAAAATATTAGAAGATAAAACTTTCATCTCTAGCGTAAAAATACTACCTTTTCCCACCTGACTTTCAACTTTCAGATGCGCTTGATGTTTTTGGGCGATCGCCACAGCTATCGCTAGCCCCAATCCTGTGCCTCCGGTTTTACGAGAGCGTAGGCGCAGCACTGAAGCGGGGGGATGCTAGTTTTAATGGGCAGGACGCGCTCCAGGGGATGCAGACGGGGCGGGAGTGTCAAGACCGCGAAGCCAGCATTAAACAATTGCGGCAAGAGTTCAATAAACTACCTGGTTTGGCATCTAAACTAGGGATGCTGCCTTTGGCGATCGCCAGTCGAGCTGGAAATGAAATTCTGCAACCCTTAGCAAGGGTCAGCATGAAGACTTACTAGAGCTTGATGGGATGTATGCAAGTTTATGGCGTGTACAATCTGGAATTTAGAATTTCTAGAATCAGTTCTCAGTGGTGCTGAATCAAAGTATGAATTTAGGTGTAGAGACGTTCCATGGAACGTCTCTACATGGGTTTTGACATCATCAAAAATCTTGTTCATATTCTCAATCAGCAACGCCCACTTCTCAGTGGTGGAAAAACCTGCTGAAAATTTGCTTTATTGATTTTCCCGCTATACTAGTTAATTAGTCTAAATCTAAAAAAAATATTAGTAACCTTTTGCACGGTTTTAGCGTCAAATTTACATAGTCAAGCATTATCCTTTTTAGTCCTGTGAGTCAGCAACTATGAAAGAGGAATTGATCGCTACATTTTTACAGATTTTACGCTTTAATATGCGTTGGATGACTTGGAATTTATTTCTGGCTTTTATACCCTTAGCTTTAAGTGTTTGGTTATTTCGCATTAAACGCCAACGTTCTGGGGTTTGGTGGCTAGGATTCCTAGTTTTCTTTGCATTCTTACCAAATGCGCCTTATTTATTGACTGATGTCATTCATTTTATAGAAGATATCCGTCGGATTCAATCTGTATGGATGATTACCTTAGTGCTAATTCCGATTTATCTGGTAGTAATTTTGGCTGGCTTTGAAGCTTATGTAATTTCCTTAATTAATTTAGGTTACTATTTACACCGCATAGGCAAAAGTCAATGGATTTTAGGAACTGAGATGATTACCCATGCCCTTTGTGCGGTAGGTGTTTACTGGGGTCGATTTTTACGTTTCAACAGTTGGGATTTTGTAACTCAACCAGATGCTTTACTCACCAAAGGTATTGAAGAGTTGTTTGGTAGACAGCCTTTAGTAATTATTACTCTCACCTTTGTGATCCTGGTAAGTTTATACTGGATTATGAAACGAGCTTCTTTAAGTTTTATGACCCAGCCACAAAATGGCACAGGTATGCAGCAACAACGAACTCATACTGATTTATCTTAATTGTTCCGCTTCATACGCTATTTTCACTCAAGTTTTAAAATTTTCATGATGTTGCAATCGGGATCACTAATCTAACCTCCAACCGCTATGAGGGGTATGGGGCTATTTATTATATTTTGGAAATTAAAAGCTATTCATGTATAGAACCACCTGTTTATCTATCGAAAGAATGGTGTATATGGCAGGTAATTTCTTATCAAAAGCAAGATGAATTTTAATTAAATCTATTGTGCAATTAAATTAGCTTATTTTGTTTTAATTGATAGGAGTTCAATAATATGATGCTATTATCCCATGATGAACTCAAAATTTTAGTTAATAGTTTCCAAAGCCCTTGTGTTTCTTTATATATGCCTATGCAAAAGGCGGGGCCAGAAATCCGACAAAACCCGATTCGGTTAAAAAACTTAGTCCGGGAAGCTGAGGAACGTTTGGATGCAATGGGAATGCGCCACACTGAGGCGGTAGATTTTCTCCAGCCAGCTAAAGAATTGGATACAACTGATTTCTGGCAAAACCAAGACAGCGGACTGGCAATTTTTATTTCTCCCCAGATGTTTCGCTATTACCGTCTGCCAATGGAGTTTCAAGAATTGGTAGTTGTTAGTGTTAGCGAAGCTTACCGAAGGTCTCGCTTTCATCTTAAGCCATTGCTGCATTTAATCAACAGTGATGGCAAGTTTTATCTCTTAGCTCTTAGCCAAAACGAGATCAAGTTTTTTGAGGGAACGGGCTACAGCCTGAATGAGGTGGAAGTAGCAAATATGCCTCAGAATATGGATGCATCTCTCTTAGAGGATGATTTTCAAAAAGGGGTGCAACATCGTATTGGTACACCTAGAGGGGGAACCACTAATTCGTTTCAACAGCCTGGCGATGTTCATGGTCAGGGAAGTCCCGACCGAGATAAACGTCAAGCAGATATTTTACAATTTTGTCACATTGTTGATAGGGCGGTACATGAGAAAATTCGGGGGCAAAATGCACCTCTACTGTTGATGGGGGTTGAGTATCTGTTCCCAATTTACCAAGAGGCAAATACCTATCCTTATTTTCTTGAATCAGGTATTACGGGTAACGCCGAAGTGATGAAGCCGGAAGAGTTACATAAACAGGCTTGGCCTATTGTCGAACCTTTGTTTCATCAAAATCAGCAGTCAGCAATGGCCCTTTATCAGCAACTAGCTGGGACTGGGACAACTTCTAGTGATATTAAAGAAATAGTATCAGCTACTTATTGCCACAGGGTTGATTCGATGTTTGTACCAATAGATATGCAAATTTGGGGGAAGTTTGATCCAGATACTATGACTGTGGATTTACACTCAGAACCTGAGCCAGATGATGAGGATATGTTAGATTTTGCTGCTATTCAAACATTTATCAACGGTGGCAAAGTGTATACGGTTGAGTCAGAAAAAATGCCAAATGGTACACCAGTAGCAGCTATTTTCCGCTATTGATGGTTTTGGTGGTGTTGTATAAGGTGAAACTAACTATATACAACACCCATGTTTAGTAAATCTTTAGTATGTTTAGAGTTTTGATTTTGCGATAGCTCGTTTCGCTATCTGTTGCGGCGTGTTGTGTCTGTTTATCTACTGTTGCCGTTGATCCCGCTGGGCATCGCTTAAATTTAATATTTTAGGAGTTAATCTAGCCACACCCTGATTCATTCATCTGCCCCCGCAACGGGTTTTACCCTGATTATTTATTCTCCCACCAATATGGTCTGTTTATTTCCGCCGTGCTGTACTATGGCTGAGAGATGCCCCTCTTTGTAAAAGATTAAGGGTAAAGTATGAAATAAGTTTTTTCAACTTTTGTTATTTATACTTCAGCCTTTAGTTTTTCTCTTTTTCCAAGATCCGCCCCAATATTAGTTCCTCCGCTTCAGCTTTACGTACTGTGATGCGCTGAATTAGGCTGAATTACTCGAATGCGTAATTATACATATTACATTAGCTGCCCAATAAAAACAATTTTTTTAGTTTTTGTCATCTGCGATTAGTATTATATTTTCATACAGCTTTGTAAACAACTAAGGTTGAGTAACTGACAAGACATTTAAGTCTAAACATATACTTTCACGGCTTTTAGGAACACAATAAAATTGGTGTTCAGGGACAAAAACAAGTGTTGAAAAAAGTTCTAATTATTGGGGTTATAACTCTATTGCTTCTGGGAGGTCCGTTGATGGGCAATGCCTTTGCTCAGGCAACTGCTGCCGCTCCACCTGCTGCGAATACTGGAGATACAGCATTCATGCTGATTTCATCAGCACTAGTCCTGTTAATGACACCAGGATTAGCTTTCTTTTATGGTGGATTTGTGCGATCGCGCAACATCCTCAACACATTAATGATGAGCTTTGTGTTGATGGCAATCGTCGGAGTTACCTGGATTTTGTGGGGCTATAGCCTTTCTTTTGCACCAGGGTCACCGTTCATTGGTGGATTACAGTGGCTAGGTTTGAATAATGTTGGGCTAGAAATCACCGATTACCTCAAAGGCTCTAACCCGCCTGAGGTTGTTTCCTATGCTGGCACAATTCCTCACCAAGCATTCATGATTTATCAAGCCATGTTTGCCATTATCACCCCAGCCTTAATTTCCGGGGCGATCGCAGAACGGATGAGTTTCCGCGCATATGCTTTGTTTGTACTACTGTGGTCAACCTTTATTTACACCCCCTTGGCTCATATGGTGTGGGCTAAAGGTGGATATTTAGGCTTGTATGGTGGTTTGGGTGCCCTTGACTTTGCTGGTGGCACAGTAGTTCACATTAGCTCCGGTGTTTCTGCCCTTGTAGCAGCGATGGTTCTGGGGCCAAGAAAAACTCATCCTGAGCGGCTCACTCCTCCCCACAACGTTCCCTTTATTTTGCTTGGTGCTGGCTTGCTATGGTTTGGCTGGTTCGGCTTTAATGCAGGGAGTGCTTTATCTGTTGGTAGTGGAACTTCGGGCGATTTAGTGACAAATGTAGCTACAACCGCCTTCGTTGCCACAAATACATCGGCGGCTGCGGGTACTTTAATGTGGCTGATTTTGGAAGGGGTTTTACGTGCTAAACCCACCGCAGTAGGAGCAGCTACAGGTGCCGTTGCTGGATTAGTAGGTATTACCCCAGCCGCAGGATTTGTGACACCGCTATCAGCGATTTTGATTGGCTTCATCACTGCTTTTGTTTGCTTCTATGCAATAAGTTTCAAGCACAAGCTACAAATTGATGATGCCCTAGATACTTTCCCTGTACATGGCGTTGGTGGTACGGTAGGTGCGATTTTAACCGCAATTTTTGCTACTACCCAGGTCAACTCAGGAGGCAAAGAGGGTCTGCTGCGGGGTAATTTTGGTGAATTGGGAGTTGAACTAGCAGCAATTGCCATTGCTTATGTGATTGCTGGGGTTGGCACCTGGATCATTCTGAAGATTATCGATGCTACAGTTGGCCTGCGCGTCAAGGAGGAAGTTGAATACCAAGGTTTGGATATTAACGAACACGGAGAAGAAGCGTATAACTCCGAGTTCAGCGATCACATAAATGTTTCCCAATAGTTAAACAGTTGCGCCATTAATTTGATACTGTTGGCTTGGCGTTTATTAAAGTGATATTATCCTTTTACCAAAAATTAATATCACTTTCTAACGCACATTAATGGCGTGGCAAGGCTAAAATCTTGCATTAGGATTTTTGAGAAAATTGATATAAATCAATGCTTTCGCTTTATTCTTAATGCACTACTTTAAGGTTGCCACGCCAGTAAGTTAGTTAGACTCGCTATAACCCCACTTTTCAATTCGACAAGTAACGGCGTTTTAGTAACATCCATACCAGAACTGACGCTAAGGCTAGAAAGGATTGGGACTGTCTTCTGCCTCACCCCCCCCCACATGAACGCCAGGACGCTTGTGGGGATTCTTTTCTGCCCGACGGAGTACTTCACGGGTAACTACAGCAATATCACCCTCACCAAACAAGATAAAACGCAGTAAGTATTGTATGGGGTTTCCCTCTGCCTAGCCGAAGTAAGCATGGGGAATCTTTCCTGTTTGGCCACGAATATGGACAAGTAAAGCGGCGATCGCATTAGGTACTGCTGCACTCTCAGCACGTAGGATGCGGTAATTACCAAATTTCCGAAAGTAGGAAAATCACATAAAATATCTGAAAATTGCAGCGCGTGCAACTGGGTGACAAAAAACCAAATTGCGCTCAATTGTGGAGGTAAAACTGGATATGAGCGATTTCTCGCATGGGCTATGCTATTCCTATTTGCTTTCTGGCGGCTGCTAAAATGAGGCGTTGTTCAGCACGAGCGATCGCTTTATATGTCCTTTCCACTGCTTCGGGTTCGACGGAAATAGAAGTAATCCCCCATTCTACCAATTGATCAATGATTTCGGGATAAATGGCTGGTGCTTGACCGCAGATTGAACAAGGTATCCCCGCAGTTTTCGCCATCTGAATTAATTGAGCGATCGCACCCATGACCGCCGGATGACGTTCATTCAATACTCTGGTAATTTGTCCTTCTTCTCGATCTACACCTAACAGGAGTTGAGTGAGATCATTTGTACCAATGGAAATTCCGGCTACACCTGCTTTTACATATTCTGGCAGCAAAAACAGCACACTTGGCACTTCCGCCATCATCCACAGTTGAAATTGCGGTACTTGAGTTAAACCAGCTTGATCAACTTTACCCCGACAAAAAGAAAACTCTGCCACACTGCGAACAAAAGGCAATATTAAATTAATATTGCTGTATCCAGCTTTCTGCACAGCTGCCAAAGCTGTTAATTCCAACTCAAAAACGGCCGGATTGCATACATAACTGAATGTACCGCGTTCGCCCAAGGGTGAATTCCGCACAGAATTTTGATGCTGCGTCCCTGATGGTAACTCATGCGATCGCCAATCCAAAGAACGATAAAAAACTGGTCGGGGCGCAAAAGCACGAGTAAACTGGATAATCTGCTCAGTCCATTTTTCTAACAATTCTGCTTGACGACCACTGACAAGCCAACTATGGGGATGTTGTCCCTCCAGGATGTTGAGTAACATTAATTCTGAACGCAACAATCCCACTCCATCCACAGGTAGATTTTGCCCTTGCTCTATTAACCTGGGCTGACTCAGATTAACTAGCAACTGGGTAGAAATCATCGGTAACTGAGAAACGAAATGAGGATGAGGAGATGGGGGAACAGTTGGCTCTGGGAAATTTAGTTCTTGAGTTTCTTCTTCTCCTCTGCTCCGATAAACCTCTCCTCTATCGCCATCCACAAGCAGGCGATCGCCATTTTGAATCAAGACTGTGGCATTTGCGGCACTAACTACGGCTGGGATACCCAATTCTCTCGCCAGAATTGCCGCATGACTAGTTAATCCTCCCCTCTGTGTAATAATACCAGCAGCTTCTTGAATAAAAGGTAGCCATTCTGGTGTTATACTTGATGCTACTAAAATTATCCCTTTAAGTATTTTTTCTGGTTTCTTGTGGGCATCGCCAATTACGTAAGCTTTTCCTGTCACACGTCCCCCAGATGCTCCGAGACATTTGATCATAGCTGGCGTGGCATAGCCATACTGTAACTTGGGAATTGGAGATTGAGGCGAAGTAACTTGAGTTAAGTGGAGAGTGGGATCTGGAGTTTTATCAGAGAGCGTCCATTTAATAGTAAAATTGTCACCTATTTCACTCACAAGTTGATTCCCCAGAGTGATAACTTTTTGCAGATATTCTTCTGATAAAGCGTATTGTTTTTGTTGGGCTTCTTCAAGTACATAAGTCACTATATCAGTATGGTTTGCTGTGAGGACTAACTTGTGTGAATCCACAGTTGCGCCATGATCAAAACGATAAGCCAGCATTTTATTGCCTAGATGTCGCTCGATTACTACCCCTGTTTCTGGTTGGATGTAATAAAGATCAGGTTGGACATCGCCTTGAGAAAGCGCTATTCCTAATCCCTTAGTGGCTTCTATTGTCCACCCTGATAGCTGGTGTGGCGTAGCCATAGAATGAGCATGAATAATACCACTAGCGATCGCATTTTCCGCCGGTTGTACCAACACCGCTAAATTAATTTGTTGTAGGTTCACTCCCAAGCGCCGCCAATACAGCAGACTCCTAGCCCGAAATAATTGACTCCAAGTGCGTTTCAAAGCTGAGGCGATCGCATCCTCATCGCAGCGACAAAAAATCGCATCCAACAACCCAGATGTATTTCCTACCCCTGGCGTAATCGCCGATAAAGCCAAGCTGGGGCGCAAAATCAGATAACTACTTTGCCATTCTCTGGCTGCGACGTAAATTTTATTCACCCACTGCGCTGGTACTGTCCCTGTCATAATTTCCTGACGCAAGCGGCCAGCTACCTGCTGAAGTTGTCGCCAATTCGCTACATCGAGGTGTAAAGAAGAATAGGGTAAATCTGCTACTAAAGCTGACGTACTATTAAGAGTTGCGAGAAATTGTCCCAACATTTCTGCTGAAAAGACAAAACCAGGTACTACCGGATAGCCACGCTGCATAATTTTACTCAAGTAAAATGCTTTGTCACCTACCTGAGTGCGGTCTTGCAGTTTAATTTGGTCAAGCCAGTAGAGTTTATCCACTCAATTTGTTAGTTCTCAGTTGTTTATTTGTCGCTACGAGTCTTTTCTTCGCGCATACTTTCTGATATCCTCTCGTGAAAACCTGCCAGGAAGATTTAACGAAATTTACATTTAATTACACCAATAAGAGTGATTGCTCAGAGGCTGGAGTTCCTTCAATTATTGAGTTTATTGTCAAATCTATCAATGTCAATTAGACCGTTACCAAGTAATTATTTTTCACAATTAAAAACACACTTAATTCAGTATAATGTAGGCAATAGTACTTTTCCCCGACCTAGAATTGTTAAACACCTACTACCTTACACCGGATGATTCACTGAATCTCATATTTAGGCTAGGTCTGGCTGTGTTAATCGGGGCAATCATCGGCATAGAGCGCCAATTGAAGCATAAGCCAGCCGGTTTGAGAACTCATATACTAGTAACTTTTGGCTCGGCAGTATTTATTATTATACCTCTGCAAACTGCCTTATCACTGACGAATCCTGATGCACTTAGCCGGGTTATCCAAGGTGTTGCAACTGGCGTGGGATTTCTTGGGGCTGGAGAAATTATGCGCGAATCTGTTCAAGAATCACAGAAAATTAAAATTCACGGACTGACATCCGCTGCATCGATTTGGGTTTCTGCTGGTTTGGGAATGGCTGCTGGGTGTGGTTTGTGGCAGTTAGGGTTAATTGGTGCTGTCTTCACTTTCGTAGTTCTTTACCTATTTAAAAAATTAGAATAAATAGTCATTAGTCATTAGTCATTGGGAATTCATAATCTTTCCCCCCTGCCTCTTCTCCCCCTGCACCCTGCACCCTGCCCCCCTGCCTCTTCCCAATCCCCAATCACGATACTATTTCCCCTGATTTCACATAAAGAATTTGCGAGGAATTCAACCACTGGGCATCAAAAGAACTGAGGTGAGTAGTAGTAATTAGGGTTTGAAAACGGTCTTGAATCGCATCAAGTAATTGATTTTGGCGGAACGGGTCTAATTCAGCGAGAACATCATCCAGTAATAGCAGGGGTGGTTCTTGGACGACTTGTTCAATGAGTTGTAATTCGGCTAATTTTAGGGCTAATACTAAAGTTCGTTGTTGCCCTTGAGAACCGTATTGACGAGCCGGGGTTTGATTAATGATTAATTCTACTTCGTCGCGATGAGGACCAACAAGGGTAGTACCTCGGTAGAGTTCGGCAGCAGCTCGTTGGTGAATTTTAGTTAAAAAAGCTGCCTGGATTTCTTCTGGATGAGTTTCTGCTAAAGGCAAACTAGGGAGATAATTAATTTGCAGAACTTCTGTACTACCACTAATACTAGCGTGCCAAGCAGCAGCTATGGGAGCTAGTCTTTGAATTGCGCGATCGCGTCTTCTAATTACCTTTGTACCAGTAGTAACTAACTGAGCATCCCATATGGCAAGTGTAGACAGGGGATTCATCCCATCTGTACTAGGGGGGTGCGCGTCTCTGGCTTTTTTGAGAAAAGCGTTGCGTTGGCGTAATACTTGGTTGTATTGCTGCAAAATATGAGCATAAATCGGTTCGAGTTGAATTAACAGTGTATCTAGCCAATTCCGACGAACATCAGGGCTACCGCGTACCAAGTCCAAATCCAAACTAGAAAACTGCACAGCATTGAGTACACCCAAAAAATCCATTTGTCGGCGGACAGATTCCCCATTAATCGCCACGCTACGGCGACCATTACGGCGGAGAGTTAAAGCCAAATCACTGGTACCATTTTCTCGCTCCAGAATGGCATGAATTTGAGCTATATCTTGTCCTTCTTGAATAAAATCGCGATCGCGCCCCATCCGATGCGATCGCAATGTCGCCAACAACTCCACCGCCTCCAACAAATTAGATTTTCCCTGAGCATTATTACCCACCAGAATCGTTTTAGCAGCAGTAAACTCAACTTTCTGGTCTTGGTAATTCCTAAATTGTCTCAGGTGGAGGTTTTTGAGGTACATAAATAATGGGGATTAGGGACTGGGAAGAGGCAGAGGGGCAGGGGGCAAGGGTGCAAGGGAGAAGAGGAAAGATTGTTAAGCCGCCGTCCTTGTCAAGTAATTTCTAACTCCCTCCCACTCCCCACTCCCTACTCCCCACTCCCTCTTTTAAACGCTTGTTCTACCTGTAAAGCGGAAGAAAAGCTTCTCCAATTCAATCCAGACAAACATCAAAGCACTGAAACCAACACAAATAGCTAACTCTGTGGGAGGTAGGAAATGAGTTCCAAAGAAAGCTCTGAGGGGTGGGACGTAAATTAGCATTAACTGCAAAATCGTTGTCACAACTACAGCCCCGAAGACAAACATATTAGAGAAGGGATTCATCTCTATAGTGAGCTTGTTGTTAGAACGAATGGCGATCGCATGACCCATCTGTGCTATGCACAAAGAAGTAAATACCATTGTCTTCCAGCGTTGTGGGTCAAGTCCTTCAACCGGAATTTTGCAATGATTGTATGCCCATACCATCAAAATAATGCTAATCACGGCAAAGATAATCCCGATCCGAATGATGTAGGAACCTAACCCCCTAGCAAAAATACTTTCGTGGGAATTGAAAGGCGGACGCTTCATTACATCTGGTTCCGGGGGTTCCACAGCTAAGGCCAACGCTGGTAAACCGTCTGTTACCAAGTTCATCCAGAGAATTTGTAATGGTGTCAGGGGAACGCCTCCCAACCCCAAAAGTGGTGCTGCGGCGATGGTGAGAACTTCGCCCACGTTACTACCGAGAATGTATTTAATAAAGCGGCGAATATTGGTGTAAACGACTCTTCCTTCTTTCGTCGCGGCGACAATGGTACTAAAGTTGTCATCGAGTAGCACCATATCACTGGCTTCTTTACTGACATCAGTACCAGTAATACCCATAGCAATGCCGATATCAGCTTGTTTCAAAGCTGGCGCATCGTTGACACCATCGCCGGTCATGGCCACACATTTACCCCGACGTTGTAATGATTGCACAATCCGTAGTTTGTGTTCTGGGGAAACTCTGGCGTAGATACTCACTAGATCAACTTGCTGGTCTAAATCCTCGTCACTCATGTGCTGCAATTCTTGACCTGTGAGGACTCTATCACCTTCTTGAGCTATTCCCAAATCAATGGCGATCGCTCGTGCAGTTAGCTGGTGGTCGCCTGTAATCATAATTGGGCGAATTCCGGCAGTCCGAGACTCTTGGACTGCTCCCCTCACTTCTGGACGAGGGGCATCCAGCATCCCTACTAAGCCCAACCAAATTAAATTTACCTCAGATATCTCATGTGACCCTTCTGCGGGGATTTCTAGCAGGGGTTTGTAAGCCAAACCTAGCACCCGCAAACCTTGGCTTGCCAGGCGGTCATTTTCTGCCAGAATTTGAGCGCGTTGTTCATCTGTGAATGGAACGGAATGATTACCCAAATGAATCTGGGTACAACGAGCCAAAGTTAACTCTGGCGAACCCTTGGTGAACATTAAATAAGGTTGGGACTGGATAAAGCCAGCAATTACAGGATCAACAGCCCTTACAGATGCTTCACCTGTGGCGATTTCCTCCACCTGACAAATTACGCTCATCCGCTTGCGTTCTGAGTCAAAGGGAAACTCACCAACGCGGGGTAATTTGCTATTCCATTGGTCTTTTTCAATTCCGGCTTTTCCCGCCACCGTCACCAAAGCGCCTTCGGTGGGGTCTCCTAAAATTGCCCATTCGCCATTTTCTTTTTGCAACACCGAATCATTACAAATCGCAGCTGCGACCAGCATTGCAGAAATTTCGGGATAATCTTCTACAGAAATTGTTTGACTATCTAGTTGGAAATCCCCTGTAGGTGCATAACCTTGTCCGGTAACTCGAAGAACATTGTTATTGGTATAAATTGACTGCACCACCATTTTATTTTGGGTCAAGGTGCCAGTTTTATCAGAGCAGATCGTAGTTACAGAACCCAAGGTTTCTACGGCTGGTAGCTTGCGAATCAAGGCATTGTGGCGTACCATGCGCTGAGTTCCCAGTGCCAAGGTAACGGTGATGACAGCAGGTAAACCCTCTGGGACTACAGCCACCGCCATACTCAAGGAAACTTCTAAAAGTTCTCGAATGTTGCCAAAACCTCTGGCTTGAATGATTCCACCGACGACGACAATGGCGACGAGAACCAAGGAACCTGTCACGAGGACGTTACCGAGCTGAGTCATGCGCTGCTGCAAAGGTGTCGGCTCATTTTCCACTGACTGCAACATGGTAGCAATTTTACCAAGTTCCGTTTGCATCCCAGTGTTAGTTACTAGCACCTTGCCGCGTCCCTGGACGACTTCCGTACCTTGAAAGACTAAATTTAGGCGATCGCCCAATGATGTTTCTTCAGGTAAGATTAAGGTAGCCTGCTTGCTCACAGCTTCAGCTTCACCTGTGAGTGCTGATTCGCGCACTTGTAAATTAGACTCTTCAATCAAGCGTCCATCGGCCGCTATCTGCATCCCTGCTTCCAGCAGTATCACATCTCCTGGTACCAGTTCCTTGGCGGCTATCTCCATCAATTTGCTGCTACGCAGGACTCGCACCAAAGGAGAGGTCATTTTTTTCAGCGCGGCTAAAGCTTGTTCGGCACGCGTTTCTTGGACATAACCCAGTATGCCATTGAGAATTACAATGGCCATAATGGCGATCGTATCTTTAAATGGGACTTCCCCAGGTTTTAATTCTCCGGCTTGCCAAGCTATGAAGTCTAAAAACCCAGAAATCAAAGCTACGGCAATCAGCATCAATAACATAATGTTCTTGAACTGATCGAGCAGAATTTCCCAAGAACTGCGACCATTGCTTTCTTTGAGTTCGTTATCACCGTATTTTTGCAAACGTTCTCGCACATTTTCGGGTGTTAAGCCACTGTCTGCATTGCTATCAAGCAGCTTTAGGGCTTTATTAACTTCAAAACTATGCCAACCGGCAGTATCTTCAGGCAAAGAATTAGCAGACATTGTGTATGTCACAGAAAATGGTTATAGAATTCGATCATAATTTAGGGATGACTATTAAAGCATCAACTAAAGTTACATTCAGCATTTTTACCAACCTGTGTGACTGGAATGTAGATGTGATTCGATGAAATTTACTATTTTTATGTGTTTTTACGCTATAAACCGTATCAAAAAACACGATCCATTTATCGATGGAAGTTCTGAAAGCCACCATTTTGGTGATCAAGAATATGCCAAAATTAATTCCGGGCGTGCTAAACCGTTGAATAAATATGCTTAATATGAGTTTTGCACTTCCTAGTTTGATTACTAGCCAAATGTTTGGTCAAAGAACAATTAGACCGTTAACAGCAGCCACTCTTTGTGGCATCGCTTTCATCAAAGATACACTGCTCGCCATTGATAGTATTAAAGGACATTTACTAGAGATTGATCCCACCTCTGATAACAGCACAATCCGAAATCCTCACCAAATCAGGGAATTTCACGATGTTAAAGGTCTTGCAGTGTCGTCAGATTTCCTGTGGGTAACGCGTGAAAACAGTGTTTATCTGTCCAAACTCTCATCTTTGGGTCTAGAGCATTTCGTGACTTTGCCTTATCCTGCTGATGGCGTTGCTGTGTGGGAATCCACAGTTTACGTAAGTTGCCAAAAGCTCGGCTGTATTCTCATTTTTGATAGCAATACGCGTAGAGAAATTACTAGGTTTTATGCCCCTGGGGTAGGGGTGGAAAATTTGGCAGTTAGCCGTGATATCCTTTGGGTTTGCGATCGCACTGAGCAAACAGTCTATGCTATGGACAGAGCCACTGGAGAACTGGAATTTAGCGTGTTAACGCCGTTTGAATGTCCCACAGGTATTGCCATACATACCAATGAAGAGACAGGCAAAGAAACCCTATTCGTCTCCTATGCCTCAGAAGAGCCTTATATCCGGGATAACCCCAATGCTGATCCCTGTCATGAACTCACATACCGCGATCGCACATTTATTCACCCCCTACATTACCATCACGAGCCAGATAAACAATACGCCCTCTCTAACGGCTATCTGATTGAAATGTCCTATGCGGAGGAAATTGCTCCCTTAGACGAGGTGTATTTGCCAGATGTAGAATGGCGCATCGCCCTACCCTCAGACACTGAACGCCAAAAGTTAAAACACATTGAACCGATTGGTATTCCTTTTACCGAAGAAGTCATAGATGGGGAACGTGTAGCAGTCTTTAAATTTGATGCCCTCACTCCCGGAGAAAGACATATATTTGGTTGGAAAGCACTGTTAGAAGTTCGCGGAATTAAGTATCGCATCACCCCAAAAGATGTCGAAAATGCTCCCGCACTATCACCAGAATTTCAAACACGCTACCTAGTCGATGACGACGATTTGGCAATGGATACTCCCATTGTTCGCGATGCAGCCAGGGAAGCCATTGGTTCAGAAACCAATATCCTGCGGAAAATGTACAATATCCGCAACTATGTTTACGATGAATTATCCTATGGCATTAAACCCTACATTGACACCCCAAATTTGGTCTTAGAACGGGGTGTTGGTTCCTGTGGCGAGTATGTAGGCGTTTTACTAGCTTTGTGCCGTTTAAATGGCATTCCCTGCCGCACAGTGGGTAGATATAAATGTCCTCCCCATAGCGAACATCAAGGAGTCCCCTTGCAACCAGACTTTAACCATGTGTGGTTAGAGTTTTACATCCCCGGTTTTGGTTGGTTACCAATGGAATCCAATCCTGATGATGTGGGAAACAATGGCCCTTACCCAACACGCTTTTTTATGGGTTTATCTTGGTATCACATTGAAATTGGCAAAGGCATCACCTTTGAAACCTTAAGCAGTCAAAGTACAAGGCTGACGAAAGATGATATCCCTCTAGGCGACTTGGCAATTAATCACATCCGCTTTACAATTCTTCAAGAGTTACCGCCGTTTACTGATTAGTCATTGGTCATTGGTCAACTGAGAATAAACAAGATCCCCAATTTTGTTGTGGGATGGGTGTCCCCACCCGTCCCCTATCCATGCCCACCCCACAATATGGATAATTGATTTCTTTAAATCCTTTTGTCTTCCCCCCATCTTCCTCATCCCCCTCCTCTGCTATTGTTTCTCAAATGAGGCAATGGGTGAGAATCAGATGTTTTTTCCGAAAATTCACATATAGAATTAAAAGGGCAAAAACGGCAGTGATTACCCGGATTGGGAGGAAAGATTTTACTGAAATTACTGGTTTTTTCCTGATATTTTTGTAAATCGTATTGATGCTTGTTGGCAATATTTGCTAAATCTAACTTTAAAGATTCTAATTCCCGATTGTTAAGCCTAATTAAATCTGATTTTTTAGACATCTCCAGATTATAAAATGATGCTACCGCTTGTAGTCCAGGGTAAAGATAACGCGCGGCTAGTAAATAAACTAATGCCTGTCGGTGGTCAAAGGCAGATTTACCAGTTTTAAAATCTAAAATATGCAAAGTGTGATCAGATTCACTAAAAACACAATCCATAGCTGCATATAAGCGGAAATTAAAATCTTCTTGTTCCACAAAAATTGGTTTGGGAAAGCCTTCATCTCCCCGTGTTAATTGGACAATCTGTTTATTTAGCAGCAATGGGGCATCATGATATTTTTGCAAAATTTGCCGCACGCGCTGCTGTACTTGCTCGGTTGAATTGTTTAATTTTAGTAACTGGGCAACTTGATCTACACCGTCTGATTGCTTTAACAGATGTCGATTATGATGGAATTCGTAAACGCCTTTTTGGGCGAGGATGCCAATCCGTTGGGGTGCAGTAGCCTTACCTAAGAGCGCTTTAACTTGTGGTTCATGTTGACGCGCTTTAATAAACCCCCTCCTCATCTGGCAATGCCAACGTTCTTGTCCTGTTGCTGGGGCGACTAAAGACCAAAGGTGATAACTGGCAAAAGGTCGATTAGTAAATGACATTGCTCAATATCAGTGAAAAAAAATACGTTGGGGGAGACTTGCGGCTACGCACGCTTTAGGGGAAGCTTCCTATAGTATTCAAGATATCCGGGAGAAAGGGGCAACAATGAGCGCTAGTAGCAATTCTAACCAAATAAAATTTGGTACTGATGGTTGGAGAGGAATTATAGCAGATGATTTTACTTTCCCCAATGTGCGGAAAGTAACAAGAGCGATCGCAAGTTACCTCGAAACAGCCTATACAAAAGATAGACCAGTTCTTATTGCCTACGATACTAGGTTTTTAGCTGACCAGTTCGCCCAAACAGCAGCTGAAGTCTTGGCAGACTTGGGTTGGACTGTAAAAATTACTGATCGGGATTGCCCTACACCAGTAATTGCCTACAACGCCCGGCTGTTAAATTCCGCAGGGGCTTTGATGTTTACCGCTAGCCATAATCCAGCGCCTTACTGTGGAATTAAATATATCCCTGATTATGCTGGCCCTGCCACTCCAGAGATTACTGATACTATTGTGGCGAACATTGAAAGTGCATCGGATGCGCTGCCTCAGAGCGTTCCGGCTGGGGCAATTTCTGTGTTTAATCCCAAACCAGAGTATCTCAAGTTTATCTACACCTTGCTGGATGTGGAACGCATCAAGAGTGCGAATTTAAAGGTGAAGTACGATGCCCTTTATTCGACTTCTCGCGGTTATTTAGATGAAGTTTTGCAACGCTGCGGCTGTCAGTTAGAAAGTTTTAATACGACTCGCGATGTGCTATTTGGCGGCGGAATGCCCGAACCCAAGGGTGAACAACTCGTTGGGTTAGTGGCGGCGGTACGTGCCGATAAAGCCGATTTAGGCTTGGCTACTGATGGCGATGCCGATCGCTTTGGTATCGTAGATGAATTAGGCAATTTCCTCACCCCTAACACTGTGCTGTTATTACTAGCACGTCATTTAATTAAAAACAAAGGTCAAAGCGGCGCGATAGTCCGCACTGTGGCGACAACTCACCTGCTGGATAATTTCGCAGCTAAATACGGGTTGCCAATTTATGAAACAGCCGTTGGTTTTAAATTCATCGGTGAGAAAATGCGCGAAACTACCGTGCTGATTGGAGGTGAAGAATCCGGCGGTTTAAGTGTAATTGGGCATATTCCCGAAAAAGACGGCATTTTAGCTGATATGCTCGTGGCAGAAGCGATCGCCTATGAAGGTAAACCCTTGAGTCAATTGGTGAAAGAAGCGATCGCCGAAGCTGATGGTCCCCTTTATAATGATCGTCTGGACTTGCACTTGACAGAAGCACACAAAACTGCTGTGATTGATTCCTTTACTAAAAATCCTCCTTCAGAGGTAGCCGGGATTAAGGTTAAAGAAGTCGGACGCAAAGATGGTATTAAGCTGTATTTAGAAGAAGGTAGCTGGATTTTGCTGCGTCCTTCCGGTACAGAACCTCTAGTACGCGTTTACATGGAAACCAATTCTGCTGAGAAACTAGCCAAAGTTGCTCAAGAAATGCAAAGTGCGATAGCTAAATTAGAAAAAGTAGCAGTTTAAGAAAACCTCACCCCCAGCCCCTCTCCTTGGTAAGGAGAGGGGCGTATGAATGATTATTATGAAAACTTTGACTCCTATTTTTATATCTTTAGTTGTGGCTATTTGGGTAGTGGCGATCGCCATTATCTCAGTTCAAAATGCCACACCTGTATCTTTAAAATTCTTAACGTTTCAAACGATTCAAATACCACTAGGTTTAGTTCTGGCTTTCAGCGCTGGTGTGGGTTTAATTGGCATGGCATTACTGCAACCT
>DASQZD010000097.1:0-49696 GCA_035638855.1 Nodularia sp. (in: cyanobacteria) | reverse complement strand
GACCAGAAAAATCATAAAAGTTAATTTTATTAATTTTCAGGAGATTACCATTGGGAGATTCACCCAGGACAAACGCCTGATCTCCAGTTTCAGAGATAGAAGTAAGTTTTAACTTCAGGGCATTACCATTTTTTAGGTAATCAACTTGTTTTAACTGTTCGACAGAATCACTGTCTAACTCCCCCAAAGTTTTACTATCAATTTTGATCTTGACAGTTTTATCAGGCACCGGCACAGTACCAAATTCTAAATTTACGGGTTGGTCGTTAAAAACAAGTCCTGCGTAGGAGAAATTTTTAAGTTCGCGGATGGTTATCTCAATCGGCTCATTTCCAGGTAAACCAATAGTAGTCTTAGCAGTCGCAGGTTCCACGCCAACGAAATTAGCTTGCGCCTTTGTGCCAATGGGCAGCATTCCGGTTCTGGGTTCGAGCATGGCGAATTCCTTGTATTCGCCGTCGCCGTCCTGTACAAACAACAGTCTGGAAACATGGCGTTCATGTCCCGGTGGGTGGTGAGAGGCTCTGATTTCTATCGGGTGCAATTCGAGTGGGTTCCATTTTCTGCCCAAAAATTGATTCGCTTCGTTATTCAATGTGACCAGCAACGAGTGGGTAAATTGCAGCTGCTCCAGCCGGGAGATAATCTCATTGGGGAAAGCAGCAAAGGCGAAGTTGGAGACTTTTTTTGCGTAAGCACTTGTGTCGTCGTGCTTACGTGCAACTTCGAGTTCATCTTGACGGGATGCAGAGATGTTCCAGGCGGCTGCGGCAGCAGCAAGTTTGTCTTCGGCTGGGATATTCGCGTAAAATGCAAGAGCCGCATCATAAGATTTACCGAAGAGTAATTTAGTTTGACTCCGAGTAAGCTCTGGCTTGAATTCCAGTATCTTAGCTCCCTGCGTGGTCATCCCCGGTTTGAGATTGTGGTCATTCACTGACTGCTGGCTAACTGTCCCAAGATGACGGTATGCGGGTTTCCCATCTTTATCGATTTCTCCATTAATCTGGGCAACTGCTAGTAATTTGTGGGGGCGTTCTTTAGTTCGCCATTTCTCTGGTATTTCATCTAGGCGAATGTTCAACGTCTCGGCTTTCCAGATTAAAGGATGCCCCTCACGGGTGAGATTGCTAATTTCGAGTTGCACCCCCTGTGGAGTTTGGATTATTGCTGATGGCCCTTTCTCGGTTTCTCGCCGCCGCTCCATACCTACCGCAGCGTTAAATTTCTGGTCAAACTCGTACTTGGCAGCGATCGCACTGAATCTCTGCTGTGGCGTGAACTCGACTCCTTGGAACAAGTCTTTAAACTGAACGATGGGGCGCGATTCTAACTGTGATTGTTGAAAGTATTTATTAGTTTGATTAATTAATAATTCTACAGGGGAGTAACCAGTGGGAGTAATGCCAGAGTTTAAATAAACTGAACGTGATTTCTTATCTTTAATATAGTTAACATCACGATATAAGTAGCGGCTGTTTTCCCTGATTTTATCCATCTCAGGTTTTTTAGCACTTTTGAATAAATCAACCGCTATTTGGTTTTGATAACATCCCTCCTCAATCATTTCTCGGTACATTAGGCGGTTAACATCCATCGCCTGCTGAATAATCTCTGGCGTTCTGTTAGGATTCTCTGCTAGAGCTACAACAGATTGCATGAAGGGTTTGTACTCTGCTCTAATTGGTTTGGGCTTCTGGTCATATTCCTGTTCAAATAAAGTTTGATAATGCCTAGATACTTGCTCTAAATATTCTGATTTTTGTTCTAAAGTCCCATAAGTGTTTAGTACCTCAATTTCTGATTCTAATGCCTCCAGTGCCGTCACTTGATTGTTGATTATGCCCACGCTGATGCTATCGCTCATGTGGATAGCGATTTGCTCAAAGTCAGGTTGGGTTCCATTTTCTAAATAAAATGATTGTTTTTTAAGTTTAACTGTCGGAGTATAAGCATTCTGGGGTTGGTTTCTGTACTCGGCTTCGGCTGTTAAGTTAGGGTATTTACTAGCTAGTGCCACACCAATGCAGTCACCATCAAAATCTCGTGCTTGGCGCTCTGATTCTGTTTCGGCTGGATCGATAAAATCAACATCAATACCTTGCGCTTCTAACTGTGCAATTCTCTGTTGTATGCGCTTGTGGTCTTCGTCGTTGACTACAATTATGCCTTCTAAGGGTTCACCGTCTGGCCCTAGTTGATCTTCAACATATTTATTATTAGAAACACATAAACCATTAGAATTCAGAAAAGGAGAACGAAAGTTAATAACTTTTTCTTGCTCATCAAGCCAAGGAACACAAATTTCGCCATTCTTGAGTTCCTTGGATGGAATAATCATCCCTCGGTCAAAAGTAAGCGTTTTCCCCAGAGCGATATCTCGCCATTGGCTCTGTAAAAACCGACTTAATTCCTGTTTAACTTTTTCCGTTTCTAATAACTGCTGATGACCAAGCAAGTCAGCTTTGATGAGTTTGTACATGAACAAGTCATCTTTAGTATTCTCGTCATCTAATTCCTCATCTGTATCTAAATTGTCATTTGTTCCTGAATTTTTAACATTTGGTTCAAGGCTAATGACTGTTCCTATTTTTAATTTACCTTGGTTCAATGATTCTTTGCGTTTTTCGTATTTTTCACAATAGTAAGCAGCAACTTTCCTTGGGTCATCTTGAATAGAGGTTAATCTTTGAGCTTGTAACTCTAATTCTTCGGCAAAATCTTTAATTCCTTGGGGGAAAGATGCTAGTAGTTGAGAAATAGACATCTGACCTTGCTGAGATTGTCCTTTTTCAGCCAACCAAATATTTTGCTGATATAATCCTGGCTTAATTTGAGGTTTAGTCGCCCCTGCTGGTCTATCCTTATCTGTTCCCTTAAAACTGCTTACAGGGAGAATTATATCGATTTTGGGTTCATTAGTCGGATCTGCATACTCTATTCTATCTAGTCTATATGGTCGCAGCGTTCCCTTGCCAAAACGGTATTTAGTAGTATCCTCTCCTTGTTCTTCTACCCAACCAAATCGGTGTTGAATAACACGATAACTTTTATCTTGCTGTGATTCTCTTGAAGTAAGTTTATCGCAGAGTTTATGAGAAATTTGTCCATAACAATCGCCAACTAGTTTATATGCTAATTTATCTGATATTATTCCTCCATTATCACCAGGATTATCAGTGGAATCATCTACTACTAGAATGTTTAATTTTTCCTGAATTGCATTTTTACAACTTCCCAGAAAAATAGAGCCATAAGCCCCTCGGTCTTTACTATCTGGACAAATCTTTTGAATAGTCTCTAAACACTCTTTTTCTCCATAAAGTAATCTAGTTTTGGAAGACAGTAATAAAATATGTCCATCGGGATGATTTTTCAAATCTTCAGGTGTACTGTATTCATCTGAGTGTCCAAATGAGAACTCTTTGTTAGAAAAATAAGATTCTAATAGAGTATTACTAAGCTTTTCGGTTAAAATTGTTTTAGTATTAGTTTGATTATCATCTGTATAAATCCACTGATTCAGCCTTGGGTCAAAATGTTTGAGTTCAAGAGTCATAAACAGTAAATTAATAAATTTTAATTAAGATTTTAAGAGGTTTATATGTCGAGAATAAAGCGTTGGATAAATATGAACAAAAAAGAGTTCAATGCAGATGGAACTCTAAAAGATGAAGTGAGACAGCAAAAATTAGCTAATGGCGCACATCCAGAAGCAATTGAGAGTTATGCTCGGAGATTAAAAGAAGAGTATGACGAGTGGAAACGCCTGGACGAGACTGACCCAGAGCCGTGGCCAATCTACACAGCCTACGATTTCTTCACTGAACAAGAGAAAAGGGAATTTAACCCTGACGGTTCTCTCAGACCTGAATATGTAGAATATGCTCAGAAAATTGGTATCAGTGAAGGTGCGCTGGAAGAACAAGAACGTCGCAAGAAAATCGAAGTTGACAATTACAATAAAGTGTCTGCTAAATACGCAGAACAAGGTATTAATTTTGGTGCATGGCAAATGAGAGGAAGGATTGAAGATAGCAGAACTTACGTTCAACGTCGGCAGCAGATGGAGCAAGACCTGCGTAACTTTGAGGATGTTGACAGTTTGCCTTTCGATAAGGACACCTCCTATTAAAGTAGGTGAGGTTAGGCTGTAAAGAAAGTTTTATCCATCAAATACAGTGATTTTATCTGGATATGTGAAAAAAAGCGATACCTACGGCGGTTACGCATCGTTAAGTAAAGCAGCGATCGCAGTTTCATAAATTGCGATCGCCTGTTGATAAATTTCTAACGTCTTTTGCTCCTGCATAAAACTAATCCGCTACTAGATATTAAGGTTTCTTGTCACATAGCTCTTTGATAAAAGCATCAATCGCTTTCGCTGCTGAGGACTATCTAGACTTTCTGGAATGCAACTCAGAGCAATACAAAACATACTTGAAAACCTGACTAAAAATACAGATATCCAATGGCTTCAAAAGCTTGTAGGGAATGACTTATACCTGACTAAAAAAATGCTTAGAGGAGAATTAACAGTATTTTCTCCTCTGACAAATTAATTACTTGCTTCGCTTGCGTTTACTCTTATTGCGCTCATACTCAGCAATAATATCCTTGGTCTGTTGTGGAAGAATCACACTTTTATTGTTAAATCGCATTTGGTATACCAGATAGCACAGACTTTTGGGATCAGGACAGGAAAGATTTGTTGGCAGATTAATGATTGTTACTCCTGCAAAAGTCGCAGAAGCTAACATGGCAGAGCCAAAAAAGAAAATACCAGAGCGACCTGAACCAACCCAACCACCAACCCAGAAAAGAAGTCCTTTGCATTGTTCAAAGCGTTTTTTACGAAGTTTTTGACGTTCTAGTTGTGCTTCGTTCCATGCCTGTATTTTTTCCAGCTTGTGGGCAGCTAATTTATTGGCTTTAGCATCGGAGGCTTTTTCGACTTGAATATCAATAGTGCGTTCTTTGGCTGCAATTTCTTGTTTTAATCGGTATTCATTCCATTCTTGGATACGTTGGGCGACAGCATCGGCGTGGGCGAAGAAGATGGTAAGGGTGTCGTCTCCCAAGTCACTCCAGATAACTGTAGCCTCTGCTGCTTTTTTTCGGCGATTCTCGCCATGATTCTTTCTTCTAATTGAGCGAAGAGGTTATTTTCAGAATCGCTCTGTTGTAA
The DNA here is from genome assembly GCA_035638855.1 of Nodularia sp. (in: cyanobacteria). Taxonomy (GTDB): domain Bacteria; phylum Cyanobacteriota; class Cyanobacteriia; order Cyanobacteriales; family Nostocaceae; genus Nodularia. Next base: position 44,508 of record DASQZD010000097.1, on the reverse strand, counting down.
TTTCAGTGCAACATTCTTAAGGTAAAGTGATTGAACTAACTCTGGGGCTTCTTCAGCCTGAGCAGCAGTAATTTTATCAATCAAGCTAGATAAATCTTCTCTGGCAGCTACAGCTTTTTCACTAACATTCTCAATCACTGCATCTAATTTTAATTGTTGAGAATTTTCGCTTTTACCTAGAGTTGTTAAGCTGGCTGCAACTTCTTCAAAGGATTTGTTTTGCTCTTTTATTGATTTGTAGGTTTCAAGAAAGCGATCGCACTCATCTGGGCTATACTCATCTTGCTCAGATAGTCCGCAGACTTGGAGAATTATTAAAGCCTGAGAAAGTGCGATTTTATAGCCCATTTCACGAGCAATAACTAGTAATTCAGTGATATCTAATGGGAATTGACCTTTCTTCCCTTGTTTTTTCCCCCCATTCTTCGTTGACGACGAGGAATTGCCCTGAGTTTCTTCTAGTGCATTGTCAACAACTGGAGATAATAGAGCCATTACTTCCTCATCATTTCCACCCTGTTCAATTAAAGTGCGGCATTCACGAAACCTGTCTGCATCATTCTCGGTATATGACTCTTTTTCAGGTATCCCACTCAAGCGTAAAGTCCGGCTAATTTCGGATGGTGAGAGGTTGTTGAAAAGTTCTTGTGGTTGATACATAATCATGAATTCCTATTTAGATAAAGTTGAAAAAGGATTTAACCAGTCAACTTTTAACTGTCTTTGTTCTGTTGGGGGAATCTTAGATGGTTCTGCTGCGGGAATCTTAGATAGTTCTGTTGCGGGAATCTTAGATGGAAGGGAAAGTGATGAAAGTGAATTTCTGTCTACTGCAATCATCGTGGCTGCCTGAGACGGGATTTCTCCCAGCAGTCCCATCAGATATGAAGAGTGAAGTTGAAGGCGGTAAAGACAAGCACGAATGTGTGGTTCTAAATCTACGGGTTGCTCTTGGGCTTGATAGGCTAAAGGAAGCCAATAGCTGCTAATAGCAATTATCACCATATCCTTCGCCGGATAAAGAGTATTTCTGGAGTTTAAATACTTAAATAGCATTGCTTCGGGGCTATCAGTCTTAACTCTACTTCGTAAGCGAAACTCAACATCTGAAAACATTGCTAATATTCCTTTAAAACGAGTAAATTACTAGGACGCACGATGGTTTGAAATAGCTGATGTAGCGTTTTGATAACGGAATAATCCGTATACATCCGTGAAACGTAAGCACAACGCATCTTTTTTAATCGGCAGGTTAAAAGCCAAGCGCACATCCTCTTCTAATTCTGCCGCCCATGAAATCTCGGTATAAGTAAATAAGTTTTTCAACTCAGTAACTAAATATTCCGATGTTCCCCCACCAATAATTACTTGCTGAATATCAACAGGAATATTCATACTCAGCCAAATAGATACTTTATTCCAGTATTCTTTCCGAGATAACTCCGCTACTTCAACAATTTGTGCTACTTCTTCAGCTTTAAACTCAGCATTCTTACTCCGAGCCAAGGTGTTAAAGTATCTCGGTTTTAACGCTGAACCTGATAGATGAACAGCCTTTAACAAATCATGTAAGTTCTGTCCTGATGTTCGGCTTTTGATTCTCTCCAGCATCCAGGCTAAACCCAAGCCTTCTGTTTTTCCAGTTGATATACCCCGCTCAAAGATTACGGCTGATATATCCCGGAAACCTAGCATCACCACAGCAATGTTCACTTTATTAAAGTCTGTGCCGAGTTTTTTACTTCGCGTCAATACCAGTCCCCCACCCTCCGGCAAACACTGAAAGCTGATCAGATTTACACAAAATTGTTGACCTCGAAAGCTAAAGCTCGATAGTGCCTTGGTTAAACCCATCTCCAATCTTTCCCTATCTTCCCACTCCCCATAAGGCAACAGCAGTCCCAACGATAAATCAAGGTTGGACTTCAATCCTTCTCTAATCGCTATTGCCCCCACTGCTGCCAAAGTTTTTGGAATCGCGTTCTCATACTTGAGTTCTAAAAAATTGATTCGCGCTTCAAAATACTTTTGGGCCAAAAACCCAACCGCATAATACTCTCCGTTGTACTCTATCCAAGCCTCATTCTCTGGATTCGGCCGATTAATTTGCCCAGACTCATATAAAGAGAGCGAGTCTCTAGAAATCTTAACTAACTCTGGCTCCATACACAGCAATTCTGGTTTAGAAGACATCTCCAAGGAAACACGATAAACCATCTTCGTCATTGAAGTTCCTGGATCAAGGCTCAACATTAAATCCACAAAAAATTTCCCCTGTTTTTCACTCTTTATCAAGAATTATTCTTAAAAGGCTAAAGCGCATATACCGTAATGATTTCCGGGTTTGTAAATAAAAATTATGAAACATTACAATTGCACTTTTATTTCACTGATTTGTGCATTGCACATAAAATCGCCTAAGTTTCCAATCCTCACCAATCCTCACTAATTCTCATCAATTTATCCCAATATATCCCAATGTCCCACTCCCAAAATTCAAATTCATCGCTGATGTTATTACATATTAAACATCATCTAATAACCAATTATCATTAGCTTAATAAAACCCAATAGTTCCTGGAAGTCCCCGGAAGTTCTCGGAAGTCACCCAATTTATCCCCATTTTTACCTACTAATTTTAAACACGCTTTAGCACTTACAAGCCTTGGAATCCATCTTTTTCTGACGCACAGTACGCCATATTTGGCGGAAAGAATGCTCTGATTTTTGCTATATTAAATGACATGAGAGTTGGAAAAGAAAATTTTGTTTTGGTCAAAGTCTCACAAAAATCTTTTCAGTCGTCATCAAGTACCACGAAGTTTGATCACGGGGATTGATTTTGACTTCAATACTTATTGCAAGGGTGATTATTTTGCAATAAGAAAAAATAATCAGAATTTCTTGAAAAGAGTTTGTTGCACCAACAGATGGAATAGAACAAGGATTAACTTTTGTAAACCCCTTTTTCGAGGTGAGCCATGCTAACAGCGGCTAACGTCTCCTCAGAGATGGCAGTGAACTACTTCGTCAAGAATTACTATCATCAAGGAAAGTCGCTTTGGAGTGGTCAAGGGGCCCTTAAATTGGGTTTGTCAGGGGCAATCGATGATGAAGATGCTTTCAAAAATATCATTGAGGGGAGATCACCCCAGGGTCACGAGCAGTTAAATGCCAGGGTAGTCAAGGGAAAAGGATTTGAACGCAGAGCCGCTTTAGACTGTACATTTTCTGCCCCCAAAAGTGTAAGTTTGATGGCTTTGGTAGGTGGGGATACTCGTTTGATTGACGCTCACCATCAGGCATTGAAAGAAGTTCTGCAACTAATAGAGCAACGTTATGCCTATACCAGAGTGACAGATGACAATGGCAGACATAGAATTAAAACTGGTAATTTGGTCGTCGCGCAGTTTGACCACATCGAAAGTCGGGACTTAGATCCACATTTGCACACTCACTGTTTGCTGATGAATATGACTCAAACCCCAGATGGTAAGTGGTTGAGTTTGGGGAACAACGAGATATTCGCCAACAAGAAATTCTTAGGAATGGCGTATCAAAGTTATCTGGCGCGTGAGGTGCAGAAGCTTGGGTACGAGATAGAGCTTCGTTTACACGGGCAATTTGATATCAAAGGGTTTAAGGAGCAGGATTTAGAAACGTTTTCTAAGCGACGACAGCAAATCATCGCTTTATCTGGGGCTAACTCGACTTGGGCAGAACGTGAGAAAATTTGGGATGATACCCGCCAACGTAAGGAAAAGTTACCAGAGTCAGAGTTAAAAGCTTACTGGGTTGAAGAAGCAGCGGCGCTAGGAATCACCTTTGTCAAACCTGGGGAAGCAAGGAAGAATGTACCAGCCAATGATCAGAATTTGAGTCACGTTTTGAATTTAGCGATCGCTCACTGCTCAGAAAGGAATGTAGCATTTACCCAGGAAGACTTAGAAAAATTCGTCCTAGAAGAACGTTTAGCCACTGATGTAACAGCCATTGAGCCATTGATAAAATCCCACCAGGAGTTAATCGGCTTGCCGGGTTTAACTCATCAATTTACGACGATGACAGCAGTAAGGCGGGAGTTGGCCACGATTGAGTTGATGCAGCTAGGACTTGGCAAAGTTAAGCCCATTTCGCAAAGAGAAGTACTTAAAAGCCTGTTGCAGAATACATTACTGAACCAAGGACAGCGCCAAGCAGTAGAATTAGCTGCAACTACATCTGACCAATTCATTGCATGGCAGGGAGTAGCTGGTGCTGGTAAGACTTTCGCCCTCAAAGAGTTGAAGGCGATCGCAAGGAATGCCGACTACACTATTATTGGCTTCGCCCCTAGTTCCTCTGCTGCTAAGGTTTTGAGCGAAGAGTTAAAAATTCAGTCTGAGACTGTTGCTCGATTACTGGTTTCGGAACCACCATCACAGATTGAACCAAATCAAATCTGGATTGTGGACGAAGCGGGTTTACTCAGTGCTAAAGATGCTTATGCACTTTTACAACGAGCTACCTTACTTCAAGCTAGGGTGATTTTAGTAGGTGATACTCGGCAGTTGTCAGCAGTATCAGCAGGTAATCCATTCAAATCCTTGCAACAGGCAGGAATCAAAACCGCACACCTCAATGAATCGTTGCGCCAAAAAGACCCTCAATTAAAATTAGCAGTAGATTTAATCGCTGATGGCAGAATAGAAGCTGGTTTTGAACGACTAGAAGCCAACGGTTCCATACTTTCTATAGATAGTTTTTCCAAAATAGAGCAGATCGCCAATGATTATATAGTAGGGACACCAGAGCAGCGACTCAAAACTCTTGTGTTAGCTGGAACAAATACAGAAAGACTTGCCCTTACTCAAGCGATTCGCTCGAAGCTCAAGGGTGAGGGAACTTTGGGAGAAACTGCAACCATCACCCAATTGCAAACCAAAAATCTGACAAAAGTACAGATGCGGTTTGCCCATAATTTTGAAATTGGTGATGTGATCATGCCCACACGGGACTATAAACGTCGAGGGCTAGAGAAAGGCAAACTATATGAAGTGGTAGGTCAAACTACTGACAAGTTGACACTAATTCGTGATGATGGACAGCATTTAGAAGTAGATACAGCATTTGACAAGGCAGTTTACCAACGTACTGAGATTGAAATTGCTGTGGGCGATCGCTTGCAATGGAAGAAAAACGACAGGCAATTGGGACGACGCAACGGACAGGAATTTACTGTGACAGGGATCGACCTGAACATAGTCCACATTAAATATGCTGACACTAGCACTGAACGCATTAGTTTGGCACAGGCCCAAAACTTAGACTATGCCCTTGTGAGTACAACATATAGTAGCCAGGGGAAAACTGCTGACAGGGTGTTAATTTCGGCAGACTTCACCATTGGACAGGAAAGTTTTTATGTTGCTGCCAGCCGTGCAAGGCATGAATTAAAGATTTACACCGAAGATCCAACGCGGTTGGTGGAGTTAGCGCAACAGTCGAAAGCCAAAGAAAATGCTTTGGAATTGCTACGAAAACAGGTTCACTCCTCAACTAGGCAGCAGCGCCAAGAACAACAGCAGCAACCGATAACTATAAGTGCGTCTGTTGACCCACCAGTATTAAAGCACGAGGCAACAGTAGCTCAACCAGTATTGAAAGTTCAACCACTAAAAACAAAGCAAGTCTCTGAGCCAATTAGGAAAAAAGCGTCATTGGTTGCAACAAGCTTAGAAACTGTAATCAAGCTAAAAGAGATAGAGTTACCACCAACCGTTACAAAACCTCATATCGACAAGCCAGTACCCAAACCTGCTGCCTCAACAGAAGCATTTTGGATACCTCAAAAGCAAGAAGAAGTACCTAATTTCATTGAACCAAATCACTGGCAAGAGTTTGAATCAAGTGCCATTCATCCAGAAATTGCAGCGCTAAACTTTGAAAGTCTTCAGTTCAACTATGCAGGTGGTGAGCATGAGGCTTGGGAAAGACTCATGGTTAGTGAAAAACTTAATCGTACAAATACCGGGAGGTTAACGGAGGGATTAATTAGAGCATATTCTCATCTTGATGCTGGCGGTTGGTGGTGTGATGCTGGAGTTGATGCGCGTTCATTCGCTGATTTAACACCAGGTGATAAACCTGCGATTAAAAGATGGGGATGTTACAAGCCGAACACACCTAGACCCAAAAAAGATGAGGAGAACCAGGTAATTGAAGGGAAATTCATTAAATATGAGCATCCCCCTAAGGTTGAATTAAGTATATTCTTGCTAGATGTTCCTGAAGATATTGCCGAACGCATTTACTCCAAACACAAGGTGAACCCCATTGATAGCGATCGCCAGTCAGGATTTTGGTACTGTGTATGGAAACATAATATCCCGTGTGCGATCGCAGAGGGAGCAAAAAAAGCGGCCAGCCTGTTGAGCCAGGGTCACGCTGCCATTGGGCTACCTGGGATTTCAGCAGGATATCGCTCTCCGAAAGACGAGTTTGGCAAAAAAATCGGCAAGTCTTATCTTCATGAAGAATTAGCGGTTTTCGCCACACCTAACAGAGTTTTCAAGTTCTGCTTTGACTACGAAACCAAGCCCGAAACGAAGCTCCATATCGAACGAGATATTTCAGTCACTGGAAGATTGTTACAAGAAGCTGGAGCAAGAGTAAAAGTCATCAACTTGCCAGGCCCAGATAAAGGTGTTGATGATTTCATCGCCGCAAGTGGGCCACTCGCTTACGAGAAATTGAGTCATGAAGCAAAGCGTTTAAGAGACTGGCAACAGCAGAATCATTTACAACGTGCTGCCACGATATCACTACCGCGTAAGCCGATAGTGTCCGTTCGTTCTAAAAAACATCAACCACAGGTAAAAACCAATGACTTCAATAGACAACAACCCAACACAGATACAGTTGCTAACCGAGAAGATAGAGGAATTGTTAATCAGTCACTCCCAGTTGACCGAAAACATACAGCAGTTGTCAACCAACAACTCCAAACTGAGCGAGAAGATTCAGTGCTTGGAATTAGCCCAATCCGAGAACATGAGCGAAATGAGAGCGAGTCACTCAGACTTCTTAAAGCAATTAGCGGATACCTTGAACTCCAAGAAATCGAGCAACTTGGAGCCGACATTGCGAGAATTAACCTCTTCTTTGGAGGCAGTCGGGGTACAAATCAGCGAACAGAGAGCATCTCAGGAGACACTGACAGAAAAAATTCAGCAATTCTTGAGCAGACAACAAGCTATGGAAGTACTGAACGAATTATAAACGCAATTACTAATTTTGTTGAGCAATCATCTATTGAGATTGCGCTAGCTGAAACATTGCAACCTCTAATCGAGGAAATTTCACATTATCAGCAGGATTTAACCAATGGAGCAACTGCATTAGACAAACTGACAACAGCATTAATTCAATCAGAACAACGTCAAATATCACAACTCGCCATAAATGCGATAGTTGATTATGTTGAGCAGTCGTCTGTTGAATCGGCACTGGCTGAAACATTACCAACTGTAATCAAGGAACTATCTTTTTATCTTGCTAAAAGTGAATTTACTAACATTGTTACCAATGTCGTCGTTGATAAATTGTCGGAGCGCCTTCAACAAAAAACTGTTGGCACAGTCGAACAAAAGGAACAAGTCACAACAAATGTTGAGTCACTTATAAAGGAGATGATCCACCATTTAGATAAACAACAGATGTCAGATTTATTTATCGAAGTAGGGAAATATGCTCAAGGTGAACAAGTCAAAGGTGATCAAGTAAACGAGTTATTTTTTCGAGCCGATAAACCTGACTTATCTTTAACTTTTGAACAGAAAATGAATATTGTTCGCCAATTAATTAGAGAGGACAAAGCCCGGATTATGATCTTGTTGGAAATCCCCCAATCCCATGAGAGCAAACAAAGTAGATTTAGACGATAAACACTTCTGAGAGAAAGGGGGAAGGATGTATTCAAAACCTTTCCCCTTTCCCCACAATCCTATTCCCCCTCATCATCCCTTACAGGGCAAACGCATCTAAAGTACTCTTGATCACGACCAAGATTAAGACCCAACGAAAAATCAGTATTTCTGGCTTGATTTATTTTCCAAGGCTCAAAGCGATGTCTACGACGGGCTACGCCTACGCTAAAATATTTGTCAATAAGTAGGGATTAATGAGATTATTTTTGAGTTTATTGAGAATAGACTAGTCTTATTGACATGATGCGGCCGCCCTGTCATCCCTTACCCGTTCCACTTTTATCAATGCGCCATATAAAGACGCAATTTTCTATCTCTTTATACCTCTAAATTCCGAGTTTTGTTGAGCATTGTTTTCAATTTGATGATGCATATCAACAACAGATTGAACCTTATCAAGTGCCTGTAACTGTTGGTCACTTACGTTAGGTGATAAAACTCCGTCAGTGAGAATAGGTTCGCCATTTTTGGCACGAACGATTACATTCTCGCCAAGGCGTTCAAAATCAAAGCTTGTACTTTTAAAACTTTTAGAACCATCAGGGTTATCTTTGCCCAAGATATTCAACAGGGCTTTGACACTTTGCTCAATTGCCTGACCTTTGACATCATCGACAGCAGCCCGTAGTTCAGTTCGAGTATTGTCAATGGCTGACTGAACACTCTTAATCTTTTGCTCAACCGTGTTTTTAACACCATCTACTTGTGTACGTAACTCTTGAGTTAAGTTACCAACTTGTTGATTGAGTTCATTTCTTACACTGTCAGTCTGATATTTAACTTCACCCTTGAAGCTAGTAATTTGTTCATTAATTTGAGATTTGAGTAAAGTAATTTCGTTTCTGAGCTTGGTAACTTCAGGTGTTAGTGCATCTTTAACCCACTCAAAAACATTCTGGGCAGTTTGTTTTACCTGGTTCTCAACCGTACCCACCCAGTTTTGAAGAACCGTATTTTGAATTTGTGGTAAAGGACGTTCATTTACTTGGGACAATGCTTTCTGCGTATTCTCAATCAACTGCTGTTGTTTCTCTAAAGATTTACCCATTTCGGCAACTTGGTCAATTAACTTTGACAGCGATTCGGGCGTTTGTTGCGTCTCTTTGATACTTTCAACAAGTTTTTGTTGTGCTTGAAGTTTACTTTGTAAAACTTTCACTTGTTTTTGCAAAGCTTCTACACTGTAGATTCGCTCCTTAGTGACAACTTGATTTTTCTGTGATGGGGGAGCTAAACCTAATAAATCATTGGTTATCCGTCCATTTTGAACGCGAAAAACTTCCGATTTACCAATCTTGATCGAGATAGTACCTTGAGAATTTTTGGGGTCAGTTATCGCTTTGTTAATATTCTCTAGTTGTTCGGAAGTCAATAAATTTTTAGATGGTGATTGTCCGACAAGTCCTTTATATACCTGCTTCCCACCAGCATAAATACTTATATCATTGCTAGTCGATATTTCTTTTGATTTTGCTTTTTGCTGAATATTTTTAAGTAGGGCTTCTAAAATATCCAAGTAGTCACGTTTTATTTCTTTGGCATCTCCATCATCAATCATGATTTGATTCCTTTAGTAAAACTTGAATTAACTCCGAAGGATTGACAGTTACTTTTGGGAGAATTATTCCGCCCAAATGATTGATTATTACCCTTCCTTCAATTTCGATATAAGCAAACTTGCCATCAATGATTACTTGCACAGTTGAGGTATTAATTTCTGGATTAGCAGGTGTATAGTCTGTGAGAACCCCGTCTAAAATACACAAGCTAGCCTTTTCACCAGCATCGCTATAAATTTCAACATATTGAGGAACATGATTAATCCCAAAAGGCTCATCGTCCCAAGCATCGACAACATTTACAATCTCACATGGATATTTATCTGCTAAAGCTGCTATCTGAGGTGGAAGTTTTGCAATTTCTCGTCTGTCATAATCATTAAGTGAGTAAAAATCACGTGACGACATGGTATTTATCCTAAATATTTGTGATGACTATTAAGGGCAGAAAATTTCACTTTAAATCAGACTTGCATATGATGATAACTGCTCTTGATTTTCTATTAAAGGTAACAATTTTATCGCGGAGGCTCGACGAATTCTCATTTCTTCATCTGCTGGAGGTTTCAAAATAGACTTCATGGCTAATGACTTTTGAAACTCATACCAAGCTTTCACACTGTCAGCTTCAGATTGGATTTCATACTGAGGAATCTTAATTGATTGCAAGATTGGCAAACTTATCTGTCCACGAGAACGAAACCCTGGACTAATAATTACAGCTTTTCCTGATGGCAATGTATTAAATTGGTTAATGTCAAATAACTTGCGAGTACTGTTTTGGTCAGAGTTGGAAATGCTTGCACCCCCCTTGCCTCCTGATGAGCGAGAACGTTGCTTGTATTTAATTTCCTCTTCACCCAAAAAGTTACTAAAACGTTCTGCGGCGACATCATCTTGAGGGTTAAAGAATGCTTTGGTAGCACAACCACCAAATATGGCGTTAGTTGTGTTTTCACCATAAGCTTCAATCAGCATTGAGAGATTTTGTAACCCTAATATTGAAATTAGCCCATCTTCCCGATTCTGATTCAGCCAATCAACCAGTGCTGGTAAATAAAGAGTAGGTAATTCGTCAATCCCTAATACCAAAGGACAAGTACGTTTGTTAGCTACATTCCGACTCACTAATAGATGCAGAATCGAGACTAGCAAGGGTGCAATTACATCACGCTTCTCTTTGTTCATCCCGAAAATCACCATCTGCCGCCCCTTCAAATCCAAAGGAATGTTAGTCTGACCACAGAAGGCAGCCAAGGCCGAGGGAACCATGAATCGGCTGAACAATCCGCTAGCTGTACCCACAATACTAGCCGCTGTTTCTGGCGACCCTGCAACAGATACAAACTGTGCGAAAGCCTCTCTAACCATGAAGTTTAGTTCAGTGGCTTGCTCAATGCGCTTAACTAACTTTGGCAATCCTAGTATCGCTTGGCACATCATGATATCTGGATACTCTGTGCCCTTCGCCAGCATAAAGACGGCTTGGACTAACTGATCGCCAGCATTAGTAAAAAAGCTGTTTCCAGAATCTTTATCGCCGAGTTGAAAGTTTCGATTGAGTGTAATCGCAAGCTGCCGCGCCATCTCTGAGTCTTCATTGCTACGAAGAAAGTCGATAGGGTTTGCAACTGCCGACTCTGCAAAACCAGGGGCTAGAATAGTAACTTGATAGCCACGCAAAGCGGCATAACCCGCAAGTATGGGGGCTTGCCCTTTGGCATCGGCCGTTGCTGATTCAAGGTGCGCGTACTTAAAATCGTACAATACCAGTGGGAAGCCCTGATCGATCGCGGAACGAATTAGCGGGTTAATTATTGAAAATGATTTGCCACTCCCCGGCCCACCACAGACTAAAATACCTCGTTGCGCTTCTGGCAAGTAAAGGGTTGCTGAATCTTCAGGGATACTCGTTTTCCTGATTCCATCAATAACCTCGCTCGTTGTATTCTTGGGAGTGCCAACATATAGAGATACGCGGTTATGCTTTCGCTTCTGAATTTGCTTACACGCCAATTTACGAGCTGCCGTTTTCTCCACCGCACCGCCCCACCTCGCGGTCGCTAGCTTGGCAATACCTCCCCTACTATCGATGATTTTGGCGATTACAATCACCGCGCCACAGGCGATTACCCCTAAACCTGCGGGGGAAAACAGCGCTGATTCAAGTCCTGCGGGAATAAATTGATTTGGGCTAACAATAGTGTTTGCGGTTTTGGTCATCGCCCAGTGCCCACAATTACCAAATCATTCTCGCTCACGGGCAACCAGGGCACGGGCCCAATGAAGTAAGGGGTGCAAGTTTTCTGCTGGAATGGCGGTCGCGCACAGATCCTAAAGAATAAGCCAAAGTCGGCAGTCCCCTTCGATTCATTAACTCCAGTTAGCGCCACTTTGAACCCACTACCATACACTAGCCGCCCCGTGGGTTCCTTGCCCCCATTCACGGCGGCAAGAATTCCATAACCGCCCGATACTTGCTGAGATGAGCCAGATGCCCAACGCTTACCATACAAGCCGCCCTGACTGCCAGCAAAATCCCCCATCTCTAAGTATGAGCATTCAATGCCGGGAGGACAGGCGACTGTTAAAGTGCGGTCGCCTCTGACAACGCTGCCAGAAACAAAGTAATCATTCCCAGCCCTTGTGTCGCCCTTCTCTGCTGTGCCAAGTACAACCGATGCAATCCCCACAACGCCTATATCAGAGCTAATAGGCTGAGGCATTTTATCAAAGGGCACTTGACTTAATTTAGGAATTTGATTGACATAAGCTTGCTGCCATGATTTAAACTTGACTAGCTGAGTTTTGGTCAATCCAGGAATTGAATTAAGAGAATACTTACTTAGGTCAATCTTGTCTAGCGTCAAATCTGCGGCTTGAGGATTTGAACTGATAGCCTGAGAAATAGTGCCGCCGCCGCCATTCTTGGAGAATAGTTCGGCTAGTGGGGGAACTTCTGATAGGCTCAGATTGCTTAATTCAGGCATCGCCTTGACCAATGTTTTTGGCGTTTGCCATTGCATTAATCCAAAGTTTTTGAGGGTGGGCTTGGTGGTTGTGGCTGTAGTGGGCAAAGCCACCGTGTCAATAGCCTTTAAGCTCAAGTCCGACATCTTAAAAGCATCATCCGCGTCGCCCAGCATCACAATAGAATCTACTTTTTGCCCTGCTGTCCACGAGCGCGAGGGGTCGTAGCCAAAAGTCGAAATCAGGTTTTTAGGTATCTTTAAAAATCCTGGCTGTTGAACGGGTGGCAAAGTATCCCATGTGATTTTCGACCAGTCGGGAGCAGCAGTTTTGTACAAGCCTTGTGAATAATCAATTGTCGGTGTCTGCGCGACTGAGGCGGAAAGCGGAACCAGAGAAGCGAAAGCAGCCAGTAGAAAAGGCTTAGATTTCATGATTTTTGTTGAAGTAATCGGGACATTGTTCTTGATTTACGCCGCGTGGATGAACATTTACAGCAGTTCCCGCTATTGTGAGGTACGTGTTTAGTGCCGAAAGCGTCGAAAAAGATTGAGTGTCGCGGGGGAGAGACTGTACTTCATAACAGTAGGAAGTGCTGTAGAAAAATGGTTCACAATTGCCCCCATTCAAGTAATTGATTAAAAGTGGTTTTATCGACCTGAGAAAGTGAAATTGCCTCATCTCTAGTCTTGCCGCGCCGCAATAGTTTGATAGCATCTTGTACTTTGTTCCATGTCGTAGATCCGGGTCGAACCTGACCTTTCCGCCCAGCCTCTGCTAGCCCAAAAGCGAGGGCATTAGCATCGTTCCTTTGAATCGCGCCGTCTAGCGTAGTCCCAGGATTGGGGCGGAAAACGGCAACAGACTGAGGCTTTTGGACTGTTATTGTTTGTGCTGGCGGCGAGGGCTGCGGGAAGTCTGACGGCACTGATTGCGGTTTTTCAACTGTTAGAGGAAGTGGCGTTCGCGGACGCGTAATTGGCAATGGGCGCTCCGAATCCGATTTAATCACCAAGCTTGTATAGGCTGGGTTGCCAGTAGCAGGGACTATCTTAAATTGATATTGTTTTTCATTGGTAAGTACTGTAATTTGAGTGCTTCCATTGCTACTAGAGGTAACAGGAAACTTGATCGGGTCAATCTGGCGAAGGAAAATTACAGTCGCTTTGCCTCCTGTGCAGTCAGAATCGTTGCCTGATGACTGGCATAAAGCACCATTTGAAGTAAAGGCGAAGCGACTTGGATCGCCGATCCAAACTTGCTTGATAGTTTCTCCTGTAGACATCAAATTAATAGTTAGCCCGTAGCCCTTCCACACCTTTAATTCGATGGCATTGGAGTTTGCATCATTCTGGTAAACCGTTCGGATGGGCATTGCCGACACGCTTGAGCCAGTAGCTATTAAGAGGGTTGTAACAATAGCGAGTTTATTTAACATTTTTCCATTTTTACTGGGAACAGGGAAGATAAATTATTGTTGTAGCTCGGGGAACAGATAAGAAAATAAAGTTTCATAGTTTAAAGCTCAGTCCAAAAAAACAGTGCCCAGGCGAGCCTCCGAAAGTCCGGTCATTATCTCAATCTCATGTTTAAAAACCATCAGTTTTTCCTGTTAAGAGTTCCCCGTTCCCTGTTTCCTCATAACGATATTGTTTGATTAACGAATATTTGTACTGGCTTACCAACATCGATCACAAATACTTCTTCTCTACCGCTTAACTGTTGAGAACGGGCAACATTTGAGCTTTTGATATTGTCGAGAATGCTATTAAATGCACCCTCTCCAAAAGCAGCTGATAAATCTTTTTGGTCGTTCGTAGTTGAACTAGTAGAGAAGCCGTTAGAGTTCGTACTAACTTGAGTTTGAGGGCGATTCTGTACCTCCGCAGCCTTCGCAACTCCCGCAACAATAGCTCTTATGAAATTGTTACCGAGGTTGCTACCTTTACGAGAATTAGCCTTAAGAAAATTGCCATCTTTCGCCATAATCAAAACAGCATTTGGTGGTAGCGGTTTTTCTTGCGTATTGCCGTTTATGTTGACCAAGACTGAAACTCCTCGCAATTTGGCCAGTCCCGATTCATTGGACTCTGCTAATTGCACAACCAGATAAGACCCAACGGGGAGTACTTCACTACCATCCGAAGCCTTCAAAGGTTTTGATATTTTCACTAGATAATTCTGCCCCCCGGAGTCACCGACTCCCCAAGCTATTGGAGTTTCTAGTCTGCCTTCTGCTGTGCTGCCAACGAGGATGCTATGAGCATTGTAATTCGTGGTAGTAGTTTGAGAAACTGGGATAGCTCCTCCAGTGCCTCCCTCAATTCCCGTAGTTTTTTCTGGCTTCTCGCTTTCTGGTTCATCGGCGGAACTACTAAAACTACCAGCATTCGCAGCGAGAAGCCATTGCTGGGTCGGGTCTAACTTTAGTGATTGGGGAATCGGTTGACTCCTGGGTTCTATTCTGATCTGAGGTTGTGGCTGTTCTCTTCTCGCTTGTGGCTGTCCCCTCATAAGGGGAAAAGTTCTCGGTGCGGGTGGCTGGCTGGCAACTGGGTAAGTCTGCCGAACCTGCCGCACTGGTTGTATGGGAGGCGTAACAGGGGCGATTGAAGCAGGGCTTGAGGTTGGTGTTGGGGTTGCCTTCTGATCGCGAATCTGCTTTAACTCGTAATTTTGGCTAGTCAGAGCAAGCGCTGTTTTATCCTTGCCTGTCTCGGACTCTGGCTCTACCGGAGCCGTTTGCACTTCTTTTCTAGCGGTTTGTACATTGCCGCTAGAAAACTTCAGCACATTTAAGGAATTACCTAGCAATGCCCCGATGATTGTCACAAAAAGTAGGCAAATTAGGGCAATAACGCCCCCTTTTAAAAGGGGAGATTGCGAGACTGTTCTAGTCGTCACAATTTCTTCAGGCGCAGGGTTTTCTTCCGGTTGAATTGAATCATTATCCCTTGTTGTTTTAGCGCCGTTCATGGCTGCAAAATCTAGCTCATTATCTTTCTCTTCTATCTCAATAGTTGCTCCCGGTAAGGGTTCCTGGGTGTTCTTTTTCATAAATCTAAATCTTGAATTTTATAAATCTCCAACCCCGCTTTCCGCACACGAGAGGCGGTTTCCTGAATATCGGACGCGAATCTAGGCAGGGCAGCCGTATCAATCGCCCTGACGAATACAGTTTTGTTAAAAGAGATGGGCTTACCAACTAAATTACTGCCTTGGAAAACAACAATCTCTGCAACCATATCTACTTTCCATTGCCCATCCTTAATCCGAGTCGGCTGACTGATGAGGCTAACTTTTAGGATTGATTGTGTAGACCCAGTAAAGACATCGGGCGGCGTAAGATTACTTATCTCCTCAAGGAATGGTGCGCGAAAATCTTCTGACAACGCAAAACCTGAAGCCCATACACTAGTAGTAATCTTGGCTTTTGATGTTGATACCCCAGTATCTAACTTTAATTGTTTGGTGGGGTCTATCTTGTAATCATCCGTTGGCTTTGGTAGAGCATTCCAACTTAAGAGCTTGGTCATTGTCTGCCCGACAAAATGGGTAATAGCTTGCGGCGATCGCTCCAAGCTGCCTATAGGAATAACTCTAATAGATTCGCCGTCAGACAATTCTACCAAGGTCGAAGCTTTCGTTTTAGAAATTATTCCTATCCGAGCAAAATTGACAATTTCTATGAATAATAAAAGGGTTAATAAAACCGCATTTCCTATTAAAAAAATTGGGGTAAAATTTAACTCTCTTCTCTCTAATAATTTCATCTTCGTAACCCCACGGAGAATTTAACCCCACTAGTGAAAGCTGAGAATACAGCCATTCCGCCACCAGTGCCTATGGCTACCGCGAGTAATGGCGAAAAAATAGCTTGTAAAAGTTGCAATAGCAAAGGATTGCTGGAAGGCTTGGAGACTATTGCGCTGGCAATAATGCCTACTGTTATGGAGTAGGAAATGAGAACCAATGTCAGCCCTAACCAGCCAGCAAGCCAAGCATAAATAGGCTTGCTTTGAAAAGGCAGCAAAGATAAAACTAGGAAGATTGGTGCAACGTAAGCAACCATTAAAAACGATAGCTGAACTACATATTGAAATGCTGCCGATAACCCACTCAGAATCACATAAACAAAGCCTTGAATCGCGCTGTTGATAAGTTCGCCACTAAGGTCTAATGGGTTCCAGCTTCCTGTGCCAGAGCCTGCGCCAGTCTTTTCTCTAGCTTTCTGCGCGTCTCTCCGGGTATTGTCTATGGCATCCTGAATACAAGCTTGTTTAGGGCTTGATTCCGAGCCTTCCTGTTTCTCGCTTCCTAGTGTTTCGCACTTAGCTAATGCTGATTGTGCAGCTATAATAAAGCTTTGATCGGCGTTGACATTTCGTATAGCATCCTTCAGATTTACGCCATTTCTCGTAATACTTAGAATGCTCCTATTTAACCCAGTAGATACATTTTTTAATGCAAGGGTGGTGTTTGCCAGAAGGAAGCCATTATTACTAAGCATTACGATTACTAATAATGGTAAGACCATCTCGGAAACGAAGTCGAAGCCAAACCCTGACTCTGTATATTTCCGATACCATCCAACAGAAGCAAAAGCGACCATTACAACTGCCGCAAGGGTGGAGATAGCGACAACAGCCGTATAAATTGGATTAGTGCCGGACGCTAACTCTAGCCAATCATTCTCAAACGATTTATAGATTAAATCAGCGCCCTCAATAGCGCCTTGAACTATTTCGCCTGAGTTTGTAGTGCCCGTATTTTCTCCAGACTGTTGCCCCAATGTTTGAGCGAGAAGAATAGGTAGCGTAATCATTGATTCTTCCAGAATGAATCAGTAGAGGCGGCAGATTGGATGATTTGGCGAGATGCGGCGTTGGACTCCTGATTTTTCGCCGCTGCTTGCTCATCCATGCGGCTAGAGATATCGGCAAGATTGATATTTGTAACAGCCAAAGAACGGGATTGTTTTTGCGCTTCTGCATGGATAGATTTGGCAATTACAACGCCTTGCAAGTTTTGAATGGCGACCTTTTTGAGAATGTCTTGGGTGATTACATCATCCTGCGCGGCGATCGCATTTTCACTTGATTGGGCAGTGGCCTCATTAGTTATTGCTGCCGACTGCGATTGGACTCTTTGACCCTCAGCACCTAGAACCGATTGGGACTGACCGCGTGTATATTGCTGGTTCCAGTCTTTGATAGCATCTCTGGCTTGAATGCGAGGATCTAGTATTAGTAAGTTGCCCTCTTGCTTCTGAATTACTTTCTCAATATTCTTGCCAGCTTTCAGGGGATCGGGAATACCCAAATCTCCAACACTGGATTCAATTGCCTGGGTTAATTCAGCTGACAGCTTGCCCAAACTTTTAGAAAACTCCCTCTGATAATTATTGATGTAAGTCTGCAAGCTACTGTAAATCTGTTGGAACTGAGTCAGGAATGATTGGTTTTGCTGCGGCTGGGCTTGGGCGTTAGCTGGAAGGCTAGAAAAGGAGATCAGAGTTACTGCGCCTGATATCACGATCAATCGGTTGGTATTCAGCATATAAATCATCAAAATTAACTACAAAAGGTCTTCTAGTACAAAATGATTCCACAGTGGCTTGTCTACTTTTTAAATCAAAGGAAACTGCCCGAACCATTAATGTTTTAGGTGGGTATTTTTCCTTGTTTAACAAACTAGTAAAGAACGAATCATCAAAGGGCACAGCATTAGGTGGAAGAGTGGAAGCTGGGGTGCGAAAAAGCATCACATAAGCCCCAGGCTTTGTTAAATCAGGGCTACTACCGACTTGCTCCAATCCGCGTAGTAGCTTGTTGTCGTACTTGAGCGCTCTAAGGCTAGGACTGCGCTTAACTGCGTCCTCTCCTAGCCCTAAGTAGACACCACAGTTAGTCTTCGCCTGCTTGAGAGTCTTCTCTTGTTGAGCTTGGTTATGTTGCCAAACCTGAAAAGCTCCTATTGACGCAACGCCTGCGAGTATTGCCGCTAAAAATTTATTTTGGATGAGCGATGATACAAATTTCATAAGGGCTTACCTTGCTTAATGCACTCGACATAATATTTAGAAAATTCTGCCACCCAGGTGAACTTGTCGCTGTGAATTTTCTTGAATTTATCTCGCGTGGCTTGTTCTTCTCTGCTATTAGCCACCAACGCCAACAGTGGATAGGAGGGATAATAGCGGCAGCACACATACTTGTTGTTGTAGTCCAACAGCCACAAAGTGTATAGCTGCTGAATGTTGGGGACAAAGCTTTCGTTTTTATCGATAATTTCTCTAGGGATGCCCAGCAACTCAGAGAAACTATTAGCCGCGCCTGAGACAATCCGCCCAATCAACCGCAATGGCATATTTTGTAATATTTGTTCTCCCGCCTCCGATTTGGCGATAGAGATAACGTCCTGCGCTGCCAGAAACACCCGGCAGCCTTGCTTTCGAGCCGTAGCGCATTTACGACCCGCAAGCCGCGACAATGCGGAAAATCCCAGCAATACGCTAGCCTCATCCATAAAGAACACGCTGTTGGGCGAGGAGAGGGATTGACGGGACGCGGCGATATATGCACTCATCCCGAACACTTCTGCATCCTTTCCTGATTGCAGATTAGTCAGAGCAAAGGTAATCAACTGGCTATCTGCCTGGAAGGTTGAAGGCTTGCAGATAGCGCTACCGATACTACTAGCTTGCCAGTACTGTAACCGCAAGCGGATGTAATTTAACGCTTTTTCTACATTGTCGTCCTGATAACCTAAATAAATATACGCAAGCGAGAAGAATTTCTCCATATCTGCTAATGTCGGGGTATTCGCCCACTCTGGGGTGTTTATCCCTGCTTTTCGTGCTAATTCAAATCGCTCTTGGATTTCCGCATCTTCGTAAAAGGCTTTTGTGCCTAAAGGTATAACAGACTCGATAGTTTGTGATAGCAACCCATCAAACTTTTGCGTTCCTAAAACTAATTGAAGCACGATTAAATTAATATCATTCCGATGGGCTTTTGTCCTTTCCTCCCACTGTGACTCAGGAATCTTTGATAGGTCTAGCGGTTGTACAAGGTTGTTTGATTCCTTTGAGATATCAAAGTAAAATCCATTAAAGTAGGGTGTGAAATCTCCAAAGGTTCCTGAACCATCATCATTTGGCAAGTCAATCATTAATACTGACATTCCCAATGCCAAGCATTGATAAATAATAGAGGCAATTATTACCGATTTCCCACTCCCGGTAGTGCCGATTACCATCATGTTTTTCGGCTTTGATAGGTCAATGTGAACCGAGGATTGGCCCTCATCAGCTACTAATTCAAAGCCTTGTTTATCACCGTGCGCTGTTTGCACGACTGGCGTTAAACCAATTACTTCACTGGCAAAAAATGTGGCGCGTCTGTTGAAAGGAAAAGTCAGCTGCGGTCGCTGTCTCAACAGCAAAGTGTCAAGCCAGATTGACCATGTATATTGCATTTCTCTAATCAACTCGGCAGGCTGATTGATGTAGCCTGAAATCAACCGACAAGCGTCGTCGATTTCATCTGGAGAATTGCGATAAACAAGGATTATGACAGCTACATTCTCAGGGACATCACCCGTGTAAAGCTGCTTCTGAGCATCGACTGACCGCTCTGTATTAATTTGCGCTCCTACGTCAATAGTCTTTTTGCTGGCGCTAGCCTCGGCATTTATTGACCGCCTCGTAATTAATTGTTGGGTAAGCCTAATCATTTTTTGATCGGCTGGGCTAATCTCTGTTATTATCTCGACATCATAAATAACCTCGCGTGAGAATACGTCCCATAAAAAACGTATTTGCTGATGGGTGGAAGCAAACACTTCTGGTTTTTGGGCAAGCGTCATTACGCCGATATACTTCTTTTTGTCACCACATTGATTCGGCAAACATACCCAGCGCCTATCCGCGTGGGGTATGCCGTTATTCAGAAGTACGGATGTAGCGTGTAATTGATCGTTATACCGCGATGGGTTGGGCGCGGCTTCGTTAATCTCCTCCCTTAATTCACCAGTATCATAAACCAAGGTATGGGGCACTTTTACAGCCTTTGCACCCATTCTAGAAACTAGGTCGTCCCACAATTGCTTGTCTGATTTTGGCGAGGGGAAAAAGCCCATCTCAGATAGTATTTGTTGATGGCGCAAAGAGACAATTATCGCTTTTTCAAGAACTTGAATTAAGTTTTGAAGAGTGAGTTCGGTTGCTCCTGTTGGGGTGAATTTGCGCTGTAAAAAGTTCGCCAGTTTAACTATCGCTCTATCTACCGCGTCACCACCTTCGGTACCTCCTGGGCGGACAGTAAAAGTCGTGTAAATACTGAGCTTGATATCCTTGCGCTGATGATTACGCGTCAGTTCTTGCATCCGCGCAACCTGCCCCCAATCCAAAAATTCTATCTCTTGAGATATAGGGCTATCTAGTCTCTGGCGATAGCTTTCAATCACTTTGTCTTCGTCGCAAAATGAAGACCAACGAAAGGTGAATTTCTCACCCTCGGAGAACTCTTTACAGCCGTTCTCAAAAGCCTTGGCAATTCCCTCTAGTCTCTCTGATGAATTAAACAGTGGGTGAAAGCCAGTGCATTCATATCCGAATACTAATTGCAGAGTGTTGTTAGTGTCGCTTACTTGTTTTTTACTCAACAAGTAAGCTCCAATTTGATAGTTCCCCTTTTTTAATTTTACTAAAGTTGCTAAGTCTAAAAAATCTTCAAAGGGTACTATTTTTTGATTACGAATACTGTTTTTTACCATAATTTCGGCATTTTCTTGAAACCCGCCCTTTTTTTGTTTTGGGGCGAAGTATATCTGATATAGCCGCGCGTGAAAGTTGGAACGCTTGGGAACACTCTTGACCAGAACAAGTAAGGACGCTTGCCAGATAAAACTATCACCGTGGCACTCAACCAAACCCCAGCCAGAAGTCCCCAAATTATTCCCGCCCCAAACATAATCGCTATGATGAAGCCCACGCCAAACATAAATAAGGCGATTGCAAACTGAAAACCAGTAAAAATGCCTATTGTTGCATTTTGACCAAGTGACTGATTCACCCGTTTCATGGGCGATTTATTATACTCGCTCATTACTAGCAAGCGGCTGTAACGCCGTTAAATAATATGCTTTGAGCAATCCAAAGCACCAGGATTATAAAAAACACGCCTACGGGCTGTTGAACCATCTGCGTTACTTCCTGCCCTTCACCAATGCCGTTGGCAACCTTAAGCCCAGAAGCCACAAAGTATACAAACAAAAGTACTGTGATTGTTGCATTGATAACTGAGGGAAGTGCTGTAATGGCGGTAGCCGCCGCACCACCACCACCACCAATACCACCAGCGCCGCCGAACATACAAGTCATTGCCACCTGAGCCGAATCGAACAAGCCCCACCCATAAGAGGGCATCGACTGCATGACAATGATTGTCGCCGTACCTGCCGCATAAATATGATGCTGATACTTGCGCCCTAATTTCCCTAAAGTTTTAGCCAAAACTTGGGTTTGTGTTCTTCGCACAGAATTACTAGATGCCAAGGCAATTACTCCTTTTTTCATTGTTCTAGGAAAAATCTAAAAATCACCTTATTACCGAAGTTGGAAATAACAAAAAATCTACTTCCAACTTCCCACTTCTGACTTGTTTAATGCTCTTTGTTGAAATTCAGTTTCTATGTCAGCTAAAGTATGCTCCCTAGCTAGTGAGCGAATTTCCTGAAGTACTGTAATGTGACACTCGTATAATTTTGCATAGCCATCTAGACCACCTGTTTTTTTGTTGGTGAATTTCTGGAACTCTGGCAAGTACTTCCGAGCGATATTTAAGTATGCTTGTAGTTGTCTTGCAGAAACCTTTGGCTTTAACATCGCCGCAACTTCTGGTCTTGTTAGTTCTTCATTTTGCCAGGTAAACCTCCCTATCCCCATGACTCTGAGAACTTCTTGGAACTTCTAACTACACATAAAAATACCCGCTTTTTTCGTGGCGGGCAAGTCGCAAATGCAACTACAAGAGAAAAATTTTGTTCAAAGACAAGAATTTAGCTTCTTACCCTGACTTGCCCATTTTTCATCTAGAAGGCTGCAAGCTACGTGAACAACGTTTTGAGGGTTTCGCTTAAATCTTCCTTTCATTCCCCAGCAGCGAACAGTGTAATCACTTTCGTATCCTAATACAAACGCCATCTCTTGATAAGTTAATTTCCACTTCTTCTTAAACTCTATTGGGTGCATAGTATTTATTTGATACTTGCATGATAAACTATTCTATAGTTGTAGCATAATTAGTTACTCATTTATTAATATTTGATGTTGAGAATACAAGATATTTTTTAATCTTTATTTATCTTAATTATTTAATAAAAACATTAGTCATTGGTAGCCAAAACCAACTTTTTTATAACTAAATCATATCTGTTTTTTTTATAAAAATATTACTACTACCTGTTGCATATTGTCTTTTAATATCCCATATTTTGCAATGACAAAGGAATCGATAAAGGTACGAAAATAATCCGTACTTTCGCCCCTTGATTTTTCACTTTTATTCGTTATATATTGGCCAGTTAACTTTTGTCCGACACACCATTTTCAAGAAAATGGTCAAGCCCGTTTGGGAGCAGAATAGTCGGAGGAAAACCTGAAAACTTGCAGTTGATAATTCTCCGACTAGCTGTAACGTAGCTTGACCGAGCAATTCGCTTTTTCCGACGTAATTGAATAATTGATTCATTTGGGATACAAGCCCACGCCAGATGCTCCACTTGAGATGCAGACCTTGACCGCACTGGCTACTCAATTTATTGATGAAAAAATTAAAACACGTATCAATATTCAAGCCCCCGCATTTATAAGCCACTGCGGTCTTCTCCCAAAGGGAGAGGCTAGCGCCAAGGGGGTTTCCCCAAATAGAGCAAGTGACGTGCGTGCGTGGGGTAATAATTGCGTTCGCGTAGCGGGGCGCAGCCCATTGCGAATTGGTTTGATGCGCTATTCTGGAATGAGAACAGAATCTCTCAACGAAGATTTAACTCATGACGAGTCTCCTTCAAGTCGAGAAATTTCCATCGCTAACCTTGTCCGAAATCCAGCAGTATTTAGAGAGTGGGCTGTTTCGTGGCATCGGCAAGAAAACTGCTCAAACTCTTGTCAATTACTTTGGAACTTCCACCTTATCAGTATTAGACAACGCCCCGGAAAAACTGGACTCAGTTCCTGGACTTACTACTTATCGAATCAATGCAATTATTTCATCTTGGTCACAAAGTAAAACTAATCCTAACTTTGGGGTTATTACTCAACTTGTGGCTGTGGGAACTTCATTAAAATTAGCCTTAAAAATTTGTGACCATTACGGACACCAAACGTCTTCCGTACTGCAAAACAACCCTTATCGCCTAGCGGATGAAGTCGATGGTATTGGTTTTAAAACTGCTGATTCTTTAGCGATATCTTTAGGAATCTCACTTGATAGTGAGACTCGCTATGCTTCATCTCTAATCCATGTTTTGAAATCGGCAATGCAAGAAGGTAATTGTTTCCTTCCCTCATCGCAATTACTTGCCGCCGCTATGGATGCGCTCAACCATACTTTGCATACACCTGATATTCAATCTTTAAGTACTATTCTTGCTAAGTTAATAGATAAGGGAACTTTAATTTCTGGTGATGGGGAGAGCATTTACCTGAAAGCTGCTTACCGTGCTGAACTTTCTGTGGCTTTAAAAATTCTTGCTCACCTGAATCAAGCAACTCGTCCCAAAGAACATCTTGAACACTGGTTAGTAAATCTTCAAGCAACTGACTATCGCCAACTCTCACGCTTGAGCGATGAACAACTTAGTGCTTTGGTCATGGCAGCTAAACATCCAATCAGCATTATTACTGGTGGCCCTGGTCGCGGCAAAACCCATGTTCTGAAAACTTTAGTAGAATGGTTGACCTCAATTAAGGCAACTATTGCTCTTACCGCCCCCACTGGAAAAGCTGCTAACCGAATGAAAGATGCCACAGGCATGGAAGCAAGTACCATTCACCGTCTACTTCAGTGGCAGGGAGTTGGGCAAGCTTTCCTTTATAACGAAGAGAATTTGCTTGCTCTCGACTGGCTGATTGTTGATGAATTTTCAATGGTAGATATATTCCTGTTTAATTCTCTACTCAAAGCAGTGCCAGCCAAAACCCAAATTTTGTTGGTAGGAGACTCTGACCAATTACCCAGTGTCGGAGCCGGAATGGTGCTACGAGATTTGCTTCATTCCGATTTAATACCAACAACAAGATTGCAAACCATTTATCGGCAGCGACACGAGAGCTTGATTATCTATGCAGCTAGTGATGTAAATTTTGGTACAGTGCCGACATTGCACAAATTTAATCAACCCAATCAGTGGATGGATGTGAGCGACTGCGCCATGCTAGAAACTCCTTCACCCCAAGCCACCGCTAACACCATCGTCTCTTTAGCCCTGGCCATGAGTAAAGAGAATGTGGATTTAAATCAACAACTAATGGTACTAGCACCGCAAAAGTCAGGGCTAGCAGGTGTTCATAACCTTAATAAGCTTCTTGCCCCTATTTTCAATCCAAAACTTGAGAATCAGGCAGAAGTTGTTTCTGGGTCGGTTGTTTACCGAGTTGGCGACCGCGTTATCCAATTGAAAAATCGTTATGAAACTGTCCCACCCGTAATGAACGGGGAAATGGGCTTTATTAAAGCTATAGACCCAATCAAAGAACTGGTGACAATTGATTGGGAAGGTGGCGCACGAGTTGACTATTACAGGAGTGACTTTGAACAAATCATGCATTCCTTTTGTATCACTTGCCACAAGAGCCAGGGTAGTGAATTTCCTTATGTGATTTTTCCATTACTCACCTCCAACTCCCGAATGTTAACCCGTCAATTGCTTTACACTACTATGACCCGCGCAATGGGTACATTTATCGCTGTTGGACAAGATATTGCATTAAAGATTGCTGTCGCTACAGATAAGCCCGCTAAACGTTTTACTGGGCTAACCAATTTACTCATCTCACCCCCTGATGAATTAGCAAATATTTGGCGCAGATTAGGTAACGCTACCAAATCTCCAAGAACAGCATCTACTCTTACCATTGCTTCGAGATTGCAACAACGCCAACTGACCGCTACACAAGGACAGATGACTACTATTGGTAGTCTCGCACTACAAATGTATGAGTCTAAATATGGTTATCGTCCGTCAAAACAGCCCGAACTTGTAGGTAAGTTTCGCTTTAATACTTATCACTATGAGACTACCGCAATTGACGAGATTGATTCAGCAATTAATGCAGTTCTGCGCCTTGAATAAAACCCATGCCCAACATGGTTAAACGGTCGTATCCAACCATCCAACCAGACTACTGTTTAACTTACACTTTTAAAATCTATGGCTATTCCAGCAGCAGAGTTAAAGATCGGGCAATCAGTAAGGTATCTAATCGGTACTCGAAGCGGCATGAGTGCAGCAATAACCGATATCAGCAAATCATCTCTTAGCATCAAGAATACTCATATCGTTACTTTGACCTTTGACGATGATTCACTACCAAATCACTTAAAAACACAGCAACTTACTGTTTATGACGAATTGCTTGAAGGTTGTGAAATAATCACATTTTAAAAAATGAAAATTGGCAACAGCAGAGCGCACATTCGTCGCTACAAGTTGAAATTAATTAAAATACTAACTTGCTGGCTGATATAATCCCGTATTTTCGTTAAATTCCCATCCTAACCCTGCTCTATCTTTGCCCTTACACCATGCTACAAAAAGCGGTGCGGGAAGATTAATTCGCTCCTTGCGTACAGTTTCAATACTTACACCAAGCCTCTTCGCTAAACCTTCTTCCGTTAGCGGTTGCATTCGCGGACTTTGCCCAGGATAGGATGAATTGTTGTAGTACGATTTCTGGCCCCGCTTTTGTTGGTTGTTGAGATAGTCTTGAATTTTAATGATCGCCTCAGCCAACTGTGTCATTCGGGCTGTCATCTTTTCAATTTTTTGTTCTAAATTGGCGAGATTATCAATTGCTGTGGTTTGGTTGCTATTAGATCCATTTGAAAACTCTGACTCCAGCTTATCAAGCCTTTCGCAAATAGCTCTTATCGTTTCACTGCTCGGACTGGCGTTACTATTGTTACTCGTGACTAAGTACTTCTCAACACTTGACTTAATCTGAGAATCTAAGCGTTTGTCTAAATTATTACCGCCTATTGCATCAACCTTATCTTGAGAATCGTCTAAGTAGAGTTCGATAAATTCGAGCAGCGTGGCTGTTGCCGTTGTTCCTTTTGACTTACAACAGGCGATAAACTGCTCCCAAATCCTTTGGTCACAGTTGAAAGATGCCAGCTTTTTTTTACGCCCTGTATTGCTCATGTTCACGTGTCATCTAGGTAAACTTTGACTCTCCACGCTTATTAAATCGTGTAATTCGTCATGATGAATTACCTTGATACTATCATCGCCAAATGCATCAGCGCATTCTTCAAGCGATGGCGTACTCGCCCGCCGGAGGCGATCGCTTTTATGAAGAGATACTACTGCCAACGGCTACCATTGGCGATTGCGAATAAATATAGATATCACCCCGTAGCAATTCCAGCATCAACCATCTTCACCAGACATTGAGTATTAAATCTCGTCCGTGATGACGCTAGTTGCTGAAAATACCCATACTGCTCATCCGCATAGCTAGCGAAAATTGCACCCCTGGCAAAACCTGTCCCGTGGACTGGGATAATGAGAACAGGGCGGGGTGTTGATGGGGCAGCAACCTTGAAAATTGATAGACACGGGAGAGCAAAGATTCTCTCCCCGCAGGAGATTCAACTTCTCTTCTCGCAGGGGGTAGATTCACTACGAGATAAAGCGCTGTTTGCGGTGATGCTTTACACAGCGTGTCGCGTGAACGAAGCAGTGACGTTGCTTAAACGGGACGTATATGATGCCAAAGGAAAAGTTAGAGCCAAAATCATCTTTCGCAAAGGTAACACGAAAGGGAAACTGGCTACCCGTACCATCCCGGTAATTCAAGAATTGCGAGTCAGGCTGCAAGCATATAAACCGCGTGATGATTCCCCTTGGCTGTTCCCTGGAAATGCTGACCACTCCAGAGCCAATAACCACCTGCACCGCGATTCGGCACTGTGGATATTGCGAGTCGCTTGCAAAAAAGTAGGAGTTGAAGGCGTAAGCTCTCACAGCTTTCGGCGCACAGCATTGACCTCGATGAGTAATGCCGGAATTCCCTTAAGAGTGATTCAGGAAATCTCTGGGCATCGCACGTTGGACGAGCTATACAAGTATCTGGAGGTGAGAGAAGATCAAGTATTGGGAGCGGTATCATCCTTAGCGCTACTTGCTCCGGTTTCGTCAGACGACTTCGGGAAACCAGGGAAAGTCGAAGTGACCGATAATTCAGTGCATGAAAGGTATTGACCCCATTTTACCAAAAAATCGATTTAGCAAAGCAGCATCAGCGCAATTGCTGAAAGCAAAAGTAGAAATTGCTTCAAGGATGCGGTCAGTTATGACGAAAGTTTAGGAGAACTCCATCGGCAACACATCTTCATTCAGCAAGGCGTAAAATTCCGGTACTGCCGACTCCACTCGCCGTAGCTCATTTGCCGCGATCGCTTCAAGTTCCAGCACCACCTCCCAGCGCAAATCCCCAGTCCATCGCTTGAGGATGCCTTTAATCGCGTCCACTCCTTTGGCAATACCAGAGCGAAGTATTTCTACGCAATGAAGTAAGGTAGTGCGGTCAGTGAAGAGAGCAGGGGGGCAGGGGGGCAGAGGGGCAGAGGGGAAAGAACTTGTACAAATTTCTTCTTTGCTCCTCAACTCCTCTGCTCCTCTGCTCCTCTGCTCCTGTGCTCCTCCGCTCTCATCTGTAGTATCCTCCCCTCCTTCATGGGGGTTCCCTATAGCATTAAGGGGGGGGGCGGATACGGGCGGCTGAAGAGGGTTTAGGCTATACACAGCAGGGGTTTGGGTAGCGTCATAGGTGCGCTTTGCCACGCGATGAGCAATTACCTCTTGAGCAAATTCCAATTCCTTTTTAGATAAAGAGAAAAGTTTCACCTGTTCACCGCGCTTACCCTGTTTGCGGAAGGTTAACTTTAACCCCAGCTGCTCTACTATTGTGGCCAGCAACCAAATAGGCTTACAGTCAGGCGGGATAGTAAACCCAAGAATTGCTTTGACGTGAGCAGCACACTGTATGGCGATCGCTGTCATCTTCAGTAAAGCGGCATCGTCGGCGGTAACTTCATCACCCCTGACTAAAGAAGTGAGAATTTGATGCAGCCCCAGATTAAATCTAGCCAGCCACCGCGCCGAGTAATTGCCCCAGTCGATGCACAAAGGTAAATTGTCGCGTTCGCTTCGGTCTTTTTGAGCGACAATTTGGGGCGGGGTGGGATAAGTCCGCCCAGTTTTCGGGTCAACAATTGATTCATCGGGCTTTGCTAAAATTGCCTCAAGTCCGGCTAAGGCTCCTATTAATCGACCACCTTCATCCATCTCTACAAGTGATTCGGTTACTTCGATGCCGTAAGAATCAAAGATACGAAACTTTTCACATTCAAAAATTTCCTTTTGTGATAGGTAATCTTTGCTTTGACGGGCGCGGTACTCACTCAAAGTAATATCCCCCGCTTTGGCAACAGCCGAATAGTGGGCGCTGTCCAAAGCAGCCGCCGCATTTTTCATGCGTTCAAGAGATTGGTCATCATCGTCACTGCCCATAGATATAAATGTATTGCCCATTTCAGTGAGGAGCGATCGCAGATCATCTCGCAGATTATTCAGAGAATAGTGGCGGTTGGCAAGAATTTGGCAGTAAGCCTCAAGCGCCCAATCTTTCTCTGCGCCCCTTAAGCCTGTTTGACGGTCGATCCGCAACAGAAAAGCTGTTACCTCGTTGGTTTGCAGGAGGCGTTCTTTGATTTTGGATGCGTTTGTATCTTGGTAGCCGAAGGGAGGACGCGGGGCCACCCAAATATGAAACGGGACTTTTGGACGATAGCGGTACAGTTGCTGGGCACATTCGGTAGCGGTTTGGGAAACGCCGTGAAACACACCAAATACTAAGTCAAAATGATACTCGGAAATATCGACACCAGTACCGAGACTGGGAGAGGTGAACAAGGCATCAAAGTTTTTGACAGCGTTGGTGATATCTTTAATAAACGCGACGTTTTCTTCAGAGCCAGAATTATCGGAATGCACAGACCAAATCCGCCATTTTTGTGGTGTATGGGATTGGTCAGAGTTAGGTTCAGAGTACTTAATAGTAAAAGACTTTTCGAGTTTCTTGATGAAACGCTTACTGTCACTGGCAACCATAATTTTCAGACCTTGCATCAGCGCCGCCGAGATTTGGGCAACTAGGGCGCTTGAATTACTGCCTTCGTACCAATATATAGTGCGTGAGCCATTTCTCCATTCGTTTTTGACGATGTAAGGTACTTCACCTACTGGTCGCATTGCAAGAAAAAAGTTGACAGTAAGATCATCCATGTGTGCGTCGGCAAGGACAACCAGGGGGGCGTTGTATACTATATATTCCAGTACCTCCAAGATTGCTGCACGGTGCTGTTTACACGTATTACTGTGTAGTAGGTGGGTAAGGTATTGGCAAGCTTCATCTATAAATATGCAGCCATAAATCAGCGCTTGCGTGTTGAGTTTGTGCAAGCTGTCGATGGTAATGCTGAGAGCTTGCGCTTGAGCTAAACCTGTGTAACCCAAGTCAGAGTACATCGCAGTTCTCAAGCGATCGCTTAAATTCTTCAGCAGGTTGACGCGATGCCCGTTGTTGAGGAAACGAGCGTCGGGGTTTTGGTCACGCCACCAGCGCATTAACTCGGTTTTCCCTGTACCCATATCGCTCCACAGTATGACTAATCCTTTTTTGGGGAAACGAAAAGATTTTTTTGGGGCAGGGGGGCAGGGGGGCAGGGGGGCAGAGGGGAAAGGATTTATACAAAAATTCTCCTCTGCTCCCCTACTCCCTTGTTCCCCTACTCTCCTACTCCCCTGCTCAAGAACTCCTCTGCCCCCCTGCTCCTCTGCTCCTGTAATTAAGGGGGTGAACAATTGCTCTTGTGAAATATCGTAAAGTGGCGGAGCGGATGAACATTTTTCCTCCAGATCAGGAATGCACAGTGCTTGGGTCAAATATTTAATATTGACTGTGACATCCGGTTTGTACTTCGAGAGTCCCCATTTCTTAGCTCGATACGAGCGCTGGTAATCAAAAAGTGATTTGGCATCGTCTATAATTGCAGTTAGCAGGGCATTGGCATCTTCGCCTCTGTCCACTACAAAATCATCAACACCTTTCTCTGGGCCTGGCAACAATGCAACTTCGCATTCACAACCTACTGCTAAGATTGTTTTTGCTGTGCGAACAGTAGCTTGAAAAACCGACCACCTGGTTTTAGAAGAAGTTTCGTAATCAAATAATATAATGAACTTGCGCCCCGCCTGAGCCATTGGTACTAAGTCAGGATGCAACCGTTCATCAAAATCTTGTTTGCCCACGCGCCCGTTCCAAATTCCAGGGAGTGCGATCGCTACAAACCCTAAAGAGAGCAAGCAGGCCGCTTTTTTTTCGCCCTCGCATAAAATAACCGGAATCTCTGGATGCTGCTTTACCCACTCCCAAAATATTAGTGGATTGAGTTGATCCAGTAAGCGCAATGTTAAAAGTGAATGATAGCGCTTAATTAAATAACGCTTTGCAACTTTGTCCCAGATGGGGTTAGCGACATCAAAGTAGGTAACACGGTTGGCTGTCTTAGGTGGCGACTCGTATTTAACTGGTTTACCTGTTTGCCAATCAAAGCGCGGGAAGTTGGGCTTAATCCGCCCCCACTCCATCGGTTGCCAGTTTTTGAATGGGTCAAGTGACTGAATCCACGTCCCACCTAGTAATAGGTGCTGATACATTTTTATGTATGCATCTGTGACTCGACCTGCATTTTTCCGAGGGATTTTGTCGGAGATGAACAGGTAGTCATAAACTGATTCTCCCTCGATGTGGAAGAAGTTGTCCTTAATCAGCGCCGGATGAATGGCGCTACCAGCTAACAACTCATGGTATTCCGCTGCCGTGAGATTGTTTGGGTATTCAGTTGTTGCTGCATTCATCGGTTCTCCCCTCGGAATTCCTTAGAGAGAACTCTTTCAAGCTGCGAAACCCTTGCTCTAGCCTGGATATTCCGAAAATTTCCCTTCGTCACAGCACAAAGTTGCCATGCAAAAGCTGCACTTGACCCCATGCGCTCTACTACTGCGCTCTTGGGTTTGCTATTTATCACAATATTTTCCCCTGATAACTCGGTTTACAAGCTTCAGAGGGGGTTGTTGCGCTGCTAAGGATTTTTAACTACGAAATTCGGGTTTTTCTTAATCAAACTTAATATTTTGCCCCTTTGAGAAATTTCAACAGCCAAAAATGCCACATAAAACTGGTGCGTTTCGTGTGGCTTCTCGTATAATATGAGAAGCAGCGCGGATTAAATCTCTTCTGACCGTCAGTGGATAAAAGCGGCCAAACTTTACATACCACTGCTTCGGTTCTCGTGAGATAACCCCGCTCTGAAATTATTCTGTTTTTGGTACTGGGCAAAGCGTCACTAATTAATGACTCTTTGTCCTTTAAATTTTTGGTGCTGTTGTATATCTTCCTCCATTTCCTGTTCGTTTTTATATTACAGAACTTTTGGTCGTCTGGTGTAATAGCGTCGTTTTGATTTTTACTTTTAGACCTCCATATTTATTAACGATTGTTTTAGTTAGGGGTAATCAGAGGTTTGGTGACACTCTATGTAGGGTAGATTACCCTGCGGTAAAAGCTTTTGTTCAAGACGCATTTGCTAATTTTGGGAAAGCATGGGATATACGTACTAATCCTTGCGGATCTTTCATGATATATTTTTTTATTACTGGTTGAAGAGTAAAACTGATTTCTTTTGTAAATGGGTCTTTATTAGTTTCAATCAACGATTGTCTTTCAAGTTTTTCCAATGCATTTATTAATTCTGAAGTTGATACTAATGCTTGGTGTTTCTGATTTAGATCGTTGATTATTTCAACGAATTTAATAGGTTTAAAATCTGAAGCTACTTTATCTGCTAAATAAATCATAATTTGCTTCTGAGTCTCATTCAATACTTGACCAAATGCTTCATCAAGCATTGCTTGAAGCTCATTGCTAAAAAATGTAGTTTTGTGTTGGAAGAATATTTTTGTACTACCACTAAAAAAGTGGTTAATTCGATCCGCTACTGTTTTAAGTTCTAAAGGATTACCACGATAGGTGTTGATTAACTCGCTGCATTTTTGCGTATCAGTCA
This sequence comes from Nodularia sp. (in: cyanobacteria), assembly GCA_035638855.1. GTDB lineage: Bacteria > Cyanobacteriota > Cyanobacteriia > Cyanobacteriales > Nostocaceae > Nodularia. The sequence continues at coordinate 11,595 of DASQZD010000097.1, read as the reverse complement.
ATCCTTGAGTAGCCAAAAAATGCATTGCGGTATTTGCGTCTAACCCTTCAATTCTAACCCACTGGATGTGCCGTTTAGCACTTAATAGACTATCAAATTCATCAGGTAAAACTCTACTAGTTAACAGTAAGCGGCTTTGATGTTGTTCTTCTACCAAGCGACGAAAGAATATTCTGTAATCTAGCCTCTGCTCGAAGTTATTTTTCTGGAATAATGCATCAAATTCGTCTAATACCAGCAAACATCTGCGCGATTTTAATTGCTTAACCAGTTTTGTAATCATTGTCTGAGTGATTTCTGGCAAGCTTAAGGATGTTTCTGAAGGTTGGATTAGTTGCATTAGTTCGGCTACTAAGTCCTGAACTTTCGGTGCATAGGCAACTGATTTCCAAATTAAACAATCAAAATCAGATGGAGACTCTATACTAAGCTCTGTTAACAGTTTTGCTGCTAATGCACTTTTACCAACTCCCGCCACACCGATTAATGATACACAGCGTTGCTTTATTATTAATTCTTTTAAATGGATTAGTTCCTGTGTCCGTCCATAAAAATTAGATAAGTCAGGTAATTCGCCTCGAATGCCTTGTACAAAGTCATTAGGAGGAAGTACTTGCTCTTTGTTTAGTCCAAATGGAACAGAATATTTTTTGGTGGCTTGTTCTAAGAAATATCGTAGGTTCCTCTTTCCCACCCGTTCTTCATTTCCAATAGTTTCAGAGAGTAGATCCCATAACTGAGGGGCTAAACGCCGTTGCAAATAATTAGCACTATACGGGGAGTTCTCTGCTATCTCCACGAACTCACTGTTATCCCACCCTCCTCTCATAATTCTAATCTCTGCATCAGATAGGGGTTTACCCCTTTTTGCAAACACTAGATTATTCACTACGATCAAAGCTTCTTCAAAAGTTACTGTTTCTGAAATTCTCTGCTCTAGGGGCTCCTCTGCTGTTGTAACAGGGGAGGAGGGGGAAATCTCTGAAAACCTTAGTCCTTGCTCCGCACTGAAATCCATATTTGTACTTTATCCTATCGGTTTAGTAAAGTCCTCCCAAGGGGCGTTTAATTATAGTCAATGGTAGAGGTGTGTTAGATTAGACTTAATAATACTAGCTTTTTGTGCTTATATTTGCTTGATTTGAAGAAAGTAACATACAAATATCTAATAGGTTACTTAAAACTGTAAAGGCATCAAATAGTTTATTTTTTGTTAAATACAATGGGATTGTTCTACTCAAAGCTTAGAATAAAATAGTTGCATAATATACAAAATAAATCCTGGGTACTGAGCAATATTTACTGTAATAGTCTTTTTAGTAGAGTATTAGAGCAATAAAACTTAGATTCAAAATAGGTGATGTTTAGTTGATTAATGCCTAGTAACCATTGTCAACTGCATTGGTATAAGTTTTTCAAATATGTCATGCTACTGTATTAATCCCCTTTGCGATCAACGTCAAAATCCCGACAATATTGAAAACTGTCTCTCTTGTGGCACTTCGCTGCTGATTAATGACCGCATCCGCTTAATTAAGCCGTTGAGAGCGCTTACTCAAGAATTGTTCACTTATATGGAAGTTTTTGAAGTAGAGGACGCTGGTACTCAGTGGAATCCTGTACGTGAGCAGCGAATTATGAAAGTTCTGAGATGGGGATCGCCTAAGATGGTTGAGTTAATTGAGCAAGAAGCTCTAACTTTACAGCTAATTCATCATCCAAGAATCCCTAAAAGTACCTTAGATGATTTTTTCACTTTTGTTCCTAATGATACTCAACTGACACTGCGTTGTTTAGTTATGGATAAAGTCGAGGGACAGAACCTGGAGCAGTGGATAGAATTTAATGGGAGAATTTCACAATCTTTAGCATTAGAATGGTTCAGACAATTAATCGAAATTCTTCATGATGTACACCGCTCCAATTTTTTCCATCGAGACATTAAACCTTCTAATATAATTCTTCAGTCAAATGGGCAACTATCATTAATTGATTTTGGTGTGGCGCGACGGGTGACTGATACCTATCTAGCAAAAATTAGTGGAAGCGGAGGAACTAATACAGGAAGGGGAGGACGATATGAAATTACGTCTGTAGTTACGCCTGGTTACACTTCACTAGAACAAATTGAAGGGCGGGCAGTCCCACAGTCAGATTTTTTTGCTTTAGGGCGCACTCTTGTACATTTAGTCACTGCTACTCCACCTGTTGATTTGTCTAAAGATACAAAAACAGGGAACTTGCTTTGGAGAAAAGATGCGCCACAGATTGACAAACCCTTTGCTGATTTTATTGATGAGTTGATGGCTCCTTTACCAGGGAATCGTCCAGCAACTACTGAAGTAATTTTGCAGCGATTGGATCGCTTACCATTTAAATCAAAGCTTAATCGAGTAATTAAATCAAAGCCGTTTCAACTTAGTGTGTTTGTATTAGGTTTATTAAGTATTGTTGGTTTGATATATGCATCTTTACCTCTAGTAGCAAAATATTATTTAGATTCTGGTAAAAAAGCTTATAAAGAAAATCAATTTGACCAAGCTGAGAACGATTTTCAACAAGCAGTGTATTTGAATAATAGCTTAAAATCCACAGTAGCAGATTATTTTTTAAATCAAGGTAAAGAAGCCTATAAAGAAAATAGGATTGCCGATGCTGAAAAAGACTTTCAAAGAGCAATAAGATATGGACATAATTTAACTAATTCAGTCTCAACTTTTTACTTTGAGAAGGGTTTACAGCATCAAAATGACCCTCAAATTGCTAGAAATAATTACGAACTAGCTATAAAATATAATCCTAAAGATGATAGTGCTTATAATAATTTAGCAGTAGCATGTCAGCAATTACAAGACTATACTTGCGTAAGTAATACTTATGAAAAAATTTTTAGGTTAAAGCCTAATAAATGGGAATCACACTACGGGTTAGGGTTTTTTTATGATGGACAAGGTAAATATGATTTAGCTGATAAGCAATATAAATTAGCTATTAAAAGTAGTAGTGAAGCTATATTTGCTATTGCAGCTTTATCAAGATTGAAGAATAAAAGTGGTGATTATAATACCTCTGTTACTTTAGCTTTACAAGGTTTAAGTAAAACTGAGAATAGGGAGTTACAAGCTTCATTCTACAAAGATTTGGGCTGGGCAAGATTAATGCAAAATAGATTGAGTGAGTCCAAAAAATATTTGGAAAAAGCGATTGATTTGGATGGTCAGAGAATAGATGCTTACTGCCTATTATCTCAAATTCAAGAAGCTTTAGGTAAAAATGATGATGCTAGAATTTCTATAGCAGCGTGCATTTTAGGCAAATCTGGTCTGCCGGAAGTTATTATATGGAGAGAAGATTTACTAGATCGTATTCTCAAAAAGTGATAATCTGCTAATCAGTGATATAAATAGCAAGAGAAAGTGAGAACTAGTACAAAAATTATTTTATTGTCCTGCTTGAGCATCCTTCTGATTAAAGATGCGCCACTTTTGGCCAGTGTACCTCTTATAAGAGTAAGAAGAAATCAGGTTCGCTGTAACCCGGCACTTGGAAGAGTAATGAATAAAGGAGACAAACGTTTTGAGCCAGGAAGTTTGGTTTGTCAGGGAGAGCGATTAGAAGTTTTGAATGGTGGTTATGTAAAATTCTTATGCCTGAGTTCAGGAAATATTTTAGATTTATCAAGTGGAGCTATTCCTTCTGATAAATGTACAACAACTGATATATCTAGCTCTAGTTGCAATCCAAGTAATATAGATGTGTGCTTAATCCGAAAAGGTGGAACAGGAGAAGAGGATGAGCCTACAATTATTTACCCTTATACCAGTTCATTAATGAAAACTCGACCAGACATAGCTTGGCGTTCTGTTCCAGGTGCTACTTCTTATAAAGTGAGAGTAAAAGGGTACGAGTTTGAATGGGAAAAAACTGTAGATGAAAATAGAATTACTTACCCTCCAGAAGAAAAAGAATTAGCATTTGATCAAGCATTCAATATCTCTATAATCGCTTATAGAAAAGATTTTCCTCCCACTGCGGATTCGTTTGTAGTAAACTTGTTTTCTGAGCAGGAAATTAAACTGGTTTTAGATATAGTAAAGCAAATCAATTCTCTAGGTTTACCTCAAGATGAAGCTGTTCTTGACATAGATGCTGTATATGCATTTAGAGGTTTCTTGGATGAAAGCCTTGAAATATTAAATAAGGCAGTCACGGCAGGTAGTAAAAATCCGACCATTTATAGAGTATTAGGTGAGCGCTATTTTGAAGCAGGTTTACCAGACGAAGCTAAACGCCAATATTTGACAGCATCTGAATTAGCGAAAAAAAGTAACAATTCATCTGAGTTTAAAAAAGTGGAAGAAGGGTTAAAAATAATAGATTTTTACAACCAACTACCAACGATTAAAAAGGGTGCCCAGTAGTAAGGATGAGCATATTTAGGATTTTTCATTAATGCTAATTGCGCCTGCCTTAACGCCTCTGCTTTAGTTAAACCCTTTCTTAATCCTTTGTAAAATTCTTCCATCAGTTCAACAGTGGAGTTTGCTTCTACTAACCATAAGGTTGCTACTGTACTTCTTGCTCCTGCTTGTACTGCAACCCCAGCAATTCCTAAAGCTGATCTTTTATTACCCTTAGCGGTTTGACAAGCGCTTAAAACTAACAACTCAATTATATCGGAACTAGCTTGAGTTTTATTTCTTAGTAAGCTGTCAAACTCTCTAATATTAATTTGTCGATCATAAGCTAAAAATCCTGTACGTATAAGTTTAGAGCTAAATTGTCCATGAGTACTAATGTGAACAATAGGAAAATCTTCTTCACTTATTCTCTGCTTAAAGTGAGAACTAGTAAATTCTTTATCCAATAAAACAAGTGAAGAATTGGTTAGTTTTCTGACATCTTCTGCTTCTTGTTTTGCTTGGGGTAAAGCTTCTGCCCCTGGAGGAGCATTTGAATCTGTCAAGCTGGGACTGGGTATAGACAGAGCAGCGATGAAAGCTTTCATCTGATCTTGTCGTAAAGACTTAGGGGTTCGGACTCTAGAACCCAAAGTTTCTGAAAAGCTATAGCGCTTCACTAAATAATCTTTCCCGTCATGCAGCAAGTTCATTGGCAGACTTTGGAAAGATTTATCTAAAATAAAGATTAATGTACCGGAGCCAGGCAAATATTTTTTTAAAGGTGCAATTAACTCTTTATATAGCACTTGATAATGTGAAGTAATTATATGTTGCTTAGTATAAACGAGTTTTTCATCTTGTAGAATTTCTAACAAGGTGTTGACATGAGTTTTAACTAATTTTGAATCAACGGAGTGGTGATGAGGGGAGTCGCCTGGAGATTGAACAATTACTTCTATCCTATTGTTCAAATCAATAATGTGAATTATTGCTGGGGTGTCATCCAATTTTTGAAGCTTATTTAAAGCAACAAGGTCGAGTTTGCCGCATTTGAGATAATCCTCTAATTCCGCTACTTGAAGTTGTTCATAAGTTTGGCGTATTAACTCTAAATTAGGAGAAGGACTTTCTGCTAGCAGTCGCATGTAATTGCGATATACAGGCTCTACTTTTTCATAAAAGAAAAACTGTGCATCTAAATTGCTAGACAAGAGATTGCCGCGAATTTGTGTAATGCTGTCAATAGTCGCGCCATAAGCTTGAATCGCTGCTTCAGTTTTACCTTGTTTTTGATATAAATTCCCTAATTGCTGTTGCCATTCATAGAGAAGATCCACATCATTAATTGACTGAGCTAAACTCAAAGCCTTTTTAAAATATATTTGTGATTCCTCTGTGTTTAACTTACCTAAAGCGCCTAAGCTTTTAGATTCTAAGACTTTGTTATTAATATATTTAGCGGTTTTTAAGGCAGATGTAGCATACTGAATAGCTGCTGATTTCAACGATTTATTTTGGATTTTACTGAGAATATTAGCAAATTTTAATTGAGCTTGAATAGATTGTTCTGGCGACAATTTAGAAAATGCTGAAGGGTTTTGTAATATAAGATTTGCTAATGGTTGAATCTGCTGACTAACTTTTGTATGAGCATCTTTTAGCTTAGGTTTATCTGTTAGCCATTCATCAAAGTCTAGCAATAAGTTTAAACGGTTCAGTTGCGCTTGTAGTTTTATTCCTTGTGAAAAACTTGTCCGATCTACTAAAAGTTGATATGTCTTAAGTGACTCCTCTGCCTTCTGTGGAATAGAATCTATAATCGTCTCTCTAAATATGGGTTCCTCTACCCATTTGTACTCATCTCGTGCTCGTTGATAGATGGACTGTTTTGTATTACCCAATGACAGCAAAATATCGCTAACTTTTTCTGAAGATGTCTGTTTAGCAAATAATAGCGTTTCTTCCAAAACTAGTTCAGATTCATTGAGCTTACCAAATAGACGTAGGACTTGCCCCATGCTTTGTAATCCCAGTAAATTTATTGGTGTTAATTTTAACTGGTGTATTGCTGTTGTCAGTTGTGATTTCTCGTATTCGGTAGGTTCTAATAGTGTTGGGTTGCAGTTCAAATTCTTTACCTTTAGAGCTTCCAAAAGTGTTTCACAAGCCTGGGAGTGTAAACCTAACTTTTGCAAGGCAAAATTTTGATTAATTAAGCTCCCACTAACACCTTCGGCATCTTTGTTCTGACGGTAAATTTTCGTGGCTTGTTGCCAACTGTCAAGGGCTTCTGCTGCTTGACCTTGATTTAATTGTTTTCTACCTACTTGGATTAACAGTTCAGCCTGTTGTATATGTGTTTCTTTTTTGGTGGACTGAGCCAGCAATAAAGATGATCGAGTTAGAACTATTGACAAGGCTAGAATGCCTAAAAGAGCATATTTTAGGCAATATCTCCATTTAATCATTGCTTTACTCTGTTGCTAGTGATGGGAATACTTCTACTACAGAACTGAGCGATGTACAGGAACTGGTGGACAAAAAGCTATCAATTGTCACTTGATTAGGTGCTGTCGCAACTAATTCGACATTTCCCCTAGAATCTATTACCCAACTTTGAGCTTCCACAATTTTCGTAGTCTCTTTAATTGTTGACAAATGTAATTCAGATGAATGTTTAATGGACTCAAATGAAATAAAATTTCTCTGCCAGATAGGTTGACTATCTAAATGTTCGTCAAAATTAGGTGGTGGACTGTTGCTAGCCACAGTTAACATATCTGTCCCTGTGCCTGACTGTGCAGCACAACCCGATGATATTTTAGGAGTTTCTTGAACGACTTCTGGTGCTGCTTTAATGCCCCTAGAATTAATAGCAAGTCCATTGATCTGAACTGTGCCATTGATTCCCAACTCAGAGCTGGCTTCAACTAGGCTATTCTCAGAGAAAAGGAACCCATCACGAACATTTATCCTGATATTTCCGCCGCGTCCTCCAAAAGCGTTGGCTGTGATAGTGCTATTTCCCAAGGAAAACAGAGTATTTGTATCAATTGTCACATTTCCGCCAATACCAGCACCAACTGGGGCAAGGTTGTAGGGAAAGTCGATACCTAAAAGACGATAAGCCGCCTCAGGATTACTGGCACTAGCACTGATAATGCTGTCAGATAATTGCATATCGTTTGCGTGTATAAAAATATTTCCTCCGTCTGCCAATGCGGTTGCACCACTAATGGAAGAATTATTCTTCAGAGAAACTATATTTGCATCAATATCTATGTTGCCCGCTGAACCAGTGCCTAAATTACTTACAGTAATTGAACCTTTAGATAGGGATAATCGTTCAGTTGTTATTTTTATGCTCCTAGCTGCTCCACTTACCTCTGAAGATAGTCCTAACGCTTGTTGTATTAATACAGGAGGGGATACTGCGTATGATGATATTCCAGACAGAAATTCATAAGATAAATCTTTTGTATTGGCAGGGCTTGTAATACTTAGAAAACTAGGGGCTTCAATTGTGATATCTCCAGCATTCCCGCCCGAAAAAGTATAAGAAGCAATAATGCCCCCGTTGTCTAATCTAATTTCAGGGGAGATGATTTTCAAATTCCCGGAATTTCCAGATTTATAAGCCCCTACAGCTACTTGACTTGGGGAAGAAAAGATAGGATTAAACCCACTCAATTCAACACTATGAGCCGCATTAATGAGCAATTCCCCACCTGTGCCAGTACCAAAAGTTCCAGACGTTATAGTACCTCCATCTAAAGCAGTTAATTGACCTGTATTAATCGCAATATTCCCACTTGTGCCAGCACTAAAAGTATATGAGCCAACGCCACTAGCAATGCTACTAGTGGTAGGGTTAATGAAAGAAAATCCTTTGACCTCTATAGATTCAGAAGCATTCAGAAGTATATTGCTCGCGCTTGCTTGTGTAAATGTTTTGCTATTTATAGCTGCTCCATCTTCAAAGCTCAAACGCTTAGTTGAAACTACAACATCACCTACACTTCCTCCCAAAGTTTCTATTTCAACTCCACTAGGGATCATTCCATCGACAGAAGTACCACTTAATTGAAGTAAATTTGAAGCCTGTATATTTATACCGCTTCCAGTCTGTGCGCCTTGATTTTGAATCAACGCAACCGAGCCTTCAGTCAAAAAAATTTGTTTTCCTACTAGTTGAACGGCACTACTTCCAGAGCCGCTAGCATCTACCAATGCTCGTTTAGACAGTTCGATATTTTGAAAGTTTTGTAACCCCTCATATCCGAATACCCAACCGGAGGTTGTCGGATTTAAGGTAACTATTCCATTACCAACGCTACCAAGTTCTACCCGTCCTCCTGGTGCTGTCAAATTGCCTCCTTCTAAAGCAATGCCACCCCCTATCAAGGCTAAGGTTTTCTGCGGCAAAACCCGCAGACCATTGTCGCTAGCTCCTGCCCCTGAAATGGGTGAAAACAAGGAAGAAATACCCAAGGTATGTCCTGAACCTTGTACACGGATTTCACCAGTATTGTTTTCTAAGTTCAAACCTATGGGTGCGCTTACAGTTAAAAGAGGAGCAATTTGAGTCTCAGTAGTACTAAACTCTGTTCCATTAGCAAACTTTAAGCTACTAGCTGTACTTGCTAAAAAAGAACCGCCAATGTTCAAGCTGGCATTGGAACCAAAAATAATGCCATTGGGATTAAGCAAAAAGAGGTTAGCTGCACCGTTAGCTCGAAGTAATCCGTCAATGTTAGAAATAGACTTACCTGTTACCCGGCTAATGATGTTTTGAATGTCTCCTGCATTGTTGAAGTAAACTGTTTTTCCATTGGGGATGGAAAACTGGTCAAAGCTATGTAACAGATTGTTACCTGCTCTAGTTCCTCCATTGATAATGCTAATATCACTATCAATAGTAATGCCGGAATTGACAGGTAGCGTTGAATCTGGGATGATTTGTGCTTTTACTACTCCAGAATTCAACAAGCAAATCATTATGCTTACTTGGATAACTTTAGGAAAACTGAATATTTTCATGTTAATTATATAATCTTAATTTTCAGCTTCCAACTAAGGAGGAGAGACTTGGAAAGATAAAATCATGTATTGTATTAATCCACGCCGACTAAGCCTCTCCAACCCTCTAGTTGCCCGGTAAGTTTCCTCATCCCCTTCTCGCCGCATTAATGAGTTAACTACTGGGTAACTTGGTAAAGTATTACGAGTAATATTCTCTGTTTTTACTAGCTCAAAACCTGTAGCTTCAGCTAAATTTTTGTACTCGAAAACAGGACAAAAATTAATAGACCGAGAGCCGTAAGTACGAACAATAAGAGTTTTAATAGCTTTTTCTATTAATTTCCAGGTTCGGTAAAAAGCCTCAATAGGAATAAAATCACAAATCGTTAATCTTCCTCCTGGACGTAAAACTCGCCTTACTTCCTTAAAGAAATTTTCGCGGCTAGAGAAAGCAAAAATAGACTCTACTGCAAAAACTACATCAAAATAACCATCAGGGAATGGTAACTGGCAAGCATCAGCGTAAATAAATTCTATGTGATTATCCGGTAGAGCCTGTACTATTGTTTCAGCTCTAGATAGCTGTTCTTTATTAATATTTATTCCGACTAAATGCATATTACAAAAACGTTCATTGAGAGTAGCAATGGTTCCTCCAAATCCACAACCTACATCAAGAATGCTTAAACCATCCTGTACTTCTGCAACGTCAGTAACGAGACAAGATAAGTTCTCTGCCGCTACAGCAAAATCTGCAACCGAACCATTAGCTTGAGTTGGGTCAGACCAATAACCCCAATGTAAATGGCGACCAAAAGCTAAAAGCGCATCAGCATCTCCTTCAGAAAATTTTTGTGGCAAGCTATCAAAGTAAGCTACACTAACTGAATTATTATTGCCGTCGCTCAAAATTTTTGTCCTTTACGTGAATAAGTACGTAGTCTGAATTTGACTTTCTTCTTCAATAGTTGTAATATTTACCTCTATTTTACGTAGCTCTTGTTAAATAAGGACAGAACAGATATGACCTTATGCAAGCAAAAGATGGAAAATAGCTCAAAAAAAATTAGTGCTGATATTACAGTGTTATTGAGAATAGTCTGAATTTACAAGATATTGATAGTATACAGCAATCAATAACATGTCAATACTCTTGGAAGAAAAAACTACTATTTTGGTAATAATTATCTGCTTGATAAAAACTAATGTAAGGGTATAATTAGCTACTATAAAATTATAACTATATTGTATAGTTGAAATTTTTAGTTCCCTTGTAACCTTGGGAAAAGCTAAGAATCACACCAAAGATTACCTCAGCGATGCCTACGGCGGCAAGCTACGCACAAAGAATAACATTACCTGGGAAAGTAAATGGATCTACTGCAAATTTAATGATTAGCGTGATAATAATTGGGGCAGAGAGCAAAAAGCTCAGGAGTAGGCTAGCACTAATCGCAAGAAACCAGTAACGACCGAGATAACCCAGGCGAAATTCTAACAACGACTCTTGTACTCCAAACAAAGTTATCCAAAATGCAATACCCGCCGTCAAATAATCAAGCATTAGCCGTTGTTTTACCCATGTGTCGAAGAGGGTATTTTCTAGAATACGCCCAAACAGTATTTTGTTGTTGTAATACCTCTGGCGTAGTGGTTTTTTTGATAATTGGTCTATGAGATATTTTAATGAGTTTTATATTTAGTAGTGCTTTAACACTGCAAAATAGAAAAAGCAACGAAAAACCCCATCCTTCGTATTGTTGAGGGCATAAATAAAAACACTATATTCAATGATGACACAATTCAAGATTTGTTCAACTGCTGTCAGCCTGGAGGTGGAATAATGAACAAACCACCATCTAGACGCAAGAAAATTACCCCCGCGACATCTGAGGAACCAAAGCTAGCAACCGACCCTGCTTGCGAAAATACTTCTTTGCACGAGAACCCAGCTTCAGCAACTATCACGGTTATGGCTGTTGAAGTAAAAGAGTTGACCGACCAAGAACAAAGCTTACGCTTGCAATTGGAACGCCGTGTAGAACGTGCATTTTTAGAAGCGGGTCAGGCGTTAATGGAGTTGAGAGACAGACGGCTATACCGTTCCACGCACCGAACTTTTGAGGAATACTGCCGCGAACGCTTTGGTTACAGCCGTGATGCAGCGTAC
>DASQZD010000096.1:0-5475 GCA_035638855.1 Nodularia sp. (in: cyanobacteria) | reverse complement strand
AAGATTTTCTGGGTGGATCTGTGTCATTGGTTAGTCAGCAGCACAGGGGCAGCGTCAGTTTAATGCTATTTCAACATCTTAGTTGTAAAGAGCGTGTTTATTACTCTCAGTGGTGCGAAAAGAGCTATTGTCGCACTATCTCCTAGCGTGCTGGTGGTGGGGGATGGGGGAGTTATTGTCAGTTGATTGACATTTATTGAGGGCGATGAAGAGAAATTAAATTAGATGAAAGTGTAAGCGCTGACGATTTGACTAAGTAATAATGCTGTATGAATCTGGATATTGTTGTTTTGCCCTAAGGGGAGACCGCTTTCACTCCTATACCAGCCGTCATAACCCAGTTCCACGCTACACAACGAATAAACTCGAAACACGGCTGGTATCTTTTTTCATGGCTTGTGCCTAAGCGTCAACTTGCATCGGGAGTAAAAACTTGAGTCAGCTAATTACAGATGGCTTTTAGGCTGATATCAGTTTTGCTATCTTTCATTGTCTAGTTTTGGGCTTAACGTGGATTTTGGTTCCAGTGCTACTCCCGGTTGTCAACCAGCTTAGATCAAGGGGTTGACAAATCTGCGTAACATAAGCTTACAGCATGTCCCTTTTTGTGGTTATCTCGGCAGACCTCCGTTGATACATGATCCCCTATTTGATAAGTTATGGAGCGTGCATCGAGGTCAACAACTACCATTCCTCCCTGATACTTCTCTACCTGCCGCCAGACATCGTAGCCCATCATAATTGCCTTCTCCCAATCACCCAGCGAACACTGTGAAACTTCTAAATGCGATGTCATATTTTTGATAGTCTTCAACAGTTGGTAATCTATTGCTGAAACGCCTTCTAAAAACCTGTGATCTTTGGCATAGGTAAATACGAGTGCTGATATGCCTTCTTCAATAGCTATTGCACGACCACCGTCTTCAACCTCGTCAATGCGGGGATTGCTTTTGCGCTTACGTTTGAGAATACTACGAATGACCGCCGACCAACCCAAAACTGCGGCATAGGACATATGGAAAACATCATGAAAGCGGTAGCCATCGCTGGAGTAGGAGTTATCGGTGAGGTCATTTCCAATCTGTTGTTTGTCGATAAATGCCCTCATCATTACTGAGTTATCTTTCCTTACCTCAGTAATCTGTACCTCAAACCGTCGTGGTAAACTTTCGTGGTCGGGAAACTCATTGTCGAATATGTAGCCTGTAACTTTATTATCTACCTGTACTAAATTTCTCCATCCCCAACGAGCATGACACTTTTGCAAATTATCTTCTGCAATTTCTTCTAAATCAAGGTTAAACTTGCTTGCGAAGTTGGCAACATACCAAAGCATATCACCCAATTCTTCCGCAACGCCCTCTTTAAAAAGTTTATGTGCATCACCGTCACGTAAATGCTTTTTATACTCAGTCATCAAAGAGCCGACTTCGCCTACTAAACCCAGGAGTGGTACAATTAGTTCAGTACCTTCCACAGCAGGAATCTGGTCTGTACTCATTGCTTGTATTTGATAATCAGAAAAATTCATATCAAACTCCTCAGATTCTAGTGCTATTGATTATGGGGATGAAAAAATAGATTTCAAAAGCAGATGAACTTAGTTATATAAAGAAATTAAAGCAATGTCTTCTGTAGAGTTATCAGAGTTGATTAGAGAAGTGTGCAAGTTTCTAAGTAGTTTTACCTTTCTTGACTTCACCCTCTAATTCAGCAACGGACTTGCTAATTTTCTGAGATTTATGCAAAATGCTTTATTTGCTATGTTGAGCAAAGTAAAATGTCTTGCAACAAATTAATTACATTAATTTTTACTCAAACTAATGTTGTGATATTTTAATTTCAAAAAAATCTGATTTTATTAAGAGTGAAAAGTGGATGGCAATCAGAATTAAAAATTCAGCAATGGACGTAGAGGCAGCATTAAAAAATAATTCGTTGTGTACTATTTTTAATATATAGTGGGTGGCATGGGTGTCCATGTTTTGTTATACCTAGACAGTAGAGAGGTTGTTGTCCAGAAATTAGATTTAGCACTTCTTGGTTCCGATTCTGAAAGCTGCCATTCGCACCCCATGCCACAATAATTAAGGCAGCACGTTTTGTTGCTAATTGAAGATAGTAATTATTTTTTGAACCCACAGGATCAGGTACTTGGCGCATATCACGGGGTTTTGTAGCACGGTAAGCAAACAGATTAACCACTTCAAGAGAACCATAGCCCCAAGATTGGGCAAAGTTAATACATTTACAGAGCGTGCGATCATCTTGGTTGGCATCGGCGGTGCTTGGGTTAAGCATCACAAAAGTAATTTGCGGGTCATTTACGTTCCACTCACGCCCTAATAAATAGCGATAACTTCCATTGATAACGGCAGATTTTTTCATGCCACTATACTTGATAACTCTGAGTTTTCATTAATTTAGAAATAAATGCTTTGATTAGAATAGGGACAACTGATGAGAATTTTTGGCGTCGGAATTTGGTGAGATTTTTGGTTTTATCAGCTTTTTCTTTTTATCTTTTAACTGCGTTTTTTGCTCCATCTGCCGCTGCAATCTTGGCAACAATTCCGGTGTTTGATATTTGATTTTATCTACAGATGTTAATAAATTGTCAATTATTGTATCCTCCAGAGACAATTGGTGACAATTACTATATTTTTGTTGTTCCATGTTTGAACTTCTCCGCCGTTTAGGAGTAATTTGTAACTCAATAGATGGCTGTTGAGGAGGTTCTATTTTTAGCAAAATTGACGCTAAAGTTTCTTTAACCTTATCGTTTATCCGCCATTTTGGTGGATAAAAATAGTCAATTGGTTGAGGAGTTGAAGTAAATTTAGATTTTATCTTTTTGCGATTACTTTTTAAATCAGGAAAGGCCTCTCGGCAGTATTTATCAGTTTCACAAAATAGATTTTGACAGTCTATCGCTTGTAATGGACGACCCCAAAGTGATTGAAAATTTAATCCCAAACGCTGAAACTCCTGTTCTTGATTTTCGGTCATCCAATGGATGATATCGGCATTAGTTTTTCCATCCGTATCAAGGAAACACTTGCTGATGCCACGTTCAGCCCCTGGTCCTGCTATAGTAAAACTGTTTTCGTCAAAATTGATAATTTCACTATAGTTAATATCTGTCGCTAATTGGTAAGCCATGAACTTACCTAGCAATGGATATTCTTGAATGGTATGAAAAACCTCTTCAAGACTTTTAGCTCTGACTATGCGAGTGATTACATGATCTTTAACAACCATTTGATCGATTAATGCCAGATGATTCTGGTGTTTCTTATCATAACCAAACTCTTTACTGGCACAAGACATATATGCACTGGTATAAATAACATATCCATTATCCATAGCCTCTTGCAGTATATTTGAATAAACATTAAAATCAAAATTAGACAGTGTAATATAATCACCTATTTTGTTTTCTAAATATTCCCAAGTTTCTCTTCTGTTAAAAATTTTAAATAGTAAAATTCGGAAGAGGACTTCTTCTTCATTATTACTTCTATTATTATCGTAAATTATGTTTTTTATAAGATATTGAGAAACGCGATCACTTGCTCGATATGCATTACAAAATTTATAAGTGTTTATAATAGGATCGGTTGTCCAAGGCGGTGGCATATTATTAATTTTGTTAAAAAATACTTCCTGGCGCAGGGCAGTAAATCGCCAATAGGTATCAAAAGTCTCTTGCCTTACTCGCATACATCATTCTCCTGGCTTTGTCCACCCGATTTGCTACGGATTAGAGTCGTTCCTTGTTCGCTTTAAGTTCCTTCAATTTACTGCTGATTGTCAAGTTGTACAATCGTGGGTTGTTTGCAGTTCGTTACACTTCAAGCAATTGAGGCTTTCTGAAAGAGCTAGATGCTGCCAAACCCGAATAGAGTTAAAACCATCTACACCTGTTTCTACATTGCCATCTATACCAAAGTAGGAGATACAGCAGATTGCGTGCAACTGCTCCTCAAAGACTATATTGGTTCGTCTCGTTCTTTAAAGACCGTGAGCGTTCGTAAATTTGGATCAGGTTGCTCTTCCAATTCATTATTAAGCAACAATCGAACATAATTCGGTGGCTCATCTAATAATTCAATTTGGTTATAAATTCCTCGATAATTATCTAGCTCACCATTCAAATCCTGACGAATGTTTAGGGAAAGTTCTTCAAAAATTGACTCTTCAACTTCTACGATAAAGTCTCTCCAATATCTAAATACTCGGCTTGGTAAATCACCTGCTTCATATCCGCGGCAGCATACTAGGCAATGCCACGGGCTTATATAATTCAGTAAAGCTTTAAGATGTTTTGTTTTGCTTGTTCCAATGCTTCGCAAGCAGCGAACTGCAAAAGCAGACAGTATAGAACAACCATAGTGCTCCTCTATAGGGTAGTAGGTTTGACATCTCCAATGGATTTGAGGTAGGGTATTCCAATTTGAGTAAAGACAGTACAAAGGAATACGTGGAAACGGTTTCTGTAGAGCATCCTGGATGAGAATGTCACATTGAAATGGTGAATGGCTATCTTTCCTGTAGTGGAGATGCTTGAAAGAGTTTGTTTTAATTTCTATTACTTTAGCTTGCACCCGAAAACCGATCCATTTTCTGCTAGAGCCAGTAAACCACCACTCCCAATCTGCACCATTTGACCCTTCTTCAGGTTTACTGAATGTTCGGTTATAAACCTCAGAAGCGTGCCGGATTTTTAGCTCAAGAATATTTAGGTCTGTTAAAGTTTCTTCTCCAATTTGGCAATCTACAGAACGTCCTCTTGCGAGCATATCCCATGTCCATAGGGCACGGCTCCTAAAAGTATCACAAAGAGTAGGGCGCATAAGAGAAAAGGTTAAAGGTAGCAATTAGCTATAGTATTCCCTGCTAGAAACGAGGTCTAACCAGCACACCAAGCTTTACTTATATTCTTTGTATAATTTAGCTGACAGCAAGAGCAATGAATAAATGAATTAAGGCTCATCTGGAGGAGATGGTAGCCTAGTGTTAGACAGGCTTGTACCAGATTAAAAGGCTCTGTGCAAGCGCATCTAATACAAACTCAACCCCAGGAAGCGATTTATGCTTTGAGCCGAAAATAGCCAATGTTGTCATTGTTCATAGCAGGGCGGCCGCATCATGTCAATAAGCAAATTCTATTCTCAATAGAGCTAAAAATAGTTTCATTAACTTTTGCTTATTGCGAAAATTTTAGGCGATCGCTTTGGGACTTAAAAAATAATCAAGCGCGAAATCCTGATTTTTTCGTTGGTTCTTAATCTTCGGGGTGGTCGTCATTTATTTCGGTGCGACTGTCCGTTAATGGCGGCTATAAAAGGACACTTGCCACTGTCCCAAACCCTAATACTTGCGTGAATTACTGGTGGAGTAGACCCAACTGGGTAGCCCACCACTTGCTCTACCCCCGTTCTTGAGAGCGAAGAAAATATTTATTTAGCGATT
>DASQZD010000095.1:0-13007 GCA_035638855.1 Nodularia sp. (in: cyanobacteria) | reverse complement strand
TCGCCAACGCAAAGCCAGCCAACAACCGATTACTTCTCCAATCCACCAGCCGGCAAAAGAACCAATAAAAGGTGGCAGTAGCCCTTCGAGTTCAGCATTCGGCATGAAGTTTTTTCCATAAGCAATCCCTAGATATATACCAAGATTCATCAATACCACAGCCCCAATTACACCTCCTAGAACTGCTGCTAAATATCCATTTCCTCGATTTGTGTGCAGTGCCATTATTCAATCCAAGACTTTTATCAAAAACATATTGGGTTTTAGACAGTTTTGATAGTGCTTTGAGTTCCTTAACAAGGATGGATACCAATGAAACAACTAACAGCTTCCATTCCTATCGCCGTACTACGAAAATTTACTACGACTTGGAGCAAATAACAACTGCTGGCAAGAGTGATTTATGTCAAAGACTCAACATTCAGATGGTTGATACTAATGAAGAAAACTGACAACCAAAATCTAGTAAACCCAAACAAAATGAAATTCACAACTGTATCTGTTAGCTACTCTAGAAAATTTAATCTTGGCAATTTTGAGTCACTCGATTTAGGTTGTTCCCTATGGGCGCAAGTAGAAGATGGGGAAGACGCTGATGGAATAACCCAATTCCTCTATCATCAAGCCAAATCTTCAGTAAAACAAGCGGCAATGCCTGTGCTAAAAGCCTCAGAGTTTCAGATAAATAAGGCTAAGTCTAGCAAAAAAGTGTCCGGTGATCTGAATGAAAATGATTGGTAAGAATTTGGAGCCAACCAATGCAAGAATTAGTCAAAGCTTTAATCAAGGCAAAGGCAGAGTTTAACCCCATTCAAAAAGACGGTACTAATCCTCACTACAAGCGCAAATATGCAACCCTAGATGCTGTCTTAGATGCTGTCACTCCTGCGCTTGGTAAATATGGATTGGTAATAATTCAAACCACCGAAATCTTTGAAGGTAAAACCGTACTACGGACTCATATTTTTCATGAGTCTGGGGAAAATATCACCAGTACTTATCCTCTACCTGAAATTAGTGATTCTCAGAAGTTTGGTGCAGCATTAACTTATGCACGACGATATGCTGTTTGTGCAATTTTATCGGTGACGGCAGATGAAGATAATGATGCTGAAAGCGCAACTACTCCTCACAAGTCTGAACAACCACACAATAACATTAGACCCCGCAAAGACAATCAACACTATAGAGTTCAACCAACCAAACAAGCTGTAACTCCACCATCAATCAACCCAAAAGATTTGCGAGTCAAAGAAGTTCGCACACTTTTAAATTATCCACTCGATTTGGTGAAAGAGTGGCTGCATTTTCAGAATGTTAGTAGTCCCAGTGAGCTTGATTCTGCTCAGATTGATGAATTAGTGAAAACTATGTGTTTGGCTTGGGCTGGTAATAAGTTTGGGAATCCGAATCATGCTGTTAATTCTTATCAAAAACACGTAATCGATGCTGTATTGCGAGGTGTTTCTGAAATCGAAGCAATTCAGGCATGGATGGAAGGAGCGCTTGCACAAATGCCTGAACTGAATTGAAGTAAACATTTCTTCTCATAACACCAATAGGAAAAATATTATGCCGAGAAAATCCACTCATCCCACTCCTACCGATCAGTCCTCGCTATGCCTACATTACCTTCGACTTTGTGGGGGTAGCGCACGATTATGCACTATAAACTTTAGTCTTAGCGTGATTCAAACGTTAGTCAATCGCAAGCTGGTGAAAGTGACAAATACTGGTGCAGGTTTTTTTGTGGAGTTAGACGAAGCAAAATGAAGACCCATAAAGTAACTCATCAATCGTCTTTGCCTTCAAGCACTCGTAATAAATTAGTTCTTCGTCGGACTCGAAAAAGATTTTACCCCAGGATTTTGATTGACCGCACCATAGAAACAACTGCAATTATCTCTCTGCTGATTACTGGATTCTCTGGAGTAGGGGCAATAGCTTGCTGGGGAATGGAGATTATTGAGACGAATGCTGACACCAACATCATCATTTCTGGTTGGCAGCAGCAGAAAAACATTTGCTTGGGTGCAATGTTGGTTAGTTGTTCAGCTTTTTTGGGTACTGCCTTGGTTGGAGCAAGTTTTAGTGTTCAACGAGATAAGTTTTAGAGAGAGAAACAGCAATGGAAATCAAGTTAACTACATCAGAGATTCGGACTATTTTGCAAGGATGTCAATATACGTTGCGCCTTGTTGGGAGTAGTAAGGATTATCGTAAAATTCAATCTTCAGATTACTTTTCTACATCGAATAATGTGGTATTAAACGATGCGTTCAATGTTTTAGAAGAAATAGTGGATGCAATTGATCAGGTGGAGCAAGTTAATCAACGAGGAGAACCTAAACATGGAGCAAGAGATTAAAAATGCAGTCGGTTTGGGTAGCCCAGAACTGGTAATAGAGTCAAAACCAAAACCGGAGCCGGAATCAAAACCGATAGTAACAATTTACGACTTTGGCAGAATTTTAACTGAGAATGAACCGTCAGTCAAAAAGAAGTAACAAAAGATGAATTTTAATCGTTTCATCTCTTGCATCAGTGCAGTAGCAACAACAATTATCTGTAGCTAGGTTGGCACTCAATATCTCGGCAAAAATATCATGTACGCCATTGGTGGGGCAATAGTCGGGACTGGGATTACAACATTCATTACTGACCGAATTACTGGCCAAAGTGAAATTGACCAAGTTATGTTGCGCCGACCTCGACCTTTAACTAGACCCACCAGTTGTATAGGTTGCAAATACTATCACGGAATCTCTTACAACGGTGTACCTTTAATTTGTTCTGTTCATCCCGAAGGCATTGAGGGCGCGAAATGCCCCGATTGGCAAGCTTTTAACAATCTAAATAAGGAGCAAATTTTATGACATTAACCCTAGACAATCGCTCTCAAAACAAACAATCGTCTCTAACTCAAGCATTACAGCAGATACAACAATTAAACTCCAAAATTCATGAGCTAGAGCAGCAGCATCAAGACTATGTACATCAGCAACAGAATCTGATTGGTGCGATGCCGAATAGCCCGTCGTAGACATCGCTGAAATTTGTATTTCCCCAATGCAGGAAATAGAGGCGCTGCGGATTTTGATATATGAATGCCGGCGGGAGAGAGCGCTCGGTGTTGGTGAAGCAAAAGAAGACTTCAAAATGACCATACGGGAAATCATTTGCCCAGTTCATATAAAAGAGCCTTGCATAAATTAAAGCGATCGCCACCGGACAAAGAAGGCGATCGCTCCTGCCAAAAATGGCAGTTACCCCAAAACTTAACTTTTGAGCTAAAAGTAATGAGCGCACAAACTGAAGAAATCAAAGAACTTGACCCATTAGTTTTTTGTGAAATTTGGGGATTGAGTTATGAACAGGCATCAGAATATTTAAATATTAGAGCCAGAACAATGACAGCTTATGCCTGCAAAAAATCTTCTAAAACTCATCGTCAACCATCTTCGAGAGTAAAAGCTTTAGCCGCAATACATCATAATAAATGGTTGAAAGAAGGTAAGAGTTTCCGCCTCGAAGGAGCTTGGTAAATATCCTACTAAAAACTTCTAAGTTGTCAACAAAGTTGTCAACTTAGTAGCTTGAACCGCTTGGCGCGGTTTTTTATTATAAAAGAGCAAGGTCAATAGACAGTCAATAGACACTGGTCATTGATATCAATATGGACATCCATATTGATATCCATAGTGACACTTAGATGCTACGGATATTGACTATCTTTTTGAGGCTATTGATACGGATTTGACTAAGTTCATGGAATCAGGATGGAGAAAACAACTTTTTAATCAAAAACGAAGCAAATCAGGGGTAAATCCCTTAGTTTTACCAATGTCAAAAGCGAAAGCGGTAAAAATTTTAGGTATTTGTCCCCGGACATTGGAACGATGGGCAAAAGTCGCTTCTTTAATTCCAGAGTATAGATTAATACTTATGAGGATGCAGGCATTAGCTCAAGAGAAAAATCTCCGTGCTGCACCGATCACATCTTATCAAGTGTGGGTGGTAGGAAAGATTGGTGAATTGTTTGGAGATATCACTCAAGGGATTGACAAAAAAGCTCTCGTCGAAGCAATTGTTGAAGCCAATAAAGTCGAGTACACCCGCGCCCAGTTTGAACAAGAGCAACTTAGATTTACATCACACAGTTTAGGAGAAACCCATTATGTCGGATAGCAAATTCACCCGTGCAGAATTATTTGAATTATTGAGTGCTAGCTACAGTCCAGAGCAAATCATTGCTGGGTTAGAACAACTAGCTCAGTCAGATCCAGCAGTTGATCCGAATGCTCAAGAATTTCCTGTGGATATCAGCGATCGCTTGGAGAGGTTGTTTAATTTAGCGCAGACAACGCTCGATCAATCAAAGCTGTTAGGAGGCGAGAGCAATTTGGCGAATATACAGGCGGCTTCCATAGAAAATGTGAGTGAACAATTACATCTTGCTGGAGTCAGTCGGGAAACTTTTAAAGCATTCTTGGACATTGTGGCAGGCAAAACAGTTGCTCAAGCGCTGGCAGTTCATGAGTTTGAGCAAGAATTGTTCGATGAAATCACGAGTGAACTTGATGCTCGTTCATTACAGCGACGCACAGAGCAAGGTTTTGATGAAATAGCGTTTATTTATCAATTGGCTAAAGATCCCCAAATCAGGCAACAAATTACTCTTGAGTACGGTTTAAAGACTGGGGATGAGGTAAAGAAACAAATTCAAACCCTGACTACTACTGCAACTGTTGGTTTTGATCCAAAAGCATTTTTAGACGAATTAGGAGTGCCGACATCAGAAAAAAAGTCTACACGACCTGCGACAATTCAGGATCTGAAAAATTTGACACGCTCTTTGTTGAGCAAACAACTCCAGTCTCCAATTTAAAATGGCGCAAGTTTTTCGAGCAGAATCTTTTCGGATTCTCAGTCATTTTTTTCCTAATTTGTATTGGGCTGTCTGTTTACATTCGTGTTGTTAATGCACCGCCACCCCAGACAACACAAACTATCGACGGGCAACAACCGTAAAATCTGACGGCTGAGTGTTTGATGAAATACCAAAAGCAAGCGATGTTGGGATTATTGGGCATGGGGTTAATTGCAAGTCCTTGGCTATCACAACTGCCAGCCCAATTCAAAACTTACTCTCACGGCATTACTATTCGAGAGTCTGAAGAATTAGAACGCATTAAAGCCGAGCAAAGGGCAGCTACCGCCGACAAAATTAATTCTCTTGGAGTTACGCCCTCATTCAGTAAGTTACGAATCAGGAACTATCTAGACTCCAAAAAACGTAACCCTAGACCTGACACTACAGGTTATTTAGAAGATGAGACAGTTTTTGTGTATGACTCAACTGGTTTATGTATTGGGCGAATTGAACAGAGGCAATGGCGGTGGAAGTATCGATTCAAAAATGCTTGTAAGAATTCGCCACTGTACCAAAATTCTCACGATTGATTTATGAAATATCTCACTCCAAACAAATCTAATTCACAACCAAAACCAGAATCATCACCACAAAAAGAGCCGAAAAAAGGAGGGAGTGACTATTTAGAATTATTAGCTCGGTGGATTGTGGCATTAATCTCACTGCCAGTCATCTTTATCTCACATATCATTGCCCAATTCGTTACCCCAGGCACACCCGGATACAAGCTGGTTGGTGCAATTGGTTTCTGGATTGGCACACTGCTTTCTACTGATAGCATTTGGCAAGTTTTATTCCAGGGAAAACCGATTTTTCCGTGGTTTGAAACTGAATGGATTGGCTCGTTTGGTTGGTTACAACTTCTATTTAATCCCTTGTTTTGGATTAGCTTCGGTATCTCTGCACTTGTTCAAGTCATGCAAGCTCGGACATTGCGTGGTAAAGACCCACAACAGGCCAAGAACGAGTTTGAGGAATCAAAACAATACACACTCGGCAGTAAACCGAATGGCAATATCGACCTGACAGTGGCATTGTGGGGTGATTATAAAGCTGCCGGCATGAAAGAACGTCATACAGGTGGAGCGATCGCACTATTTTTCTGGGTTTTGGATTTGACTACTACCTTCGTTGGTCGTAATCCTTTCCGCTACACTAACCCAGGTTTAATCCTGGCTTGCTTTGCTTACAACATAGCTTCAATGATGGCAGGCGAGATTGGTTACAACATTTGGAAACTAACTAAGTAAGAGGAATTCACATGCAGCAACAAATACCAATGCTCGGTACAAAAGAAACGGCACTTTTACGTGACGATTACCCCAGCATTGAGTATTTGGAAGCTGGGAATACCGCCTCTTGGTTACAGGAGCGTCAAGACCAGTTATTAGTCCGCGCCAGGGACGAGCGTAATGGCATGAATCTTGCTAAGTTCATTACTTTAGCTACAGCTGCCGTTGGCGCAGTTTGTTATGCTACCTCTCCTCTTGCTCCCATCGGTACAGTCGTAGCTGGTGTTGGCTATCTATGGTCAATTGTTCAGGACTTAAACGATACTCATCAATTTGCACCAATCCCTTTTATACGTGGTGGCTTTTTTGAATTCCTCTCGGCAATGGGAGATAGTGTTGCCAGGGACGAATACTTTGCTAACAAAAATGAACTGGCTGACTTGATGCTGCATCTGGAGCCAATGTCTAAGTATGAGTTTGCCATGCTCAAGCAATCATCTCATGTAGTGTGTGAATACTTGAGCGCCGTTGAGCCAGGAAAAAGATTTTACGCTTACCGTTGGTTACTTGATTGGTTTATTCAGCTACGTGGACAGTTTCCCACCCGTGAGCAATTGTCTGGGCATTTAGCGCAAGTGACAATTGACCCGCGAGTTAATTACCAACAAGTAACAGTTATTCAAGAGGCCATACAACCACAAAATCTTGGTATCCCACAAGCTCGATTTGCTCAATTACCAAATCATGCTGTGGGAGCAAGATTTGAAGAGGAAACGGGGCACTTCGCTCCCATCGGAGGGGAAAATTCTCCCATGATCCCTGCTCCCATGACCCCTGCTCCCATGCCTCCTGCTTCTTCCCCTTCAGTCAATACCGAAATCTCTACCTACACCACTAAACCCCAAGTGCAGTATGACCTAATTGGGCATATTGCTAAGAAAGTGACAAATATGCTGTGGGTTGGTGTCCCTGGTTCTGGCAAGGGTATTACCATTAGCAATGCAATCGATGCTATTAAGCGACTGCATCCTGGCATACACATCTTTTATATTGACCCCAAAGGTGACGAGAAAGAAACCGGTTATTTCAAAGGTCGTGTTGATACTTTTAAACGGGCTAAAATCCTAGAAATGTCCCCGGTCGAAGCCGTTAAATGGGTCAAAGAATGCTTTAGCGAATTTCAAAATATCTCTGGCTCCAAGCTGATTATTTTAGATGAAGGGACTGCTGTTTGTTCCAAATTTAAAAATACCAAGGGTGAGATTGGTTGGCTTAAGGACAAAATCATCTCTTACTGTTCTTGCGGTGATAGTTCCGGTTGGCATTTCTGGATTGTCGTGCAGAACCCTCACACAGATGACTTGGGCATTTCTGGCGGACTGCGATCGCAGTTAACTTCAGTGGCGTTGGTTCATCCTGATAACGTCCCAGCTTACAATGCCATGATTGCCACTCAACTCATCCCCAGCGATCGCAAGATTACTTCAACCCAAGTCATGGAAATTGCCGCACAATCACCAGTTGGTCGAGCGGTTTATTACGGCGGCATCAATGAATGGATACCAATGCCTCTGTTAAAGAATTTCTCTGGTTATGACCGGGATACCAAAAACTTTATTGACTCTGCACCAAGTAATAAGCAAACCTCTCAAGCTGAAAGTAATCCATCAAGCACATCAACAACCCAAGCTCAACGGATGTTGGCGCTCTTAGAGAAGACGAAAGCCAATTCCATTGATGAGTTTATCCAAACCGAGTTGAAATTAGACGGCATCCAAGCAGATTTAATTCGCTTGGGAATCGAAAAATTGCTTCACACCTCTCCTGTCAAATATAAATTTCATGATTGGGATAGCAATTAAAATAATAGTTGTGTAGTTGTCTGTTTGATGAAACCGGTTATGCGCTCACCTTTATGCTTAAGAAAAGCTTTCGACAGCGAGCGAATGTCTCTTGACACCTAATCAATTCTTAATCTATTATAAGAACAAAGCGAGAAAGTCGTCGTTTGTAGCAAAGGTGTTATTAGGCGACAAAAAAATATTAATATTCTGAAAAATCTTCTCCGAAGGGCTTGAGTAATCGGAGATATTTTGCTATCAATATATCAAGTATTAAAGGTTTAAGTGTAGATATGACCGACGACTTTCTCGTTGCTCGTTGGTTCAGTTTCGCTTCTTACCTCTAGTACCGAATAGGTCGTTCTAGGAGGAAAGTCAGCGTATAGTTGATGACTAGCCTGCATAAGTAAGCAAGGCTTTGATTATTGCTATACCCGGTTTTGGGATTTGACCGCAGTTTCTACATAAAGACACTGCAACTTTAGTAATTTCTGTTGTCACTTCTTAATTGGTCGTTGACGGCGGGAGTTAAAGTTTGTAAGTCCTGGACTGTAAAACTAGTGCAGCGTCTAACCTGGCTGCCGCGCACTTACCCAGAAGTGCCACCAAACTTAGTAATGGAAATCTAGGCTGAGTTCAAACGCCTCTTTCTGAAATAGAAGAAGGTTTAATCTTATCTGCAATGAAAAACCACACTGGTGTTCTGATAGTTCTAGGCCAAGGCAGTGTCTTTACCTTTGTCTATTGGTCTAAAACCATAGCCAAATCTCCTTTTGAACAAACCCCTTCTCTGCCAGGGGTTACGTAAACGGGGCGGGGTATGGGGTTGCAGGTTCGGATGTAGGGACAATACGGTTCGGTTAACAAAGTTATTGTTGAGGCGAGCAGTTCTTGAGCAGGCAAAGAACAGAAGTAGGGAAAGAGAACTTGCTACTCTCTTTCCTCTCCTGCACAAGAACTGCCTCAAAAGCTTATCCGAACCGTATTGGAGGCGATGAAATACAGCGTCCTTATTTGAAACCCCATTATTTAATTATGGGGTTCCCCACGCCCTACACCCTGTTCATTAACGCCTAATAAACCCAAAAATACTCAATTATCAACAGGGAATAGCCTTAGAACATCTGCATAGTAGCTAGAAAAATTACTTCCTTGAAAGCCGGACTTTTTGTAATAATTTCGGAGTTTTCGATGTTGACTAGTCATAACTTATCAAAAGCAATCGATGACCTTGTACAATCTGCATTCACTCCAAATGAACCTGGAGTGGCTGTTATCGTCACCCAAGGTGGTGAGGTTATCCATCGCAAAGGGTATGGAATCGCAAACTTAGAACTTGGAGTGACAATTGAGCCAGACATGGTTTTCCGTCTCGGCTCAATCTCAAAACAGTTCACAGCAGTCGCTGTGCTGATGCTGATGGAACAAGGTAAGCTCGATCTTGATGACCCAATTACAAAGTTTTTGCCCAACTACCCAACTCATGACTACTTAATAACAATAGAACATTTGTTAACTCATACTAATGGCATACAAAACTACACAGCGATGCCTCAGATGCGCTCTTTACAGAGGAAAGATTTTACCGTTGAAGAGTTAATTGACTTTTTCAAATATCAGCCTATGCAGTTTGCACCGGGGAAGCGTTGGTTTTATACCAACTCTGGATACTTTCTTCTTGGGGCGATTATTGAAAAAATATCAGGGCTGACTTATGAGCAATTTGTTCAACAAAACATCTTTGATACGTTGGAAATGAAACAGTCTTGCTATGATATGCCACAACGTATTATTCCTCGACGCGCTTGTGGCTATCAAAAAGGAACTGACGGTTATCTCAATGCAGAATATATGAGTATGACAATACCTTATGCTGCGGGTTCATTGGCTTCAACTGTGGATGACTTAGCAAAATGGGATGCAGCACTTTACACATCTCAATTAGTTTCACAGGAAACGCTTAGACGAGCATTTACGACAACAAGATTAGTTAATTGTAATTATGGCTATGGTTGGTTTATTACCAATTATCAGGGACATCAAATAGTGGAACACGATGGCGGAATCGACGGATTCGTGGCTCACGCTATTCGGATGCCAAACGAGCGTATTTTTGTCGCGGTACTCTCCAATAATCAGCACAAACAGCGTCTACTTGAACCCCTGATAGTAAAGATTGCTACACATACTCTTGGAAAACCCTATCAAGAGCCACCAACAATCCAGGTTAGTTCAGAACTTCTTGCTTCTTATGAGGGTGTATACCGATTTCATGACGGCGCTGAAATTACTGTTACCTGCCAGAACAATATCCTGTTCTCCCGACAAGAGGGTTGTCCTCCATTGGAGTATTTCGCAGTTTCTCCAACTGAATTTGTCTTCAAATCAAATAGTTTCCACCAATATAGGTTCATAAGCAATGCCCAAGGGATGGTAACAGGAGTCGAATTACGCTATCGCTTAGATCCGCCAGAAGTGGCAAATAAAATAGCCACTGCTGTACCAGGGTTAGTATAAAATACTTTTAATACATACGAGTGTTACGCTTGTAAAGATAAAACCTTTGCTAGGGATGGGTTTAGAGGTGTAGGCTGAGTGTGTTTAAGACAATTAAACTTTAGTTGCGTCAAGGAGTTCAACATTTTCTTGACTCCCCAATACCTGCAACCCCACACTCCACACCCTTTCATCCAGTTATATCAAGGGTTTATGCTTAACAAGCGTGCCATTCGGGACTAAAAGTCTTTCCTTTATACCTCATCCCCTGTTCAGTAAAAACTATTTAGGCACAGTAGTCGCGTTGAGTTGACCCCTTTTCCCTTTTGCCCTCTTATTTGCACCTTGTGTCACATAAGGTTCTTCTTCCTTACCGGAGTTAACCATTTTCACCAAGGAAGAATTGAGATAACTTTGTGCAGAGATGTAAAGACTTTCCCAAATCTCTTGATTGCGGCTGATTTTTGTGCCGACTGTATTCCCTGCTGTTTTCTCCGACACCAAGTATTTACGAAAATAGTTAGTCCATAAGTGTTGGAGAAAATTTTCAGCGAATTCGTTAAACGGCAGAATCCATCTATAGTCTTTATCGAGAAATACCCGATAGGACGCAATTATCGGTAGCGCGAGGTCAGTTGGCGCACCAAACCCAAACGAGTACTTGCTGTCGGGCAACAACGTACTTTTACGTGTATCTATTGATGCTAAATCGTTGGCACCCTTTCTTCTGGGATTAGTAATATGGTCTTGAATAATTTCATAGAGTCTTTGCTCTATCCACAAAGCATGAGTTAGCAGAGGCAGTAAAGCGGTTAATCTTTCTCTTTCTGCATCTGTGATGCTACTTGGAAGACTCATCCCTACTGGGTGCTTGGTTCGTTTATTGCCGTCGGGATTGTATTTATTTCTGTCGAGGCAGTAAAGCAGCTTCAGCAAGTGGGTGACATTGCACTGAGCGTTTCTGGGAGCGCCGCTTTGATTTTGGTAATAGGCTATTCTAAATTTTCTATCTTCTGCTCTTTCTAACTGGGCTAAATACTGCTTGATGAATTTGTAATCACCTCTGGCGTTAACTTTGGAGCGAGAATCTACTGGCGTTGTGGTATTTGAGGCCAGGGCTATGTCTTTGGCTGATTCTTCAGTCAGTCCAATGTGGATCGTAACTTTTACTCTGGCTTGGGTTAAATCGTATTTGTAATTTTTCGCTTGCTCAAATGCTAAAACTGTATGTCCCCCGTTAATAATTCCATCGCTACCGCCCTCGTTAGCTTCTAAAATTTCCAGTTCTAGCTCGGTTTTATTTCTGTTGGGTTTAACTTTATTAGCTGACAGAACGATTCCACTGTTGCGAGAGAAGAATTTTTCGGGTTCGGTCGTCAGTGAGTCGAAGATTTGTCTGTAGGTCGCGCTTTTGCGGTTTGGTTCCCTGATGTTGGGTTCTAAGGGGAGGTCTATAGGGAAACTGTCTACATGAGCGGTAGCAATAATGCAATTGGGGTTGGCTTGAAAATAGTTATCTATCTTAATATTCCAAATCTTGGGCATAGTTTACTTCTTGGGAACTAGAATTTCTATGTTAACCAAAACCCTGACCCTGATATCGCATTTCTCAAAATGCCGAGTCCGTTAGAGATTCGACTACAAAATATCTCAGCATCTGGGTAGTCAAATTGTTTGAACCTGCGGTAGAGCTGACACACCTGAAAGGCCGAAATTCACAGCAACATTATGCTTAATCTGTACAGTGCTTAAATCCTAGTTTAGATAAAGAGTACCTAAAACCTTTGATTTTTAGGTACTCTCTTTATGGAAAGCTCTTTGAAACTATCAAATAACAGTCTAATTGCTGTATATATCTTCAAAAACTAACTTAAGATAGACTATTATTCATACTTAAGTTAGTTGCAAAAAGTGCTAATGTTAAAAAGTTTTTTAAAACATCTATAACTAGGCTCGCTCAGTTAGTTTCACCTAAAACGTATTTATACCTGTTCTCATTATGAGAATGCCTGCTTTACTAATATTCAGCAAGCGCAACTGTACAGTACCATGACTACCACCAAGATTCATTCAGTTGTCTGTATTCAGTCTCGTGTTTTTGCCGTATTTTACACTCCAGGTAAATGCTGGCAGTTTCGGATTATTAACCCCGATGGTACGGTGTTTATTGAGCATCCGATTTACTTCAGTGCTGAAGCAGCAGCAAAAGCTGGGCGTGAATGGATTTATCAAAAGCGGTAAAGCGATTAATTAATTCGGTGGCAATCCAAGCCGGAAAGCACTTTCATCCTACCAGCAGGAGAGCCATCAGCCATAGCCTTGGATACACTTAGAAAGATTCCTTCACTCAGGATTAATGACAAGTTATATTTTTGGATGAAAATCGAGTTTTCAAGTTAAAAGCCCTGGATTTTACCAGGGCTTTATTGTATATGCCGTTTACTAAATGTCAGCTAAAAAAAGTTGCCAGCCCTTTCTATACACATAATCAGCGTTGAATCACTT
>DASQZD010000094.1:0-15854 GCA_035638855.1 Nodularia sp. (in: cyanobacteria) | reverse complement strand
TCACACTTCTCAACCGTTAAAACCAAACTTACTAACCGCGAATGTTTAGTACAAGCCCTCACGGATCTAAATCTATCACCGCAAGTACACGAAACACCACAACCACTAAAAGGATACTACGGTGGTTCCCAAGGGCAAAGTGCTGAAATTATTGTATCTGGTCGCACCATAAAAGCCTGTGCAGACATCGGGTTCAAATGGAATCAGACAAGCGCCGTGTACGACGTAATACACGATAGTTATGAAACAGTTCCGAAGTTGGGCAAAGACTTTTTCAGCAATAAACTAATGCTGGCTTATGGACAACGGATGGTGAGAGCTAAAGCTGCCGAGTTACAAGAAAAGTTTGGAGAATGTGTAATTAGTGAAGAAACGAACGGCACTTTGCAAACTCTACGTCTTACCTTTGCCGGACATCAGGAAGTTAAACAGTACGTGAGGAGATAAATATGGAACGTTCAATACTGATTCATTTCGATAATGCTACAGGTGAAGTTCGCGTAGAGGCTGAGGGATTCGAGGGCTTGAGTTGTTTATCGGCTACGCAACCATTTGAATCCGCATTGGGAGTTTTGAGCGATCGCGTTTACAAGGATGAAGCTCAAACCCAACAACTTCGTACAACTTCAACTCACCAAACCAGACTCAGACAGTAATAAGAAAAGGAGAACTGCGACCATTGCCAATTGCTTTATTGTCGTGGTTCTCCCAAGAGATTTTATCTACCCACCAAAAGAATACCCACTTGTTCACGTTTACGCCCAGCAAAAACCACGCTTTTTCCGTGATCATCAAAGGGGAATACTGAAGGGTTGTGTGTGCTGTTGAATGCCATAGTTACCGCAATTGCCTATTAACAGACCAATGAATGGAACGGCAGAGATTTTCGACGGCGATGCCGAAGTTTATGAAGTAGTCGTGAGACTTGTTAATACTCACGATGAATTATCTCCACTTCCTTATCAAATTGAAAAACAATGAAACTCTCAAATCTGCTCTCCACGCTCGATTCGCAAATCCCCATTGCTGCGGTTGATGTCCTGTCTCCTGATGAAGCGACGATTATTCAGTGGCTGACTGCTGAAGCTAACAACAAACTAAACAGTCCTGTCTTCTTCTGGAATCTGGGAGTATCAACCTTGGAGCAATGTTTAATCGCAGCAGATGGGGGATTGGTGTTTAAGCCAGTCGCAGAGTATAAGAAACCACCACAGGCTGATCCACTACTATTCGTATTCGACTACATTGCTAATTTTAGTGGGAATGGTGTATTTATCCTCGGAGATATTCACCCCTTCATTGCTAAGAACTCACCACAATTATCATGGGAGATTTTAAGCAAAGTCAAAAACCTTTACCACAGGCTAAAACCCACAGATAAACGCATTGTTATGCTGGGTCAAAACATACAACTACACGAATCCCTAGTCAGATTGATTCCTTATTGCGAAGTGCCGTTACCAAGTATTGACCAAATACTTGAACACATCAATTCTTATTTGTATGACTTACAACAGTCAGCTATCGAACAGGAATTGACTTTTACTATTTCTCTAGAAAATGCTGAAAAAGAAACTCTTTCTCGTGCAGCACTGGGTTTAACCTTAGAAGAAATCAGTGATTTTCTGCGGTTAACTGTCAAAGAAAACTTAACTAATGATGGTGTCATCGTTGATGCTGATTTCATCCCTAAAGCCGTCGAGTACAAAACTCGGCTACTGTCTCAAATGGGTATTGAGCTAGGGAAACCAGCTACCATTCCCTTTGGGGGTTTGGATTTGCTACGCGAGTGGTTGAATCGTCGCCGCCGTCTGTTTACGCAAGAGGCGCGAAGCTTAAGTTTACCCCAACCCAAAGGTGTATTGCTGGCTGGGCCACCCGGAACAGGAAAATCTCATTGTGCCAAAAACATCGCTAGTATACTCAATCTACCACTTCTGCAACTCGACATTGCATCCCTTCTAGGTTCACTAGTTGGCGAGTCCGAAGCTAATGTTAAACGCGCATTGAAAACAGCAGAGGCGATCGCACCTTGTGTTTTATCAATTGATGAGGTCGAAAAAGCACTTTCAGGTCAGGGCGATACAAGCGGTGTTTCCCAACGCATCCTCGGCATTTTCCTTACGTTCATGGCTGAATGCACTGCTGGGGTATTTATAGTTGCAACCTGCAATGACCCATCAGCACTACCAAGTGAATTCAAGAGAAAAGGCAGATTTGATGAAAATTTCTTTGTTGATCTTCCCACAGAACCAGAGCGTGTACAGATTCTAAGCATTCATCTACAACGCTTTGGCGTTTACCTGGAATCCGAATATCTCGAAGCGATCGCAGCTAATACCGCGAAATTCTCCGGCGCTGAATTGGAAACCCTTGCATCTGAAGCTGCTCTGCTGGCATTCGATGAGGGTAGACCGCAGCAGGTCACTTTAGGGGATTTGGAGAATTGCCGTCAAACCATTACCCCGCTTGCCGTTCAGGATACTGCGGCAGTCGAGCGAATGCAAGCGTGGGCATCCACCGCACGACGGGCTAGTAGTCCTGTGGTTGCGGCGAAAACTCAATCGCTACGTACTGCTAAATACAGAAACATGAATTGATAAAGTCCGCGATTTCTCCTATTGTGTTCAAGAGAAATCGCATTACTCAAAAGAGACAATTGCTACGCCAAAAAGAGAGTGAATTGGCTTGGATTGACAATGATATTTCTAATTTCAAGGAAAATAAAATGGCAAATACAGACTTGGTAACTTATTACGGTCAAACCGAAAAAATCGACCAGTTAGTTGAAAAACATGGTGCATATTTAGAACAACTGGACAGAAAAACCAAACTTATGCTACGTACAACTTTGTCGCAATATGTTTTTATGCAACGAATATGTACTCCTGAAGATTATTCTTTAACAGAAGCTTTGAAAGATGGAGATTTTGAGAGATTCCTGTGTGATGGTATTCCAAAAGTGTTAATAAATCTTTGTTCTGAGCTAAATGGACTAACAGCAGACGAAGCAGAAAAGATACTTGAAGCTTTACAACATCAATTGCGTTGGGGCAATGCCCGATTATTGACAATTCAATAACTAATTACAGGTGAATATCTAAAAATTAGATATTCACCTGTTCACTAATTCCAGCATGAAAACTATGGAAACATATCTTATTTTTGTTGACGCTGTTAACAACAGTAACAAATTCTCTTTGTGCGAAAGTTGAAGGCAGTAGTTTGACTGTTGAATGGGGACGAGTAGGTTACAATTCCCAGAAGAAAGTACATTCTCTCTTGAACCATCAACAGGCTGTCTTTAAATTTCACAATCTGGTAGCCGAAAAAAAATCTAAGGGCTACAGAGAAAGTCAGCCACAAATGGATGGCGCACGCAGTATTTCAGATATCAGACGAGCGATACAACTATTAAATGCTATACGTCTGGCTGTTGCAAACAGGAACTTTGGTGATAGCTACATACTTGCCCTTAACGAGTATCTGAAAATTGTCCCAACACCATTAGGAATGCAGATAGATCCTTACAGGGTGTACCGAACAGTTGCAAATGTTGACTATCAACAAGAATTACTCAATTCTTTCCTGGTGAATGAACCTGTAGCTGTTCAGACCAAAGAATTGCTGAAATCTGAACCAGAAACTGTCAGCCTCAAGGCTATCAGCAAGAGTTTCTGGCGACATTTGTAATTTGAGAAGCGTCACTTTGTAAGAGATGCTAAAAAGCTACAATTCATTTTGAAATATTGTTTGCGTAAATTATGGAAATCAAGACTATTGCTGTAACTTACACACGTAAGTTTAATTTAGGCGACTACGAATCTTTAGAGTTAAGTTGCTCCTTGTGGGGACAAATTTACCCAGCAGAAGAAGATGCACAAGGGACGACACAATTTCTATTTCAACAAGCAAAGGATTCAGTTAAAGAAGCTGCAATCCCAGTAATTAAAGCTTCCACTTATCAAATGAATAAAGCCAAAGCGTACAAGCACTCTGCAACAAATAAATTTGACGAACTGGATAACTTCTAATAAGTGGAATTCAGTTTTTAAATTCAAAAATTATTTAGTCAAGCATTAATACTGCTTGGCTATTTTTTTTCACCCAGTGCTTTGTCCCTCACAAACCATAATAGGAAAAACATCATGTCTAAAAAAGCGAACCCAGTCCCAAAAGATCATTCTCAGTTATGCCTTCAGTACCTCAGTCATTGCGGTGGCAGCGCTCGGTTATGCAGTATCAACTTTAGCTTGGGAGTGATTCAAACATTGGTCAATCAAAGAAGAGTAAAAATTACGAATACTGGTGCAGGTTTTTTTGTGGAGTTGGACGAAGTGAAATGAAAATCCATAAAATGACTCATCAATCGTCTTTGCCTTCAAAGACTCGTAATAAATTAGTTCTTCGTCGGACTCGAAAAAGATTTAACCCCAAAGTATTCATTAACCGCACCATAGAAACAACTGCAATCGTCTCTCTGCTTTTAACTGGGTTTTTAGGAGTTGGAGCAATGGGATGTTGGGGAATGGAGATTATGGAGATAAATGCTAATCCCAACATAATCATCTCTGGTTGGGAGCAACAGAAAAATGTTTGCCTGGGTGCAATGCTGGTCAGTTTTTCCGCCTTCTTAGGGAGTTCTTTAGTCGGAGCAAGTTTTAGTATTCAACGAGATAAATTTTAGGTGATTTAACAGCAATGAAAGAGTACAAAACTAAACATGGCGGCTACAAAATAGAGACTACCGAATTAAATGATGGTGGTGTAGATGTTCATGTTGGTAAGCAGGGCTTTTTTAAAACAACTTGGGCATCACCTTCAACTTAAACTTTTGACAATCATACACAAGCTGTTAGCCACGCCAAGAACGCTATTGATAACGGCGAAATCGATTCAGTTTTTCAAGGTTAAAACACTAATGGAAATCAAGTTAACTACATCAGAGATTCGGACTATCTTGCAAGGATGTCAATATACGTTGCAAATAGTTGGGAGCAGTAAGGATTATCGCAGGCTTCAATCGTCCTCCTTCCTTTTCTACATCAAATGATGTGGTATTAAACGATGCTTTCAATGTTTTAGGAGAAATAGTGAACGCAATTGATGACGTGGAGCAGATGACCGAACAGCAAACAGGAAAAGTCTAGAAATCAAGTAGAGATTTTCTAACACCGGAGGGCTATTCCCTACCACAGACTAACCCTACATTAGGAGCGATCGCAGTATGGTACAAAACATTGGTATTAAACCAATGCATCCAAGAGAATTCAAAATAATTCACAATGCTTCTATATACCTGATGCATAGACTTAGTGATTATCCTGAACAAACAATAAGTCATTGGTTAGCTGACGAAAGTAGTACAAGGTATCAACAGCCAAAACCACAAGTACTTAATCATTTTGGAGCTATCCATAAATTATTATCAGGTACTTAGCGTCAGGCTGACGCTAAGTCATTAGAAAAACCCTACTCACCAGCCGGTAGAGTTTTTATTATTAGTATTAGCAGTGCCGGAATTCAATCGGAACTCAATCGGAATTCAATCGGAACTCTATCGGAACTCAGTCGGAACTCAGTCGGAACTCTAGGAGCCGAAACCATTGCTAATTCAAGGAAGCTGTGTAGTTGAACAATTGTTAACACGAGAGGAGGCAGCCAGACAATTGGAGCCATCAGTTGGAATTAGACAGTTCCAAAAGTATTTAGACTTAGCTTCTTTGTACTTGCCAGAATTTGGAGATTTTCGAGACGAAGATAATGGAGGGCTAAACCGAAGAGCCAAGTTGACAAACTGGCACTTACCTGTACTTCAAAGAATTAGAAGTTACGTTTTGACCAAAGGTTCTTTGAAGAAGGTGGCAATTGAATTAAAAAATCACCCCGAAAAGTTTTTAGGAGCATAAATTATGATTGTTAAAGAATTTGCACAAGCTCTCAATAAAGTACCTGGAAAAGTAGTTGATGAACTACGTCGTCAATATCCAGAGCAAAAATGGACGGTCGATTCACAAGTTCCAGAGGAGATTTTAGCTAGATTTCGAGACATTACTAATAGTGAGAGATTACAACCTCAACAATCACCTATAGCAGATATACCCGAAGCCACAATCACCAAAGCTGACGAAGCAATTCAACAAGCCTCATACAAGTTGACTGCGGCTGATAAAGAGACTATTTCTGGTGCTATAGCCGTTCAAAATGAGCAATCTAAGATTTTGGGTGCATCAACTGGTGTTACAGGAGCTTTGTTGTTCATGGAATCCTTGATTGGAGCCAAAGGGACGGTATTGGATGCCTTTGCTGAACAATCGATGTTGGAAGTTGATAACCAGATTACCGAGATAGATCAGAGTTTAATTAATTTGGCAGAAGAAGCCTCAACAAGGCTGGGGAAGTCGATTCAAAAAAAAGAACAACTCAAAGCGCGACTCAATTTATTGCGGGAGAGAGTCAGTTCAATGGGGACACAGATCCGATTTTAGAAGCTTATAAAACAGTAGCGGCATTGTTACAAATCCAAAATGAAACTGTTGCCACTATTGCTGAAATTCGATTACTTCAAGAACTATTAACTCATCAAAGGAAAAATCAAGTTATGGATATTCTCAGTACCGGATTGTTTGCTACTTCAGTTGTTGGCGCTTTAGGTGGCAGTGCATATCTCGTTGGTAGCGTTGTAGCTACTGGATTAATCGGCAGTGGGGTGTTTATTCCCCTGGGATTACTTGTTGGTGCAGGATTGACATTCCTGGGACGGGCATCAAAGTAATAGTGATGGGTGGGAGTGTTTCACAGAACTGTTTCATGAAACTGTTTCAACGGTTTCATCAGTGTTTCAGCGTCGTGAAACACCATGAAACAGCATTCCCCAGCGTGAAACGTGAAACATGAAACACGAAACACCAGCTAATTCCTTGCTCGAAAGGCGTTATGAAGGGTAGTGTTTCATCCAGCTGTTTCACAGCACTGTTTCATGATACGTTTCA
Source organism: Nodularia sp. (in: cyanobacteria) (assembly GCA_035638855.1). Taxonomy (GTDB): domain Bacteria; phylum Cyanobacteriota; class Cyanobacteriia; order Cyanobacteriales; family Nostocaceae; genus Nodularia. Next base: position 8,862 of record DASQZD010000094.1, on the reverse strand, counting down.
ACGGTTTCATCAATGTTTCAGGGCGTGAAACAGCATGAAACAGCATTCCCCCAGCGTGAAACACCAGCTAATTCCTTACTCGAAAGCCTTTATGGGCGGGATTGTTTCACGAAGCTGTTTCACAGCACTGTTTCACGAAACTGTTTCAACGGTTTCATCAATGTTTCAGCGTCGTGAAACATGAAACACCTCATTTTATGTGTGAAACATGGGAAAAATTTGTAGTAAGAACGCGCTATAGCACAGCAGTCTCATGTATAAGAAACAACTGTACTTAGCTTTGGCTGGTGTTGGCATTTGCATGTTGCCTGTAATCATCCCCTTAGTACCCAAGTTGGGGGCTTATGCAGAGCTTCAACGGCTAAAAGCCTCAGAAGAATTAGAACGTTCGCGCATAGAAGAACGGGCTAAAACCAGTGATGCCTTGTATGAGGCGGGAGTGATGCCCACAAGTCGCAAGCTGAGAATTACCAATTACTTTGATAGCGCTAAACGCAATCCTAGACCAGACACAACCCTATATCTTGATGATGAGATTGTTGATGTTTTTGACGCAACGGGTAGGTGTATTGGGCGAATTGAAGAAGGAATTTGGAAGTGGAAGCACAAAGCCAAAGGTATTTGTAAAAGTGTTCAAAATATCAAACAAAGTAGGAGCAAGTAATGGCTAATGGTTCATCAAGTGCGGAAAGTAATACTACAGGCAACAGCGATGGTAAACCTAAAGGTAAGAAGCGATCGCTTGGTGAAATAATCGATTTTTGTGCCAAGGCTGTTGTGATGATTGTTGGCTTACCCATTCGGGCCGCAGCTGCTATCGTCAATCAGTTTGTTGCTAATGGTGGTGCAGGTCGTGCGTTAGTTGGCGGGATTTTATTTATCGGCGGTTCCATAATCAGTGCTGATTCAACTTGGCAATTAATCTTTCAATGTCCGCCTGTTGTTCCTTGGTTTGAGCCGACTTGGAATTGGCTAAACGTGCCATTTGCAGTGTTCAACCCATTTTTTTACCTAGCATTCACAATTTCTGTGGGTATTCAGGTCATCGAAGCCCATGCCCTACGCGGTAAAAACCCAGATTCAGCTAGACGGGAACTTCAAGACCACATGGTTTATGAGCTTGAAACCAAGCCTAGTGGCAAGATTGACTTGGTAGGCCAACTTTGGGTGGACTACAAAACCGCAGGTATACGCGATCGCTCTAGTGCTGGGTTAGTTGTGATTGCGGTTTGGGTGTTCGATATTGTCACCACCTTTGCAGCTCGTAACCCATTCGACTACACAGCCCCATTCATGATTTTGGGGTGTATCTTATTTAACATCGGCACAATGATGGCGGGTGAAATTGGGTTTGCCATTTGGCGGCTGACAAAGGATTAGAACGGAAACCGCCCAAGAAACTAATAACTGTAAAAAAGGGCGGCAACGTTTACCAAGGGAGGCATTTATGCAAAGTAACAATATCCCGAAAATTACAACTAAAGAAACTGAACATTTGCGATCGCAATATCCTAGCTTGTCTCACTTGGAGGGCGGGAATATCGCCCAATGGCTGCAAGAGAGAAAAGATGGATTATTTGAAATGGCACGGGCATCTGAGAATGAAGCAGACATGACCCGTGTACTTGGTTTGTTGGCTTCTGGGATTGGAGCGGTTTGTTATGCGGTCAACCCACTGGCACTAGTTGGTGGTTTAATTGGTGGTGCTGCATGGCTATGGTTTGTTGTTGAACACTCGAACAGAACCAAGGAGATTGCCCCCTTGCCTTTTGTGCGTGGTAATTTTGTAGACGCTCTAGCTCGTGCTGGGGATTATGAGACTAGGAGCAATTATCAAGCGGATCATCTTGCCAATACTGTTAAATTCCTAGAACGACAATCAGCAGAAGAGTACGCCTTTCTTCATGCTGAGTTTGAAAATATTGGGCAGTATTTAACCCAAGTTGAGCCAGGAAAACGTTTTTATGCTTATCGCTGGATGTTTGGCTGGTTTAGTAAGCTCAAGGGTCGTCAGCTACCGACTTATGAAAGTATGGCTCTCCATTTACAGAATGTGACAATTGACAGCCGGGTGAATCGGTCGGAGATAAGTGCCATCGCACAGGCTCAAACCCAATTACCACCGACCGTAGATATTAAGCAGTTTCAATTACCAATTGTTGATATTGGTCAGATGAACCAAGCTGCGGAGCTTTCTAGACCGGAGGAGTTACAGCCCTCAGCTAATGGGCTTTCACCAGAGACTATAACTAATCTGACTTTGCCGAATAGAGCAAATGCACTTATCGCGGCTTTAACTCAAAGTGGTTTCCAAGTAGAAGATATGATGAGTTCCCAAGTAATTGCGATCGCTGGTACTCAGCGAGGTGGCAAGGGAACCTTAGCAGCAATCTTGGCAACATTATCTACAGCACTTGACCCCGGATTGAACACCCAATACTTTACAGCTGGGGTGGACGTTTACCCCTTTGCCTGCAACTTGACCTCTGCTCTTAAATACCCGGATATTGATGCGGATGGGGCTGATGAACTCGTCGCTCGTGATTTATTGAAATTTCTTAAGGGTTTAGATGGAAGCGAACCTTACTCCCATAAAAGCTTACTTATCGTAATTGATGAGGCGATGCGGTTGCTGTCATTGTTAGAGGAGAGCAACCGCACCTGGGCGATTCAATATTTACTTTCTCGCTTCGCTAAATCTGGTGGTACATTAATTATCGTCTTGCATGGCTCTAACCTGACAAGCGTGGTCGGTAAAGCTACGGCTGGGCTGGCAGATACCTTTAAGCAATCGGTTAACTTTATTGGTTGTGTAGCTCAAGCGGTTAGCGCTGGTGGTCTACGCAAAATGAATGTCGCTAGTGGAGAATATTTCAAAGCTAATCCTAATAACTTTGGAGAACCTGTTAGCGGTGGCAATCTGGGCATGATTCCCGAATGGCTAAAGACCCACAAACACCCAGGCAATGGGCAACCAGATCCAGCAAGAACATTACTTCAATTCTTCCCGGAATTAGTTCAAGAGCATGAAAGGGCAGTCATACCTAGAGGGGAGAAAATTGCACCATCAGACGCAGTTAGTCAGCTAGAGTCCATTTTTTCAAAGCCTTATCAAGAGCAAGAGGTGGAATTTATGGAAGTAGAAGAGATTAAGATTTCTGAGGCTGATTTAGAACAGATTGTGGCAATTGTTGCGGCTACTGCTAGTCCTCCAACTTCTTTTGCCGCTATCAGAAATAGCCGCAAGTGGGGCGAAGAGAAAAAAAGTGTTCTTTACTTGAGGAATGCCCTATCACAATTGATTGACACTAACCGATTGTGCGGAAATGAAAAAGATGGTTTCAGCGTAATTAATATTAACCAGTAACTAAGCCATAGTTCCTGCTGAGTTCCGGTCGAGTTCCGGTCAAGTTCCGGTATTCTTACATTTCCAAGTACGGCTGAAAAATAGGGTCTTTTTGTCTCTCCAGTAAGTTTTAATTTTTTCTAAACATTTTCTGAAATGTCGGAGCATCTGGAGTTTAAAAATGAGTGATAAATTGACTTATTCTTTACAAAAATTAGCCATAAGTCCAGTTAAGCAAGACAGATTGGCTATCCAACGCCTAGAAAAACAGTACGGCGCTTCTTTACTAGAAATTACCAATGAGCTTGAAGATTATGCCATCGTTCACCAATCTATTCAAGACGAAAGGGCTAAACCCAAAAATCAGTTGATTATCCTTTGCTGCTATGGCTGTCTTTGGAGTGCAGTTATCGGAATTGCGACGTTGTTTATCAAACCCAGTGTGACTGTGGCGGCGATTGGGCTGGGTTTTACGGCTGGCGTGTCTGGGAAATTGTTGGTTCAAAAAGGGGAATAAATCATGGAACGCAGAATCATTGATTTAAGCGGCGGAAAGTAGATTAAACAAATCTTAGGTAGTTATATACAAGACAAAAAAGAGTCACCAACCCATAATCAACAGAATCAATTTGAATCTAACGCTGATTCTCAACATCAAATTTGAGCGATTGGATAACAATTTTGGAGAAATTTTAGTTATGTTAGACCTATCAGTTTTCGTATTTGAGTCTCAACAAGTCCGATTCATCGGCACACCAGAAAAACTTGAGTGGGTAGCTGCTGATATTGTCGCTATTTTGTATCCCCAAGCAGACTCGCTTCCATTACTCCAACTATCTGGGCAAAGTTCCTGCTGCATGGAAGGATCATAAACCAATTATGACCCCTGGCGGAAAGCAGAAAATGGCAACGCTTTATGAACCAGGTCTGTATTATTTGATTGGACGCTCTGACAGTCCGATTGCCGTGCCATTCCAGCAGTGGTTATACGAAGATGTTCTTCCCTCTATACGTCGTACTGGGAAGTATGAAATCCATCAACCGACAGAGCAACCACAACTTAAACCCACCCTTGATGAACTCGTTAATTTTGGGTAAAAGAAAAGATTCTGTGTGGCACAACAGTGACGAGATTTGACCTAATTTCACACCAGCATCCAACAACTATTGCTAGATAATAGGTTATGGCTCAAAACTTTTTAAGTAATCTTGAAACTAACATTTTCTAAACCGAACAAATCCTGAATTACATTTTTCTATTCTGTTACGTAAGTTACGATTATCATCAGAAATTTTTGTAACTTCTTCCTTCAAACTATTATTTTCAGCCTTTATTATGTTATTATCTTTTTTTAAAACTTCAACCTTTTGATTTAAACTTTGTATTTTACTCTTTACATTCTTGTAGCTAGCTAATTCTTCATTTTCTGTTGCCAATATTCTATTTTGAGTGCGAATATTAGCCAATTCTCCCTGAGCGCTTTTTTCATTTATCCAATACTGCGTACCAAGCCAACTAACATACCCAAGCCCACAAATTACACCAATAGCTGCAAATGGTTTATAAATTTTGCTAACAGTTATCCGTAATTCTCTTACTAATTCCGCCATTTTTCGGTCAACCTTTATTAAAAATTCTTCTAGTTGTTGTCGTTTTTCTTCTTCATAAATAGCTCTTTGCCTTGCTGATTTATTTTTGGCTTCCAACTCTGTCAAATCTTTTTGATATTTTACTTCTGCATCATTTTTTACAATTTCAGCAATAGCGTAAGCATCGATATTTGTTTTTAGTGCTATCACTTGACAAGCTTTTCCAAAAAGCGATTTATAATTCGACGGAACATACATCGTTGCTCCTTGATACATAGCTTGTGTTAGCGTGTTTATATCTTTAATAATTTCAACAAAAGAAGTATGATTGTAAATTAATAATTTGTAATCATTGCGATAGGAAATATCAGCCCCCTCATGATATATCCCATAGCGCTTTGCAAATGATATTAACGAAGCATTAAGGTAAGGGATTGGAATGCCGTCAAATTCCATAAATGGTAGATAGAAGGTAATAAATTTAATATACCGTAATTACTTTAGGATAACCTTTGCTGGCACGCCTGAAAAGCCGAAATTCACAACACACATTATAGTTAATTTGTACAGTGCGTAAATCCTAACTTAGACAAAGAGTACTTAAACTCTCTATGTTCAGGTACTAACCTTATACAAAACTCTTAAAACTGCCAAATAACAGTTTAGTTACTGCACTTGTTTCCAAAAAGTTACTTAATATAGACTATTATTCATACTTAACTCAGGTACAGAAACAGAAGATACAAAAATTTCCAGAACATCTATAACTAGGCTTGAACTGATAGATTCGATAGACTTCCCACAGCTATCTATGCTGTTATCTATCGTAGAAATTTAATTAAACCTTTCAAAAATATTGATCTTCTTGTTTAATCTGACTTTTCACACTATCTGAAAAAATCCGAGTGTGTGGGGTGTAGTAAGACTTTCTGTCTTTCCCTACACCCAAACTTGCAACCCTACCTCCAGACTTCTTTTTTTTTGCTAATTAGTCCCGAAAATATCATCAATAAGTACTTCTTACGAAACTAAATACTGTTGAATTTCAGTTTTTTGACGACGTAGAACAGTGATTGCTTGCTGCTGAATTTGGCGAACTCTTTCTCTACTGACATTCAACTTCTCTCCAATCTGAGCTAAAGTTAGTTCTTGATCGTTCTCTAACCCAAAACGCAAAATTAATACTTCACGCTGCGTTGGTTTGAGTGATTCTAATAAACTATTAATGTCTTGGCGCAAAAGTTCTTTGGTGATATGTTCGTCTGGAGAGATGCCTTCATCTGGTAAAAGTTGACTAAGTTCTGTGTCTTGGTTATCTCCAATCTTTACATCTAGAGAAATTGGCTGCTTTGAACAGCTGAGAAAATCCCTAATCTGGCTTGGTTGTAAGTCTAAAGTTTCAGCAATTTCTACAACACTGGCTGGACGACCCAGTGTCTGAAATAATTCTCGCTGTACTTTCTTAATTTTGTTGAGTTGTTCGGTGATATGAATTGGCAAGCGTACAGTACGGGATTTCTCTGCGATTGCTCGTGTAATTGATTGCGTAATCCACCAATATACGTAGGTGGAAAGCTTATAGCCGCGATTGGGGTCAAATTTTTCTACACCCCTTTGTAAGCCTATTGCCCCTTCTTGCAGCAAATCTGAGAATTCCAGATTGCGCTTCTGATATTTTTTAGCAATCGAAACCACCAGACGCAAGTTTGCTGTCACCATTTTTTGTTTGGCTCGTTGCCCAAGATTTTGTATTTGAGCTATTTCCAATTCACTTTTGTCAACATCAACAGCTAATTCGACCATTGTTGGCTCACGATCTAGTTGTTGGGTGAGTTCATTTTTTCTTTGCTCAATTGCCATGATTTGCTGTACCTGCCTCCCATAAGCAATTTCTTGGTCTGCGGTTAGCATTGGGTAACGACCAATCTCTTGCAAATAGATACGAACCATGTCTGGACTCAGGCTGGACATACAATAAAACTTTTTTTGATATTTAGACGAATTTAAAAGTATAAATCAAATCGCTGAATTAATTTTCCTGATTTAACAGCTAAAAAATATTAACCTGAGATTGCGATAAATAAATTCAACCTAGAACACAATCATCTATAACGGTATCCAGTGAGCGCTTACTATACCTCCATTCCAAAGTTCTATCTCTGGTAAGTTTTGTCATTAAACTTAACTTATTGAGAATTAATTAGCTGGTATTACCCAAGCTATTTTGAGAGCTCCTGACTTAACTGGATAACTGAAAAAGTCAGGTAGGGCATGGGGGACAAGAGTTTTTCCCTATACCTCATGTCCTGGTCTGTAAAAAACTATTTGGGAACAGTAGTCGCATTGAGTTCATCGTTTTTCCCTTTTCCCCTCTTTTTTGTACTTTCTGTCACCTTCGATTCTTCTTCCTTACTAGAGTTGACCATTTGCATCAAGTGCTGATTCAGATAACTTTGCGCCGAGATATAAAGACTTTCCCAAATCTCTTGATTGCGGCTGATTTTTGTACCTACTGTATTCCCTGCTGTTTTCTCCGACACCAAATATTTGCGGAAATAGTTATTCCACAGGTGTTGCAGGAAATCTTCGGCAAATTCGTTAAACGGCAGAATCCATTTATAGTCCTTGTCCAAAAATACCCGATACGATGCAATTATCGGTAGTGCCAGGTCAGTTGGCGCACCAAACCCGAAAGAGTACTTGCTATCAGGCAATAACGTAGTTTTACGTATATCTATTGAAGCTAAATCGTTGACACCCTTTCTTCTGGGGTTGCTGATATAGTCTTGGATTATTTCGTAAAGTCTTTGCTCTATCCACAGAGCATGAGTCAAGAGAGGCAGTAAAGCGGTTAATCTTTCCCTTTCTGCGTCTGTGATGTTACTTGGAAGACTCATCCCTGCTGGGTGTTTAGTTCGTTTATTGCCGTCGGGGTTATATTTATTTCTGTCGAGGCAGTAAAGGAGCTTGAGCAAATGGGTTACATTACACTGGGCATTTCTGGGAGCGCCGCTTTGGTTTTGATAATAAGCGATGCGGAATTTTCTATCTTCTTTCTGTTCTAAGGAAGCTAAATACTGCTTGATGAATTTGTAATCACCTCTGGCGTTAACTTTGGAGCGAGAATCTACTGGCGTTGTGGTATTTGAGGCCAGGGCTATGTCTTTGGCTGATTCTTCAGTCAGTCCAATGTGGATCGTAACTTTTACCTTAGCTTCGGTTAAATCGTATTTGTAATTTTTCGCTTGCTCAAATGCTAAAACTGTGTGCCCACCGTTGATAATCCCATCGCTACCGCCCTCGTTAGCTTCCAAAATCTCTAGTTCTAGCTCGGTTTTATTTCTGTTGGATTTAACTTTATTGGCTGACAGAACGATTCCACTGTGGCGAGAGAAGAATTTTGCAGGTTCGGTCGTCAGCGAGTCAAAGATTTGTCTGTAGGTCGCGCTTTTACGGTTGGGTTCCCTGATGTTGGGTTCTAGGGGAAGGTCTATGGGGAAGCTATCTACATGGGCTGTGGCGATAATGCAATTGGGATTGGCTTGAAAATAGTTATCTATCTTGATGTTCCAAGTCTTGGGCATACAATATTTGCAATGTCAGGGGAATTTCTATGTTAACCAAAACCTTGGCCCTGATATCGCATTTCCTGAAATACTGAGTACCGTTAGAGATTGACCTACAACATATCTCAGCATCTGGGTAGTCAAATTGTTTGAACTTCCGGTAGAACTGACACACCTGAAAAGCCGAAATTCACGGCAACATTATGCTTAATTTGTACATTATATTTTTGGATGAAAATCGAGTTTTCAAGTTAAAAGCCCTGGATTTTACCAGGGCTTTATTGTATATGCCGTTTACTAAATGTCAGCTAAAAAAAGTTGCCAGCCCTTTCTATACACATAATCAGCGTTGAATCACTT
>DASQZD010000093.1:0-26176 GCA_035638855.1 Nodularia sp. (in: cyanobacteria) | reverse complement strand
CCTACTAGCTAATCAGACGCGAGCTCATCTTCAGGCAGCAAGCCTTTCACCTCTCGGCATATCCGGTATTAGCCACCGTTTCCAGTGGTTGTCCCCGACCTGAAGCTAGATTCTCACGCGTTACTCACCCGTCCGCCACTATGTCCGAAGACACCGTTCGACTTGCATGTGTTAAGCATACCGCCAGCGTTCATCCTGAGCCAGGATCAAACTCTCCGTTTTGTTTTTCTTAGAGTTTTATCCGAACAACTTGTTTCGGAATCCTGTAATTTTTTTGATTAATTTTTGGGTTTTCTTCCCAAACTAAAATCTTCTTGACGAGGATTGGTTCTTATTTAGCTTTCAAAATATTTTGTTTTCACGGTTCAGGTGTTGCGGCTCTCGCCTTGGCACTTATCTAATATATCTATTCTTCCAGGTTTCGTCAAGGGGTTAACTAAAGTTTTTTTTGAGGGGGCGACAAGAAGAGTGGTTCCCCTTGCCCACAGTCTAGTTTGCAGGATTTGAGATGTTCTATATATATCTGTATGACAATCAAAGAAATGAAGTAAATCATGAACAACTATGACTCGATTGTGGTTGGGGCTGGAATTACGGGTGCGGCGATCGCCTACGAACTGGCGAAAAGAGGTTTTTCTGTACTTTTGTTAGAGCAACACGGCACACCGGAGAATGCAACTCGCTATAGTTATGGTGGGCTGGCTTATTGGTCTGGGACTACGCCACTCACGCGCCAACTATGTAAAGAGGCGATCGCTCTCTACCAGAAATTGGATTTGGAGTTAGACGCAAAGACTGAGTTTCGGGAAATAGACTTATTACTAACTATTGCTGCCAATAGCGACCCACAAGCTGCTGCTGCATCCTATAATCATGTGGCTATTCCACCTCGGTTACTCAATATAAAAGAGGCTTGTGAGTTGGAACCACTCCTGAATCGAGAGGCGATCGCCGGGGCTTTGACTGTAAAACATGGACATATCAACCCAGCAAAGACAACAAAAGGATATATTCAAGCCTTTCTGCGGGCTGGGGGAGAAATACAAATAGCCCAGGTTCTCGATTTGCAAACTACTTCTTCTAACGCAGGAATGAAGTTATCTGGTGTACGAACAACTATTGCTACTTACCACAGTGAGAATATGGTAATTTGCGCGGGTGGATTTAGCAGACAGCTACTAAAACTAGCTGGTATTCCCATCAAGCTATATTTTACCCATGCAGAAGTAATCGAAACCCTACCTGTTGAGTTGAGTTTACGCACTTTAATCATGCCAGCAAATCTGCAACGGTTACAGTTAGAAGCAGAATCTACTAAAGTTGATCAATTATGGCAAGACATAGGTAACGAACTAGTACCTGCGATTTTAGATGTGGGTGCAATTCAGTTTGAAGATGGTAGTTTGCGTTTGGGTCAAGTTAGCCGCGTCCTGACAGATCCTTTTGGCAAGATCAACGCTGAGGACAGCGAAAAGTGGCTACGAACAAATATTCAGCAAGTTTTACCTACATTGGCTAATTTACCTGGAACTTGGCATCATTGTTTGGTGGCTTTTAGTAGCGATCGCCTACCTTTGATTGGGGCTATTCCAGGATTGGAGGGTGTTCATATTTTCTCTGGTTTTAGTAACCCGCTTGTATTTATACCACCTTTGGCACGGCGTTTTGCTAATTTTTTGGCTGGTCAGGAGGATAAAATTATTACTCAGTTATCGCCTGGGCGTTAGTATTAGTCTGTGTTTTTCACGCAGAGATGCAGTTAGCTGAAAGCTTTCCCACAGGGTGGCGCAAAGAGGGATAATGGAGGATTGTTATATGTCGATTTTTTCTGTAGCAATTAAGTCTGCTGCTTCTTGTAAAAGTTCTTGTTGTTCTTTTTGAATTATTTTTAAACGGCTGGAGATTTCTGCTAATCGCTGGTGTTTGTCTTGATCAATACTTTGAGGGTGTGTAGGAATATCTATTACTGGTTGAACAGCAAAACCTCTGAATTTAGTTAAAGAAACAAAGCTAAGTTTAATAACAGCCCACATTAATTTAAGTGGAATTTGGATTATTGACCAACTGGCTGTTGAAACCAGTCGGATAATTGCTTTGATAATGTTCCAAATCAGAGCTATTCCTAAAAGCAGAATGATTAAACTGATAATTGGGTGATTAACTGCCCAGTCAAGGATATTAAATAACTGCAAAAATTCAGGGTTTTGAGTCAGCCAATCATTGACAGAAGAAGTAACAGCAGTTTGCAGTGCTACTGAGGTTTTGCTTTTTATTTGTTCCGCAGTTTGCCAAGTTTGTTTTATGGAATCTTGCGCTTTTTCCAGCTTAGTTGTAACTGCATTAAGTGCTTGAGAAGTTGTTGTGTTTGCTGTTTCCTTTAAAGACTGGCTAAACTGCTGTGCTGAGTTATTTATTGAGTTAACGCTTTGGTTCACAACACTTTTTGCTGTTTGCCAGCGTTGTAAAACTTCTGCGGACAAATTTATGTCTATTTGAGAAGCCATAGCACATCTCACAACGAAGTGAAGCGAACTCGTAATCCATCTTTCGGATGATTGGTGGGAATTCTTACCGGCTCTAAACTTTGATTAGGCAATATTTCCCAATGATAACTGCGGAGAAGATGAGCTGCAACTATTTTCATTTCCATTTTGGCAAAGGCGATGCCAATGCAGACTCGTGGACCACCGCCAAAACCGATTAAACTAGAAGGAGACTGTTTATGGTCTTGGTGTTGGGGATTGAAACGGTCGGGATCAAAACGCTCTGGGTTAGGGTAAATTTCCTCTAGGCGGTGAGTTACAAATATGGAATACAGCACTTGCCAACCTGCCGGAATATGAAACCCATTAAATTCAAAATCTTTAACAACACCACGAAAGCCGCCACCAACTGGTGGATGAAGTCTTTCAACTTCCCATAAAATCTGGTCTAAATAAGGCATTTGCCCCAATTGTTCTAAATCCAAAGCACCTTTACTTACAAGTTGTAATTGTTCTTGTCTGGCGCCTTGCAATATTTCTGGATGACGGGCTAATTCTACACATAACCAAGTTAGCATTGAAGTTGTGGTTTCATGTCCGGCAAAGAGTAATAGCAGTGCTTGGGCAATCAGTTCTGTTTCGCTTAAACTATTACCATCTTCATCTTTGGCTTGAACGAATAAACTAATAGCGTCTTTGGTAGGATGTTGCTGACGTTCTTTAACAACCTGCGCTAAATGCTCTAAAATTTGATTGCGAGCTGCTACAGCTTTTCCTAATTTAGTAAATGGCAAAACTAGTGGGTTAATGGCAAATAAACCATTTGTCAATTGTGTAAATAACTGACTTAAGCGACTATTTTCGGAAACAGAATTAGTACCTAATAATAGCTGGCTAGCAATATCAAATGTTAGTTTTTTAAATTCTTCAAACCAGGTAAATTCCTGTTTATTTTCCCATTGTTGCAGATAATGATGTGTTATGCCTTCCATTGTGGCTACATAATTAGCCAGGGCTGGTCCATGTAGGGCTGGCATCATGAGGCGGCGATTTCTGCGGTGTTCTTCTCCATCTTGCAGGAAAAGTGATTCACCTAACAAGGTCTGAAAATTTTGAGGCCATCCCTCGCGCCAAGAAAAATATTCCATGTGGCTGGAAAGAAGAAACTCAATCGCTTCTGTCCCCACCATGACTACAGTCGGTCTGCCCAAAATATTAGTTTTAAATACAGATCCATGTTTGCAATAGCGCTCGTTGACAAAATTATAGGGATCAAGAACAAATGAAAATGTCTCACCTATAAGAGGTAAACCAAAACTTCCGGGAGGATTTTGAATATTTTTCATTGATTAATATGACGTTTCCCTGTCTAGTGAAATATACAAAGGCGGACTTTCCGGGAGCATCCCACAAGATTTATGATATTAAGTTGTGGACTTCATTTATTTGCAAAGTGCTGTATGTGAGCATGGATTTATGAGATGAGTCGGAGTCTGGAAAGATACCGCTCATCTATAAATCTCTAATGGTTAATCACTAAATAAGTTCAAATCTGTGACTGCACCGACACTGCTAGAAGATACTAATTTGGCATATTTAGCAAGTACGCCTTTGGTGTAACGTGGTGGCAGGGGTTGCCAATTGGCACGTCTGCGGGCTAATTCTTCGTCTGATACGTTTAACTGCAATAGACGATTAGAAGCATCAATGGTAATGCTATCACCTTCTTCTACAAGTGCGATTGCACCGCCAACGGCTGCTTCTGGGGCTACGTGACCAACTACCATGCCGTAAGTACCGCCGGAAAAGCGTCCATCAGTAATTAAACCTACTGCATCACCTAATCCAGCACCAATAATTGCTGAGGTGGGAGCAAGCATTTCTCTCATTCCAGGGCCACCCTTGGGACCTTCGTAACGAATGACGAGAATATCACCTGCTTGAATCTTACCTGCGAGGATTGCGTCTAAACAGGATTCCTCAGACTCAAACACTCGTGCAGGGCCAGTAATGATTGGCTTTTTGACTCCGGTAATTTTGGCTACAGCCCCTTCTGTGGCTAGATTGCCTTTGAGGATGGCTAAGTGTCCTTGAGCATACATAGGGTTATTCCAAGGACGGATTACATCTTGGTCGGTGCGTGGTTCGGCGGGGATATCTGCTAAGACTTCTGCTACTGTTTGACCACTAATAGTTAAGCAGTCAGCGTGTAGTAAATCATGGACAAGCAGCATTTTCATGACTTGGGGAATTCCGCCGGCTTTGTGCAGGTCTGTGGCGACATATCTACCACTGGGTTTTAAATCACAGATAACGGGGACGCGTCCACGGATAATTTCAAAGTCGTCTATTGTTAGTTCTACTCCAGCTGCACGAGCGATCGCTAAAAAGTGCAATACTGCATTTGTGGAACCACCCACTGCCATAATTACCGAAATGGCATTTTCTATAGATTTACGGGTGATAATCTGGCGAGGTAAAATCTGTTTCCGAATGGCTTCTACTAAAGCAACGGCTGATTTTTGCGTACTGTCTGCTTTTTCAGCATCTTCGGCTGCCATTGTGGAAGAATAAGGTAAGCTCATGCCCATTGCTTCAAAAGCGGAAGACATGGTATTTGCTGTAAACATCCCACCGCAGGAACCAGCACCAGGACAAGCTTGACGTTCAACTGCTAAAAGTTCATCACTGTCAATTTTGCCGGCGCTGTATTGACCAACTGCTTCAAAGGAACTGACAACGGTTAAATCTTTACCATCGTAGTGACCGGGTTTAATTGTCCCACCATAAACAAAAATAGCAGGGATATTCATGCGCGCCATCGCTAGCATTGCCCCTGGCATATTTTTATCACAGCCACCAATAGCCAAAACGCCATCCATACTTTGTCCAGTACAGGCGGTTTCAATGGAATCAGCGATAACTTCCCGTGATACTAGGGAATATTTCATCCCCTCGGTTCCCATAGAAATCCCATCGCTAATGGTAATGGTACCGAACATCTGTGGCATTGCCCCAGCTTCTCTTACACCAATTTCGGCTCTTAGTGCCAGTTTATTAATTCCCATATTGCAGGGAGTGATTGTACTGTAGCCATTAGCAATGCCGACAATGGCTTTATTAAAATCTTCATCCTGAAAACCCACTGCACGCAGCATAGCTCGATTAGGCGATCGCTGCACTCCTTGAGTTACAACTTGGCTTCTTAAATTCTCTGATCTTGTTTTTTCGCCCATTGCTCTCACCTCGATCCAATCTCTGTACGAGTATCATAGATAGACTTTTTTGAGATGTCCAATATATATTTATTTAAATTTGAGACTTATAAAGTATTAAAAATATGGAACTACGACACCTGCGCTACTTTATTGCTGTAGCTGAGGAATTACATTTCAGTAAAGCTGCAGAAAGACTGCATATAGCTCAACCGCCTCTCAGTCAACAAATTCAGCAACTAGAAGCAGAACTAGGAGTAAAACTTTTTCATCGCAAAACTAAGCGACAAGTACAGCTAACAGAGGCTGGTAAGGTTTTTTTACAAGAGGCTTATCAAATACTGGTGCAACTAGAAACAGCAGTGGCAATGACTCAAAGGACTGGAAGAGGTGAAACAGGTCAACTGAGAATAGGATTTACTAGTTTGGTAATTTACGACCTACTACCCTTGATTTTGTCACAATTTCGCGAGCAATTTCTGGAAGTAGAACTAGTCTTACTGGAGTTAACTACAAGTCAACAGGAGCAAGCACTGAGAGATTCCATAATTCATGTCGGTTTTGCTCACCCACCTTTGGAAAATGACACCCTATCTTATCAATGTATTCACCGAGAAACCTTAGTTGTGGCTTTGTCGTCAACTCATTCATTGGCTCAACAAGAACACATCTGTGTGCGATCGCTCCTAAGTGAACCTTTGATCATGTTTCCCCGCTATCTAGCACCAGGACTTTATGATCGCATCATGAGTCTTTTTAAGCAGGTAAATTTCCAACCTAAGATTACTCAGGAAGCGATTCAAATGCAAACAATTATTGGATTAGTATCGGCTGGAATAGGTGTAGCGATTATACCATCTTCTCTACAGAATCTTCAAAGGTCTGGCGTAGCTTATCGTCCTATACTAGAAGATGTACCTGTAATAGAAACTGCTGTAATCTGGCAGCAAAAAAGTTTAACGCCTGTTGTAGAGAATTTTTTACGAGTCGTGACTGCTTCAATGATCTCCACCTGAAGTAATTCAAAACTTACAATTTCTCCACAGACGTTTTTCCAGTCTCCGACGCACCGGCGGCGACTTATCTATGTTTTGATGGGCTTGGGGGAAGAAAAACAGCATTAAATCTTCAAAATACAGTTGAGCAACAGCTGAAAGTTATTTTGTCCAAACAGCTTGAAAAAAGTCTAGTTCACAAGACATGGCGTAACGGTAAGTTGAGTACACTGAGGGACTACCCGCAGCATAATGTTCTACTAAAGTTTCTAATTGTTGTGTCAGGGGTTGAAAATCTGCACTACTATAAGTCCGAATCCAATCGGCATACTCATGATTAGGAATACCATTATGGGCTAACTGTTGTCCCAAAAAAGCGTAAAGACGCATACAGGGGGACATAGACGCAGATATGACACCTACATCACCACTCCAGGCTGTAGCTAGTAAAAAATCAGTATAGCGACGGGTAGCAGTTCCCGGTTCCACAGTACGCAAATCAACCCCCCACTGGGTAGCATAGTTTTCATGTAGCTTTAGTTCTGCCAAAACTCCATCTGCTAAGGCGTGAAATGTGGTAAAACCTTGCCAATCTGGGGCTTTCGCTGCGGCTATACTATATGCACGGGCAAAGGCTTCTAAGAAAAAAGCATCTTGCCCAACATAGTAAGCAAATTTAACTGGTTCTAGAGTACCATCGGCAATGCCTTGAACGAAAGGATGCTGCAAACAAGCTTGTGCTAAATCTTGATTTGCTTTCCACAATTCAGTAGATAGAGTCATTGGTCATTAGTTATTGGGAAAAAACTTCACCCCTGCTCCCTACTCCCCCATTTAAAAAGGTAAAAACTGAAGTAACACTGAGCCAAGACTGCCCACAAAGTCGAAAAAGCTGGGTTTACCAGTGCTCACTTTCTCTGAGTAGGGTGTTTGTAGTTCTTTTATAAAGGCTTCTGCTGTTTGGATTCCTGTTTCATTTTTTTGGGATTTAAACATTTTTTCGGCAGTTTGAGCATCTTGAAATGCGCCTTCTCTATCAAATATTTGGTAACGAGCAACACCACGAGCCAAGTAAGCTCCTGCGTATTCTGGCTGAGATGCGATCGCTTGATTAAAATAATTAATTGCTTGCTTTTGGTTACCTTTTTGTGCTTCTGCTACCCCTAAAGCATAAAATTCTTCTGGTGTGGCAATTTGCATGGGTATACCAACTGCACCTTGAAAGTTAACACCATCAAGGGAAGCATCATTAAATTCTGTATTGGCTAAATAGGTGTTTCTCAAGTCAGCGCCGGCTAGGTTTGCCCGACTGAGTTTAGCTTGGCTGAGGTTAACGCCAAATAACCCAGCACCGCTTAAGTTTGCGCCTCTCAAATCAGCACCGCTTAAATTGGCACGGCTGAGGTTAGCATTTCTCAAATTAGCACCGCTTAAATTCGCTCCAGATAAGTCAGCCATGACTAAACCAGCATTACTTAGGTCGCAGTTTTGACATTGCTTGGTGGACAATAACTGCCTCACGTGTTCAAAATTGGCTGCGTGGGCAGTTGTTGCCAGACTAATGGTAGTTAAAAATACGGCTGTGGCTAAAATTGGGCTTTTCATATCCAGTACTTAATACACAAGCTTAAGCTATACATTTATACTTAAACCTATGATATGAGTAACCTGGAAAATTTGCCATCTATAGTTTTCTACATTACACCCAGAAATAAAAGCGATCGCCTTTTACATGACAAGGTTATAAGGGACTACTCGACATCCTCTATTCCGTCCGCACGGACTCAGTCTTAGCTTGCGGTATACGCCTATATCTGAAACTTGGCTTCAGTAGGCTTTCCCATTTGGCTAAATTAAGTAAAATGCTTCGAGCAATAACGCAGCCCCAGAGTAAACGAGTTAGAAAATCAAATCAACGACGGGTAAATTATCCGACAAAAAAGCCCATCATTAAAATTCACAATATGTTGATTGGTAAAACAGCTAGTGAAGCAGCAGTAATTAATGCTTGAGGGTGGGTAGCACCCACCCCAAATCTTCTTAACTCTAGACGGCAGTCTGTGTATTATTTTGGATACTACTCAAACAAAAATTAATGTGGGAACGGATGGCTCGTTCATAAACTAGAGTCTGCTGTGTGCGTACCCCTATGGGCTGATATATTAAGTTAACGTCTGGAAAATCGCACCAAGACATTAAAAAAATATCTTTGGCTGGAGTTATAATTTCATAATTATTCTCTTGCTTCTTCTTTTTCAGCTTACAGTTGTTTAATTTTAATTTTTGTCTAAATAATGTTTCAAATTCGGAAATTAAATTTGAAGTATCTGCCATTGTTTATACACGTTTAATCGTGCTGCTTGGTTAAACATTATAGTGTGATATTACTTAAGTATCGAACTTGAGCTTGGATCACAAGGTAGTCTATCAGTTAAAACGGTGTTGACAAATTCAAGTATTTAATGTTACTATATATGCCTTAATTCGTTTTACACTGATTCTTTGCAGGTAAGTACTGAAAACATAATTGTTACTACTCCTAAAGTATATCCTTTTTTAGCAAAGTATACATATTTTTTTCTCAAAAAAAGTATTTAAAAAAACTAAATAAGCGCGTATGAGTGTAAATACTATGCCAAAGTTTAAGCTGGAAATCCGTACTAAGGATGAGAAATGTTCTGCACGAATATCTGAGTTTAGCTAGATATAGCTGGGGAGTAGGGAGTAGTCCGTGGGGAGTGGGTTAAAACCCTTTTGGTGTCTAAGTTTGATGATCCGTTTATGTTTTAACCTCCTTGGCGGTTGCTATGCAATTAAAATGCGACTTAAATGATCCTGTTGTCTCTAAAAACTCATGCAGCATTAGCGGGAGAGCAAAATTATGAACAATCAATTGAAAACTGTTGCTTTGCTGGCTGTCCTTAGTGGTCTTTTGATTGCCATTAGCTACTCGATAATTGGCGGTACTGGGGGCATAATTATCGGAATTGGTTTAGGAGCAGCAACAAACCTATTTTCCTGGTATCAATCGGATCAGATTGCGCTGAGAGTATACAGCGCCCGTTCTGTGAGCGAAGCCGAAGCACCGCGATTTTATCGTACCACAACGGCTGATTTAGGGAACACCAAACCATAAATTACCCAAAAATTGGAGGGTTTAGAAGCGATCGCCTAACCCACTATTATCCCTTAAATTTATGGTGGGTTACTGACTACCGTCC
Organism: Nodularia sp. (in: cyanobacteria); assembly: GCA_035638855.1. GTDB lineage: Bacteria > Cyanobacteriota > Cyanobacteriia > Cyanobacteriales > Nostocaceae > Nodularia. The sequence continues at coordinate 16,262 of DASQZD010000093.1, read as the reverse complement.
TAACCCAGGTTCCAAATTGGAGATTTTTTTATTTGTCAATGCCTAATGTATTGCAGATTTAACTTGTATTATTAAGTTTGGCATTTTGGCAACCGAAGAAAAGATTCCGAAAATGTCTAAATTTGACAGCTTACCGTTTGCTAAATAAGACAATTGACTCAAAATCATCTTTTTAATACTTAAATAATATTGCTCTTTTTCCAATTATTAAATATTTTTTATATAAACTAATTTATACCAAATTAAGATAATAATTTTTCTTTAATTTAACTTTACTAAAAATTTAATGATAAAAAATAATATCCTTCCGGAAAAATGCACTTTTATCGGAAAATAAGAATGTTGGGGCAATTGAATCGAGGAACTTGAAGAATAAAGTATAGTCAAGATTAAAATATTTAGAAAGTACTATGCCGATCACAGTCTCAGAGTCTCAGGTAAAGATGCTTAATACAGGTTTGCTGAAATTCCTCACCCAGCCCTTTTTGGGTGTGGCTTTGTTAACGGCTGTCAATGTTGCTGCGCCGTCTGCCAGCCTAGCTCAGGGACAACTAGTACCACAAACAACACAACCAAGCTTCCCCACGGTACAACCAGGCTCACCGGGTACACAATCAATATTTCCCTCACAACAAGCATCGCCGAGCATTCCAATAGATACTAACTATACTTTGGGCGGCGGTGATCTGATTCGTGTAAATGTATTTGAAGTACCAGAATATACAGGTGAATATCAAGTTCCGCCTGGTGGATCTATCAACTTACCTTTAATTGGTAGTATACCGGTTCTGGGATTAACAACCGAACAAGCTGCGGATCAAATCGCTCAAAGGTATTCTCGCTTTCTAAAACGTCCCCTGATTTCAGTTAACTTGTTATCGCCTCGCCCGATCAATATTTTGGTGGCGGGAGAAGTTACACGTCCAGGTTCTTATACTCTGAATTTACAAGGAGGCGCGGGTAATAATCCCGGTGTACAATACCCAACTGTATTAGCTGCACTCAGCACAGCTCAAGGTGTCACCTTGGCAGCAGATGTGACTCAAGTCCAATTAAGACGTAAGATAGGACGTTCGTCCGAGCAAGTTGTTAATCTGAATTTAAAGGAACTAATCCAGACCGGCCGGATAGATCAGGATATTACTCTCAGGGATGGTGATACGATTGTTGTGCCAACTGCAACTACTTTTAACATCGCAGAAGCACGTAATCTGTTTTCAGCTAATTTTGCTGCTAGCCCTACCACACCTCGCACTGTGGCGATCATTGGTGAAGTTAATCGTCCGGGTTCATATCTGGTCGGTAGTGCTGGCGGCGGAACCGAAGGTGGTGGTGGTCTACCCACTGTCATGAGAGCGCTGCAATTAGCTGGGGGAATTACATCACAAGCTGATGTTCGTAAGCTGAAGCTGCGCCGACCGACAAGAACCGGTACAGAACAAAATATAGATATCGACCTCTGGCAATTATTACAGGCTGGTGATATCAATCAAGACATTATTGTGCAAGACGGAGATACAATTCTTATTCCTACAGCCACTGAGGTGAATGCAGCAGAAGCTACTCAATTAGCTAGCACTACTTTGTCTCCTGCAACAATTCAAGTTGGTGTGGTAGGGGAAGTCAAAGCTCCGGGAACTGTGAATATTAAGCCTAACAGCTCTTTAAATCAGGCGTTGTTGGCTGCGGGTGGATTCAACAATTCTAGAGCGAGAAAATCTACCGTGGATTTGGTTCGCCTCAATAGTAATGGTTCTGTGACTAAGCGCGAAGTTAAAGTTGATTTATCTGAGGGAATTAATGAACAGACTAATCCCATACTCCGCAATAATGATGTTGTGATCGTCAATCGTTCTGGTTTAGCCTCAGCCGGTGACAGTGTGGGTGCGGTACTTAATCCTTTAGGTGGTTTGTTAGGAGTGTTTAGGGCTTTATTCGGTTTCTTTTAAGATGGTATGATTATGAGTTTGAAGTTGCTCGGACTAACTAGCGATAGCGTTCAGCGCTGCTGCAAAGCAGATCGCAACTTCAAACCCATATTAGTAGTCAATTCATTGAACTACGTTTGAAATACTCTGATCCTATGTACTCTTGGCTGGAAAAAAATTTACCTCAAACATCTTTACTACAAGGATTAGTTTGCAGTCTCACGTTGGCGATCAGTTGCGGTGTCAGTGTTCCTTTGGCTATAGCAGCAGAAACAGTTACTATTCGTTTGGGGCCGTTTGAGCAGTCGTTGGCGATCGCTGATTTAGAAAAATTTGCCAAAACAGGGACACTACCCGCACAACTCCAATTTTATGGCTTTGTTTTAACTCCCCAAGTAGGAGAATTACTTCATCGAAGGTTACAAGTAGATCCAGGTTTGGGAGATAAATTTGTCGATGAGTTAATGCGATCGCCACAAGGTAAACAATTAATGTCCTCCTTGGGAGCCGCAATACCAGGTAGTACCATAGAAGGACTCCAATCAACGCTCTACCTTTCTCTACGCCAAGTCAATGGTTTAAGTGCAATTGGTTTTTTGCGCGCCTATCCACAAAAAAATATTACTGTAGATGCAACTCAAGCACTGCAAATCGCCTTAGAGTTTAACGCCCAAAATTTGCAAAGCCAAGCTTTTGGGGTTTTGCTAGAACGAGAATTATTAGTCAAAAATAATACACCTTTTCAGCCAAGCTTTGACCCAGCCGCTACAGGAAAAAATACAGTTCAACAGCAGACGCTTACCCTAGAAGACAGCCAACGCAATCGCAGCATTCCTGTAGACATTTATTGGAGTCAAGGTAATACCCCAGCCCCACTGGTCGTCATTTCCCACGGCTTTGGAGCCAACCGGCGATCTTTGAGCTATTTAGCCCATCATCTAGCTTCTCATGGCATTACAGTGGCAGCCATTGAACATCCTGGTAGTAACTCTGTGGCGATCAATAATGCGGCAAATCAAAGGAATTTGGCGCAAATACTACCAGATCGGGAATTTATTGATCGACCCAAAGATGTCAGCTTTTTGCTCAACGAACTAGAAAAACTCAATAGTCAATCAGGACAACTGCAAGGAAAACTGAATACAAAGCAAGTAAGTGTGATTGGTCACTCTTTAGGGGGCTATACTGCTTTGGCTTTAATTGGTGGAGAAGTAGATTTAAAAGAATTGCGAGAGTTCTGTAAAACTTCTCTCTCCTTTGGCGAATCACCGGGTGATTGGTTACAGTGTGCCGCAGCTAGTTTAAAAGAGAATCGATTAGATTTGCAAGATCAGCGAGTTAAGAGTGCGATCGCACTCAACCCCCTTGTTGGTAAACTCTTTGGTACAAACGGTTTGGCTAAAGTTACTAAACCTGTATTAATCTTAGCAGCAACTGAAGATGGACTCACCCCAGCCTTAACCCATCAAATCAGACCTTTTAACCAACTGCGGGGTTCTAAATATCTGTTAACAGCCATTGGTGCTACTCACTTGAGTATTACTGATCCAGCATATCTGATCAGTGGAGCAGAGGCCGCAGGCATCATCAGAGAAAAGCGAGGAGAAGAAACCAACTCCTTACGCCAGTTAATTCGTGGTGTCACCTTAGCATTTATCAAACAAGACACACCATCCGCCCAGATGTACCAACCATTTCTCACACCAGCTTACGCCCAATCTCTTTCTACACCAGAACTACCCCTACGATTCAATTCTGATTTACCAGGAAACATTAAACCCTGGCTAAATCTTGTCATCAAGTGATTAACTTACTTCTGCCAAAATTCTGGCGTTAGCCCTGTAATTTAATCATAGTGTCTGTGAGTTTTACGTTTATCGGCATTTTTATCAGACATAGAAGTTTGACACTCCCCACGCATAAATGCGGGGGATTCTTCTCTCAGCGAGCCGACTTACCTTAGCAGGTTTGCACCAACTAAAATAGAGGTCGATTCTCCAGAAGCGTTGCTTGCGTCGAGCGCAAAGATTCCTGTATGCCCTACAGTACCCAATCCTGAGTTGAGGATGATTAAACTTGCGTTATGGTCGCGGTCTAACTTACATCCACATTGACAAACATGAGTGCGAGTAGATAAAGACTTTTTAACCACAGTGCCACAGTTAGAGCATTCCTGAGACGTATAGGCAGGGTTGACCGCAATAGTTACCCGTTTAAATACCTTGCCAAAATACTCTAACCAAACTCTAAATTGATACCATCCAGCGTCATTAATTGACTTAGCCAGACAATGATTTTTAACCATGTTCTTAATCCGCAAGTCTTCATAGACTACTACATCGTTAGATGTGATTACGCATCGTGCCAATTTAATAGCATGATCTTTACGCTGTCTACTTATTTTGAGGTGAACCCTAGCTAATTTAACTCTAGCCTTACGTCTATTGCCAGAGCCTTTAACCTTGCGAAAAACAAGTCTTTGTGACCGTTTCATCTTCTTTTCCCCAGTCCGATAGAACCGAGGATTCTCAACTTTATTGCCAAGTGAATCAGTATAGAAAGACTCTAGTCCAACATCTAAACCGATGGTTCGATGGTTTGGTTGGATTACTTCTTCGCGATCTATTTGAATACAAAATTGGACGTAGTAGCCATCGGCACGTTTAACTAACCTTACCCGCTTGATCTGGGAAAGCTGATAGAAATTCAGGTCACGAGTACCTTTGATTTTTAGTCTGCCAATCCCATTTTTATCGGTGAAAGTTATCGATTTACGGTCGTCAGCTAGTCGCCATCCCGACGCTTTATACTCAACCGAGCGATTATCTTTCTGGAATTTCGGATAACCTTTGTTCCCAGAAATTTTCGCCTTGCAGTTGTCATAAAATCGGGAGATTGCCGCCCAAGCACGCTCTGTCGCTGCTTGACGGGCTGTTGAATTGAGTTGGTCACCAAATGGGAATGCGCGTGCTAAGACCGCGCTTTGCTTGCTCAAATCGTATTTATTAGTCTTCGGATCATCCATCCATAAACGGATACACTTGTTCCGAATAAACTGCACGGTACGAATTGCTTCATCAATAGCTGCGAACTGCTCTTGCTTTCCGTAGGTTTTGAACTCAAAAACTAACATCGATTTTCTACAAGTTACGCTAACTATCATAGCGCAAAAACAATGAATCAACAAGGAAAATCCCAAAATTGTAGGCGACTGAAGTCGCAGCCGCGTTCATCCCCGTGTCTGAAGCCCGGGGCTTTCCGCTCGTTTTCCGGTAATTACAACCTCTTACACCACATCCTTGATGTTCATAAAATTACAGGCTCAAAACATGAGACTGAAATGTGCGGCTAAGGTAGTACCATGTCCTTGTCCTATTACATTAAATTTGCCCAAAGGGTGAATAGGAGAATATATGGAGCCAATTATTGCCATAGTCTTAGCGCTCATAGGCTATGCTTTAGGATCTGCAAAACTGATTAATCAAGGTAACGAAGCCCTAGTAGAACGCTTGGGGCGGTATCATCGAAAACTTTCGCCAGGACTCAACTTTATTGTGCCTCTGGTCGATCAGATTGTGATGGAAGATACAACACGCGAGCAGTTTATCGATATCAAACCTCAAAATGTGATCACCAGAGATAACATTTACCTAGAAGTTGATGCTGTTCTGTTTTGGCGCATCCGAGATATGGTCAAAAGTTTTTACGAAATCGAGGATCTCCAAGGGTCTCTAACGCAACTAGCAACAACCACACTCCGAGAAATCATCGCCCAGAACACTGTAGAACAAACCAACGTCTCCCGTGCAGAAATGGACACAGCCATCTTAACTCAGTTGAATGAAACCACAGAAAAGTGGGGAGTTCAGATTATTCGATTGGATATTCAGAGCATTACACCGCCTGAGAGTGTACGAAAGTCAATGGAAGAAGAGCGAGCTGCGGAAATCAAAAAACGGGCGCTGGTTTTTGAAGCAGAAGGAGAACGAGATGCTGCTATTAAGAGAGCGCAAGGAACTCAAACCTCAATGCAGATAATTGCTGAAGCCTTACGTTCTCATCCTGAAAGCAGAGAAATTCTTAGATATCTCGTGGCTCAAGATTATGTCATCGCGAGCCAAAGACTTGGTGAAAGTAATAATGCCAAAATAGTCTTCTTGGATCCAAGTAAAAGCAATGAAGTGTATAACCAGTTAATTTCTGACTCTATAGTTCAAGAAGTTAGTGGCATAAACTCTGAAAACGGTAATGTCTAATTTCTGAACTAACCATTACAGAGCCATATTAGCCTGATTGTCGGAACAGTGCATCAGCTACCAGTGATACATCACGCATTTCTGGAACATCGTGGACTCGGAGGAGGTCAGCCCCCTGAGAAATAGCCGCACAACAAGCTGCTGCTGTTCCCCATACCCGTGCTTTGGCATCTGGTTGGTTTAAAATACGACCAATAAAACTTTTACGAGATGCTCCTACCAAAATCGGGTAATTTAAGGTTTTTAATCGACGCAATTGCCGAAAAATTTCTAAATTCTGCTCATAGTTTTTTGCAAAACCAATCCCCGGATCAATAATGATTTTCCTCTGATCAATCCCTACAGTCGTTGCTGCTGAAATTTGTGCTGCTAAAAAACTAGAAATCTCTGCCATTAAATCCTGATAATTAGTCATTTGCTGCATCGTATCGGGTGTTCCCCGGATGTGCATCAAGACAATCGGCACATTTAAACTTGCTACTGTTGGCAGCATTTCTAAGTCAAATGTGCCACCCGAAATATCATTAATTATATCTGCTCCAACTTCTATAGATGCTTTAGCTACAGCAGCCCTAGTAGTATCTACTGAGATTGGTACTGTTATCTCTCGTCGGAGAACCTGTAATATTGGCAATAGCCGATCCAGTTCCTCAGCCAGAGTTATTTGCTCTGCACCTGGTCGAGTCGATTGACCTCCCACATCGATGATGTCAGCACCGGCAGCTACCATAGCTCGTGCCTGGGCTAGAGCCGCAGCACTATTATTAAACGCGCCACCATCGCTAAAGCTATCAGGTGTGACATTTAAAACACCCATAAGATAAGTTCGCTGTCCCCAGACAAAACAGCTGTCTCGAATTATTAACTTGCTGGACATATGGGGATTTTTAGTTTAAAAAACCACGGTTAGGATAGGGAGTAGGGATTTTCAATCTTACTGATAAAACATCTGTGTTCATCTGTGGTTCCTGTTTTGCTGAAGAGAATTTTTTAGAAGCGAAATTGGTACGCATTCCCCGGCTCCGCCAGGGAAACAGCGTTGCACATGAGACTACTTGTAGTTGACAATCCGAGCAAAACTGGCAGCTTCCAGACTAGCTCCGCCCACAAGAGCGCCATCAATTTCTGGTTGAGCCATAATCTCATCAATATTATTCGGTTTCACTGAGCCACCGTATTGAATCGAAACATTGGGATTATTCAACTGACTACGAATTAAGCCAATTACCCGATTAGCGTCTGTTGCTTCACAAGTGTCGCCAGTACCGATTGCCCAAATTGGTTCGTAAGCAATCACCAAATTTTTCTGATCGACATCGATGAGGTCTTTATCGAGCTGGGCGGTAATCAATGATTCAGTTTCCCCAGCATCTCGTTGTTCTTTTGTTTCGCCTACACACAGAATTGGTGTCAGACCGTACCTTTGAGCCGCTTTGAGACGCAGATTTACAGTTGCGTCTGTTTCCCCAAAGTATTGCCTTCTTTCGCTATGACCGACAATGACAAAACGGACACCAAGTTCTGTCAACATGGGTCCAGAAATTTCGCCGGTGTAGGCTCCATTTTCTTCCCAGTGAACATTTTGCGCCCCTAACTGGATGAGGCTACCATGTAAACTCTTAGATAAAACGCTTAAGTTAGTGAAAGGAGGACACAAGACCACTTCTCGGTCTTCGGGCATTTCTTCCAAGTGGGGCAGAAACCCTTGTAAAAAATCTTGGGTTTCTGCCTGGGTTTTGAACATTTTCCAGTTGCCGGCAATAACTATTTTTCGCACAGGTGATTTACTCAAGATTCTAACGCTACTAGATGCATTTTTCAGTTTAGGACGTTTTGTTAGTCATTAGTCATTAGTCATTAGTTATTGGTCATTGGTCATTGGGAAGTCACCATCTTTTCCTTACTCCCCATTCCCCACTCCCCTGCTAAAAATAATTAGGATAAGAATGTGGGGACAAAATCCGCAATTGTAAATTCTAAATTTATATGACTTCTACATTGCCCTTGCCTGAACCTAATCACAGTGACTCAACCAACTGCGAGGAAGAACTGGATAGTGTCATTTTCAGTTTTGACGATATTCAAACAGAACTCAACTATAAACAAGCACAAAGGGCGCTGCGAAGTTTGATCACCAATCTTGACCTGACTCCCCAGGAAAAAAGCGGATTGGAAATTGAACTCGCTGATTTGGAAACTATGCTGGGTAAGTTGGACAGCATGGTGGTACAAATTGCTGCTTTTGGTATGGTCGGACGTGGTAAGTCTTCTCTACTCAATGCTTTGGTGGGACAAACGGTGTTTGAAACTGGCCCCCTACATGGAGTCACCCGTGATGCCCAATGTGTTAACTGGAGTATTACTGAGGAGACAATTGGCGAAAATGAACGCACTTTACGGGTAACTTTACCTGCGGGTGGTCAATCTCAGGTGGAACTAATTGATACTCCTGGATTAGATGAAGTAGATGGTGATACTCGTGCTGCATTAGCTGAACAGGTAGCAAAGCAAGCAGATTTAATTTTGTTTGTGATTGCTGGAGACATGACCAAGATCGAACATGAAGCCCTTTCTCAGTTGCGAGAAGCTGGTAAACCTATAATTCTGGTATTTAATAAAGTTGATCAGTATCCTGAAGCTGACCGGATGGCAATTTATCACAAAATTCGAGATGAACGTGTGAGGGAATTACTTACGCCTCTGGAAATTGTGATGGCAGCTGCATCACCACTGGTGAAGACGGCGATTATGCGTCCTGATGGTAGTAGGGGGGTGCAGTTACGTAACAGTAAAGCCCAAGTTGAAGAACTGAAGCTGAAAATTTTGGAGATTTTGCACCGTGAAGGTAAAGCTTTGGTTGCTCTCAATACTATGCTTTATGCGGATAATGTGAATGAGCAATTGGTTGAGCGAAAATTGATGATTCGTGAACAAAATGCTAATCAGTTGATTTGGAAGGCTGTGATGACTAAGGCATTAGCGATCGCACTCAATCCAGTCACTGTGGTTGATATACTCAGTAGCATAGTCATTGATATTTCTCTGATTTTGGGTTTATCTAAACTCTATGGCATCCCCATGAGCGAAAGCGGGGCTGTACAATTGCTACAAAAAATTGCTCTGAGCATGGGCGGGATTGGTTTCAGTGAGCTGCTGGCAAATTTAGGCTTGAGTGGATTAAAAACCCTGCTGGGCATCTCTGCATCAGCTACGGCTGGCGCTACTTTTGCACCTTATGTCTCAATCGCACTCACTCAAGCTGGGGTGGCTGGTGTTTCTTCCTATGGTATTGGACAAGTGACTAAAGTTTATTTAGCTAATGGCGCGACTTGGGGTGCTGAAGGACCAAAAGCAGTCATTGGTCGAATTTTGGCAAATCTCGATGAAAAATCTATCCTCAACCGGATTAAGGAGGAATTGCAAGAAAAGGTAAAACTTAAACGTTAAATTTGCTACGATTGTAAGATGGCGATCGCAGGTAGAGAAATAGCCTCAATTGCCAAAGCATTCAGCGAGGCGATCGCAACAAACATTAAAATCAACCCATACCTGAGAAAATCCCATATTTGTTAATACACTCAAGCCATTGACATAATGTGATAAAAATGCTTGATTTTGCGATATTCTAAGTACAGCAACAGCATGAAATAAAAAATGTAGAATGTCCCAAGCTTTTGAACAATCGATTCAAATTAATGCCACAGCTACAGTAGTGGAACGCTGCATTACCGATTTAACACTCATGCACCGTTGGCTCAATCCTGCACTATGTTGCGAACCTGTGGGTGCATGGAGTACTGAGCTTGGTAGTCAAAGTCTGTTTGTGATTCAAATTCCTCTACTTAAACCTACCCTGAAAAGTGTAGTCGTAGAAAGGGAAGCAGGTTTAGTTGTTTGGGAATTTCAGGGATTTTTTCAAGGGCGCGATCGCTGGGAATGCCAACCAACATCACAAGGAACACTCCTTGTCAACCGCTTTGAGTTCGATATTCCTAACCCCATAGTTCGTTGGGGATTTAACAACTTTGCTGCATCTTGGACTCAAAAAGATATGCAAGCCCAACTGCGTCGCCTCAAACAAGTTGCAGAGTCATTAGTCATTAGTCATTAGTCATTAGTCATTGGTTTTCCATCTCAGCCAGTAACTGCTGAATTATCACTGCATCCTCCGCATTAGGAACCTTGTCCAGATAACTTTGCAAATCATCAGCAGCTTGTGGGTATTGACCTAGTTGATAGTAAAGTAAACCGCGATCGCGCACCTCTAAAATCATCTCAGGAAACAGTCGCACAATTCTTTCAACCACAGCCAAAGTTTTAGCTAAATTTTGTTGTTTGAGGTAAATATATTTCAAATTAGTCAGCATCCGTGCCAAAAATTGCCGATTATTTACCGGGGCTAAAAACTCAGATCGTAAATTTACAGGTTGCTGAAACATTTGAGACAAATGGTTTTCACAATCTTCTGCAAACATCACCTCACCACCATTAAACGCATCCACAAAAATTTCCATATCTGGAATATCAGGGCGAATCAGGAAATGTCCTGGCATTCCGACACCCACCATAGGAAAATCAATCCTACGGGCAATTTCCAGGTAAACCAGCGCCAAAGTAATCGGAATCCCCATGCGGCGGTCAATTACATCATTTAAAAAGCTATTACAGGGGTCATAATAGTCTGTTTGATTACCAGCAAATCCCAAATCAACGAAGAGATACTGATTGAGAGTTTGAATAATTCGCAGAGGATATGGAGAATCGGGTAAGCGTTCTTGAACTTCCGCCGCCATCGTATCAAGGGCGTTGAGATATTCCGTAATATCAAGGTCAGGATATTCTTCCTGGGCAATATACAAAGCAGCCTTTGCCAGATCAATATGCTCGTCAGGCTGTTGAATTTCTTGGTAAAAATATAATCGTGCTGACGAGAAATGCATAAATAAATCTTGAGCTATTTTCCCTTTGTTTTTTCTGCCCTGAGTAACTCCAGTGTACACACAAATTATCAAATCTAAATAGGTAAGCACCGAATAGATTAAACTATGCTACGAAAAGTAAACACTCTTGAAACCCTTAGCAATCATTAATTAATCCATGACCTGTTTTCTCATCGACTTAATTTCTCCGCGCTTAGTTTTACTATTAAGACGTTTTTTTTGAGAACTGCGAGTTGGTTTAGTGGGTTTGCGTTTTTGGGGGAGTATGACTGCGCTTTGTATGAGTTGTTTGAGTCGTTGCAAAGCCTCTTCCCGGTTTTTTTCCTGACTGCGGTATTCTTGAGCCTTGATCACAATCACTCCTTCCTGAGTAATGCGTCGGTCATTTAACACCAACAACTGCTCTTTATAGAAAGCTGGTAATGATGAAGCCTCAATGTCAAAGCGTAAGTGAATGGCAGTAGAAACTTTGTTGACGTTTTGACCGCCTGCCCCTTGAGAACGAATCGCGCTCATTTCGATTTCGCTATCGGGGATGATGATTTTACCTTTAATTTGCAGCATAACTTATAAATAGCGTTATTCATGCGATGGATCAAGCGATCGCACCTCCCATTAAGCCATTGAATGTAGGGTATGTTGTCAGCGCAACGCACCGACCATAATCTGGGGTTTTAACCTATAAATATGTATAAATATTTAAAACCCACCTCTCCAATACTGTAACCAACATGGTTAGTTATGGACTTTAGCAAATTTATGATCATCGGTTAGGCGATCGCTCACCCACCCTACAATTTATCATTGGGAAAATTCCAAAATTCCTTCTTGAGTTCAACGCCCAAAGAGAGTATTGGTAGTTGACAATTGTTCCTATTTTTGTTATGATTATCTTGATAAGGAAGAACTATCTTGTAATAAATTAAAAAAATTATTAACCTAGATAGATATACAAGTTAAGAAAATACAGTAAACCTAACTATAACGCCAGCAGACGGAACTATTCATGCTTACAAGTACGCTACTTCTCTCCAACCAAATCCCCACACTACAATATTCCTCCACAGCAGAGAGATTCGATGAAACCTGGGAAGCTCCTCTGGCTACCCTTCTAGGACTAGGACGCGCCGCAGGTGCTGACTTCATCGAATTATTCTTAGAACGTCGTAACTATATCAGTTGTCTAGCAGAAGACGACGCAATTACCAGCATTTCACCCAGTTTAGCCACAGGTGCAGGAGTCAGAGTATTTCGTGGTAACGCCGATTGCTACGTCAGCACTAACGACCTTTCCTTTTCCGGTTTGCAAGCAGCCTTAGAAAAAGGACTTTCTATTCTCGGATTAGAACTACCTACTCATAACGCCTTCATCCCCGAAATCAATTTAGAATTACTCAGAGACTACGCCACAAAAAGAGGCAAAGATGGATGGCTATCTTTGTGCAGTTCAATCAAAGAAATGGGAGAAGTTCTTCTTGATGGCACTAGCCACCTCCAGAAAAAAGCTAACCATGTACAATCGCGCCGCGCTTCCTATTTCCGAGATTGGCAAGAAATCCTAGTTGCTGCTAGTGATGGCACATTTGCCCGCGACATTCGCCTCACACAATCTGTAGGATTTAACCTCTTGTGTGCAGATGGTGCTAATCGTACATCTATCGGTGAACGCGCTGGTAATACTAGTGATGCTAACTTCCTGAGAACTTGGGATTATCAAGATGCATCCGAAAAAATTGCTGAATCTGCCGGAAAAATGCTGTATGCAGATTATGTAGATTCAGGTACATACCCGATTATCATGGCCAATCACTTCGGTGGAGTAATCTTCCACGAAGCCTGCGGACATCTGTTAGAAACTACGCAAATCGAACGTAAAACTACACCCTTTGCCGACAAAAAAGGCGAAAAAATTGCCCACGAAAGTCTCACAGCTTGGGACGAAGGTCGGGCAGAAAATGCCTTCGGGACTATTGACATGGACGACGAAGGAATGCCGGCGCAAAGAACCCTATTAATTGAAAAAGGTGTTCTGAAAAACTTCTTAGCCGATAGAACAGGTTCAGTCCGCACCGGACACCCCAGAACCGGAAGCGGTCGTCGCCAAGGTTATACCTTTGCTGCTGCTAGTCGGATGCGTAACACTTACATTGCGCCTGGCGAATACGCTACTGAAGATTTATTTAACTCAGTAGATAAAGGCATTTACTGTAAAAAGATGGGTGGCGGTAGCGTTGGGGCTACAGGTCAATTTAACTTTGGTGTAGATGAAGCTTATTTAATTGAAAATGGCAAAATCACAAAACCACTCAAAGGAGCCATCCTCATTGGTGAAGCCAAGGAGATCATGAACAAAATTTCCATGTGTTCCCAAGATTTGGAACTTGCACCCGGCTTCTGCGGTTCCGTTAGTGGCAGTATCTACACCACCGTCGGACAACCCCATATTAAAGTCGATTCTATCACCGTGGGCGGCAGATAAAGAATTTTAGATTTTAGATTTTAGATTTTGGATTGTGAATGAGCATCAGTTTAAGGCTAGAACAAAGCAGCTTGCATTGCGAGTTATCCGTCTAGTCGAGGTATTACCACAAACTAGAACGGCTGATGTAATTAGCAAACAATTATTGCGTTCAGCCACTTCTGTAGCTGCTAATTATAGAGCAGCTACAGAAGTGGCTAAATCAGCAGCCGATTTGATTGCTAAACTAGCCATTGTAGAAGAAGAAGCTGATGAAACACTTTATTGGTTAGAACTTCTGGTTGAATCGGGTTTAATGACAGCAGATAAACTGAAAAGTTTGATGCAAGAATCCACCGAAATTCTAGCTATGACTGTTGCGTCAATAAAAACCCTCAAAGAAAAACACAAAAAGTAAACTCCAAAATCTAAAGTCGAAAATGAACTTGCTTAAAACCCAAAATCCAAAATCCAAAATCCAAAATTGACCATGCCGAATATTAATGAAATTGCTAATAATGCCAAGGAAAATGCTAGTAAACTTGGTATTAAGAAGTTTGACATTTATGGCTCGACAATAGATGAAACTAGCGTCCAAGTAGATCAAGGTGAGCCAAAACAAGTTAAAGCCTCAAATCGTTCTGGGGTGACAGTCCGTGTCTGGAATGAAGACAATACAATGGGTGTTACCAGCACCACAGATGTAGACCCCAAAGGGCTAGAATTAGCTTTAAAAACTGCCTACGAAGCTAGTTTTTTTGGTGTCAAGGAAAATGTCCCTGATTTTAGTCCCGAAGCAACCGTGACTATTTCCACCACACACCAGGAAAAAGCAGCCCAAGCACCTGTGGCTGAGTTGATAAATAGCCTAATTTTAGCTGAAAAAGAACTTTTAGCAGCTCATGAGGCAATCATCGGCGTACCTTATAACGGTTTAGCCCAAAGAGATATTGACAGATTCTATCTCAATAGCGATGGCGCAACTAGAACGGAATCTCATTCTTTAGCATCAATTTATCTTTACAGCAAAACCGAAGAAGAGGGTAAAAAGCCCCGCAGTGGTAGCGCTTTTAGAATTGAGCGGAGTGTAAATAATCTCGATATCAATGGTTGTATCAAGGAAACGGCCGAAAAAACTATCAGCCACTTGAATTATGAAAAAATCAAGTCTGGTAAATATCGAGTTGTTTTCTCTCCTGATGCTTTTTTAAGTTTGTTGGGTGCGTTTTCTAACTTATTCAATGCTCAAAGCATTCTGGATAACCAAAGTTTATCAAATGCTGATGATTTAGGTAAGCAAATTGCTTCACCCCTACTTTCAGTTTATGATGATTCACTGCACCCAGCTAATGTTGGGGCGGAAACATTTGACGGTGAAGGAACTCCGACTCGTCAGATTTCGCTGATTGAAAATGGTGTTTTAAAAAGTTTTCTTCACAGTGCTGGTACTGCGAAAAGAATGAATACCCAGCCCACAGGTAACGCAAGTATTGGTGCAAAAGTTAGCGTCAGTCCTAACTTTTACCATGTTTTTGCAGCAACATCACCTGAAGAAGATTTGAGCTTAGAAACTGCGGAAAATGTCATTTTAATTGATGATTTACAAGCTCTTCATGCAGGAGTGAAATCTTTACAAGGTTCTTTTTCTCTACCTTTCGATGGCTGGCTAGTTAATAAAGGTGTGAGAAGAAGCATTGAATCAGCAACTGTGGCTGGTGATTTCTTAGAACTCCTGAAATCGATTGTTTATGTAGAGAAAGAAGCAGAGCTTACCCCTGGTGGAGTCTGTCCCAAAATTTGGGTTGATCAACTTTCGATTACTGGTGAGTAAAAGTTAGGAGTTAGGAGTTATTCTTTAACTCTTAACTCTTATTCTTCACCACCAATACCAAGATTGATATCAAACCCGTCAGCACCATTAATATTAGTCCCAATCATCACTGCACCATTGACTTGAGCATTATATAAATTAGCATCGCTCAAATCGGCATTGGTCAGATTTGCGTAATCAAAGGTAGTACCATTGACAAAGGCATCTGTGAGATCAGCAGAGTGCAAGTTTGCACCTGTTAAATCTGCGCCTTCTAGGTTAGCTTGTTCTAAGTTTGCACCTGCTAAATCAGCATTTCTCAAATCAACACCTATGAGGTGAGCGCCTTTGAGGTTAGCATTTCTTAAATCGCAACCATAACACTCCCTGGTTTCTAGCAACTGCTGTGTAGGAGTAGGTATTTCTTGAGCTGAAATGGGCGCGGCTAAACTGAGTGTACTGAGTAGCGCTGCTGCGGTCAAAAGTATGGTTTTCATAATTTATTTACCTTGTATAATTCGTAGAATTTAATGATTTAATTCACTTCTATGGTTTAAATCATGCACTATTCTAAGTATTATGTCCTCTGGCTAAAGGAAGAATTTACTGAATAAATTGGTAAAAAAAATATTACTTTAGTTACAAAGAATCAATTAGGCACGTAGTAAGGGCTGAAGCCATTTTCTTTTCAATGGGCGATTAAAGGAGATGGAGAGGACTTTAGTCCTCTCTATAGAACTCATTTGATATCTTTTCAGGCGGTATCTGCGACAGCTAGCCGTTTGAGCATTAGCCGAATAAAACATAGCTTGAGCTTGGCATTAGAACGTTCGAGTGTGCGGTCAAAATTTTTGACTAAACTTTTACATC
>DASQZD010000092.1:0-45732 GCA_035638855.1 Nodularia sp. (in: cyanobacteria) | reverse complement strand
TTGAGGAAGGCGCTGAGCAAGTCGCAGTTCAGTTAAGGTTCGGTCTTCCTCTGGGGTCAGAATGATGCGTAAAGGGGCAGGCATAACAAGCTAACTTAGCAGTTTTTCTATCTTATAATTAATTCCACCCACCTACTTAGCAACAGATATCTGTAGGCTGCACATTTTATAATACACTATACTACATAATTAGCGCGGCAGATGGTAATTGAGCTTTCATTTATTCTTTCTACAAAGCGTTTAATCACCCGCTCCCATCAGTGAACTTATTGCCTTTGTGTAGAGTTATTCGGGGTGATGATGGTATGCAGCAGAGTAGCGAATGTAAACCAATGATTGATCACACATCTGACTGAGTTACATCGTGGGTGCTGTTGATGCTGGCGCTTAACTCTTGTATTACGGCAGTTTCAATATGTTTCGATATTTCTGCGTAAAACACAAAATTCTAGCTGAAGAATAGTACATATCAAACTTCTATATAAACCAGGGGACAACACTTTAAAAGTCCCCTATTTTATGACTATGAGAGTTATTGAAACAGAGCGTTTAGTTCTCCGTCAGTTGACACTTTAAGATAGCGGGTTCATTCTTGAGATGCAGTGTGAATAAGATTAGACTCTTAAGCTGTTTTTAGCTTCATGGCAAGGCCATCTGTCAGCAAAAAAGGTAAATGGCTAAAATTCTTCACTTTACATTTGACGATTTTGGACTATGAGTCATACTAAAAAAAGGCTCATGATTCCAGCAATCGCTAACTATATTTCCAAACAGCCATTTGGCTAAGGAGATAGTTGAAACTGGATTGAGATTATTAGTGAAAACTTATTAGTAGGGAGGTGAGGTCATGAATCAGTCTGATGAGGAAGACAAAGATAAATTCATTTCCCCTCGTGGTCGCTACTACGGACAAGTTAAACCAGAAAACTTAGTGTTTAATGCTAACTTACAAGAATTTGCTCAAAAAGTTGGCATGATCACCAGTTTAGAAAGTAATGGTAAGCTTGAGCCAGAAGATGCTTATCAGCAAATTAAGGAACTTTGGAAACAGCTAAAGCGCAGTAAGAAGGAACTGGGAATTGGCGAGGAGCCATCGGCACGAGCCTGAAGTTACTTTAATTCCGGGGTAATCACCTCAAACTCATTTCTCCTGAGTGAAACTATAATGTTTTCCTCATCTGAATCTACTTGAATAAGCCAGCGTATGGAACCTACCTCAAAAATCGACCTCATGTCTCAACTGCTAAGATTGTAAACCAGAAAAAGCTGGAAAATAACACACCTTGAAAGGGCTAGTCCCATATACTTTACTAACCTGCAATCTGCTATACATAATCTGCTTACTAAGATTTCTCTCGCAACCAAGGTGAAAAGAAAAAAATCTTTGGGTTGGAGTTGCTGAACCGTCCTTATTGACAACACATATTCTTCACCGCAACTATACATATTCCTGACCGCAACTAACAGTATGAATGATTTTTTTGTAGATTTTTGCTGCTGCTGCTGAATGACTTTTTTTTGGTTTTAGTTATTGCTGGTTAACTTTTTTTAAATACATATATAATAAATGAATAGATTAAGTTTACAAAATTTACAATATAGAAAAATGAAATATTAAACACTTTCTTACATTAAGGAATTAGCCATCAAGTGCAAAATGTAAGATTGACACCATAGAGTAAGCTATCGGCTACAAAAATTACCTTTGCGGTGAATTAGCCTTTCACGTCATTTTTGCATAAGACCTGATATCTACCGATTGGTCAAGCCCCATTTTGGTAAGTATTGTCATCACCTAGTAAAGAAATTAAAGTGAAACAAATAACTAGACGAGAAGCCCTGAAGCTAGGAGCGCTTGTAGGCGGTTCATTGTTGCTTCCCATAGGTTTTCAGTATCGTTCCCAAGCAGGTACTGCTGGCAGCCCTCAGCCAACTCCTTTTTCGGATACAAGGAGTTGAAAAATTTGCTAAAGTTAGATTTTAAAAAAGCAAGTGCTAAGACAGGATTAAAATTGCCGAAAACTTTACGCAACTTTGTGCTGCTACCAAATAAGTTTTTAGCACTAATTAATAAAGCTTCAAAACGCTTAAAGAGTGGCGTAATGATCGCCGCTTTGGTAATGACAGCAATCTTAGCCGGGCATACAGTATCAGCACAGATATCGCCGCCTTCTCAACCTCTAGGTTCGTTAAAAAGCGTAGCCATTCCCGAACCTAGTAATTTAGGCGAATTTGTCAAAAATAAAATTGCCGCCATTGAACTTGGCAAGTCTTTATTTTGGGATATGCAAGTTGGTAGCGATGGGTTGCAATCTTGCGCTAGTTGCCACTTTCATGCGGGGACGGATACGAGAGCTAAAAATCAGTTGCACCCAGGGCCAGATACTGTTGTAGAAGCAGGGCTTAATTATACTCTTAAGCCTGGGGACTTCCCTTTTCACAAATTATCAAATCCGAGCAATCGCAATTCCACAGTTTTAGCAGATACTAATGATGTTGCTGGTTCTCAAGGTGTCGATCTAAATAAGTTTAACGACATTGTTCCTGGTAGTGCCGTAGACAGCATGACCTTGACACCAGACCCGGTATTTAATATTGATGGTGTAAATATCCGCCAAACTACAGGACGCAACTCGCCAAGTTCTATCAACGCTATATTTAACTTCCGTAATTTCTGGGATGGACGCGCTCAAAATGACTTTAATGGCGTGAATCCTTTTGGTTCTAGAGATCCTAATGCTTACGTCCTCAAAGCCGCTACAAAGCAGTCAGCGCTAGAGAAAGTAAAAATTAGCCTCAAAAATGCTTCCGCCGCCTCTCAAGCCGTAGGGCCGCCATTAAGCGATGTTGAAGAATCTGCTACTGGTCGAGTATTTTCAGATGTAGGACAAAAGTTTAATAGAGTCAAGACCAAAAAGTTACCTAGAGAGATTGGTAAGAAGCTAAAATACCTAACGCCATTAGGTAAGCAAATGGTTGACCCCCAAGACAGCGTACTAGGTAAGTACAGCCAAGCACCGACCCCAGGTTTGAAGTTGAAAAACTACAAAACTATGATTCAAAATGCTTTTCAACCCCAGTGGTGGGATTCTAAGCAGATTATTCAAGTCGGTACGGACGGTAATCGGATTTTCAAACAACCCCAAGGCGCGTTGGCTACTAACGAGTTTACGCTAATGGATTACAACTTCTCTCTATTTATGGGGTTGGCAATTCAGTTGTATGAAGCTACGTTAGTTTCTGATAATGCACCAATTGACCAATATTATGATGGTAATAGCAACGCTTTAACCGCTCAACAAAAGCAAGGAAAAGAGCTTTTTGAAGGTAAAGCTAAGTGTATTAACTGTCATGGCGGTCCAGAGTTTACCAATGCTTCGGTTAGAAACGTCCAAAAAGAGCGTTTAGAACGGATGGAAATGGGTGACGGTGGCGAGGCGGTTTATGATAATGGCTTCTACAACATTGGGGTTAGACCTACTTTAGAAGACTTAGGTGTCGGCGCGAAAGATCCTTTTGGCAACCCATTATCAGATTCTCGCATGGCGCAACAAGGTAAGTTTACAGACCCTAATTTGAGTCCTCCAATTAGTTCAACTGAAAGAGTTGCTGTTGATGGTTCTTTTAAAACTTCTGGCTTGCGTAATATTGAATTAACTGCTCCTTATTTCCACAATGGCGGACAATTAACTCTCAAGCAAGTTATTGAGTTTTACAACCGAGGTGGAGATTTCCACAAGCAAAATATTAAGGATCTCGATCCTGATATTGTGAATCTCGGTTTAAGTGAAGACGAACAAAATGCGCTAGTAGCTTTCTTAGAATCGCTAACTGACGAGCGCGTTCGTTTGGAAAAAGCACCTTTCGATCACCCACAGTTATTTATTACTAACGGACATCCTGGCGATACTAATACGGTCACTAATGACGGTACAGGTAGAGCTACAGTTACAATGTTAGAAATTCCTGCTGTTGGTCGTAATGGCGGGTCGGGGACAAATAATTTTCTTGCAGAATCTCCCTAAATTTTCCTCAAATTAATTGTTTCTAGTACAGGCAAAATGCCTGTACTTTTTAAATGGCAAATATTTAACGCTGCTGCAATCTTTTTTGTCCGACCTCACAAAATCGCGTTGCTCCCATCGAATACTTCAAACGATGTTGCCTCTGGTTTTAGACAATTTCATGCCAAGTTTTTGCACCATTATTTCGCTCCAAGATCAAGATTACAGGATTTCCGCTCTTCTCTAGTAAGTTTTGCCACGCTAGCTTAAATCTTGGAAAGAAAGAAGTTAACAGCATCAGCAGAATGACTTTTTCTTTGGTCTTAAGTGTTACTACCTGACTTTTTGCTTGATCTTATTGACTTTTTGTTTGGTCTTAAGTGTTATTACTTGACTTTTCAGAAATATATATATAAATTAAAAAGGTAAACAAAAATTTACATTTCTATAAGAAAAAAAATATCCAACACTTACAAGGTGACAAAAAAGCGGAAATACGACGTACAGCGTTCAAGGCTTTTAGCTAGCTTTTTCAGATGCCTTTTTGCCATGCCTGCGGTAGGCTACGCCTACATAGGTAACAAAAGACAATTTGTAGAAAGCTGAAATGAACTGTTTACGTTGATAAACAGAACGTTTTTTGTGTAGCGCGTAAATTTTGGTCTTTAAAACTTCTTCAAATCTACCGATGGGGAAAGCCAACTACGGTAGATTTCGCCATACACCAACAGAGAAATTAAAGTGAAAAAAATAACTAGACGAGATGCCCTGAAGCTTGGAGCGCTTGCAGGTGGTTCTTTGCTGCTTCCTACAACCTTTCTGTATCGTAACCAAGCATCCATTGCTGGTGATGCTGATAGTCCTCAGCCGACTCGTTTTGCAGTCAAACTTCCCATCCCGCCAGTACTTAACCCAGTACGGAGTGATGCGACCACAGATTACTACGAGATAACGATGAAAAAAGCTCGGATTAGTATTTTGCCTGGGCTAACAACGGAGATATGGGGATATAACGGTATCACTCCTGGCCCCACAATTAAGCAACGTCTAGGACGAAAATCAGTTGTTCGCTTTATTAACAATAGTGTTGGTGTACCAACATCAGTCCATCTACACGGTATGGCATCCTTACCGCAGTACGACGGTTATGCTGAAGATTTAACTCAGCCTGGTTACTACAAAGATTACCTCTTTCCGAACACCCGCGCAGCTACGTTGTGGTATCACGACCACGCCATCCATAACACTGCACGTAATGTTTATATGGGTTTGGCAGGCACATACCTCGTTCAAGATGAATTTGAGCTTGGACTCCCCTTACCTAAAGGTCAATACGACGTACCACTGCTTATCCAAGATAAGCAGTTTACTAATACTGGCAAGTTAGTCTTTGATACCCAAGGTGAAAAAAGTCAATTTGGTGATGTCATTTTGGTCAATGGTGCGCCTTGGCCGCGTATGGAGGTAGGAACTCGTAAGTATCGTTTCCGAGTCTTGAATGGTTCGATTTCGCGCTCTTACAAGCTTGCTCTGAGTAACGGCGATGATTTTATTATGATTGGCACTGATGCTGGATTAATGAGCGCGCCAGTTAGAGTCAAAAATTTCCGATTTGGAATGGCAGAACGCTACGAATTTATTATTGACTTTTCTAAATACCCAGTCGGCTCTCAGGTAGTGCTGCAAAATCTCGGACTTCCTAACAACGATGACTATGACGGTACGAATCAAATTATGCGCTTTGATGTTGTGCGGAGTGAACCAGATGATAGCTCTATTCCTGCCACATTACGTACAATCCAGCCTATCCCAGAATCTTCAGCAGTTCGAACCAGAGAATTTAGATATGAGCGCTCTAATGGTCTATGGGTAATCAATGGCGGAATCTGGGATGACAAGCGAATTGATGCTAATCCTCAATTAGGCGATGTTGAAATCTGGAGATTATATAACAACTCAGGTGGTTGGTTTCATCCTATCCACCTTCACCTAATTGATTGCCTAATGCTTGACCGTAATGGTAAACCACCTTTCCCTTACGAGCGTGGGTTGAAAGATGTCTTCTATGTTGGGGAAAACGAGAGTGTACGAGTAATTGGTAGATATGGCCCTAACACAGGTAAATATATGTCACACTGCCACAATACGGTTCACGAAGACCACGATATGATGAATCAATTTGAAGTGGGACAGGGCGGACCCTCACCATTGTCAGCTCCACCAAAGATACTCCCAGCACCACCTCTATAGATAGATGCTGGTTGTGACAGCAAAAAGTATGTAGACCTTCCCACGCAACATTGTTTAGTGTCGTTTTGAATATCACAGGGTAAAAGTAATCTATGTTTAAGAAGTTTGTGGGAGTAGTATTAGGAACCGCCTTGATACTGCCTTTTCATCTCCCAGTACAAGCAGATGACACCAATTATCCACTACCGTTTCAGAAGTATCTCAACCAGCTAGCTAGAGAATCTGATTGGTTTCGAGAAGGTCAAGGACAGAAGCACTATCATTTTCTCTCCTATGCCCCTACTGGCAGACTCATCGCTCTATCTAATACAACTTGCAAAGACTTCAAATTAGCAAAGCCATACAACACGATTAAGGCCAGTGTGATAGCTGACAGTAATTCAATGTTTCCAGCAAGTGTAATTGATAAGTTAGGTACAAGCGGCATTAGTCGATTCGCTGATGTTGCCATTAAATCAGCAGTTGTCAATAACTGCTCAGAATTTAGTAGCCTCTTACCTCAGTTGGACTATGTTTTGCCACAAGATTAAGCCATAGCAATTGTTTACCCAACTAAGTGATCAAATCAAATTATAAATTAAAACTATGCGCCGTCTATTGAAAGCGATCGCTACTTTAGGACTAGCCACTATGGTAGCTGCCTTAGTCATCATTGTTCATCACATACCGGTATTCTCTCAAAGCCATTCACCGCATCATCATTCATCACCAAGCAGTACAATAACTGCACCATCACAAAAAATAGCACCTTCACCAAAGCCAAGTAAAGTAGAAACCTTTATTAACCAAGGGCTAGAAAAAGTTCACCGACAAGATTATAAGGGGGCTTTAAAAGATTTTGATAATGCCATCAACCTTAATAAGAATCATCATATAGCCTACTTATATCGTGCTGATATCCATAACCAATTAGGAAATTACCAGAAAGCTGTTGAAGACTATGTGGTGGCTAAAAAGCAAAATCCCACTTTCCCTTATATCTACACTCAGCAAGGTAAAGCTTATGAAGCTTTAGGTAATTACCAAAAAGCAGTAGAGAATTATACTCAGGCGATTAAACTTTATCCTGAAGATGGTATTGGCTATGCAAGTAGGGGTGCTGCTTACCACAAACTTAAGGATACTAAAAAAGCAATGGCTGATTTCAATAAAGCCATTGAAATGAATTATGGACAAGCTGATGCGTATTTCTATCGGGGTAATCTTTACGCTGAGTTAAGAGACAATCAAGCTGCTATAAAAGATTATCAAACAGCAAAGGGACTTTACACGGAACAAGGAAAGCGAGATGGATATTTAAGAGTATCCTTGAAAATAAAATAATTTACAGGGTTTAAAGTGTGAATATGGCATCACCGTGCCAATTTGGGAAAATTGTACGCGCTTGGAATTGATGCTAACCTCAACGCTATGAAAATAAGCTGTTTTAAGCAAAAGGCATACCTCTATTCATCACTCTTGACTCAAATTAGTCTTTCCAGATGGTGTCAGAGTAGTATGTTCCCTGCACCAATTAACTGAGGGTAAACAGCCACTCACGGATGCTTAGAAAAGCAAGCGGCTAAGATGCTTGCTGGGCAACGCTTTTAGCCTTAGCGTACAATTTTCCCGTTTTGGGTGCGACACGATGGGGCACGAAGGGTTGGAAGCCCCTATATACAAAGCTTCCAAAAGATGAGTGAGGAACCGATTCCTCCAGTCTGGTGTCCAAGACTGTTCCTAACCTTCCCATGCACCACTGGTAACGGCGGTGTGTGAAGCGGAAAGTTTTGCCCAAGGAAGCATTTAGCCTAAAAATGTAACCGGCCAAAGGAAAGATTGGATGGGTGAATGTAAATGAATCCTTATTGAGGCATCGTAAGAAAAGGTCATCGAAAAGGCTGACACGGTGATACAAGTGAATGTACTGAATACCCCGAAACCATTCAGTCAAGGTTTAACTCCCCAATGAGAGTTGAACTGGGACACCAAACACTCCGGTGTAGAAAGGACACCTTACCCAATTAAATCTCATCCGTGCGTAACGTAGTAACCCCAATGAAGTCTGGGAATTTAGACTTAATCAAAGTTGAAGTTCATTTTTTTCCTCCAATGACAGGATTTATTTTGGAAGGAGAACGTCGCCATCCAAAACAAAAAATTACTCCTGGAATTATTGATAAAACTACTGGGAAACCTATTTATGTCATTTATCAATACCTTTGCCAAAATAAGAGCCTATAAAAATTTTGGCAAAACTGGCAAAATTACCCATAAATAAGCGTTTCGCTTAAAAGGTAGTTTGTCATCTCAAACCCTTATACTGCGGTCAATACGTTAAAAAAAAACTTGTGGGAAACCTTAACGGAATTTTTAGAACTTATTCTTTTTGCCAAACCTCAGAGAACAGCGAGTTAATAGTGAAAGCGTCATCAACTCACCCTGGTAAATTGGCGAAGGTATTGATTTATACAATTGATTTGCCAAAGCGTTCAATAGATGAATTTAGTTTATGGGTTTATCGTCATATGGATAAAGCTCAAATAATTTCACCTTCTGCATTAGTAAATAAGCACCGTCAAGCAGCAATCGCTTTAGCTGCACATTATTCTGAGCCAATGTGATTTTTACTTGTCCCGATCCACCAACACCCCATCCACAATCGCAATCCCCCACTGCCGATACTTCGCCAGCAGCTTCTTGATCATAACCTGCAAAGCCGGATCATCATCCCAGCATTCCTGCAAAAAGTCAAACCCCGGATTCTCCCCCGAATTTCCCGCAACTTTGAGTTTCTGCATCCGCTTCGGTCGCGCATTCGCCCTTGCAACAATCGCCTCATGCGACCATTTTTCGGGATTTTCGACAGGTGCGGCGGAACTTTCACCTTCATCAACTGCTTTGACTTCTACACCCGAAACTGAATTTTCAATCATCAATTCAGCAGAGGGGCGACTCGATTCTATTTTCTGATCTGCGATCGCTGAAGTTGAAGAAAATTCATTTTCGGCAACGGGCGCGGCGGAACTTGTATCTTCATGAGGAAATTGTCATAACCGCACCCGCTCCAAGTCATAGTCACTCACCCGCGCCAAGGAATCCCTGGAGGTAAAAACCTCGTCACCTTTTTCCGATAGCCCTGGCGACATCCATTCGATGCTGTAGAACCAGCAATCATTAATCAGTTGAATGCCCTGGACAATTCTTGCTGGTGGGCCATCTAGTGACAACCGAAACTCGACCAACTCACCCAGCCGGAAAACAGGTTTTTCTTTGGTAACTAATTGTAAGTTGCCTGTACCAATGATTTCACGTCCTAAAACAGCTAGATTATTGTTGCCGGAGACAATCTCATAACTCCAGCCTTTAGCTGACCACTCTACACCGCAACAGTAACCGAAAGATTTAGTGGTAGTGACGTAGACTTTCTCCAACAAGGAAACTTCTAAGGGGGGAATCTCTTTACCCCAAGGTGGTGAAAGATACCAACAAGTTTCTAGATTCGGGACTTGGTTAATCATGGTTATGCCTCCTGACGGGACTTTAGACTCCACAAATAATCAATCCGTTTCCAAGCGATCGCAGCTTGCCGGGGAGAACAACTCAAACCATAAGCGCGACGGGCATCATAATTACCCTTGATTCCTTTGGCTACTCCAACGGAAACCCCAGAAGCCACCTCACGAATGCCGGGTTGATAGCTTCGGTTTTCATGAGAGAGCCGTACTTGCGTAATCTGATTTCCAATTTGGTCTGTCCAGGGGGTTGGCTGTTGACGGTGGAATAAGCCATTGGGGTGGGCAATGATAAACACTCTTTCTCTTTCATGTGGCAAGCCGAGGCAATACGCGGGTATAGTTTCCCACTCACATACGTACCGGATTTGGGAAAGGTCTTCGAGGACTGTTGCCATTCCTCTAGAGAGTAGCCCTGTTGGGTTTTCGATGAGAGCGATTGCTGGTCTACACTGGTTGATGATGCGGAACTGTTCTCCCCAAAGTGCGGATCTGAAGTCGGCAAGTCCAAGTCTATTTCCTGAGTTACTTGTACCCTGGCAAGGGAATCCGCCGCAGATGATGTCGAACTGTCGTCGGTGGCAGTGGTAATTGGTGATATCTGCGTGGATTGGAATTCCTGGTTGTTCATGGCGCAATTGTGATTGAGAATAAGGGGAGATTTCAACA
This sequence comes from Nodularia sp. (in: cyanobacteria), assembly GCA_035638855.1. Taxonomy (GTDB): domain Bacteria; phylum Cyanobacteriota; class Cyanobacteriia; order Cyanobacteriales; family Nostocaceae; genus Nodularia. The sequence goes on along the minus strand of DASQZD010000092.1, from coordinate 35,315 downwards.
AATTGCTGGACTCGGAATTTGTGGGGTAGACCTGCGGCTGATATTCCGTGGTGGCATAGTCCGCCGATGCCGGAGAAAAGCGAAAGAACTGATTTCACTCTTGTGATCACACTCCTGACCAGTTCATCCGGTACTTCAAAAATCCCCAGTTGTCCAATGTATGGAATCGGCGTGATTTCTCGTGGATTCTCCAGCTTCCAATGGTATTGCTCAGGCATCCCCCAGCCAGACGCAATCGGTGAAAACTGGCAATCAACTATTGTGACAATGCCAATGATTTGTCCGCGACGTAAAGAGATTAATTCTGGGATTACTACACCCATGCTTTGACAAAATTCTTTCGCCTCAAAGTATGCTTTTTTGGTGCAGGTTTTCGCAGCGTGAATGAGAATATCGCCACGATAATTGATAGGCCAGCCTCGGTTTTCTATGTTTTTGGTGGAGTGGATTATTGCCCATGCCCAAGGTTGGCGAACAGATAGCGTTTTCACGGTGTTTTAAAACTCCAATAGTTGAATGTATGCGTCTTTCTTCCGCGATCGCTGGATCTGGCTGTAAATTATCTCGCCAAGTTCAAAAACTTCGATGTCGATAAATCGCATAACATGGTTGCAGTGCCGAGCTTACCGTAAAGCCTGTTTTTCTCAACAATCAACTCGATAGTGCGATCGCTAGGGTCTTTCGTATACACAGCATCGCGGTAAAGCATAATCAACTGGTCACAAACCTCGAAGATTTCGCCGGAGTTACGCAACAGATGACGATTGGGGCGTTTGTCAGCCGTTGTTTGATTCCCTCGGTTGATTTGACAGCCCAAGAAAACAGGGATTTTGTGAGACTTGGCAATGTCCCGAATCTGGCGGGTAATCTTGCCCACTTCAAAAGCCATATTTCCGCCGGATTCTAGTGGAATCTGCTGCAAGTAGTCAATAAAAACAGCACCAATAGAACCACCAAATTCACCAATAGCACGGCGCACTGCACTTGCAATCATTGCGGTTGTAGGGGAGGAATGCTCATAGACTTTCCAAGGCAGTTCCACCATCTGTCCTATGCCTTGTGCTATTTGCTCCCAGTAGCACTGAGTATTGGTTTGAATCAAAGAAGCGTCTACGCCTGTGATTCGGGCTAGCATTCGGGCATTGAGTTGATTCTTGTCCATCTCAGGAGTTACGTACAAAACAGGTAATCCGAGCTTAGTCATGATTTCATAAGCGTAAGAAATCATGAAGTGAGTTTTGCCCATGTGAGATTCAGCAGCTACTACAACTAAACTGCTGGGATAAATGCCACCGGTGATATTTTCGAGGTCGTACCAACCTACCTTCTGCCCTGCCATATTGCCCATCTCCAGCTTTTGAAAAAGTTCAATGCCCATGTCTTGTGCGGAGAAAACCTTGCAGCGTTCATCGCTTTGATTTTGAGTAACGCCAAAAACTTTCGCCTCAGCAAGGTTTAGTACAAGTGGTAATTCAGTTTGCGTCTCGTAACCGAGTTGGACAATTTCATTGCCCACTTTGATTAGCTGCCGCCGTCGATATTTTTCCATCACCAAATCAGCCAAAGCATCGATGTTGACGGCGGACACAGTGCGGTCTACCAAAGTTGCTAATTTGTTTCTGCCACCAATGCGGTTTAGAAGATTGTGGTCAGCCAACCAAGAAGTTACTGAAAGTAAATCTGTGGGTTGATATGTCGCATGAAGTCGGGCTGCGGCTTGATAAATATCTTTATGGGCGCTGATGTAAAAGGCTTGGGTCACTAAGCGATCGCTGATTCTAGTCATTGCTTCTGGGTCAAGCATAATCCCGCCCAAAATCGCTTCTTCAGCCTCAATGTTTTGAGGTGGCAAGTTGACTTGATTTCGGTCAGGGGCAAAAGAAAGTACGTTGTCTTGATTAGAGTGCATAATTAAGCTCCAAGTGCTAATTTTAACTGCGCTTCAACTTCTCGCAGATTCATGGAAGATAACCTGAAATTGGGGCGAGGTTTTGGCTCATTTGCTTTGGCTTGAAGTTTTGCTTTAAGCTCCAGCATTTGTGGGCTTTTTTGATACTCCAAAGATGGCTCTTGTTTTGATTGCTCTTGTTGACGGCGTTCTTCGTCAGCAGCAATTGCCATAGCTAAAACATCATCGTTGCTGGTATTTGCATTATGTTTTGATTCGGTAGGCTGCTGACGTTCTTTCAACTCGTTGAAACTATCCCAGTGGTTTTGAATCTCTGCTTTGCCGGAGTCAGTTTTTGAGAGTCGAGTCAGGGCATTTTTCGCCTCGCCTGTTGTTGCCTGACGAATTAACTCTTTGGCATACCTGGGAGTGCTGTTCAAGTATTGCCTGTAAGACTCGACAAATTCTGCTTTCCAACCGTTAGGGCCTGCTTTATCCATCCAAGGCGGCAGTCCAGATTTTCGCATCGCTTGCTCAGTTTTCTCTGTGGGGTGCATTGTGTAACAAGTCGAATTGGGCAGTGATGTAGGATTAGCACTTTTTGGGTTTGGTGCTACTAGCTGGTTATTAGATTGTTCGTTTTTATCAAACGACCCCACCGCAATAGTTGGTCTACAAGAGGGGTTATCGGTTTGTAGCGAAGACTCGGATTTATTTAACAACGAAGTGGGTTGTTGTAGGGTTGGTTCTTCAAGTTCAATTTGTTTCGTTGTTAAATCAAGTTCTTCTTTTTCACACACACTCTCTTGGGTGGGGGGCGCGGGTGGCTTCGCCAGGGGCGCATTGTGTGTAATCTCTGAAGTAATCTTTGAAGTAATCTCTGTATCTATTAGATCATTTTGACAAAATGTTAATTTTAAATTTGACATTTTGTTAAGTTCTAACTCACCATTTTGTAAACTTGGACTTTGACATTTTGTTAAATTACCATTTTGGTCAGAACGGGCAAATGTTGTCTTAATCCGCTCAGGAGCATTAGGAGGAGCTTGTACAACAGCTTGTAGTTTATTCAAGAAGTTTTCCCAGTCAATGCGGATGTGTTTAATGGGGCTATTTCCAAATTTATAAGTTGCAGTTTTAATCAGATTTTTGGACTGCAAAAGCTTAGTAGCTAAATCAAACTGTCTGGGTGTAATTCTGCACTCCTTCCACCAATCATCACGCTTTTTAGCCAGCCACTTGTACCCATCACGTTCAATTCTGAGTCGGGATTGCCCTTCATGATCCGGTAAATGCCAGTAGATGATCTGACTAAGTAAAATTCCAGCGATTAAGTCACCACCAGCTACGTCTACATAACAACGTTTGACTTCTAAGGTGTCTCGTGAACGAGCTTCCCAAGTTAGAAAAGTAGCTTGATTTTTGAAACAGTTTGTCCCAGATTTTGGGGAGGTAATTTTTGGTGTATTTAATGTTAAACTCATAGTTAGATTACCCTTTGATAACTTGTTTTTCTTCTCCCTCGGTTTGCGCCAAAAGATCGAGGGTTTTGCTTTTGAAGAGAAGTGAAAATTGTTCATCTTCTAAAGCTTCAATGTGGAGTTTGGATAAATTTCAATGATTTGGGATGAAGGTTTTAGCCTCATATTTGGAGGCAAATTACCTTGTTTGGTTTATGACTAGATTGAAGTTTCAATCCAGATAAAATACTCATCTCATACCCCCTACGTGCGGTCGAAAAGTTAGATTAATCCGTGTGCTAACCACTTTGTTGGTCTTCGGGACTTGATGCAGATGAGTACTCTGACAACCCGGGAGCATCACCAGCAGACTCCCATGATCCAACCAAAAGTCAGTCGGCTTACCCCCGATGGGCTTGATTTGGAATTTCCGCGCTGAACCCAGACTGATGGATGCGATCGCGGGATTTAACCCCATCGAAGCTTCACTGTCGTTGTGCCACCCTATCGAATCTTGGCCACTCCTGTACTGATTGCCGATGACAATGCGGAAGCTGTAGCCAGTAGCAGCAGTAATCCTATCTCGCAGTTGGGCTAGCGATGAAGTCCAAGGCAGTGGTTTAAGTAGTACGCTCTTGGAGTATAGGTAATCACAGTCCTCATCACCGTAAATGCACTCCAGACGAGGAACGGGCATAGTTTTACCCAACATTCTGATTTGGTTTTGCTGCCATTGCAGTTCTTGGCAATGTTGGTAGAGTTCGTCGGCTTCTTCCTTGTTCAAAAATTCTGGATAATAGTTGACTGGTAAAGTAGGAGCAGATTCGGGAAATAAAGTTAGTTGTTGCATAATTCTCTTTTGGCAATCGCCCGAACAATTTTTTCTGCCCGTTCTTGTGAAATAGCCTGTTCTGGATTTTTGTAAAACCCAATAATTTCTGATTTGGGACGAACAATAATGCTTTGTCCTGCTGCGCGTTTATCCCAAACAAAGCAGGATATGGTGATGTTATCAGTAGCCCAGCGAGTACCCCTCTTATCCTTGCGAAAACAAAAGCGCGGCATGATTAGGACAAGTGACGGCGGGTGCTGCTGTAAGAAATCAGCCCGATCATCACAGGGTTCGAGAAAACTGGTTAGAAGGAATGCGGCTACACCAATACGCGCTTTTTGGTAGGCATTCTTGATAATTGGTGCAGCAAATTCCGCGTATGGTGGATTAGTACAAATCCAGTCGCACTCTGGAAATTTTTCCCATGATTCGGCTAATGTTGCATCGTAGTGAAGATGTGCCTGTTTGTGCGGATCGATGTCATTAGTCCAAATTCTTTGGGTGTCTGGCCATGCTCGAAGTAAAGAAGTGATCGCCCCATGTCCGACACATGGCTCACCAATCACACCAGACAATTTAACGTGCCGTAGTAGTTCCGTTGTGAACCACGATGGAGACTCATAAAAGTTTAGAGGATGTCGGGTGACAGTTTCGATGACGGTGATTTCTGGCGCTAATAATGGTGTAACAGTCATACTTCATACTCACTAAATTCAATGTGGCTTAAAGTCTGAAGTTCAACAGCGAGTCCAGATAAGAAATTTTGGAGTTCTACTGTTGCCAATTCTTTGGATATCTCTTTTTCCGATGTGTAAAGAAGTTGCTTAAAATTCCCCAAATAAGCTTCTGTACGAGTCAAGTTTTGTTCTGTGTCAGTTAACAGAGTCAACGTAAATCTTCCCAGTTTGCAGAAGTAATATGCACGGTGATCACAAGGGTTGCCTTGATGCCAAGTAATATAAGGTTTTGAACCAATATGAGCGCTGATAGATTCAAAATCAACGTGAAAAATGTTCATTTCAGTTAGCATTTTGCCACTGTTGTAGCGGTCTACAATGTGCTGTCTAATTCTCGATTCTGCTAAACCGTCAGGAATATTAATGTGGGCTTCAGATGTGATTCTTTCAACTACTGTAACTATGGCTTTCATGTTGGTTACTTTGTTATTAAGAGTTAAAATCCTTGATTGATTATGAGAAAGTTGCTAACTTAACTGTGAATACTTTGTAATTCAATTAGCGCGATCGTATTTTGCACAGCGTCGAAGGCTTCGTACAGTGCCAAAGGCGGTCGCTCTTTCTTACCTCCAAGGCGTAAAATTATTCCACTGGAACCAGCTTGAGCCAGAATCTGAGTAAGCCGCAGTACGATGGATTGCTAGCGGATTACCCCAGCAACAGCAGGCGTTTATGGCAAATGTGGGTTTGTCCTGAAATGTTCCATCTGGTAAAAGAATTTGATAAACCTCATCCTCAGCCCAAACTTCCACCCATTCTCGGCTCATATATTCGGTGTAAAACTGACTCCACGGAGATGAAAGCCAGCGCTCGTCAGTTTCACGGTCATAACGCCACAGTTTGAAGGCAATGTTCCAGTGCGCGAGGAAATCGAGCGCCATCGACTTGGAATTCATCAAAATTTCCTTATCACCAGGAACGAGCGTTAACTCCTCACATAACCGGGGAAGCTCTACAGCCATGCCGCCGTACTCAACGGTGTACCATTCGATTCCGCTAATACCCTGGTTTACTTGTTCTGCCCAAATTGCTTGTCGTTTATTGGCAGTTTCTTCTGTCCTGGCGAGGAACATATCGAAATGCAATACTGTTTTTACTGGTGAGAGTCCGCCTTTAACTGCGTGTTGTAGTGCCATGTCACAGGCTCCTTCCCAACCGGTTACGTTGATTTGGTCAATCTGTTGAGCTAGTGCTGCTGCTCTTGGATCATGAAATCGTGTCATTAACCTATCCTTATCTATTACTTGTTCTTTGCTTAACCAATAAGCTTTAAAACTCTTCGTGTAATCCAAAAATTCCTACAAGTAATGGTTGCGTAGCCAGTAGTAAAAAAGATTCAGGGAACTGATAACTGAAGACTGATGGCTATTAAACCAATACCTGTTCTTTCTTACTAGCGAAAGCACCTGCCTGCCTTAGCGCTGCACTAGGGCTAGGGTGAGCGAAAAATCCTTCTACAGCTTTGGTCAACCCAGCCGCAACAACCGGATCATGGCAAGCGTAGACATAGATGGGCTGTTGAACGCCGTTAACCAATCGCGTTTCTTGGCGTGAGCCTAATTGTGGGTAAAATGTTCTCACCCATGTGCCGAGATGACCACGATAGTGAGCGCCGTTCAGGGGGACTTTTTTACCGAGTTCGCTCTCTGCAAAGTTGACCACGCCAAGCCAGCGTTCTTCTGTGGCGGTTAGCAATTTTCTGTTATGTTCAGCCAAAAGGTTGCCGGCGTAGTCTTTAAATTGCTGTTCGGTGTACGGGTTGAGTCTGCCACCAGTTAACTCAGCTAGAGTCTTCATTGCCAGGACAAGAGTATGTAATCGCTGTTCAACTGGCGGGAGGGCTGGTGTGGAGGGTTGTTCTTGTGGTTGAGTAGCAGGTTTTGTCCAGCCCATAATGTCTTGCATCCAGGCGCGAACACCGATACTTTCAAATGCTTCACAGGCTAATCTTGCTTGTTCGCTGCATCTTTTCCCTGCTTCGTAACCGTAATAGTGAAGTATGGCGGCAACTGCTACGTCAGGGATACCGGATTGTGACCATCCTAAAATCTCTACGGCTTCAAACCCTTTACGGATAACCTTTTCAACCAGTTTAGACCGAGAATTGTCTACAGCAGTTTTGAGACTTCTGACTAATCCAGTAGCATCGATATTGGCGAGTCTTGCTGTAGCTCGAATACTAGCTTTACCATGTCCCGAAGCATCAACAGTGATTTCTTGCTTTATCTGGTCGATGATTTCGGCTACTTCGATTTGTGACATAACTTTAGTTAGGTGATAGTTTTTCGTTGTTGATTAGAGAGAATTAGACATCTACCCGCACCAAACTTTTCTCACCAACCAGTGAGAAACGATTCGATATAGTCGGTGTCTTAATTAACGTTGGTGACATCAACTCAATAAGGTAAAACCAAGAATTATTCACCAGCGCAATTCCTAAAATCAGCCGTTGCTTTGTTTCCTTATCGTGAGAACAGAGCATTACTCTTTCGCCCAGAACAAAGGCAGGTTTTTGCACTTTGATGGCTTCTAACTCTCCAGTCCCGATAATTTGGTTTTGTGTGGCGTGGAGTATTTCATTACGGCAGTCAATTGAATAAATCCAGCACTCATGCTTCCATTGCATACCGCAACAGTAGCCAAATGTTCTCGTGGTTCGTAAATATACTCTCTCCAGCAAATTCACCTCAACGGGTGGAATTGTTCCACGCCAAGGTGGAGAGAGATACCAACTTGTTTTGAGTGTATTAATATGGTCAATCATGCTTTTCTTCCCTGGGATTAATAACCTAAGAATCTTCGGCAACGTTTGGAGAATAACGCCCAAAAAATACCTCAAAGTGAGCAGCAATTTCACTGCTGCCCCCATGAGGCTTTACGCTGTAATTAATTCTTGAAGAAGAGATCGCACTTCAGGGTTGAAAAGCTGCTGTAATTCATTAGAACTCAGTTGCTCTAAGGGTCGGGATTGCAAGTATTCGTGAACTGGTTCAGCCAGCGATGTATCCACCATCGACAGCGATAGCACAGCATCAAACACGGAGTTAGAATACTGCTGTTGACCTGAACAACCCAGGATTACCCACCAATTCCTATTAGTGCAGCCGACTTGTCCCAGCTTTACGCCGTTGTTGTTGTAAATTCCATCGTCGAGAATTTCAAAGCCGTAATTCTGGCACTCGTTGAAGATATGCGCCATGATTTGGTTTTCGGTTGTGGGGGGTGTTGCTTCTTTTTCCTGCACAGGTAATGAACCGTCTTTGTAGTGAATGCAGATGAAGCGATCGCAACGCATTAGAGTGTTGGCACGAAATACTTCTTTGTCGTTGATCATGACTACCCAGCGTTGCGTTAAATGGCTGTCGTCATGGGTGATGCTGGCTATCAGTTGATTACCAGCGTAATATTCGTGATGGTCAAACGAAATTTCGACTATTGTGAGGGGTTCGGGAGCTATGGCTTGGGCTTGGGTGGCGATGAACTCTTCAAGTTCGGCTTGGGCTGTGGTTTGTTCGTCCGCGACTTTGTGAATCTTGCTTGCCTGATATTTAGCGATCGCACTAATCCAAGAATCCTTGCAGCGTTTGTCGCTTACTTCAACGGTGCAGGCGATTTCGCTGTAGATTTGCTTGAGCCGCGCAATAGATTTCAGTTGCAGCTGTTGATGACTGTAGATAATGTGAGTCATAATTGAAAGGCTCTTTAAATTTAGGGCAAGAGAAGCGCTTCGGATTGGTAGTCAGGGGCGCTTTCTCTATAATTTAATACTACCAAAAAATTTGTACTATTGCAATATTTGCACTATATATTTTTGCAGTATAATAGTCGTAGTAGTATAGAGGTTATGCCTATGCGAAATAAAATCAAGCAATTTTTAGAGAGTCGAGGGCTGTCAGCTTATCGAATGATTCAAGATGCCAAAATTTCTGACACGACGGGGTACAAATTAGCAGCAGATCCTACTTACATTCCATCCTCCAAGATTCTGGAAGCTCTTTGCGAAACTTACAGGATTCAACCAGGAGAGATATTAGAGTGGTTTCCGGCAGAGGAGAAGAGCAAACATGATTAATCCTCAGACCATTAATCCTTTGTCGCTACCCTCAGTGGCCCTTAATGAGCGATCACAGCTACCTAGCCAGCCTTGCATTTATTTCGCAATTGATTCTCAACGCGTGATCCAGTACATAGGAAGATCAGTTAATCCACGATTACGATGGAACTCCCATCACCAAATTATTTGGTTAGAGGCAATGGAAGAGGTAAAAATTGCTTATCTGTTGATTCAAGATAAAAGGCTTTTACCTCAAGTTGAGCAAGCTTTAATTGACTGGTTTCAACCTCCTCTAAATGTAAATCGGAGAATTTCTTTACCAGAAAATCTTGGCTTTGATACGAAAGGATGTTTGTCAAATAGGATTCAAGAATTTGGAAAAGAAAAAGGGATTCCAAGCGCCAATAAATTTTGGCAAATCACTGGATTGCCCAGAGCGACTGCTTTTAGGCTCTGGAGAGATAGAGATATTTATCCCGATAGAACAACAGTTGAAGTTATTTGTAAAAAGCTAAACGCTCAACCTGGTGATTTCTTAATTTACATGGAGGACATTGATGAGGCTTAAACGGCTCAGTGTAAAGCCTCATGCATTGCCATTATTGGCTTAAGTGTAAATTTAGGAAGTTAGAGTCTGATGATTTTTTTTGCTGCTATCGAGTCTTTTATCCTCCACTCTGCCTTCTTTGTGGAACGATCTCAGCGACCTATTACATTCAAAATCTACCTGGCAATTGACTTTCAGAAAATAGCATTGAACTAGAAAGGTGGAATTATGCCTAAACCACCTTCTAGACGCAACAAAGCCACCTCTGCCACATCTACCGATTCAACTTCAGCAGCTAACTCTGTAAACGAGGATATCTCCCAGCAAGTAAATCCAAGTTCAGCAACAATTACGGTTAGTGCTGTTGAAGTAAGAGAGTTGACCCAGGAGGAACAGAGCGATCGCCTTCACCTAGAGCGTAAAGTTGAAAGAGCATTTTTTGAAGCGGGGAAGGCGCTGACGGAGTTACGCGATCGCAGATTATATCGTTCCACGCACGGTACTTTTGAGGAATACTGCCGCGATCGTTTTGGTTACAGCCGACGACAACCCTACCTTTTAATGGAAGCAGCAGTGATTTTTGATAATTTACTGGAAAATTGTGATCGGAACGATCACATTCTGCCGACTAATGAGTGGCAAATCAGGCCACTGTCCAAGCTAGACCGGGACATTCAACCCGAAGCATGGGAGCAAGCCGTAGAGTCTGCTAAGGGTAAAGTACCATCTCATCGTATTGTCAAAGATGTAGTGCAGAGGATCATGGAGCGCACGAAAGTAGCAAACACCTACCAAATTGGCGAAGTCTGCCAAATCCTAGTTAAGGATAACCCCGAACTCAGAGGTAAGGGCGGGTGTTGGGGCATAGTCAACCATGTGGGCCAATTCAGTTGCACCGTCAGAACCTGGGATGGCGAGTATACAGTTGGATTGCAGTACCTGAAGTCGTACAACTACTTGCCTGCCGAGTGTGAGCAGATGCGGGAGGTGTGCGATCGCATCAGTCGAGTGTATTCCGATTCGCTGGAAGAGACAGTCAAAAGTCTGTTGCAGTTATTGGGTAAGTTGAGCCGTCCTTATCTTACTGTTGTGGAAGAGAAGTTGTTGAATGTACTAGAGTCTGAATATGGGAGAGAGATAGCACCCTAAACAATTTTGGCAATTTGGCATTCAATGTTTTCGGGTTGCAGTTTCAATAGAGTTAGCAACACAACGGGACAGTGAAGAAGTTGTACGAGGGAAAAGATAAAACTTCCCGCTTCTTGACATCCAGCCGGAGCCAGTTGTTTAGTTGAGTGCTGTAAAACCCCTCTACATGATTTATGCAGCGCTCAACAGAGTTCAGTTCCCACTCTACAACTGGCTAGAAATGAATAAAACTCAATAGAATTTCAGAAGATGTAGATAATTGGCATTTCTCTAAGAGCGATCGCATCAGTAGGCTACGAGAAAATGAGAGCTTAGAAGAAGCTGCCCGTGCTGTGCTGAAGCATCTGGGGGAATTGAAGCGACCGTATTTGACTGCGGTGGAGGAGAAGTTGTTGGGTGTGATTGAGCGAGAATATGGGATTGATAATGCTGTGACTTGAAGAAGATTTTGGACAGGTTGTCCAAGTTTACCTTCCAAAAGTGTATGTCCAAGTTTACCTTCCAAAAACGTCCAAAAAATAACATAACTCGAATGTATTCCGATTCACTGGAGGACTGTCTCTTTATTCCTCATTTGTTGCTGGAAGCAAAGAACTTGGTTGCCCATAATAACTAATCGTAACGCAACATTTAGCGCGGGTAGCAGCGACGTGGATTAAAGAACGCTCTGAATTAATTAGTGAATTATATGCTGCTTTGTCAGAAGCATTAGATAATGCAGACTTTAACGGCAAAATTCCATCATTAATACCTGCTAAAAGCATATAGTCAAATTGCAAACCTTTAACTCTGTGCATTGTTGCGATCCGAACGCCTTGCTCGGATAAATTATCAGGCTGAGTACGTTTGATTTCTCGTGCTTTTATACCAAATTTTTCAAGCGCAGAAACATACTGTTTAACTAGAGGATTAGTACGTACCACAATACAAACATTGGATAAAGCAGTACCATTACTTTCTAATTGCTGAAGGTGGTTACTAATGAAGTTTATTTCATCATCAAAACTAGAAAATCCCTTGACTATAGGTTGATCTCCATGAAGCAAGGAACGATACCCTTTAAGATCATCTTGATCTCCATCTAAGTCATCAACAGTAACTCCATCTAGTACCTTTGTTGCCCACTTCCTAGTTTCGTCTGTTGTACGATAATTAATTCTCAATTTATGGGAGCGACCACGAATATCAATACCGCAGCGACTAAGAACAACTTTACGACCGTAAATGCGTTGGTGAGCGTCGCCAACTAGAAAAATATCATTGCCATCATCTTTAGGTGGAACTATTGCCCTAATTAGTGAGAAAACTGCATCGCTCATATCTTGAGCTTCATCCACGATTACAGCTTTGAAAGGTAAGGTTGCCCCTGGTTTATTTTGTAGTAAACTACAAACATCACGCATTGCATCTTCGCTTTCTTTCCAGCCTTTTTGCTGAAGTAAAGAGCGATATTCTTCAAAAACAACCCAAATAGCGGCTCGTTCGGCTCGGTTGAGTCTTGTACCGCGTCCAGTTCGGGTAGCTGTTAGGTATTGCTTGAAGTTTGTAATTTTATTAGCTTGAATTACCTCACGCCATTCGTCTTTATAAAAAGCAAGGGTTAGGGATGGAGATTCAGGTTTACATTCGTAAGCTTTGTCCCAAAGTTCTGCCACTTGGTCATCGTAAACAATTTTAGCGCTGACTCCTTCACTTTTTAGAAATGATGTTACCCAAGCATCAATATTTTCAACTCGTATGCGGCGCATGGTTTCAGGAGAGCAAATTTTACGTAAGTTAGCCTCAATATCGACTGCAAGGTTGCGGGTAAAGGTCGTAAATAAAATGCGATCGCCTAAATTTGTAAACCGATTTTCTGCCAGCCATTTAGCACGATGCATTGCAACTACTGTTTTCCCTGTTCCTGCACCACCTAATACTCGTACTGGCCCTTTCCAGTCGCGTTCAACCAAACGTCTTTGGCTGGGGTGGAGAAATACGCGCCATTTTTCTAGCGGTGCAGCCAGAATTTCTAACAGTTCTGCTTCGTTTTCAACAACTCGGAAGCGGCGTTTGCTATCGTCTTTTTCTAGAGCGGCATCAATGTTATCTGTGTCGATAGTCTGTTCGCGGTTTTTATCTTGTGCTGCGAGGATTTCTTCGATGGAGTACCCAGCGCCTAACATCAGTACAGCATCAGCAGCTTCTTCGGGTAGCTTAGAGACTAATTGATCGATATCTTCGTCGGTTACAACTGCGCGAATTGCACCCAATAATTCATTAGGAACGCCAAGCCGTAGTAAATATTTATCTGATATGTTATCAAATCGACCGGGAATTTCTGGTACTTTCCGACTAGAAATTTCTGCTTCAATTGCGCTTGCTTCTTCAATGTCTATAATTTGTAATGCACCGGATTCTGGGTTGATTTTACATACTCGGCGTTGCGCCCAATTATAAGCATCATCATGGCTATCAACCCACAGAAGAATATAGGTATTGCCTTTATCAGGTTTGAAAACAATAGCTCTATACGACAAGTCAATGCGGACAGATTTTAATCGAGAATCTCTGCCACTAATCGACTCATAATTAATACTAGAACTAGTTGGGTCTTTCTTGAACTTTTCCAAAAATACATTTGTTTTACCCTGAATTTGTCGGGGTAGCCTACTAAAAGCGTCAAGGAAATCTGCGGATATTGCGAGTTTTGGTTGATGATTTAACATATAATTACTTCCTTTATGCTTTTATATTTAGTTAATCATTAATTGATATATTGACTACGAAATGTTTCTGGATTTGCCATAACTTCGGCAATAGTAGCAACCTGCCATCCGGCTGATTTAAATAGTTCTAAACTATTATCTCCTTCAATTAGAACAGCACATTTATAACTCGACCAAGCTAATTCAGCTTCAGCAATAATAACTTCATTACTATCCATTAACTCATAACCGACCTCTGGTAAATCCCAGTTATGCTCTTGCATATAGCGCAACAATTCTAATGTTGTCTCATCAAAAACTAGTTCCTCTAGCTTTTGCCAAGCTGCTACATTATATTGAACTGTTGGTTGAGATTGATTCTGGTTTCCTTTGGGAGGTACTAATGCAGAATTTAAACCATTGTCATTACCTAGAGCAGTCACAACGTAACTATGGTCAAGAAATTGTAAAATATTGAAATACCGTAAAACTCCTCCCCAAGTTTTTTGTAATTCTTTTTCAGCTTCTGTTGTTTGATCATTCAAATAAATAACGACAAATGAACCAGCACTATCGAAAGATGAATGACGTTTACCATCTACAGAAAGGTAAATACTTGCCCAAATCTTGTCGCTATTTATAACCAAATCAACTAAACCTAACATTTTGCCATTTTCTATTGGTTTAAATGCATCTATAACTGAGGCATTACTTTTACTTAATACTGCTTCTGCCCAAGATTGACGAGCATCTTGCTGGCTGAAACGAATATTATCAAACTGAGCCGATGTTCTCATCAGAGCAAAGTTTTTCCATAAATCTCTATTTGGGTTAACTAGAAAATTGGTTAACCAAAAAAAACTATTTTTCTGAGCAACAAGCCGTAATTCACTGCATCGATATTTTTCATATAACGTGCTTTCTTTAGCCTTAAACTGCTGACTAACACCGACTTCTAAAAGGTCAATATAAAAATCAGTTTGTTTGTTAGAAAACTGCGATTCTACATCTCCCCAAGTTAAAGACCAAACGTGATATCTATTACTTTTGGCAATTGCCATACGTTGGAGTAAATCTTCAGCAATGCGGTGTGCATGGTATTGCCAGCCATCGGTAAATACGACTATTGGTTTAATTGCTGTTGTATTTTTAGCAGGATAAAAGACAAAATCGGCTAGACTACGAACTTCAACCCCTTCATTTTTGCCAAGTTCTACCTGTGGTTCAACATTCCAATCTTGATTGCCAATTCTAATAAAATAACCAGCTTTTCCGTTAACTATTTCTTTGCGAACAATGGTCGGTTCGTTATTATGGCGGTAGCGTCGTAATGCTTCAATCAAACGTAGCTCAAGGATGCTGTCAAATAAGGCATTAAGCTTAACTTGAGAAAGCGCTCCTTGAGTTTCAGTTAATTGATGACGATGGCTAACAATAGTATTAAGTAAATCAATTGCTGTCGTGCGGCTGGTTTGGTCTTGGTCAAAACTATTACGATAGCCGTATAAGCAGTTATAACAGCCATCATTGCAATCGCAAGCACGTAAAATAATTAGTGCTTTTTCAAACACAGAGAAAAAGTTATTTGGATCTCGTAGTAATTCGCGTAGATATCCGGTACCACCAGGAATGGTGTCATATAAAAATAGAAAGGGTTTGCGTAACAAGCTAGGTGTATTTTCTTGCGGTTCGTGACTAATAAGGGTTCTGAGGTGGTCTACTTTCCCCTTAAAGTATTGTTTTAACCCTAGTTGCAGGGCTGCAATAAATGAATGTAATTTTTTATCAGAAGTTAAAGTGTCTACAGGTAGTAATATCCTGATTGCTTCTGATTCAAATTGTCTGAACAAGTATAAAATATCGGTAAAATCGTTTTCATTGCTACTTTCACGGCGAGAACAAGTCAAGGCGTGTTCTGGTTTTTCCAGGTCAGTTTGAACTTTACCGCAATGGCGACAAATCCGAAAACCAGGACGGGGACGGTTAACACCAGCGACTTCAAAGTTTTCAGATTGGGAATTACCCTCCCCAAAATTTACTTCTCGGAAGGTGACTCGTGAAATAAATTCAAAACCAAAGGGAAATTCATCATTTTTAATTACAAAGGTTTTTTCCCGTGCTTCTGGTTCAAAATCTACCAGCATTTGTTGAGTAAAAAATGCTGGTTGGCGCTCATCTTTATCATCACCAATACGGCTTTCTCTGGCGTTAGTGGTCGCTATAACTTGGCGCAGACGAATCATTTTGCGCTTGCGTCCTGCATCCAACCACATTCTGTCCCCACAGCGCGGACAAGCGGATTCTTTGGCTGCATCTAAAATAGTGGCAGCAGCGTAAGAACAGTTTCTACACAACCGCCACTCTTCAATTTTGGAAATGTTTAAGTCGATTTGGTCAATTTTGACACGGTTCCCCTCAGCGTAAAATATACCAGAAGGAGCAAGTTCTCGCAACGCGATCGCACTAGGACGTTCGTACTCAAAGCTAAAGGTTTCATACTTCCCAGATGCACCATCCCCTTTAATATTCTTTTGTCGCCAAATAATTGACTTTAGGATTACGCCGGGTTCGGGGAAGGCATAATTGGGTAGCAACCCCTCATCAGTAAAAAAGTTGAAGGTGTTTTTATCGCTGATATTTTTGGCTAACTCCATCAATCCCCCTCGTTCGCGGTGGAGTTCGGCTAGTTCTTCTTCATGATTTTGACTCTTGGCAGCTTTTTCTTTATCTTTGATACGTCGCCGTAAAGTATCACTCTGGTTTTTCAAGCGACGGCGTTCTTCTACTACTTCCTGCAAGCGGTTGACAATGTGCCAACGCAGTCCCCCTTCATCGTTCTCGCCTTTCTCAATAAATATTTTTAACTGTTCGGCGCTGCGGGTGGATATTTGATTTTGGAAGAGGTCGAAAAAATCTTGCAGCAGTTCTAACTGTTGGTTTTCAATAAAACTGAGCCATGTATAAGGAAAGCGAGTTAAATCACGTTGCTGGACGCTATCTAAAACAGTCCCAAATCGTTCGGGGAGTTGCTCTGGAGTAACACCTTGGGACACCCAACGGTCGAGACAGTAAGCAGTGAGTTGGCGTTGTAAAATTGCTGAAGCATCGAGGTAAGAACCGGGAGTATCCACCCCGCCTGCAATCATTAACATTGGATCAGCCCAAAAATACAAGTCATGGGGAGTACCGTTGGCGATCGCGGCGATAAAAGCATTCCCATCTCGACGACCTGCACGACCAATACGCTGCTGGTAGTTTGCTTGGGCCGGAGGAACGGAACATAATAAAACAGAGGAAAGCGTACCAATATCAATCCCCATTTCCAGCGTTGAAGTAGCAGAAAGAAGATTTGGGTCGTAGCGGTGCCGACCTGTGATAAAGCGATTTTCTAATTCTTCGCGGACATCTCTTTCTAATAGCCCGGTGTGTTCTCTAGCAAAAATGCGCCACACTCGACCTTTAGAATATAAATTGCGGTAAAAATCGCGGGTTTTTCGTTCAGATGGTTGATATTTCCCGGTACACTTGGGACGCATACATGGTGTATCTGTCCATAGCCTTAATTCTTCAGGGGAAGCTGTAATACTGTGGCCGCATTTGTCACATTCAAGGTGATGGGCTGTAGTATCTAAGTATAATGCTGTTTGTTCAATACCCCAGACTTTTGCGCTATTACGTGTTTCCCTCACTCCAAAAATCTGATCAGCCACCAGTTGATTTAAAACTAGGTTGTAGAGGTTTTCTACCTGGGCGACAATCAATGGCGTGTAGCTAGAAAATAGCTTAAAAGCCCAATTTTCACACCAAGTTACTTTTCCTGATGGTCGGACTAAGGTTTCAAAGCGGGGAACACTACCATTTTGGACAAAATAAACGGGTGCAAGTGAGGAAGGACCAAAAGCAGGCATAAATAATGGTTGCTGCAATCGAAAGGTTTGACCGCCACTTTCAATATAGTTTTCTGCCATCGAATGCAAAATACCGCCTTGTAGCCGTAGGTGGGAAATTAAACCCAAAAGGAAACGGTGTAGGGTGTCCTGATCAAGGTTTTCCAGCCCGCCGATTTCGTTGCGAAGTTGTTCGAGTAGGTTTAAGCAAGCAGGGTTAAGCAAATTACTATCGAGAAAAACTGCACAAGTATCTGTGCGTTCTAGCGAAGCTCCCAAATTTGCCCGCAAACCAATTTCTGCAACTACTTCCCAATCCAGTCGTCTATTAATTAGGTCAACAAGGCTGGGTTTTGCTGTTCCTGCTTGTTGTAATTCTTCCCATTCCCGCAGCCATTGTAAATCTGAGGGCATAAAGGTGGCAATATAATCACCATCGTTACCAATTTGATTCCGCCAATATTGATAAAAATCAGCCCGAATATCCGCTAAATTCCATGCTGTTGCTTTATGATCAAGGTGCTGGCGCAGGGCGGTTCTCAAGGTAGTGCGGAAAGTGCGAGTTTCAAAAAAGCCTGCACGGTGTGCTGCGTCTTGTACAGAGTCGGAAAAAGTAATTAGTTTGCGATCGTCGTTGTAGGCTGATGAAAACAAAGTACCAATTGCGGCACTAGCTAAACTTGCAGCACGAGAACCAAGGATTGCTAAACCATTTTTACTACCACAGAAGGGGCAATCATGGTTAGAAATGCGCCGGGAATTGCCGTTTTTGGTTTTTATCGTGCGAACAATCGTATCTTGGTCTGGTTCGATAACTGGAATAAATTCCTGGCTAGCGCACCTATAACAACTATGGGCATCTGTGCGGTTAAGGGTTAGACATTCGGTACAAAGTTGCCAAGATAACCAACCTCTATCGTTATTTTTATCTTGGTTGGGAAAAACATAGGTAATTAATGGGTCGTTTGAGAAGTAAGCTTTATAAAAGTCCCGCAGGTCACAAGCTATTTTATGGTTCGTTGCTTGCTGCCTTAATCCTCCCCATCCTGTACTACCACAGTCCCGACAGTGTATCACTGGCAGGACACGCCCTTTTTCTTCTGATGCTTGGTCGTCAGCAAATACTAATTGGGGTTCTTGCTCTATAGTCCCCACCATGCGGCGCAGTTCTCGCAGCCAAAATTGCAAACGAATATTAACCCAAGGGGCAAGGGCAGTGTGCAATTGACGGCGGGCGGTGGCGCACAAAGCGATTAAACTATCAAATAAGGACGCTTGATAAATTGGGTCATCGCTATCTGGCAAGCGCATTTTCCGGCTGAGTTTCTGCCAGAGTTCGGTTAGGGAAATTGCTCCTTGGTCTAAAACTTTCAGCAGGTTGTGGACAATAGGTAGAGATTTTAAGCGATCGCCAAGTTCAACCCGCCATTCGTTATTATTAAATGGTTCGCTAATTGCTTCCTCAAACCATAACTGATATTGGGCGCGAATATATTCTTCAATAGTTTGGTAGTTAGCAGCTTTAAGAATTTCTAATTTATCGGGTTCGGGAATGGGGAGGGGGTTGATGTAAGCATCAAAGAGAAATTCCCCGCAAGCAAGTCTATCTTCTTCAACTAGGGCATTTTCGTCAAAGGGTTCGTCAAAAACGGTAGTTGCATAATTTAACATATCCTCTTTGTTACCGCTACCACCCAAGGTTGCAGAAGTACCAACACAGGCTAAATGACGTTTGGGAGTTTGCAACCTAGCTTTGAGGCGGCGGATTAAACAAGCTAAATCTGTCCCCTGTGCGCCATCAAAGGTGTGAATTTCGTCAACTATTAAATAACGTAGGGTTTCTGGTGCATTTCCTACCCATAATGATTGGTCGCCAGGACGAATCAGCAGATAGTCCAGCATTTTATAGTTAGTTAGCAGAATGTCGGGGGGACATTGGCGCAGGATATTTTTGTCGGTGATGATATGGTCTTCACCCATCATCGCCTTTGGATCTCGTTCCGACTCGCCCACAAATAACCCAGCAGTTACCTTACCTTTTAATTTTGGATTGTGCCAAACGAGACTTGCTAACCGCTTTGCTTGGTCGGTAGCGAGGGCATTCATGGGGTAAATTAGCAGTGCTTTAATACCCGGTTCGCTTTCATGCTGGTAGCAGTGGTTGAGGATGGGTAACATAAAACACTCTGTTTTACCCGAACCGGTTCCCGTAGCGACGAGGGTTGATTGATAGTAGGGTGATTTTAATCGGGCGAAGGCTTGTTCCTGATGGCGGTGTGGGGGAAATGCCATTGGCACATCGGGGAAATAGTCTGCACCTGTAGAACCGGGGCGAAATGGTAAACCAACAGAGAGGTAAGGGCCTTTAAATACAGCTTCTGGTGTTGCTAAAAAGCGTTGCATCAGCCCTTCAAACCCCGGGGAGGCAGGGCGAAATTCGGTTTTGAGGAAATCTTCAATACTGGCGCGAACTTCGGAGGCGACTACTGACGGTATCATGATTTAACCTCCTGTTCGGCAAAGCGTTTTTCAAAGGCTTCCCAGGCGGTGTGGTAGTCTTCTTCTCTGTCGCAACGGTCGAAGGGGGCTTGGTAGATGATGGTGCGTTCGATGGGGCCACCTGGCATGGTGTCGTCGATGATTGTGCGTTCGACTGTACCTGTTTTCATGTCTTTGATGTCTTCCCATCCCTGTTCGCCTTTTTTACCTTTGCGGGGGAAGCCAACACCTACAAGTCCTTTGCTGATGGTAAATACGATGCGCCCGTTTTGGTCGTACCAAGTATCTTTTTCGTATTGGCGCATAACGGGGAACTGGACACGATAAATTGTTATAAGTTCATCGAGGGTAAGCCCTAATACCATTGCTGCCAGTACGTCAATTTCCACTAGGACTTGGCGGCGTTCGTAGTCGGTGCGGAGGGCGATGTTACGTTGCCAGTTAGGGGTGAGGTTTTTGAAGAAGTTATTGTTAAGGCGAGGGTCGTTTTTTGTCCAAGTGTCTTGGTTGAAGTCGGCAACATAGCACGTTTCCCACAGTTCAGCATAGTGGGTGGTGATGCAAGTTAGAGATAAAGTTCTTAAACTGATACGCTCAGAATCAAAATAAGGAAATGTCTCTATAGTAGAACCATATAAATCAGACTTACCTGTTATTTTTATATAAAAATCATAAATAATAGAATAACTTAGCCCTCCTAAATTAACTAAATGTTTTTTATCTTTTATAACTATACTAATTACAGTATGTACATGAGCTATTGACTTGTAAAAAATACTGCTAATTAATGTTCTTTCATTCGCTGAAGGCAATCTTCTTCTAAAAACTAATCGATAATAATCTGTTACCTTTTTTAATTTATCTTCCTTTTCTTCAACCCAAGTAACATTAGGAATTCGTCTTTGATACTCATCAGTAGAGCAACCAGGAATATAGTTAGTACGAGGTAAATAATCATCAGGTAAATTTGTCAAATCTAAGGCATCATAATGGCTTTTTTCAGTACATTTTTTTCTAGGGGTCTTATATAGTGGCTGACCTACATAAAAATGTGGGCCAGATAATATCCATTGATTTTCTGTTTGAGGAAAGCAGGTTTCTCGAATTATACTCTCATCTTTTCCAACCTTTGTTTTTCGAGCATTTGTTTCATCAAACATTACTGTGGGATAATATTGCCCTCTGAAATCACCTAAACGCTTTGATTGAGTAGTAAGTTTTTCTAATACGCTAAGTAACTGTTGAGAATGAAGAGCGGGAAGCCGAGCCTGTTCTACTGGTGTCTCTTCTACATCATAAAGTTGAGCAAATAAAGATAAAGCTTTTTTATTGATAGTCAAAACTCGTTTTTTGTGTCCTTCAATGTCCCATTGATTATCATCAGTTTTTATCCCTCCTACCATACCTTTACCATCGTGTTCATAAGAAGCATCAATAGTTTTTGCGGAGAAAACATTGGAGATATTACAAAAACTTAGGTTTTTTTGCTGTTGTCCAAAAACATTGATACTATACTTAGAACGATGAGCAATAGGAAATAAAATATAAGCGTTTTGAAATTGGAAATGATATTTTAGACGATGATATAATTCGGATCTTAATTGACCTCCTTTAGGGTCATCATATACACCCTCTGGATGCAAAAAGCTTTGTACTGCCTTACGATTACTATACTGCCAGCTTTGAGGCAGGAAACACTTGAATAAATTTGTTTGTATTCCTTTTAATATGGGATAATTCTGAAAACCATTCAGAAAATTCTGAGTTCCTACAGACGCTTCATGCTCAAAAAAATAAGTAGATAGTAATTTAGGGTACTTAACGAATATATCTCCTGCTTTTGCTATTTTGTCTAGTTCACTAGAAGAAAAGCCACGCAAATCGTACAAAGGTTCAGCATCTCCCATGACTCCACCTTGATCCCACTCCACTTTAATCCAAGGCGGATTACCCAAAATAAAATCAAACCCACCATTATCTGCAAAAACATCCGCAAACTCTAGCTCCCAATGAAAAAATCTCTTCTCCTTCGCAATCTTCGCAACTATCCCCAACCTTGGAAAACGTTCCGCCAACTTTTCAACATTTACTAACCCATAACTATTAACAAACTCCTGCACTTCATTTTTCTGTGCTGTATCAGGAAACAATGGTAGCTCCGGTTCGTGTTCAAACGTCATTTCCGTTTCACCCAAAATCACCGCCAATTCCATAAAATACTCATACCTCGACGGCAATAAATCAGCTTTTTCTATTTGCCAAAACCACAGCGCACACCAATAATCCATGACAAATTTCAACCGTCGATAAGAGCTAGAATTACCCACACCTTCGGATAATTTTTCTTGCGCTAAAATCTTATCTTTGATTTCCAAAGTGCTGCTCTGATGCGTATCCTCTTCATAACCCAAAATATTCAACGGGTCAGTAGTGCGTTGTCGCATTACCCGCAATTCATCCGTGTGACGCTGCCAAAGTTCATCTATGCGTTGAGATAATATCACCAAGCGGTCAACATCAAAATCGTCGTAGGGTGCTTTACAAAATTCTTTACGCCAATTATTTATAGTTTCAATTTCGTTTGGTGCTAGAGACTTGATAACTTTATCTGTATAATTCGACATTCCTGGGTCAGGCAACAAAAAATGAAACACCACCCCATCAGGTAACTTTTCCGCTACCATCACCCGTTGGGGTTCGTGATCATACCAGTATGGTTGTTTCTTCTCACGCGGAATTAACGTAGTGCTGTACACCTGACGACGCGCACCAATTAGTGAATTACCGCAGTGCAGTTGCATTCCAAACCAAGGAACAAAAGCCTTTCTATTTTCCGGTTTGTAAATACAATTCAACCACAGAGACACCTCAGCTAACTCCATAGCAACCGGGTTTAAGTCAATTCCAAACACGTTACGGTCAGCCAAAAACATTTTGACTTTCTGCTTTTCCTGCAAATACTCATCGTGGGGAATACGTTTCTCTAACTCGTCCTGCTTTAACTCCAAGTATTTTTCTGCTAATTGATTAACAGCTTCATTTAAAAACGCTGCACTTCCCATTGCAGGTTCGCAAATTTTCAACTTGAGAATATCATCTGCTGTCTTATCCTTAAGCAATTCCTTCAACGCATACTTAACCAAACAGCGCGTTAATGACTCTGGGGTATAATAAGAAGCAGAATTTTGGCGATCTCTTCCTGCTAACCGATAGATAAAGTCACCCTTGCGGCACATTTTTGCCGTACCGTCAGCATTAAATACCCGCTCCGCCGTCGTATATTGTTCTAAATCTTCTAACTTGACGAAGTAAGCAACATCCAATTGGTCATAGTTATTTTTTCCACGTTTAGGGTTTTCTTCTTCTACTTCCTCCTCGTCATCTTCCCCAGTTGATCCTTTACTGTTTTTCGCTGCACGCTGCACCTCATACAAATCAGTCTCAGCAAAAAAGCCCCGGAAGCACAGTAAAGATTCATACACAGCACCCAACTGGTTAATTCCCAATTGTGCATAAGAAATACGTCCCCGACGCTTACCTTTACCCTCCCGCGACAGGGACATTAATTCAATCACGTCTCGCAGTACACTATTGCGGAACTTGACACGATTCAGTAGCTTAGTACGTTCTGCGTCAAATAAATGACTTTTTAATGGTGCAAGTTCAAAAGTGTTATCATAAATTTTCTCTTCAGGTAAATACAGAGTTCCCACATTACTTGGTGCATACCCTTGCCAAATTATTTCAAATAGTTTTGTAAGAGAAGCATTAATAAAATAACCATTTTTATCTTCTTCTGTCCGTAATTCTACTTGCTCTAATTCCCGCAGCGATTCTAAACTGTAACCTTCCCGATAAATATCAGCATTCATCGGCGCATAACCCAAATCCCGTCGTGCTTCGATGTAAAAAAGGAACAGCAAGCGGTACATATAGCGCAGACATTCAATTGATAATTGTCCGGCATCTAATTGTCCAGAAAATACCCCTATTTTCAGCTTATTTCGTACATACCAAACTGCTTCATTACCCAAAATTTCAATTGATTTTCTGAGAGCATATTTCAAATCATCGGAAACAGAAAAAGCATGACGATGAGAATTTTCATCTAATTCATCCAGTAAGGCTGTACCTTCGCTAGGACAGGTATTTTCTCTATGCAGTAATGTCGCCGTTGCAAGTATTGTATCCGATTCCTGGCGTGATAAAATTTCTGATAAATCAAACCGCAATAACCGTGATGCATTCCACTTAAAACGGTCAATAAGAATAATTTGATGAATGCTAGCAAGTAATAACCACCGGGGTGGCTCATCTTGAGCGAAAATATAATCAGAGACAATATCTTCTATAGTAAAGTCAGACGAAACTAATTCTGTATTTGTATTATTTTGATTATTTTCTTTTTCAGTAAGTTGTGCTTGATTTAAACTTAAATCTAAAATATCAATGACTTCATCGCCTTCTCGTAAAGCTTCTATAATCCAAAGCAACGGCACTCCATTACTTTTTTTGACTTCACACAGTATCGGGAGTAGTTGCCCTTCATCAAGAATACGCTGAGTAGGTTCAATCTGATAACCTAAAGCACCAAAAATCTCCGAAAACCATTGCTGTTGAAAAGTTAGACGTTCTGCAAGCTCCTTTTCTTTGCTAAAATTATTTATGAATCTAAAATAAGATGCAGCTAAACTTCCTAATAATTCGGGGGGAGATTTTGTTTCCTTTTCGGACGCATCTTCTCGCCAGCGTTGAGCAATTTCTTTAATATCATCTTTGAGAATAGCATCAATATAGTGATTGGAATAAAACTCATTTTCGTTAGTAATTCCTATTAATTGGCTCATACAGTACCCCCCTGCAACACAGCAATAATTTTGATATATGGAGCAGGTTCGGTAGTCATGCTATCCTCCACCCAATGCCAATAGTCCTTAAAAATTTGCTCAATCCTTCGTTCTTCTTTTGATTTTTTCTGTTCAACTAAAGGAGTACCATCTGCAAAGCGCACCGTTAATTGTTGATAATGTTGACCTTTGAGCTTATCTAAACGATTTAATTGTTCCTGTAATTGGATGTCAATTTCATGCTCAAATTTCTTCAGTTCCTCCAGCATTTTCTTTTTTGCTTCAGTGACTGCCAACCCGCGCAAATTCAAAAGTTTTTCATCAACAGGCAACATTTGATTGGGAATTGACTCCCGATCAAATTCGGTACGGCGCAGCGTTTCCTCAAAGTCTTCTATATGCTTAACTTTTTGATTTTGAAACACTACACTTACCCACTTGTTGACTAGAGGTTGCCCACGACGGTTAGGAATTATACCTAACATAACAAATACAACCTCATTTGCCAGTAGTTGGGGTAAAACAATAACGGGGGCTTGATGCCTGCCGAAAAGCGTTATACCACGGTCATTTAACCAATCAACTATCGGATGCAGTTCCCAAAGATACTGAATAGAGGGCCAGCGTTCCTCAGATTTTCGTGATTCTTCTAGTTCGCGCATCACTTTGTTGCGATCGCCAGACAAACGCAATGCCTGATTCGATGCAGGTTGAATTTCTCTTGGTAAGCGCTCAAAACGCGATCGCAGTTCGTTGGGCATTGTTAACTCGATTAACAACTCTTCCTCAAAGCTACGCACCTGCAAAGGATTTTCTTCATTAACCGCACTCAACGCCGCCAAGGTGTAATGATAATCATCGGGAAATAAACTTGGCATTTTCTGCATAGCAGCTTGTGCTTGGGGTTCCTCACTCACTTCTGGCTCATCCCCAAACACATTGGCAAACCAGTTATCATCATCCTCTGTCTTCTTATCCGGTTGCAGCCGTGCATCAAAACTTTCTGCTGTTTCCCCCTGCTCAATTGCTTCTATGGCGGCTGATGTCACTTCCACCTCTTTATCGACATCAAACACCCCCATAAAAACAGAAGGGTCGCCAATATTTTTAATTGCTTGCTCGTCTTTCCTAACTAAAACGCTAACAATACGCTCTGCTTCATCCACTTTTTTGTTATTTGAGCGAGTCAAAAGATAACGAATTTGCGGTTGTTGCTCTTGTCCGTAACGGTCAACCCGTCCATTACGCTGCTGCAAAGCCATTAAAGACCAAGGAATATCAAAATGTATCAGACGGTGCGAAAAATAATGTAAATTAATCCCTTCCGATGCGACATCCGTAGCAACCACCAACCGCAACGGAGATTTTTCATTACCAAATTCTTCGATAACATCCATCAACTCAACATCTGGCATTCCCCCATCAAGAGTAGCGATCGCTTCTTCTTTCAGCTTTAAATCGCGCTTTAAACTCTCCCTAAGAAAGCGCATCGTCTCTAAACGTTCGGTAAAAATCACAATTCGGTCTTTTGGGTCTGTACCCTTCCAAGCAAACCCCCCAGCTTCGGTTGTACTGATTAGTTGTAATAATTTTTGATACTTTGAAAAATTTCTATCACTAATAGTTTCCAAAGCTGATTCTAAAGCCCTTAATTCGGCAACATCAGTATTTAAATGCTGCTGATCAGTGTTTTTTACTCGCTTGATGCGATTACGTACTGTCTCCAAACAAGCCATCGGGCTGGACAGCATCGCT
Source organism: Nodularia sp. (in: cyanobacteria) (assembly GCA_035638855.1). Lineage (GTDB taxonomy): Bacteria > Cyanobacteriota > Cyanobacteriia > Cyanobacteriales > Nostocaceae > Nodularia. The sequence goes on along the minus strand of DASQZD010000092.1, from coordinate 8,973 downwards.
TTTAACAAAGTAGTTTTAAATAACTTACCTGTGGAAGCTTTCGCGTCAATCCCAGCCAGCTTTAAGTTATTAAGAATTTCAAATGCTTCCTCTTCTTCTACAGAAGCATTAGTTTCGAGTGCTAAAACCTGACGTTCAGGGAATTTTTTGAGAAGTTGCCCAACAACATCTTTCTTAAACCGCCGGACGTACAAATCTCGAATATCTTCCTTAGTGTAGTTCGACTCGTTAGCGATCGCTGTTGGGTCGAGCATATTCATCAAGCTAGCAAAGCTTTCCGCACGCCCATCATGGGGTGTTGCTGATAGCATAATTAAACTATCGGAACGGCTTGCTAAACGGTCAGCCAACTTAGAACGCAACGAAGCACTGCTACCACGTCCCCGACGAGCAACGTTATGTGCTTCATCAATGACTATTACATCCCATTCAGCTTGCTCAATGTAAGTACGATACTCCCGATCTTGTTTGAGGGTATCAACAGAGACAATGGCTTTATCGTAATAGTGGAAAGGATTATGGTTTGTGGGGATACGAGAGCGAATGCGTTGGATACCGACAGAATCAAGGCGTACCAGGGGAATAGTAAAACGTACCCAAAATTCTTTCTGGAACTGAATCAGCATACTTTTGGTTGTAACAACCAAAATGCGTTTTGCTCGTCCCCGACGCATCAACTCAGCAACCAAAATGCCTGCTTCCAAAGTTTTCCCCAAGCCAACAGCATCTGCAATTAACAAACGTTGTCGCGGCATCGAAAGGGCTTTGAGCGTTGGGTCTAATTGGTAAGGCAGCACATCCATTGCTGCTTCATGCCCAATGTAAAGATTACTATCAGTAGGGGCAGTTTGCCGGAGATGAGCTTCCAGAAAAAGTAGCGAATTCCTATAGCCAGAAGTATTATCTGGTACTAAATTAGTGTTTTCCGGGTCTAAAACCTCTAGGTCTTGTTCTAATTCTTTGATAAACCGTGCAGTGCGACCTTTAATAAAATCACTTACACCTACAACTTCGATTACCACAGAACCATTAGGTGTTCTTGAAGTAGATTTTACAAGCCACTCTGCATCTCTAGCAACAATCCGCGCACCAGGGGCAAGCGTTTCCATATCAGCCTAGTCTTATTTAACCTAAACGTGGAAGTGATTGTACATCACAGTCCAATACTTCTTGCTCTGCTTGCTATCCTGAATAAGAAATCTGCCCTTCTGGAAATTTCTTTGGTGCATGAGATTGAGAGAAGTATTGATTACGTAATATTATAGGCGTAAATGTTAAAGATATTACAAAAAATGTACGCAATATTTTATAAATAGAAAATCTGTAATTTTTCGTAGCAGAAGATTTACAGAACTACGTGAAATACAACCAATGATCTAAGAACCTTCAGCAAGGAGGTAATGTGATGCTATTTACCAGATAATTTTAATTTTCAGTTATAAGAAGCAATTGTGATTTTATCCAATACAAATACATCCAAAAATTGTATTCCCCTATGTCGTTCAATAGATCAAGTTGACATTATGACAAAAATTAAAGGGATAGTTACGCTAAATGCAGTATTTTTTTAGTTTTATTCATTGCATATTTTAGCTGAATATTTATTACACCAATGAAAAAGTCATCAACAGCAAGAAACTAACTAATTCCAAAACTACTATTACGGCATCTATTACATCTTGATAACGTTTCACCCTGACCAGTACAAGCTCCACAGTGAGGGCAAATGATCCGAATCCTCCCCGACTCTGGTGTTTCATCAGAACTGCACAATGCCGAAAGTAAGTCACGTCCTAGCAGTTGCTCTCTAGCCATCGCTTTCACAGCATAGGAACATTTAGTTTCTATTTTAGTTTGTCGCTTTATCTTAATAGGTTCCAGCTTGGCTGTCTTACCACCACAATTCTTACAGGTTCGCCAACTCCATTTGGCTTGACAGTTAGGACAATCGCCCTCATTTTCTTTAAACTGCAAACACACATCACTCAGGTCATAACTGCACACTGGACAACATGAAGGATGAATGCCATAAACTAAATCGACTCCTAAGGTATGAAAGCGAAATAATCTCTGGAAACGTTCAAGAGTGCTTAAATCAAGTGGACTAGCTGGCATCATACCAACGCTACGAACAAAAGCATTACCATCAAAAGTGGAAACAAAGCGTTTATAATCATCCGGACTCATAAAGTTTTCGCCGATATTCAGCATTTTTTGAATTAAATCTGGCGTAACATCTTCACTTATTTCTCTATCTCGTGGATCTGTGGGATGTACTAAGACGACAAAAGTCTGCACTTGGTTATTGCGATTTTGACGTTTGGAAGTATTTCCAATTGAAGAACCTTGGGACAAACCTGCATCATAGAGAGTGTCCAAAGTCTTTTTAATTTCATCTCGATCGCCAAAAAACGCTCGCGCTAATGGCATCAGTACCAGTCTAATGCGGGTTGGATGAGAAAATTTATGAGTATTAGTGTTAACTACCTCCCAGATAAACTCAATATTTATCTTGAAATCACCTGGTTCGGGAGGCTGCACAACTGCTGTCCATGCTTCCCACTGGAGTGCTTGTTGAAAATCTAATTCTTCTAGAAAATTCTCCGGCTTCACTTTTGCAGTTTCAAACCCAATCCAGTGCAAAGCCAAAAGTACGCAGCCATGAATGTAATTAGCGTAATCTGATAACAAATCTCGCTCTTTTTCTATATTTTGCTGGTCGGGATTGCTAAAAAATCTGTCCAGCATCTCCCACAACTGGCGCAAACGCCGATAGTCTGCATCCATTTGCAAAATGTTAGTTGGTTTTAAAGGAGATATCACATCTGGTTTGCTAGATAAACTCTTATAAAGTACTGAGTCTAAACAACTACTGGTGTTAGAATATAGGCGGCTAATTTTATCTTTTAGTGCTTGTGCTTGCTCGTATTGCTGCAAATAGTCTTGTACGGCATCTAGATTTTGCCAAAGTGCTTTCAATCGATCTTCTCGGAAGCGATTATATCGGTATTCTGCAAATAAGTTTTCATGCAGCGTTTGTGTTTGGTAGTAGGCGCGGTCTATTTCCCGGAGTCTTTGTTCCATCCAGCGCAGCAACCTTCGCACTAGAGTAGCAACCACGCGATTTTCATAGAGGTCAAGAGTTTCTTCTGGCACTTCGCTTCTAATTTGTGCCGGAGTAATGCGCGTTGCAGTGCGAGATTGCCATAATTCCGGTCGAGATGCTAAATGCTCAATTGCATCAGGCGGAATACGTCTTGCTCTGTCTATAGGCATAACTCGACGCTCTACTATTAAAGTGCGTCGGGGTTTGCTACATACCCTCAGTAAAGATGGTAAAACTTCTGCGATCGCCTCATCTAGTTCCAGGGCATTTTTGTTGGTAAGGGAATCACGAATAGTACCAGGAGAGAAAAACGGCAACTTGAGTAATTGCTCTGTTGATATAGTTGGTTCTAGCCCTTTTGCTTGGTCGGCGAAAAGTGCCAAAGCCACTCGCATTGTCTCATCCAATTGTGTTCGCAATGGCACTTCAAATTTATACCGCCCAATACTTCCAGAATCTCTACAGGCGATACGTACCGAACAGCACCTAAAAGCATCAACTGTTATGGGGAAATTACAGCTTGTTTCATTCGTGCGGATGTAAGTATTATCGTTATTATCATTGAGCGTAATTTCAGTTTCGCCATCAGCAGGGGTGAAATTAATCTGAATACGGTAGTCATCTATACTCTCTAAACGGCGGCGTTCTCCCGATTGCAGTGGTTCTAGGTTGCCTGTCCAACGATTGAGTAAAAAAAGATGTGCCATAATCTACCGTTTAAATTTGTTAATCTCGCGTTCCAAAAGTTTTAAGGAAATTGCAGCACTTCCCAGTCGCGGCTTATCTGTAAAACTTAACTCAAGAATGTCTCGTACTTCCTGTAAACCAGAACGGACATTTGGATCAGTACGGTTTTGTACCTGCCAAAGCAGCTTTCTGGCGATAAAGTGGTCTAAACCTTCCCCAAGTTTTCCACCTGTCGCAGTGTATGTGGGAAGGAAGATAGAAAGTTGGTCTAGCAGGCGTTGTCCGTACCCTACTTGAAAGTACTCGTGCAATGCCGAACTAATGAGTTTAAGACAACCCTCTACAGCTTCTCGATCTGTATCTCTGAAATTGGCGATCGCCTTTTGTACAGCTTGGCGAAAATCTGGGATTTTTAGATTTGCTGGTTGTGTGGTATCAAAACTTTCTTGCGGGAAAGGTTCATCTATTTGCAAAACTTGAGCGCGATCATAAACTTTACGGGTAATCTCATATGTAGATTCGTCCGTATTTGCGGTGCCAACAAACCAGACATTATCAGGGATTGGTAGCTGGACTGCACCGTTTTTCAATCTAATCCCTTTGGGAAGTTGACCTCCAGTAGGGTCGTGGTTTAGTAGTTCAATTTCTCTATCCTCTGGGCGACCTTCCATAATTGAAAGTAAATCGGCAAAATAGTATTCCACCCGTGACAGGTTCATTTCATCCAAAACTATGAAATAAGGATGATTACAGTAACGAGTTGTGCCTGCCTCATAGATTGCCCTAGAAAACTGAGACTCATTAAAAACGCGGAAGAAAGAGTTATAAGAACCGAGTAAATCAAGTTTATCTCGCCAACTAGATTGAACTTCAATTCGGGCAAATTTACCACCAATTGCATAAGCAAAATATTCTGGCAGACTGGTTTTACCCGTACCACTCTGACCTTGAATAATAATTAGTCTGGAAGCTGCCATTGAGGCAATAAAAGCGCGAATCGTATGTTTATCATAATAGTGAGCAAAATGTGAGGTTTCAGCTTCTCCCATTTCTAACTCTTGGCGGCTTGGTAAACTACCCATCCAAGCACGACTTATATCAGCTAATTCATTTAGATTATTAACAGTAACACCATGAGGTTTGTCAATAGGATTTTCATTTTCTTTATCCATAGAAGCAAAATTACCAAACGCTTGTATTTGACTGGTTTGCAATTGACCAAGCATCCGTTTAAGTTCTTCTATTTGTTCACTCAAATACTGATTTAGTAACTTGAGAGTATCTCTCTCTTTGCGAAGTTGTTCTGTCTCCATCCTCTCTGAATGCTGCTGGCGACGGATGCGTTCTAAGTCATCAACCCTCGCTTGCAAATCTCGATACTTACCTTCAAAATCAATTGCTGCTTCGGCACGCCTGCGAAGTTCGGCTAACTCTATCTCTGATGGATATTGCTCAAATAATTTCTCATATTCTCTAAGCTTATTCTCTAGCAGCTTGTTATCTTGTAAAATTTTTGCTGGTGAACCTGATATATTTAAGAGCATATTTTTATTGCTCTCTAATTCTACCCTCAGCCGATGATTTTCATCTTGAATTAATTGAAGTTGTTGTTCAATATATTCCCTTTGTTTTATCAATCTATTAATTGCCTCTTCTGAACAAGCATTTTCACGTTGAGTTAGTTCTTGTTCCTTATGTTGTAGTTTTTTCCTTTGCAATGCTAACCAATTGTTTTCCTCTTCCAAGTCTTCTTCTCGGCGTTCAATTTGCTTGATTTGTCTTGACAGCTTTTTATCTTCTTCTTCAAGATACCTGTCTTTATCTTCAAGTACCTTACGGAAATTTACTAATTCTTCTTCCTTCGTCTGAATTTCCTTAATTGTTTGCTCTCTTGCTCTTTGTCTATGTTCATTGGCTAGAGTTTCTGCCTGTTCAATAATACTATCTGATTGATTCTGGACATCAAGCTTTAACTTTTGAGCTTCCTTGATAATTTTTTGCGCTTCCGTTTGTGCGGCACTCAAATTTTTGTTAACTTCCGTTTGTGCTGCTTCTATAATTTGTTGACGTTCTACTATAATTTCCTGTTTTTTTTCTGTTAGCCATTCCTGACGAGCCATAGCTTCTAATTCTTTAAAGCCATTAACAGCTTGCACTTTCTGTTGGGCTAATTCCTGTTCTCTTGTGGCAATCTCAGCTTCTTTTGCTGCGGTTATTTCTTTTTGTTCCTCTAACTGAAATTCCAGTTCATTGATTTTGTCTTGGAGTTTATGAATATCCTGGGACTGTGCATTAACTGTTGACGCATTTTGAGGATTCACTGCAACAGCAGCAATATTTTGAGTATTAGTTTGAGGAGTACTTGGTTGCTGACGGTTCTGATTTGGATTTAAATTTCTAGTTCTTTTACCCATTTATACCTCCTTTGATAATTTACTATTTGTTAATCGCCATGCTTGAATAACTAAACGGACAATTTGATATGTTTTTGTTACTAAATCCTCAACTAGAATGATTGGTTCGTTATGGCTGCCACCAGCATGAGCGCCAATTGTGTTGCGGATATGGGCAATTTTTTCTATGTCTGCTAAAAAATATAAATGTTTTTTAAGTAAATATTCCAAAATACTACGATGTAAGCTGTTACGCCGACTTGCTGATAGTAAAAATGTCACAAGATATGGTCGTAAAGAGTCTTTACCACCATCAAGAACATTACGGATTGCTCCTAACTTTGTAAATAAAATCCGCTCTGGTATTTCGCTTCCATCGCAGGCAACAACTGTATCTTTTAAACATTGTTGCAATGTATCCCTACTTTTATATGGTTCCCAGATATTTGCAGGAATTGTATCTAGTTGCAGTAAAGTAAACATTAACTGCTCTAAAACCCTTTGCGATCGCGTAATACTTGTGTCTGTCTCATCGAAACCACGTCCTAGAAGGATACGCGATTGTTCTAAGCGTTCCAATTCTTTCCAAACTTGCTGCCAAACTTTGTCTGGCACAGAGCCGACTTCAAATATTATTTTGTCGTAGGCTTCCCTTGCTAAACCGATCGGCTCAATTTCTCCAGGTTGCTTGTGTTTCCACGCTTCACGGCTCTCGGACTGCAAATGCTCTACAATTTTCTTGCCTTCTTGACACTGGGATGTGGCAAAGTTCAATAGACGTACCCAACGAAAACCATCTGGAAGCCCAAAAGGACAGCGTAGAGAAAATTCACCATCGGATGTTCCCTTAACAATGCAAGAAACTAGCAAATAAAACTGTTGTGGTCGTTTACTTAACAGACGCACACCAAAATTTTCTGTTTGCTCTACCTTTGTGTTATTGCTTTGCGTCAGAGTATCTGCTTTGCTGATTTCAGTAAAACCATAGGCATCAGAAACAGCATTATTTGCTTCTGTATTTAAGCCATCAGCCTGAATTCGTTTTAACAGCCGACGCTGAGTTTTGATTGCCGATGTCACATCAGCAGCGTTGGGTGTAGGTAGTGTTTGCCGTATCCACGGAAGTTGAAAAGCTTGGGAGACATCTGAACGACTAGAGTCAGCATAGCGTAAGCTTTTAGTGTAAAACCAACTTAGAAGTTCACCGGCTGTTGCGTCCTGAAAAATCCAGCCATATTCTGTTTTCTCTTCATCGTCTTTTCCATCTTGCTGAAGAATTTTCTCTCCTTTATCAGTCAAGCGAGCTTTTCTGTCAATATAGCCCTGATTTTCTAGCTGTAACATGACATTAAAAAGAAAATCTTTGTGCTGTCCCAGCATTTGTGCTTGATCCTGGTGGCGCGTTACCCCAGCATGGGTTAGCCGTAGTGAAGTTAGCTGCAAAAAGTCTAATTTGCGCTCTGTTACTTGTGGCGCAGCGATTCTCCAACCATAAACAGGCCATAATATCTTTTGCTGTTGATCAGTGTGCGCCTGCTGCTGGGCAAACAAAAGAATATTTATAGGTTTTGCATCTGATACTTGATTGCTTGGTAACAGTATCAGTTTGTCAGGTAAAGATTCATCATCATCAAACAGCAATTCATTATCAAAATCAGACATCTGCATAGCCCTGCTCACTTCGACACAAATCAACAAAAGCTTTTAAGCTGTTAGAGTAAGGTGTGCCATCAGGACGCAAAGACGCAACACAAGCAGAGTCTCCTACTCCAATTAGTACGCAACGGGCGCGGCTAAATGCAACACATAGCCGATTTGGAAGTGCTGTGAAACCAAGACGCTTTTCAATAGATACCTCCTGATTGCTGCGAACGGTGGAAAGATAAACTACATCATATTCCCGTCCTTGGAAAGCATCGACCGTTCCCACCCGCACCCGACGCTGTAAATGTTCTGGCAACCCGTGGCGAAGGTCTGCGATCGCCTCTTTGATTGCTTCTTCCTGGGCTGAGTAAAATGCAATCACCCCAACCATTCCCGTTGGTTTACTTGGGTCGAAATTAGGGTATTTTTCCACTATGGGGGGAAGTACACGACGCAGTTCGCACATAATCCGGTCAACTTCCGCAGCACGCTGCCAGCTACGATTGCCAGCACGAGTTTCACTCCCAATACTTTTAGATACATCTAACCAAGCAATGGGTTTTAGATTATACTCACCTGTATAATTCGGTCGTGATTCTGGCTTGACAAAACTAGAGTTAAGGGGGCTTTCAGGATAAAAGCGATCGCTGACAAATTGCCCAATCGTCGGATGCATTCGGAACTGATCCGTTAGCTGGGCAGTCCGCTCAATACCATCGATAGCGGTTTGTTTGGGCAGTGATTCCCAAAGTCTTTCAAATAGACTTTTACCATATATATCCTTTAGCTTTTCATCCCCCTCCTTAGCCAAACTCTGCTCAATTTCCCTTTCTAAAACGTGAGGAAGTTGTTTGTGGTCGCCAACGAGGATAACCCGCCGTCCCTTTACCATTGGTATTAATAAATCAAGGGGATTTGCCCTTGCGGCTTCATCCACCACAACTAAGTTAAAAGTCCGGTTAGCCATTCCCAAATACTTTGAGTCGGCTTGTCCGCAACTGGTATAGCTATAGCCATCAAGGTTAGGACGTAAACTAGAAGAGTTGGCATTGCATCTACCCAATTTCAATGGCGAAAGCATATAGTGAAGATTTCCGGCGAAAAGTCATGCAAGCGATTGAATTGGACGGACTCAAGAAGTGT
>DASQZD010000091.1:0-23921 GCA_035638855.1 Nodularia sp. (in: cyanobacteria) | reverse complement strand
TTTCAGGTAAACTCTTTCCAATAAATTGACCTCAACAGGCGGAATTGTTTGACCCCAAGGCGGGGAGATATACCAACTTGTTTTCAGGGCGTTAACGTAGTCAATCATGCTTTTTCCTCTGGGATTAATAACCTAAAAATCTTCGGCAATGTTTGGAGAATAACGCCCAAAAAATACCTAAAAGTGAGCAGCAATTTCACTGCTGCCCACATGAGGCTTTAGGCTGTGACTAATTCTTGAAGAAGAGATCGCACTTCATGGTTGAAAAGCTGCTGTAATTCCTCAGGAGTAAGTTGCTCTAAGGGTCGGGATTGCAAGTATTCGTGAACTGGTTCAGCCAGCGATGTATCCACCATCGACAGCGATAGCACAGCATCAAACACAGAGTTAGAATACTGCTGCTGGACTGAATAACGCCTTTTCACCCACCAGTTCCCGTCAGTGCATCCGACTTGCCCCAATTTCACGCCCTTGTTGTTGTAAATGCCATCATTGAGAATTTCAAACCCATAATTTTGGCACTCGTTGAAGATATGCGCCATGATTTGGTTTTCGGTCGTGAGGGGTGTTGCTTCTTTATCCTGCACAGGTAATGAACCATCTTTGTAATGAGTGCAGATGAAGCGATCGCAACGCATTAGAGTGTTGGCACGAAATACTTCTTTATCCTTGATCATGACTACCCAGCGTTGCGTTAAATGGTTGTCGTCATGGCTGATGCTGGCTATCAGTTTGTCATCAGCATAATATTCGTGATGGTCAAACGAGATTTCGACTATTGTGAAGGGTTCGGGAGCTACGGCTTGGGCTTGGTCAGCGATGTAGTTGTCGAGTTCGGCTTGGGCGAGGGCTTGGTTGTCGGGGGCAGCAGGGGTGAGTTTCTGAATCTTGCTTGACTGATAATCAGCGATGGCTGCGCCAACGCCAAGGGCGAACGCAGTAATCCATGCATCCTTGCAGCGTTTGTCTGCAACTTCGACTGTGCAGCCGATTTCGCTGTAGATTTCCTTGAGCCGAGCAATAGATTTCAGTTGCAGCTGTTGTTGGCTGTAGATTTGGTATGTCATGATGAGTAGTACTCCATCTTGATGGTGGATCTTTTAAAAGGCGATCGCTTCGTTTTGCAGACTGGGGCGGTCGTCTTTTGTTTTTGGCAAATTTTATTTGCTCTAATATATATTAGTGTATGCGGTAGTGCATACACTTGTCAATGGTTAATGCAAACAATATATGTATATATACATATATTGTATGTGCTAGTGCATAGTTTTGTGTTAATGTAGCCTACAGGTACGATGGAGGAATGAGCAAAAAAATGTTTTGTAGGCTAGCCGTGCTTATGGCAGAAAAAGATCCACAGCTGTCACAGAGACAGTTGGCAAAAGAAACTGGGTTAGATATCACAACGATTAACCGCTTGTTCACGAATAACTTCAGCCGCGTTGATGTCGGTACAGTTGAAGTTTTGTGCAATTACTTTACTAGAGAAGTAGGTGATCTTTTTGAAATGAGAAATCCAGAAGACATACCTCAACGCAAATCAAGAAAGCGTTCCAACTCAGAGGTTGAGGCTGCATGAGTGCTTTTGCCCTTGGAAAACTGAAAATCAACAGTATTGTTCTTACTCTCCTTGCAGTGGAACAGGTATGACTAGGGAAAAAAAACCAAAGTCACGACACGCTGCAACAGAAGAAGTGCCGCAATATGGAGACAAAGTATGCTTTGAAGCTGCTACAGGTAGAGTCAGATGGAGACAAGACCTTAAAAGTTGAAATTGTTCAGCTAGAGGTGGAATAATGACTAAATCACCCCGTAAGCGCAACAAAGCCACCTCTGCTGCATTCAGTGACAGCATTCCATCAGATGACCAAGACCTTGAGGATATCTCCCTTCAGGAAAACCCAGCCTTAGCAACAATTAACGTTACTGCTGTTGAAGTCCCAGAGTTAACCGAGCAGGAAATTAGCGATCGCTTGCACCTGGAGAGAAAAGTAGAGAGGGCATTTTTTGAGGCGGGGAAGGCTTTGATGGAGTTACGCGATCGCCGACTGTACCGCTCTACCCATAAAACCTTTGAGGAATATTGCAGGGATAGGTTTAGTTATACTTACCGCCATGTAAATTATCTAATAGCTGGTTCAGTGATAGTTGACAATATAAAAATGGGAACTAATAGTTCCCAAAATGAAAGCGAAGATGAAATGGGAACTAATAGTTCCCAAATTTTGCCCACATCAGAAGTACAAGTTCGCCCTCTGGCAAAGCTAGAACCTCAACAACAGCCAAAAGCATGGCAGCAGGCGGTAGAAAAAGCAGAGGGTAAAGTCCCAAGTGGTAGAATCGTGAAGGATGTGGTGCATCAGATAATGGAACGCACCAAAGTACCCAATACCTACCAGATCGGGGAAGTGTGCCAAATCCTTGCCAAGGACAACCCCGAACTCAGGGGGAAGGGTGGCTGCTGGGCGATAGTCAACCATGTAGGCGAATTCAGCTGCACTGTCAAAACCTGGAATGGGGAGTACACCGTTGGGTTACAGCACCTGAAATCTTACAACTACTTGCCTGCGGAGTGTGAGCAGATGCGGGTGATCTGCGATCGCATAGGTCGAGTGTATTCCGATTCGCTGGAGGAGACAGTTAAAAGTCTGTTGCAGTCGTTGGGGAAGCTGAATCGTCCTTATTTAACTGCGGTAGAGGACAAATTATTGACGCTTCTGGAGTCGGAGTATGGAAGAATACCCTAAACAATTTTGGCAATTTAGCATCCAATGTCTTTGGATTGATGACAATTCATTGAAAGTATCTGTTGACACATTGAAAGTACAGACTAAGATTGATCTGTAGCTTTTTAGTTCTCAGCACATAACGTATGTCAGAACAGAAACCTTTTCTCTCCATACTCTCCTTTTTGGGTTTTCAGGTGAATGCCGCTATCGAGGAAGGACATGGGAACAAAATTTCATTCAGTGATATTTACAAGGGCTTAGAAGAAAGAAATCTGTTTGAACTATTAAATGAGAAACTTCCCGGAATTCTAGATATCAGCCTTTTTCTTGAAAGTAACGAAAAAGCTCACCTTGAGCAGCGTAATGGAGTTTTAAATGCTTTAAGCGATGCTGCATCAGGTATGAAGGGAAGAGAAAGAAAAAAGTATGGTGTAGAGAGTTCAGGGCTATCTTTACTGATGGCTTACATTTTAGAAGCGATACAGCAAGAATACTGGATAATTTCTAGTTAATCATTGTGAACAATAAAGAGTATGGTGTTGGGGAGTTAAACTACCAGCAACGAATTTCTAACCCGTTTTTTAAAATTATTACAGTAGCTTGTTCAAGGATATTTATTATACTGAAAAATATTAGTGTTACTTGATGACAATACTTCTTTTTCTGATAAACAAATTGTAAAGATAAGCAGCAGAAATGAACCAAAGCCACCAAAATCTTAGCAGAAAAATATCATAGCTTAGTCTAGGTGTTCTGAAATCAGTCAAGCTCTGTTTCAAACCAGTAATAAATAAAGTATAAATTGTAAAAATCCCAATAATTGGCAAAATTGATAATACAAGTATTCCGAAATCTCGAATAACTAATAAGCTAAACTTTGGTAATCTTAACCATTGTGGTGAATTTGACCAGAGAAACTTGAGTAGAAATGAATACGCTCCTGCCAAAATTGAAAACCAAATCAGAGCTAATAACAATGCACCAATAGAAACAATAAAGAAAAAAAGTAGACCGCTACCGCCATTACCTGTAATAACTAGAAGACCGCCTACTAAAGAATAACGCCAAAATTCAAATGCAAAAATTACAGTTGCGCCAAAGTACGCTGGTATTGCTAATATCATAGCCATCATCCACGATTGTGGATTAGGTAGCCAAACAGGAAACCAACTTGTTTTGCTCATAGCTTCAATATTATTTATAAACTTTGGATAGAATATTTACGCTAGTTTCTAGCTAGTTCTTAAAATAATGATTATAAGCGATGTATAGTACGTTGTCGCTACGAATATATACTTATACAATACTAAGAATTGCTATGGTGTATCCTTTTGCTGATACGGATACACTACGCAGCACAATCATCTATTATTATAATTTTGTGGTATTTGCTAGATATGATCGTACCCCTAAATAGGTGATTTAGCACTCAAATTTTAAGCAGTCACAAAATTTACATTTCTCTTAGAATCATTTTGACAAAACTGAAGTCTGATACGAAATCATTCAATAGTTAGTAACTACTGAAAAAGTTTACCTTTATCCAGAGGATGATGACTAAAAAAGTATCTACTCAATGGGTGTTTGCAGTTTCAGAATTTTATGATTAACTTTTATTAATTTATTTTTTTGAGGAAAATACATACATTGAAAGGAATTATGTCTTATCCAAATACGTAATTATTCAATTAACATTTAAATTCATTAGTTTTATAATTAAATCGTCTTTTGAATCGCCTATTCATCCACAGAAGTAGTAATGCAATTAAACTATCCACCAAAGCTAAAAGCAATTTCAATTCATCCTCCCTTCGCATACGCAATTATACGAGGTTTCAAACGAGAAGAATACAGGAGCAAGCCCACAAATCGAAAAGGATGGGTGCTGATTCACGCATCAAAATCCTCTGCAAGTGATGAATATTTTAATGAATATGGTATAAATTCAAGCACAGTAAAACGTGGCGCAATTGTCGGAGCTTGTAAAATTACAGGCTGCTTACAAACAAATTATGAAGAGTACGCCTACCAGCTATCGGAGGCTTTTGAGTTTAAATCACCAGTAGCTTGTGCAGGGTCACAATCTATATTTTGGGGCGCAACTAACGAAGAAAGAAAAGTAGTATTCACTTTAGCAAGTGAACAGATAAAAAAATATTTACTAACAAAGAGCGTTTCACAGCAATAACTGTGGCGAACTGCAATCAAGGGATTTTAAGCTAATGAGCATTGCACTTGGTTTTTGTGAAAGCAACTGGCTAGAAATGAAACCAGAGTACATAGAACTTGAACCAGTAGCAGCACGGCTTAATGACCGAAATGAGCAGTCCATTGCAAAGCTTTTCTAAAGCTACAGCCTGAGAGTTAACCAAAAACAGTACTATTTAAGTAGTACAATATACTATAGCTAATTAAGCGTAATTACGTGATCAACACGAGCTTAAAAAAAAGATTCGGTATATTCTCGAACTTACAATACAGGTTTACCGCTACTACGATGTAATGAAATATATATCACTCATCACATAAAGTAGTAGGAATTGAGCTAAATGACCATCAAAAAACCTTTGATAATCAACCAACCAGAAGTTGGCAAGCTCATCCGAGAACTCCGTATTTGTACTGGTTTAACACAAGAGCAATTCGCCGCAACATTAGGCGTGACTTATCCGACTGCAAATCGGTGGGAAAACGGACACGCCAAGCCGTCGCCTATGGCAATGAGGCAAATTGAGTTAATACTGCAAGAGATGGGTGAGCAGGGGCAGAAACTGTTGACCAAACATTTACCAGATTAATTTTGGAAAGCAAGTTTATTTAAAGGAGCAATACTTACTCAATTTTGGTGTGGGTGTGGGCGTTTGCAATAAAAAGCAATGTCTACGGCAAGCTGCGCCTACGCAGATTTGATCTAGCAATCAGAGATTGATGAGGAAGAGGAATGATTTTCACTAAAAAAGAGCTGCTGCGAGTTTATTCAGAGGGAAATGCCAGTGACTGACGTTATAACTGGACAGATTGTGCGCGTGCGATCGCGGCAGTATCTTGTAGAAGAAGTAGTCTCTAAACCATCTCCAGAGCAAGACACAAAAGTGAGTCTTTCTTGTTTAGAAGATGATGCGTTAGGAGAATCGCTAGAAGTCCTATGGGAACGGGAAATAGATGCCAAAGTCGTAGGGGCGACATCATGGGATTCCATAGCGAATCGAGGTTTTGATAATCCGCGTCTGTTTTCTGCTTATTTGCATACATTACGGTGGAACTGCGTAACTTCCACAGATGCCAAGCTTTTTCAAGCGCCTTACCGAGCCGGAATAGAAGTCAAAGCTTATCAATTAGAGCCGCTACGTAAAGCTTTACTGATGCCTAGAGTTGGTTTGTTTATTGCCGATGATGTAGGGCTGGGCAAAACTATCGAGGCGGGACTGATACTGCGTGAGATGTTGATGCGGCAGAAAGTTAGACGAGTCGTTATTTCCTGTCCGCCGTCAGTGGTAAGGCAATGGCAAGAGGAAATGGAGAGTCGTTTTGGACTCACATTCATGATTCTTGACCGTGAGTTTATTGCTGCCCGTCGTCAAGAACGGGGTTATGGAATTAACCCTTGGATGACGCACACTCGGTTCATTATTTCCCACGCTTTGCTACGAGATGAAACATACACCGCACCGTTACGGGACTGGCTTGGTGATTTTGCGGCTGCTTCTATGCTCATCCTTGACGAAGCTCACAATGCTGCACCTGCGAGTGGTGCAAAGTATGCCGTTGATTCCCAACTTACCAAAACTGTTCGAGATTTAGCACCGCGTTTTGAACACAAATTATTTCTTTCTGCTACACCTCACAATGGACACTCCAACAGCTTCGCTGCCTTGCTAGAAATCCTTGATCCCCAGCGTTTCTGTCGAGGAGTACCCGTTCGTAATCGCAAGTTGCTGGACACTGTAATGGTACGGCGCTTAAAACAAGACTTACGGGAGATCGGGGAAGAGTTTCCCCAACGCTACGTTCTTCCTATAGTTATTGATAACCTGCCAGAAGACGCACCCGAATTAAAATTATCCCGATTGCTGCAACAATATCGTAATCTGCGTGAAGAAAAGCTCAAAGATGCAGCGAAGTCTACCCAGACTACGGCGATGTTAGTAATTACTTCACTACAAAAGCGGCTTTTGTCTTCCATTGAGGCATTTGCTCGGACTTTAAAGGTGCATCGGACGGCGATGGAAAAGCAAGCAGTTAACCGTCCCTCCATACATCAAGTCAGTCTACCATTACTGTTTGAATCCCCTGGTGCTGATGACGAACGGGCGGAATTTTCTGAAGAGGAAGTAATTGCAGAAGAAGATGCTCAAATGGTAGCAGCTACTATGCAAGCTGCCGGACAGAGTGCGCGGGAATTAGCAATTTTAGATGAAATGGCAGATGTAGCGAATTCCTCTCGCTACCAGCCAGATCCGCGCATTCAAAAACTGGTGGAGTGGATTCGCCAAAATCTTTGTCCTGATTTGGGTCAACCAAATGCTGCTTGGTTAGAACGGCGAGTAATTATCTTTACAGAATATACAGATACTAAACGTTATTTACAGCAGCAGCTACAAAGTGCGATCGCTAATTCTAACCGCGAACATGAACGCATAGATGTATTTCACGGGGGCATTGGAGAAGAACGCCGCGAAGCTATTAAAAGTGCATTTAACGCTGACCCGGCGCGTCATCCCCTGCGAATCCTGATTGCCACAGATGCAGCACGAGAAGGGGTAAACCTCCAAAACAACTGTGCTGACTTGTTCCACTTTGATGTGCCGTGGAACCCATCAAGGATGGAACAACGTAACGGACGGATTGACCGCAAATTACAGCGATCGCCTGTTGTCCATTGTTATTACTTTGTCTTACCGCAACGCACAGAAGACAAAGTATTGGATGTACTGGTGCGGAAAACAGCCACGATTCAACAAGAACTGGGCAGCCTTGCACCAGTGGTTGAAAGAAATGTGTCGCGCTTACTAGCTAATGGGATTCGCCACCAAGAAGTAAATAATCTTGCCGATTCGATTAATCAGGCAGAGCAACTTAATAACAGAGAAACAGTAAATACAGAAGTAATTAATGAGGAACTGGAGCAAGCGAGACTCCGCCAACAGGATTTGACTAAACAAGTTGAGAATTTACAAGAAATGTTGAAAGAATCGCGGGATTGGTTGGGACTAGATGACAATCACTTCCGTAATGCCATCTCTGCTTCTTTAGAAATTCTGGGAGTCCCAACACTTGCCCCTGTAGATGTGAATGAGGTTGCTAACAATCCTGTAACTGCGCGTTGGACAATTCCGGCTCTCGACCAGAGGACTGGTGCAGATCCAACATGGTCAACTACACTTGATACCCTAAGAACACCTCGAAAAATCGGACAAAAGCCCTGGGAATGGCGGAAAGAAGCACCGATTCGTCCTGTAGTCTTCCGAGATCCTGGGTCTTTAGATGGGGATGTAGTTCATCTGCATTTAGAACACAGAATTGTCCAGCGTTTACTGAGCAGGTTTTTAGCTCAGGGTTTCTTGCATGATGAATTAACTCGTGCTTGTGTTTGTCTGACTGATGACCCAATGCCGAAAGTGATTGCACTGGGACGGCTGGCTCTGTATGGTGAACGGGCTTCTCGCTTACACGACCAAGTGATTGCAGTCGCAGCAGAGTGGTCAGACCCAACTAGCCGGGGACGCAAGAAACTTCAACCTTTAAGAGAAGGTGAGAAAGACAACGTACTGGAATTACTGGAAAATTCCTTAGCTTCTCCTCACTTGCTGCAAGTTGCCGAAGCGGTGAAAGAGCGATTGAAAAAAAGTGCTGCTCAAGATGTAGCAGAATTAATTCCCCATCTGGAACGCCGCGCCACAGCTTTGGCTGAAAGTGCTGAGAAAAAGCTGGCCAATCGGGGTAATAGAGAAGCTGCTGAGATGAAGAAGATTCTGGAAGAGCAACAGACGCGAATTGTCAAGTGCCAGGAAGAATCTAAGGCGGTGCAGTTGTCTCTTCCATTTATAGAAGAACAGCGTCAATTGGATGCAGACCGTCGCCATTGGGAAAAACGCCTTCAAGCGATCGCAGTTGAACTAATTTCAGAACCAGACCGCATTGAAGCCGCCTACAAAGTAAAAGCAGTGCGGATTGAGCCAGTCGGCGTAATTTATTTATGGCCGATTTCCGGCTAAAGGGAGTATAAACAATGGCAAACGATCCAGAAATTCGCTTACATAAAGAATGGTTAGGCTTTCTCCAGCCTGTGGGGTTGGTGGTGTCTCCGCCTGCATTGTCAGCAGCCCAAGCTGTGGTTAACCGCAATGTGGTGGAACTGCAACAAACACTCGCTACAGTTGCCAGACGCGAACCTCTGCCCGGTGATAGCAAGGAAACCTTTGGAATTGACGACTTTCCTGCTTTTAC
Source organism: Nodularia sp. (in: cyanobacteria) (assembly GCA_035638855.1). GTDB lineage: Bacteria > Cyanobacteriota > Cyanobacteriia > Cyanobacteriales > Nostocaceae > Nodularia. The sequence continues at coordinate 14,745 of DASQZD010000091.1, read as the reverse complement.
TATCAATGTTTTAGGTTGGCAACCAGAAGATTTAGTTGTCAGTCCAGAGTCATTAGCGATCGCACTCCCAGATTACAACGAAGTCTTGACACCCACTTATGCAGTACCCAATCCCAATGGCGGTTGGATGATGCTGGTACAAGTACTGAGTTCTGGTACTGAACTCGACAATGCAGGTGCGGAGGATAATAAATCTACTGGTTGGCACGCTAGCCCCCAGTCTAAGTTTGAACGCCTTTTAAAAGAAACCAAAGTTTATACTGGGCTATTGTGCAACGGTACGGAATTGCGTTTGGTTTATGCACCACTTGGGGAGTCATCGGGACATCTCACCTTTCCTGTACAGGCAATGTGTGAGGTATCTGGGCGGCTGATTTTGGGTGCAATGGAGATGTTGCTCTCGGCTGATCGACTGTTTAATGTCCCTAGCGATCGCCGTTTATCTGCAATCCTGGAAAAAAGCCGAAAATATCAAAACGATGTCTCTATCAAGCTAGCAGAACAGGTATTAGAGGCATTATGGGATTTACTGCGCGGCTTCCAAGCAGCAGATCAAGCTACCAATAGCCGCTTGTTGAGTGATATTTCTTCTACTTTACCTCAGCATATTTACGGCGGATTGATTACTATTCTGCTGCGGTTGGTGTTCTTGCTTTACGCTGAAGACCGGGGACTGATGTCTCAAGATGCAGTTTATACACGCTACTACTCAGTTAGTGGACTTTACGAGCGCTTGAGAGAAGATGCAGGTAACTACCCGGATACAATGGATCAGAGGTATGGTGCTTGGGCATGGTTGCTGAGTCTGTTCCGTTTGGTTTACGAAGGCGGGGGTCATGCTGATTTGTACTTACCTGCTCGTCATGGGCAACTATTTGACCCAGATGAATATCCGTTTTTAGAAGGTCGTCCCCAGTATACAAAATATCAAACAGGGGAAAGTCTTGAACCCCCTCGCGTTTCAGATGGGGTAATTCACAAGGTATTACAAGGGTTGTTGGTACTGGATGGAGAACGCCTGTCTTATCGTAGTTTAGACGTTGAGCAAATTGGTTCCGTCTACGAAGCGATTATGGGCTATGAAGTAGAAAGAGCAAGTAGTCCTGCTATCGGTGTTTGGAGTAAACCCAAAGGTTCCAAATCTTCGGTGACAGTTGTTATCAGCGTTGAGGAAGTACTCAAAACTAAGGTGGGAGAACGGGTTAAATATTTAAAAGATGTTGCAGGTTGTGAAATTACTGGGAAATCCTTAACTGAGTTAAAGGATGCGAGGACAGCAGAGGATGTAGTGGCGGCTTTAGGACGCAAGGTGTCACCGAAAACGCCGAGTTTAATGCCTGTGGGTTCTCTGTATTTGCAACCGGGGGAAGAACGGCGGCGTAGTGGTTCTCATTATACGCCTCGTGCTTTGACTGAGCCGATTGTTAAAGAAACTCTCAGACCGATTTTATCGGCTTTGGGAGAAAACCCCACACCAGAGCAGATTTTGGAGTTGAAAGTTTGTGATTTGGCGATGGGTTCGGGCGCATTCTTGGTCGAAAGTTGTCGCCAATTGGCAGAGAAATTAGTTGAAGTGTGGAATAAGCAAAACGTATTACCTGAAATTCCAATTGATGAAGAACCGTTACTTTATGCGCGGCGGTTAGTAGCGCAACGGTGTTTGTATGGTGTGGATAAAAACCCTTTTGCGGTGAATTTAGCTAAGTTATCTTTGTGGCTGGCGACTTTGGCGAAGGCTCATCCTTTTACGTTTTTAGACCATGCTTTGAAATGGGGTGATTCCTTAGTTGGGTTAACCTCTGAACAAATTAAAACGTTTACTTGGTCTGAAGACAAGACTTATAAAGACCCAAACTTACCTTTGTTTAATCTATCAATGGAGAAAGCGAAGTTTTATCGCAATGGAATTCACAATTTAGATGAAGATAATTATGCAGCCAAACGCGAATTTTACAAAAATATAGAAACAGAATTGGGGGATATTCGGCTGAAAGGGGATTTGGTTATTGCTTCATTCTTCGCCAAGGATAAGGACAAGGCGAGAAAGGATGAGCGTGATAATTCATGGTTGAAGTTTTATCAATGGCAGAAAAATCAAGAAGATGATTTAGATGTTAGGCGGATTTGTGCAGAGTTGCGGTCTGGTGATAAACCAGTTCCGGTTTTTAATTGGGAGATTGAATTTCCTGAAGTATTTGGTAGGGATAATCCGGGATTTGATGCGATTGTTGGTAATCCACCTTTTTTGGGTGGTAAACGTATTAGTACAGTATTCGGTGATGGTTATAGGGATTGGTTGCCTGTTGTACATCCTGAAACAAATAGCAATGGTGACTTAGTGGCGCATTTTTTCCGACGAGCATTTAGTCTTTTACGTCAGTCTGGATGTTTTGGATTAATTGCCACAAATACCATTGCCCAAGGAGATACCCGCAGCACAGGCTTAAGATATATCTGTGAGCAAGGTGGTGCAATTTACAATGCTCAAAAGCGGATGAAGTGGCCGGGTTTAGCGGCGGTTGTCGTGAGTGTTATTCATGTTTTTAAGGGTAAATACGAAAATACAAAATTGCTAGATGGAAGAGGGGTTAATTTAATCTCTGCGTTTTTATTTCATGCAGGAGGCAATGAAAATCCTGTGGTGTTATTGGCGAATGCTAGTAAAAGCTTTATCGGTAGCTATGTATTAGGAATGGGTTTTACATTTGATGATTCAAATCCTGATGCAACCCCCATTACCGAAATGTACCGATTGATCGAACAAAATCCTAAAAATGCAGAAAGGATTTTTCCTTATATCGGAGGTGAAGAGGTTAACTCAAGCCCAACTCATACTTGTCAGCGTTATGTGATTAATTTCTTTGATATGAGTGAAGAGGAGGCTTGGAATTATCCTAATTTAATGGGAATTGTAAAAGCTAAAGTCAAGCCTGAACGTGATGTACAAAAGCGGGATCTTTTGCGTATTAAATGGTGGCAATATGCAGAAAAAAGACCTGGTTTAGTAAAAGCGATCACACCTCTTGAACGTGTGTTAGTTTGCGCTCAGACAAGCAAATATAGAACATTTACATTTTTGATTCCTAATTCTGTTTTTGATCAAAAGTTAATAATATTCACATTACCCTTATTTTCGTCTTTCACAATATTACATTCCCGTATACATGAAGTATGGGCGTTATTTTTTGGTTCATCACTAGGAGATAGTCCGGTTTATACTCCTTCTGACTGCTTTGAAACCTTTCCCTTCCCCGAAAATTGGGAAAGCAACCCCACCCTAGAAACAATAGGCAAAGAATACTACGAATACCGCGCTGCCTTAATGGTTCGCAACAACCAAGGACTCACCGACACATACAACCGTTTCCACGATCCCGACGAACGCCACCCTGATATTTTACAACTACGCTTACTCCACGCCCAAATGGATCGGGCTGTCCTCGATGCTTACGGCTGGACAGATATTTCCACAGACTACACCTTCCTGCTTGACTACGAAGACGAAGAAGACGACGAAAACACCAGCAAACGCCAGAAGAAAAAGCCTTGGCGCTACCGTTGGCCAGAAGAAATTCACGACGAAGTATTAGCCCGTTTACTCGAACTCAACCAGCAACGCGCCGAAGCCGAAATTTTAGGCGGTAAAGCTGCTGAGAAATCAAAGGTAAAAGGGAATACTAAAAAAGTAGCGAAATCTCGCAAGGCGACGGAAACAACTCTAACTATTCCTGATTTTCCCTCTACTTCTGCCTGACCAAACAAATAATTACGAATTACGAATTACGAATTACGAATTATATTATGACCACATCTGCCGAAGTGCGATCGCGCCTCATAGAAGCTTTGCAACTTGACCTTGTGGGGCCAACACCCGACGATACTGTCCACGCTGAAGAAATTTTAGATCAGGCTCCCTCCAAGTGGTATCTCACGGGATTCCTTGTACCCTACGGCGCACCAGTTGTGGATAACTCTGGCGATGAGGAAATGGATGTAGTTGGCCGTGTCGGCTCTGGCGAAGACGAAAATATTCCAGAGAAAGCCTTTGCCCGTAAAGCCTTTTTTCCTTCTTCAATGGGGTTAAGCGTGCTTTTACCTCAAAACATTAATCAACTTCATGTTACTGTTCGGTGGGGTGATTACCAGCCACTAATCAAACCAGAAAGTGAAGCAAAAGAAATTACCTTCACAGGTGATTGGCAGAGAGTTGCACGAGAGGCTGAACTGACCGTACCGTTGCGTACAAGCGGTAGACCAGCTCAATTAGACCTTGGTTTAAATTTAGGCAATACGACTAAACAACTAGAAATTCCACTTGGTGGAAACAGTTCACCAATATATTTGGATGTTCCTAACAGTGATGGTTTACAATTGGTTGTCTCAGTCCGCTCCGTAACTTCTGAGGAATTAGTACCAGCAGGAACACGCTCAGTTTCAGTATTCTTAGTTAATCATCGTCGCCCTAGTCCTGACCAAAAGCGGGATGCTGGTTATGCTTTCCAAACAAAGTTAATAATTCAGACAGCCGAATCTTTTGTGCCACGCCCTAATTTACGGGGGCGGGATGGTAATGACTCAGATGAGAAAGTTGCTGACTTGCAATACCGGGATGATTATGAATATGCTGTTGGTCATAACGTTTCTGCCATTGCAGTTGCAAATCCCAGTGGTGGCTGTCAGGAAGTAAGAACGGCTTGGATACCGACTGCTGATGTCGAAAAGGTAATTGCAACCCAAGTTAAAGATGTTAAAGTCGGCATAGAAGCCTTAGCCGCCGCACCGACAGCAGAAGCATTGCGAAATATGCTTAATCCGATGGTTAGCGCTTATGCTCAATGGATAGATGAGCAACGAGTCAAATGTCCGACTGGTCAAAAACGGTTAGATGTAGCTAATGATTTATTGAATCGAGCCGGAATAGCTAAAGACAGGATTGCTGCTGGTTTAAAGGCATTGGATGATCCACAAGTATTAGATGCGTTTCGGATTGCTAATCGAGCGATCGCCTTATCAATGCGCCAGCGTGCGACTCATAAGAAAAACATTACTCCCGAATCTGTAGCACCTCCAACTTGGCGACCGTTTCAGCTAGCTTTCTTGTTAATGAACTTGGTGGGGATCGCCAACCCCGAACATTCAGACCGAGAACTAGTTGATTTACTGTTCTTCCCTACAGGCGGCGGTAAAACTGAAGCTTACTTAGGCTTGGCAGCTTTCACGCTTGTCCTGCGACGGCTGCGTTATCCCGGTATCGACTCTGCGGGATTAAGTGTATTAATGCGTTACACACTGCGCCTCCTCACTCTTGACCAACTGGGACGGGCTGCAACGATGATTTGCGCCCTAGAATTAGAACGAGAACAGGATGTAGAAAAACTGGGGAAATGGCCCTTTGAGATTGGATTGTGGGTAGGGCAAGCAGCCACACCTAACCGAATGGGTAAAAAAGGAGACAATGATGAAAACAGCGCTCGTTCCCGTACCATTGCTTTCCTAAACAACGATCGCAAACCTTCACCCATTCCTTTAGAAGATTGTCCTTGGTGCGGAACTAAATTTACCCGCAATTCATTTCAACTATTGCCTAATCCAGACCAACCTATAGACTTGCGTATAAGTTGCACTAATCGCCGTTGTCATTTTAGAGGCGATCGCCCTTTACCAGTATTAGCAGTAGATGAACCGATTTATCGCCGTCTACCATGTTTTATGATTGCGACAGTCGATAAATTTGCTAGTTTGCCTTGGGTAGGAGAAACAGGTGCTTTATTTGGACGGGTAGAACGCTATGACAAAGACGGCTTTTATAGTCCAGTTTATCCCGGTAGAGGTAAACCACTTGATGGCGATCTGCCACCACCAGATTTAATCATTCAAGATGAACTGCATTTGATTTCTGGCCCATTGGGAACGATGGTAGGGCTTTACGAAACAGCAATTGATGCTTTATGTAGCCGAGAGATAAATGGTCAAAAAATCCGCCCCAAGATTGTAGCTTCCACTGCGACAGTGCGACGGGCAACCAAGCAGATTCAAGCATTGTTTGGGCGAAATGAAGTCGATGTGTTTCCACCACCAGGGCCAGATCGGCGCGATTCATTTTTTGCTAAGACCGTGCCTGCTGAAGAGAAAAATGCTCGGACTTATGTAGGAATTGCTGCCCAAGGGCGAAGTTTGAAAGTAGTATTATTACGTACTTATCTGGCATTATTGGGAGTAGCCCAGAAAGAATGGTTAGCAGCAGGCGGGGATAAAAACCCTAATAATCCGGCAGACCCTTACATGACATTGCTGGGATATTTTAATTCGCTCCGTGAACTGGGTGGAAGTCGGCGTATTGTCGAAGATGAAGTCAACTCTCGTTTGATTCGTTATAGCCAACGCAAACGAGTTGGGAAAACTTCAGGTTTGTTTGCAGACCGTAAAATTGACGATGAACCAGAAGAGTTGACCTCTCGTGTTAGCACAAGTGAAGTTGCAGATACCAAAAGCCGTTTAGAATCAACGTTTGACAAAAAAGAACGTGTTGATGTAGTCTTAGCTACCAATATGATTTCTGTTGGCCTGGACATTACCCGCTTGGGCTTAATGGTAGTTCTCGGTCAACCCAAAACAGCAGCAGAATACATTCAGGCTACCAGTCGTGTGGGACGGGATGAGGAACGACCGGGATTAGTTATTACATTACTCAACGTTCACCGACCGCGCGATCGCTCACACTATGAACGCTTTTTTGCTTGGCACGCTACTTTTTATCGAGCAGTAGAAGCTACCAGCGTTACACCATTCTCTCCTCGTGCTATTGACCGAGGGATTGCTGCGATTACCGTTGCTTTAGCACGTTTGGGACATTCTGGGATGACAGCACCACTTCGTGCGATTGACATTCTTCAGCACCGTAACCAGCTAAATTTTGTCATCGATGCGATCGCCAAGCGTGCCGAGATGCACGATAAAGAACTTGATGCAAGTGATGCTGAAGCACTCCGTCAAAAAGTCAGAGGTCGAGTTAAAGATTTACTAGATTTATGGGAACGGATTGCTGGTGAAAAAATTAACCTTCAATATCAGCGTGAGGTTGGGGAAGCACCCCCTTTATTATTCGACCCACTTGACCCGGAATTAGAAAAAAAACCATTAGAAGAACGAAAATTCAAAGCTCAACGCAGTTTACGCGATGTTGAGCCAACAGTTAATTTATGGGTTCGCAATCCTGATGGATTTGAAGTGGAGGAAGAAGAAAAATGAGTAAATCAAACAAAAAACGTCCTCCATCTGGAGAAATCCGCCAAAGCCAAATCTTATCTACTTTTGGCCCAGGGGCAATGGTGGACTTACCCGATTATTCCATACTAATTGGTGGACTTAATCACTGGCACGGAGACAAAAAACGTATTTACGAAGACCGACTAAAGGAGCGAGTGGCTGACATTTTAGGAGTTAATGATATTGCTCTATATGCCCCACCTGTAGACGAAAAAGACCCAAAAGCATCTCGAACTGGAATTACAGCTTTCGCTTTCCCTACTTGGTTTGTTGCTCAAGTAGAAGAAACTTGGCCTAAACCCAATGAAGCAGCGCCCAATGCCAAAGTTTACCGGACACGTCCTTTACTACCTTGGGGTAGTTTGGTAACTGGTAAATATCTCAATGCCGATAGAAAGAAAGTAGCAGTTGTACCCGTGCGTTTTGTACAAGCTTGCATTAACGGACACATAAAAGATATTGATTGGCGTAATTTTGTCCACGAAAAGGCTCAAACTACCTGCCGAGGTCAACTATGGTTTGATGAGGGCGGCTCTGGTAATGATTTTGCTGATATTTTTGTGCGCTGTGAAGCTTGCAAAGTCCGTCGTCAGTTATCAGATGCAACAGTACCCAATGGCAAGGTCTTAGGAAAGTGCGAAGGACATCGCCCTTGGCTCGGCCCCAAAGCCCAAGAACTCTGCATTTCTGAAACAACAGGGAAACCAGAATATAATCGGCTTTTGGTTCGCTCCGCCAGTAATGCTTATTTCTCCCAGGTTCTTAGTGTCATTTCTCTGCCAGACTCTGATGATGCTTTGCAAAAGGCGGTTAATTTAGTCTACGAAGACTTTCTTCAGGAGACAGAAAGTAGTGATCAAATCAAATACGAACGCAAGAAGCAAAAAGTAGCTGCTGCCTTATTCGGATTTAGTGATGAAGCAGTATGGGCAGAAATCCAGCGCAGACAGGGTGGGCAAGGTAAGCAATACAAGGGTATTAAACAAGTAGAAATCGAGACTTTGCTATCTAGTCCCTTTGAAGTCGGAGAAGATGTACCAGAAAGTGACTTTTATGCTCGTGCGCGGAAATTAGATAACATCAAACCAAAATTACTATCTCTTATAGAGAGCATTGTCTTAGTACACCGACTTAAGGAAGTAACCGCCCAAATTGGCTTTACTCGCTTTGAGGCAATTATGCCTGATATTGACGGCGATTTAGATATTCAAGTCAGGCGAGCTGCTCTTGATATTGAGCCTACTTGGGTTCCAGCTATCGAAAACAGAGGTGAAGGCGTGTTCATCGCTTTCCGTAAAGGAGCTATTGAAAATTGGCTCAAGCGGGATGCAGTGCAGCAACGAGGGAAGAAATTAGCAAAAGGCTTTGATATCTGGCGCAAACAAAAAGGTATTGCTCAAGAGAAAGCTAAGTTCCCTGGATTACCTTATATTATGCTGCATTCCCTTTCACACCTATTGATTGCAGCAGTGTCTTTGGAATGTGGTTATGCTGCTAGTTCAATTCGTGAACGTATTTATGCTGGCGAATCCGGCTATGGCATTCTTTTATACACTGGTTCTCCTGGCTCTGAAGGCACTTTAGGGGGACTGGTACAAGTAGGAAACCGAATTGAATACCATTTGGATGTTGCACTGGAGATGGGGAGGCTTTGCTCTAACGATCCAGTTTGCGCCCAACATCAACCAGATGCCGAACAAGAAAATAGGTTTTTACATGGGGCTGCTTGTCATGGATGCTTATTGATTGCGGAAACTTCTTGCGAACGGCGCAATGAATTTCTTGACAGGGCATTGGTCGTTGCTACTGTTGAAGGGTCTGGGGCAGAATTCTTCCAGGACAAAGCGGTATGAACAGTTTTCTTAACCTCAGTCGTCCAGCCCTGATTAATTTGGCAGTTGCTTTAGAAACTGGCAGACTTTCCCCGCCTTTTTCTATATCTAATGTAGCTAACTACATCCCAGCCGCTTTAAATCGAGATATTGTTGATGAACTCAATCGCCTCAATGTCGTAGGTGTACATTCTGAGCATATCGGTTATACACTGCGACTGCTAGCAGAAGAACGAAGTTCATCCCAAGCTGTGAGCGATCGCGTTGACTTAGTTTGGACTGGCCCAGAAATTGCTGGTTCCCAAAGCCGCGATACTGCCATTGTTGTGCGTGAGTTGTTTAGTACTGCCAAAACAAGTGTTCTGATTTCGAGCTTTGCTATCGATAAGGGACATAAAGCACGAGAGTTATTTACAGTGCTGGCAGAACGAATGGATTTTAACCCAGGATTAAATGTGCGTATGTTTCTTAACGTTAACCGACCGCATAACAGCGAAGTGCCAACATCTACTTTACTGCGGGAATTTGCTAATACTTTCCGCCAAGATATTTGGCCGGGAAAAAGACTACCTAAAGTTTTTCACGATCCGCGATCGCTGACGGTGGGTGTGGAATCAAAAGCTTGTTTACACGCCAAGTGTGTTGTTGTAGACAAGGAGCGTGTGCTTGTGACCTCCGCTAATTTTACAGAAGCGGCTCACGAGCGCAATATTGAAGCTGGTGTATTACTTAATGACCCAGTAACCGCTCAAGCCTTGCAAATGCAATTTGAAAGCTTAGTTACAAGAAATATACTATGTCGAATTCCTGGAATCTGACTATTTTAAGCAATATTTTATGAGTTACATTAATGGAGAAAAACAATGAAGACAAGAATACAACAAATTTTAACTGAGCTTGAGTGTGTTCAAGAAAGTTTTTTAGGATTTTCTGATGATATCTGGCTAAATATTGAACATAATGATTCCCAGGCAGTTCAGAAAGGATCTGAATTTAAAGTAGCTTTTAACGAAAAACTAAATGAATTCAACCGAATCTCTGCTGAAATCTCAAATTTAATTGAGAAGTATACTAACGTTCATTCCGAACCAGGATGTATTGTTCAGAAAGGATCTCCAGAGCATGAGCGGATTATACGAGAGCTTGATTCTAGTGAGCATCATACGATTGAAGAGGATTTTACTTTTAAACGTCCTTATGGTTTTGTATTTGAAGGACAAGCTTACAAAGATGTAAAAAATTGGCAACGTCTGTATAGACTATTTTGCAAACAATTAGCTAAGAAAAATATTCAACTATTCAAAGAGTTCATAAATAGTACAGATGCTAAAACTGTCCGTGGTAATGTATTTTTTGCAACTGACAAAAAGGCTTTAAGAAAAGCATTAGAAATTGATAGTACTATCTATGCAGAAGGTAATTTATCTGCAAATGACATTCGGGACAGAATTAAAAGTTTGCTAAATGCATTTAAAATAGCTCCCCAAGAATTCTCAATTTATCTTCGTGAAGATAGGAATGCAATGGAATAATTATGTGACAAAATCCGCGACCTTGAGCAGATGCCTTGCCTTCTCCTCACTATGCAATTTTGAACGGGTTATTGGTATTTAATACTTTTTTACAAAGCATTCAAACAAGTTATTAGAAGAAATATCTATATGCCTACATTTGATTCTACTAAAACAAGACTAGAGACTTTACTAAAAGATATCATCACAGGTGAAATTCAACTACCTGATTTCCAACGGGGGTGGGTTTGGGATGATGAACATATTCGTTCATTGTTAGTCAGCATTGCGCGTTCTTTCCCTGTGGGAGCAATTATGCTGCTTGAGGCTGGTGGTGATGCTAAGTTTAAAGCTCGGCCTGTTGAAGGAGTAGATCCAACACAAGCAACATTTGATAAATTGAAAAAGCTTATTCTTGATGGGCAACAACGGCTGACTTCATTAACGCAAGTATTAATATTTAAGCAACCTGTTCAAACTCGTGACTTTAAGAAAAAATTAGTACAGCGTTATTACTATATTGATATTGAAATGGCCTTATTAGGGCCAGAACATTACGAAAGTGCGATTATTAGCATTGATGCAAATCGCATTCAAAAAGAAAACTTTGGGCGTGATGTCAAACTTGACCTCAGTACGCCAGAAAAGGAATATGAACACTTCTACTTTCCTTGTAATCAAATTCTCAACGCAGGTGCTTGGGAAGTAGGATTAAATAAGTACGATGCAAATCATGGCTCAAATAAATTGAGCCGCTATATGGAATTTCGTACCCAAGTTCTTGATGAATTTCGTTACTATGAGCTACCCATTATTGAACTCAATCGCAACAATAAAAAGGAAGCTGTTTGTCTTGTCTTTGAAAAAGTAAATACTGGTGGCGTTAACCTCTCGGTCTTTGAACTTTTAACTGCCACCTATGCTGCTGATAATATCAACTTGCGGGATGAATGGTTTGGTAATATTCAAGAAGGAATTGAAGGGATTCAACCGTACCTCAGAAAACAACGTTTACTACATGAAGTTGAACCGACAGAGTTTTTCCAGGGATTAACGCTACTGTACACTTTGGAAAAACGACGAGAAGATTTAGAGGCGGGTAAAACTGGCAAGCAAATAACAGGTGTGACTGCCAAGCGCGAAGCCGTTCTATCTTTAACTGTAGATGCTTTCCAAAAATGGAAACAGCCTCTTATGCAAGGTTACTGGAAAGCTGCGAAGTTCTTGCGTCAGCAATCGTTTTTCTCGACTAGCGATTTACCTTACCGCACTCAACTTATTCCTCTTACCGCAGTCATGGCGTTGGTTGGCGATCGCTGGCTGGAACCGAAAATTCATGAAAAAATCGCCCGTTGGTTCTGGTGCGGTATCCTTGGCGAATTGTACGGCGGGGCAGTTGAAAGCCGTATGGCTTTGGATATTCAAGAGCTTATCGACTGGATTGAGGGTAGCAAGGAAGAACCTGCAACTGTTCGGGATGCTAACTTTCAACCTGCACGTTTAGGGACTTTGCGTTCCCGAACTAGTGCTGCATATAAGGGTATTAATACCTTAATTCAACGTGAAGGCTCTCAAGATTTCTTTTGGAAGTCCACTATTCGGGATTTGGATGAAAGTGATTGGGAAGAACGCAGACTAGATATTCATCACATTTTTCCTAAAAGTTGGTGTGACAAGCAGGGTATTCCCGCATCTCGCTATAACTCTATTCTCAACAAAACTCCGATATCGTTTAAAGCAAATCGCATGATTGGCGGTAAAGCTCCAAGCGAATATCTGGTTCAGCTTCAAAAGCATGACAGTGTTCAGCTAGACGATACAGGTATGAATGCAATTCTGGCAACTCACCAAATCGATGCAATAAAACTTCGACAGGACGACTTTGAGGGTTTTATGGCATCGCGCCAACGGATGATACTTGCCAAAATTGAAGCTGCTATGGGCAAGCCTGTATTGGCTGTGGATGATTCAGCATTTAGCGATGTGACAGATGAAGAAGAGTGATTTTAGATAAATTAACTCCGCACAAATGAGCTAATGGCAATCCCAAGTACTACCGCATCATCGACACGTATCCGCGACTTTGAGCAGATGCTAAGGCTTACAACTCGTTATACGAAAGACAAGGTTGCCGTGATGGATTTAAACTTGCTTGAACCCACTAAAAGATAATCGTGAAAACTGAAATACCTCCATTTAGTAATTGTGTTCTATTCTTTGTACTTTTCTTAAGTATGGTGTATTTGTATAGCAGCATAGCTCAAAGGAAATCAATTAAAAAGCAACAAAAAGTAGAAAGACCAAAATCTGGGTCTGGCTTTTATATTTTATGCAATCAAATTTCGTTAATTTCCTTTTTTTCCATAACTTATATTCTAGGATGGGATGCACCATCAGTGGGTTTAAAATTTGAAATATTACCAGTATTTTCCTTAATAATTGGCTTAATTTGCTATTGCATATTTGTGTTTATTTTAAATAAGGTTTTAAATGTTTTGAGAATCAGCCAAATTGTGGAAAATGATGCTTATCTTGTTTCTGTAAGACTTATACCACGACAAAAGCTTCAAAAAACGTTATTTTGGGTTGCTGTATGTATATTAAATCCAATAACAGAAGAGTTGATATTTCGTGGAGTACTAGTACACCAATTAGGTATATATATAAATAATTATTACTTGGCAATTCTTCTGGGTTTATTTGTAAGTGTTGGAAATCATATTTATCAAGGAAGGCTACATATTATTACGCATATTATCTTTTATATTTTTACTGTAACACTGCTTTATTCAGATATAGGACTTGTTGGATCTATAGGTTTTCACTTGGTAGGAGATATTTACCCGTTCATGCGGCTTAAATATGAGGCTAATAACTATAAAAAACGAAGAAGAGAGAAACGCAGGGCTAAATATATTTCCAATTAGAATATCAGACACTCTCTTTATACAAAATCGCTAGGTTGTAAAGTATTAATTATAAAAATGGTTAAGAACACATCTAAAATAAATAATTGTAATGGATTAATTGTTCTTGTTCCTTACGATGCTGGGCAAGAATTTTATTCATCACATACAGGCGAAGTAGCCTATCTACCAATTTATGTAGAAACAAAAGATGAAAATTTAGCTTTAATGGCTGTTGCCAACAAAGCTTGCCAATCTATATATGTAACTTTTTCATCGTCATCTGAAAGTAAACAAGAGTGGAAAAAAAGGAAATATCCAGGAACTGCAAGAAAACCAGGCTTAGATTTGCCTAGCTCCTATCAAGCCTATGAAATACCTGATCCTGGTGATTGCTTTTGTTGTGCAAGTCTGGAAGACTATGAAGTTCTGACAGTAGAAGAGTTTTTAAAAAGAATACAAAGCTCACCAGATGACTATGTTATTTCATTTTTGGAAGATGACGATGATCTTTGGCATGAGTTTGATAATTGGTGTGTGAAATTTTTGAACTATCCACTTTTTACAAAAAAATGAATTAGACAAAGGGATTGAAAGTCAGCGCCTAAAAATCAGGAATTTAACCAAAATCACGGCGTTGTCCATCGTCTCTCCAATAAATTCTTTCTCTTATCGCCGAAAGCCTTTTTAATATGGGCTATTGGAGTGATAGAGTACTAAGAAAGGAACTCTGGGGATAAGGCGGGAATCTGTGCAATTGCAGAAATTATTGAACCTCCCAAAATTATTATAAATCCACCTAATATTGGCTATAGTAAGAAAGAAATAATAATAGAGATGATGTAATATTGAGAATGGGAACGCTCAACTTTTGGTAAAGGTATTGATTTATATAAAATTTTTCTAAAAAATGGCATAATTTCTTTTCTAGATTTGCAAAATATTAAGTAGAACTAAAATATAACCAGAACTAGCTTATGGCAGTACTTGCACCTATTTTGGAACAAACTGTAGGAAAGATTCGCTTTTGTGTTGATGATGTAAAAAACGCTCAGAAACCTTTACCTACTGAAAACGCCAAATTTCAGCTAGAGAAGCATTTCCAAGAACAAGTGCTGGCATTCAGCCATAATGATACGTTTGAAGTAATTCAAGACAAAGGTATTCATTCGCTGGCGTTTGCTGTTCATGCTGCTTTTAGCGAACATCGCCCGTTATTATTAACACCTG
>DASQZD010000090.1:0-76399 GCA_035638855.1 Nodularia sp. (in: cyanobacteria) | reverse complement strand
TAAGTAAGTGGGCGTTAAAAAATATAATCTAAACCTAACCCCCCAACCCCCTTCCCTAGCAGGGAAGGGGGAGTCAAAGCCTCTCACCTGGTAGGGGAGAGGAATGGAAGCGAGGTTTTATATTTAATTGTGCCAAGCTACTTATTTCCGCTTTATACTTTATCTCTGTTCCCAAATTGGTAAATCCTCTGGAAGATCTACATCAGCTAAAGGAGGTAAATACCCAAGTGATATTTTCATCTGTTCAGCAATATCCACAGATTGCTGTAACACTTGAGAAGTTCCCCAATCGATATTAACGAATAATTTTGGCATCAGTTGACACAAACCGATCAAGTAATAACCACCGTCAATGGCTGGACCCAGTGCCAGATCACAAGTTTTTAGCACCTCAAAGGCTTGGGTAAGTATGTCAGCATTTATCCCAGGACAATCTATGCCGATGATGATTACTTGTTCTGCACCAGATTGAAAGGTATCAGCAAGCGATCGCATCATCCGCGCACCCAAATCACCGTCCCCTTGAGGATGGTAGACTAAATCAGACCCCAGCCAGTCTGACATCAGTTGCAAGTTACCGCCGGCAAACCGCACTTCCCAAGATATCGGCTGAGTTTTTTGCAATTCTTGAACCTGAGATATTGTCCGTTCTGTCATCTGCCGTTGTAAATTGGCAGCCCCCACAGTACCCAAAGCCGGGATGAGTCGGGTTTTTGTCTTTCCTGGTTCTGGATAGCGAGTAAAAATAATTAAGTGCTGTTTGGCAATATCGGATGATTTCAGCACGGTACACCTGAAGTGATCAACTTAAAATATCTTAATTGCAATCAATGTCCTTCGCCGTTCGCATGGCTCCTAAAATTGTAGAAACAATCACGCAACGCTTTACCGTACCAACGCACTTGGAAGATAGGGTAATCTTTCCTAGAGGTGGTTGTCTGACATTACCTCTGTAATCAAATTGGATTCGTCTCACACCATTTGAGAGTTGCAAGGTGCTTGCTGGATCGAGGCATATATTCGCGTTTAAATCATTCCAGTTAGCATTAGATGGGTTAACTGTATCAGCATGAACCGCCCATTGAACGATGCTATTTTGTTCACGAAAGCTGGCTTGCCAAGTTAATTTTTCTTTTTGAGCTTGGCGTTGGGCTTGGCGCATAGCACTGTATACTTGACTTTGGCTACTATTGAGGCGTTGAGTTTGTACAAAGGCTAACCAACTAGGTGCTGCGATCGCTGATAATATCCCTATCATTAAAACAACGCTTAATGTTTCTAGCAGAGTAAAACCATTACTCAATTTGTCATGGGAATATTTTACACTTTGCAAGTAATTATATGAATTTCTATATAGCTTCATTCTTATTCAGGTTTCTATTTTTTTCACTGTTTCAAAAATGTTTGAATCATCACACTAAAAAACCACTCATGATATTTGAATTTTTCTATCAGTAAGCAGTTTTATATACGGTGTTTATCCAGTTTTTATTATGTTTTTAGCACAATGAAATTGATTTAACTAAATTTAAATACATTGAGCATCTTTTCCTGTAATCATTGTGCCTAAGAGAGTTTTCACAATCACACATTGCTTGAGATTAGGGGATGCAGCGTTGCTGGGGTTGGTTACGGCTACTACAATTGCTAAATCCGTGTCAGATGGAGTGTTGTTAAGCTTAGGTGCTAAAATCCCCATTGAATCAAATTTAATTGTTTGTGCTGTGGTAGTACCAAAAGTTACAGAAGCTTGTTTGCTATTTATGTTATTCAAATTTGTGCCAAGCACTATTTGTTTTGGTTGATTTCCCGTACCATTGGTGAAGTTCTGCCAAGGTAGTGGGTTGGGAGGAGGTGTTGTACCTGGATAAACTGCAAATTGGGGAATACCCTGAGCAGTAGTTCTAAAACTAACACTGTAATCAACTTTTGTTTTTTTAGCTTGTCGCTGTGCTTGCTGTAGCGCAGATAAAACAGCATCATTAGCTTTACTTACCCGTTGTCTATTGATAAACCCCAGCCATCCAGGAGCTGCGATCGCAGCTAAAATTCCAACTATAATTGCCACAGCTATGAGTTCTATCATCGTAAAACCAGCATCTTGCTGATTGTATTCAGATGCTAAAACTCGTAGTTTGTTGTTTCCATTCCTGCCATGAAATCGGAATAATTTGATATTCAACTTCTCTCTTATGTTATCACCAGCCATAGCTTCCTCCTTTTATTTTAAACATTTACCTAAATAAGAATCCCCTTCCTTGAACTCTTACACTTGTTGTGGGGAAGAAAGTATTATTAGCCGTAGTGTAGTTGATGTTACTGGAAGTATTTGTGAGGCGCGCTAGTGCATTACCTCGGATGAATACCTGTGCTGTTGTGTTGTCTCTATCTACACAAATATAAAACCCTGTTAGGTTATTTCCTGGTGTTATTGTCGACCATGTAATTGGCGGATTTATAGAGTTAGCAGGACAATTTGCAGGTAGTGACGAATTTACATTTATGCTTTGATCAACATAGTCAATCAAAGGTGTAGCATCATCAGTATAAGTGCCATTTTTTGTCCATTTGTTCATCCCTTGGGCTAAAGTGTCAGCATCATCAAACTTGGGGAGAAAGGGAGCAAAACCTGGACTAGGAGGGTTACCAGCGATATATGCACCAGCAACTTTGACACCATCTTTAATTTGCCATCTAGCGATGCGAGCCGACTTTGACCAAGTAGTATTATTATCTTTGATTAAATAGTATGCAACTAATGAGTAAACAAAAGTATCATCTGTACCAATGGCAGTTGGTACTACTCCAGGAACTAATTCTCGTTTCCAAAAAACTAGTAAAGGCCACTTATCTGTAGCATTTGGGTAACGCAATTGAGATGATATTGCCGCAATACCAGCAGCATCATAGATATACACCGCTTGCTGTACATCGCGGGAAATGTAATTGAGAGCAGTTTGGATTTCTTGCTCAGAATTGGCTTTAGCTTGCTCCTTTCGGTCTGTACTCATCACACTAACCATGAAGCCTAATAATGGTGTGATGATTAAAGATGCAATCACTGCCGCTACTAACAATTCAATGAGAGTAAAACCACCAGGCTTTTGCATAACCTTGGAGCTTTTAATTTGGCTCCTAAGTATAAATTGGAATGTTTTCATGATCATGGCAGTTTTGGCAATTTTCTAAGTATGAAAGAGTTTGTAGTAAGGACTTTAGTCCTGAAATGTATTTCCAGGAGGGATAAATCCCTCACTACAAACAAGGTTTTTATTTGACTGGGAATGAGTTTAGCTAATTACAGGTTTGGTTGTTTCCTGCCGCAGTCTGTGCTATACCCAAACGCTGACATAAAGCATCAAAGGAAGTGTTGATATTACTAATATCAACTGTTCTTTCAACTGCTGGTGCTTGCTTGTTACCCAGTCCTTGAGTCACAACTGATGAGGTTTTTTTGGTGGTACTATCACTAGCTTCGAGAGTTTTGGTAAAATCAACATCTCCTCGATAAACCCGAACGGCTAGACGATAACCGTCATTGGCTGCACTTCCTGTAACTATAATTTGACTGGCTTGAATGAAAAACTCCTCAAATGGCCTGTCTGGGTCTGGTGTACAATTAGCTGCCCCAATGGGTTTGCAAATCGTGCCATCACTCTTGAAGAAATACAAATCTGCTTTTGTTGCATTTGTCGGAGCAGGCATTGTGCTAAGAGTAATTAAATTCTGTGCCAGCGTTCTCTGATTAGTTAGAGTTACTGGTGGTAATAGAATTTGGTTGGCTGTAGGTGCTGCAATTGAGCGAGTTCTAACACCATCAATGAATGTATTTGCAGCTTGAGTTGCTTTTTCCGTCCGTCGAGATTGGACGCGGATAGCTGTTGACATGACAAGAACAGGAGATATACCTGCCAATAAAATGGCAACTACAACTATGGCTATGAGTGACTCAATAATGGTAAAACCAGAATCACTGGAAGATGAAGTTTCTTGCTGTGGTTTGTGTTTAATCATGACTTATTACCAGTTTCTCAGTTTACTAATTGCAGACTACACCTGGGACTGAGACGGCAAGACTACCAGTAGCCTTATCTTTAGCACACAGTAATGTCTTTACCCATTTGTCATCTCGACCAACTTCGCGGAAATATTCATCTCCTAAATCAGGTGGTGTTAGTGACAGTTTTTGGGCAAATAAGTCAGGCGGTTGAGACAGCAGTCCGACATCATAACCCCACTCTCTTGCAGGAGGAAGAAAGCCAGTACTGTTAGTGCTGGGGTCAATAGTAATTCCGTAACCACTAGCAGGTGCGCCATTATATGGACTTGTGGCGTAGGCGCTTTTTTTCAATTGCATCAACACCCCGCTAACTATAGCTTTTCGGGCAGTGTTAGCGACAGGCTGCCAGTTTTCCATAAAGCGGATTAAGTTGGGCAGACCACCGTTATCTTCCGTAGTTCGGGCTGGACTATCTCCAGTGGCAACAACTACGTTGAAAATAGTGTCAGCACCTGCTTGTTGTAGCCATTTATTGGTGTCTATGTTTGTACCACTAATCTTGGTCGTATTATTTGGGTTGCCAGGTGTAGCAAAGGGTTTTTCAACTTGCAATATAGGTGTTGCGCCTGTAACCTGACCATTGACTATAGTTAGGTTTAAGAAAGGTACACTTGATTCTAAACCAGCAGGTGGAGGCAAGATATTGGGGCCAGGATTGCCAAAATTGAAGCTGCCGATTTGCCCATTAGAAGTGTTACTAGCTCCTAAAACTTGAACTGGTTGTAATATTTCTCCCGTAGTTAAATTTCTATTGAAGGCAATTCTGCGGGGAGCATTTGGGTCGAAACAACCGTTGGAAAACGAGCCGCCTGGATCGAAGATATATCCAGTTTTCAGCCTACTGTTTTGGTGGTGTCCATTTTTGCCGATAATTTGGCCATTATAAAAGGTGTTACCTCCACCACCACCACAGGCTGTCTGAATAGACCAGTTTTTTGGATTACTACAATAGATATCTACGTCTACTACTACGCCTCCTGCTGTTGGTTGACCATTTACAGTCTCTATAGGACAAATTTCTGTCAAAAATGATCCTGGTGATGTCCTAATTGCAATGGGTGTAACAAAGTTATTCAAGTAGGAACTAGTGTAGCTAGGTTTACCCGTAGCGTCATACCACTTCTTTTGAGTGACAAAGTTATTGTATTTGGAGAAACCAGGTGGTGCTAAGGTTAGGGGGTTTTGACTCCAATCATAGTCACCTTCATCACGGAATCCCTCTATAAAGGTATTAGAAATTAGGGTAACAGCATCGGCTAACACAGTGGCAGGTCGCCATTCATCACTGCTACAGCTGGGTTTGGTGGGATCACCTTGACGACACGCAAAGTTGGGATTGATTGCGGTGTGACTGTAGAAATTACTACTCCAATTAGCCGCTAGGTTAGTGCTGAACTCTCCTAGTTTGGTATGTTCATTAAAGGTGCCTTTAATATACGTCGGCAAATTGCTAGCTAAAATGAACCCCTTCTCTCCTTCTCGGTAATTAAGTGTCCGCCATAGCTTTTGACCATTGACTAGCATAATGCCGTTAGGGCGACGAGTCGGATCAAGTTTAAAGTCTAGAGGACTGTATTTTGCAGAATTAGCACTGTTAGCACTGTTATCTGGCAAAGCATCATCACGAGTTGCGTAGATAAGTCCACTATTGGGTAGTAAGTATTCTTGGGCGAGACCTCCAGCAATGGTTTTTGTGCGGAGCTGGTTGAGGTCTAGGACAGTGGCTCGAATTTCGAGGGGTTGTCTGTCCTTAATGGGTCTGTCATAGGTATCAGATACTGGAAGAATATCATCAAGTCCACTATTGCGCTTCACTTCTCTGGGATCTAAGAAGGTTGTTTCTTTAATTGCACCGTGAGGAATGACCGCATTTGTAGGGCTAAGACTACCATCTAAAATTTGTAGGGCGCAAATTTGAGCATCAATAGCAGACTGCTCTGATAAAGTACGATTTGCTGGTGCTTTTGGTAACGCTTTTGCCAGTAGTCCATCATCTATTAACCGTCCAGGGGTTAATGGAGTGCTGGGGTCCCGTGGATATCTTAATTCAGATTGGTAAGTTAGCGCTGTCGTATAAGTGGCTTGAGTTCCAGTCGGTGGCCCATAGACTATGCCGTTGTTGGATAGACCGTTGGCAACACCCAGAGGTATTGTTTTGCCGGCAAATGTGTTTATATTCTGAGCTGTAGTGCTGTTAGTCGGAATATAATAACTACTTACACAAGCTATAGGTGTGCGACCTTGACCTTGTGTATAGTGATAAACTGCCATAGCCCGCATTCGCAGATATGGAGTATTAGCTTCATTTAGGGTTGGTGTGGTTGGATCATCTTTAATTTCAGCCCATGTATATTCTAGGGAGCCTATGCCATTAGGAGTATTATCTATGTAAGCATACATCCAATATGGTTTGATAGTCTTGATAGCTGGTGCTGTACCCGGCACTGGCTTTGTATCCGGCCA
Source organism: Nodularia sp. (in: cyanobacteria) (assembly GCA_035638855.1). Lineage (GTDB taxonomy): Bacteria > Cyanobacteriota > Cyanobacteriia > Cyanobacteriales > Nostocaceae > Nodularia. The sequence continues at coordinate 69,876 of DASQZD010000090.1, read as the reverse complement.
TATTTCTTTGATGGTGTTAATGAAACTACTGGGAGTACCACCCGTATTGAAATAAATCCCGGCACCAGTGACGACTCGCAAACCACCTACAGGATCTGAGATGGTTTGTGGTACTTTAGCTGCGTCTAATTCCCATTTTCCATCCCTTTCTGTAGATCCGATCTCAGCTAATGTTTTTGTTGCTGCTGTAGAACGTCGGGTACGAGTTTGTGTTGTAGCATTGGGTAGGTCCCATGTAACGCCACTAATGTTTTGAGTATCCTCTATATCTGATCCAACAAACCGGTTTTTAGTGCTATCCCACCAAAGTTCAGGTAAGTTGTTACCCGCTAGCACTCTGTCACCTACAAATGTTTCTTTGCGACCATTTTTCCTGAGTTCGGTTGGTTCTGTGGCCCTTGGCGTTAGGGATGCACCAGCGATATTGAGTGTGAGATTAGTTAAGCCAGTACCAGTTTTGCCATTGCTTGGATTAGTGGGATAAATCCACTGATCATTAGGACGTAATGTATCAACACTACCTTGGAGAAGTGGGCTAGGAGATGGGTCTACCGCATTCAAGGCCACTTCTGCAAACGGGACACGGCGAGTGCGTCTCTTAAAATAACTTTCTAGTTGTTCCCGACGAATCTGATCGGATTCTGCTGGTGTAAAAGCTCCTAAACCTAAACTTGTCTTTCTTTTGGTAATACCAGTTACAACTTCGGAGGGGTCAGTACCGACACCGTTACTCAATTGAGCAGTTACTAGCCTTTCTATACGATTTTCATAGGCTAGGTTATTGTAGGCTGTGTTACTGGAACTATTAGTGACTGAACTCTGGTAACCAATAGGGATCACAGTACCAGTTTTACCTTGGAATAAATCAATTTCAGGTGGAGTAGCTGTGCTATTAGTTATAGGGGCAAATCCACCTATGACCGAATTTCCACCCACTACGATTTTGGCATTTCCAGGTTCGTAGAAACAAGAAGCGTTAGCACTAACTTGATACAATTTTATCTGTGCATTATTTCCACCAGAATTAAGGAGGTTGCTATTAGTAAAGATTCCTCCATTTAACTTATTAAAATTCCCATCAGGAGTAAGTTCTAGGTCGTCGTTGTAAACAACACCGTAGTTATTTGGTGGTGATTGTACCCGGTCTTGCTGATACTCGACTGCTGCAAAACTTTTGTTACCAGTATACGTTTCATAATTTGCTGTATTATTACTGGGAAGAGCTGTAATGGGAACTGTGGCAGTATAAACAAAAAAGGATTTGTTAAACTTGTTGTTTTGTTTAATCCAACCTGTTTGACCTACTACAATAGCAGTATCACAGATACCACCAGTACCTTTGTCCGTTGGTGGAGTTCTGGCTTCTAAAGTATTTCTAGCACGGGTGTATTGATTATTATTATTGATTGGGGGAGTTCTAAAGTAAATCCCATACAGGCTGTAGCTATCAAATTTTCCGTTATTATCGGTATCAACAGGAAATTGCCAGGCTGTTTCTAAATCGGGATAACCAGCTTGTTGTAGCTTTAGTGGTGTTTCGTCACCAAAGGTATATCTGGTGAGGTTCGTACCTGTCAAAGCATTGTATAGCTCGTCATTAGATGGTGTTACCGATGCTAAGGTTTTATCTTCAAAGAGCTTATTTAATTTGGCTCTACCTCTATCAATGGCTGGAGTAGCAGCACTCAAAACAGCTTCATTAACACGGACATTACTAGCATTTTGGGCGCGGTCAAATGACCGGAAAATAATTGCAGTAGTTAGGAGAACTGCAACGACTGATACCATTGCTACTGTGGGTAACACAAAACCCGCATTTGCAGAACCTGGTCGTCTTTTGGTAACGAATAAAGTTCGCAATAGCCAAACGAGTTTCTTTTTAATTGCAGATATAAAATTTCTGCTACTTCGGGTGAAAAAAATTTTTATTGTCTTGACTAGACGGCGTTTTTGTGACATAGATGCTTTCCTGTCAAGTGATTCTTGCGGTTAAATTTAGTTGGTGAGTTGTGAATTATGCCTGGTTAATGAATTTGCAGGCATGGGTTAAAATTTTATTGAGAATTTGTTGCTTAATTTGGCTAACTCCACAGTGAAGGTATGATCAAAATTTTATAAATGCTTGTATCAGTTATATCATTTATAAAGTTTTTGGCTTTGAAGGAAAATACTGATTTTTGTGAAATATTTAATTCATTAAGCCTGAACTTAGTAACTCCGTGATTTTACTTGTAGTTGCTAATTCTGTATTTTTACAGAAGTAAAGTTGATTCCTATATATCGGAGTTAACTTATATTACCCAGTTGTTTAAAAAAACATATCAAATCAAAGTAAAATAAAACAATTAAAAACCTCCCGCATATGGGGAGGTTTCTGGGCTAACTATTCTCTTATTTCAAAAGTTTAGTAATGATTCAGATTAATTCCAGCTTCTTTAGCCATTGCTTCTAAGCCTCTAGCATCTAGAGTTTTGATGGCTTTGGTGGAAAGTTTCATTCTGACCCAGCGATTTCCAGCAGCCCACCAAATACGCTTGTTTTGTAAGTTGGCGTGCTGGAGGCGTTTGGTACGGCGGTGAGAGTGAGAAACTGCAAAGGCGTTATTTGCTTTTCTACCAGTTAGTTCGCAACGACGAGACATAGCTACTATCTCCAATTTTATATTTCAATACAACCTTTCTATTCTAGTCGCGATTCGGTCTTCGCTGTCTGGGGTGGCTAAGAACCTCACCCCCAGCCCCTCTCCTTATTAAGGAGAGGGGAGACTTTGAAGTTAATTCATCTTCCTGAGTAGGGTGTGTTGTCGCGGCAACGCACTATCCCAAATTTTCGGTGCGTTAGGACTAAAATGGGGTGGGTTTGGGGGTGAAATTAAATATAGAACCTCACCCCCAGCCCCTCTCCTTATTAAGGCTACGGTGTACGCACAAGTCGGGAAATTCTCGTTTGTGTCATAAGACCCCACCCCTAGCCCCTCCCCGCAAGCGAGGAGGGGAACCGGATTTCCGCTTAAACCTTGTTTGTAGGGCGGAAAACCCTTTCTGGATCAGGATGTGTGTACACCGTAGCGCAAGCGAGGAGAGGGGAGGATGAAATGGACGGTTTCTATTTGCTGGCTTGTTGTGTGAGCTTAGTAAGCACTTCGTTGGAACGCTCGACGAAGGATTTCATTCCTTGCGCGTCAAATCCTTTTTGAGACATGAGGGCTAAATCGTAGACGTGTTGACAAATCATCTTCACTAATGGATTTGTCGATGTCTGTCCATCTTCCTGAATAATACTACCTTGGTTAAGGTTGGCGAGGTTTTGAATCAGGGGATGAGCGGTATTGACTAACAAAATATGGTCTTCGGGAAAATCTGCATTCTGTTGTTGCATCATGGCGTTCATTTCCCGCAGACGACGCAGTATTTCTGGTAATAGTACCATTGCTGGTGGTGTTCCTTGGGGATCGTCGGATTTCAAGGCTTCGGTACGGATGTTGAGTTTGGGTTTGTTGAGGGATTTTTCAAATAGTTCTTTGATTACCTCACTTTTGGTTTTGTTGGTTGTGGGGTCTACGATTTCCCCGGTTTTGTCTTGCTCTAGGAGGGTGTTATCTAAGTCGGAATCTACGCGGGTAAATTTGACTTCGGAGTATTCCTGTTCGAGGAAGTTGATAAAGTGGGTGTCGATGAAGGAGTCCATAAATAGGACTTCTAAGCCTTGATTTTTGTGCAGTTCTATGTATGTTGATTGGCTGGTTTCATCGGTGCTGTAAAATACTCGGTTTTCGTTGCGTTCTTTGTTACGTTCTAAGTATTCTTTGAGGGTTGTATAGGGGAGAGTTGATGTGTTTGAGGGGACATCTTGCCACGCATCGCCTTCGGATGATTGGATTTCTACGGCTGGGGTTGCGGCTGGTTCTGGGAGTTTGGCTGTGCTGCGGAAAATGATGATGTCTTGGATTTGTTTTTTGAATTTCTCATCGTTGAGGACTCCAAATTTGACAAAGGTGCTGAGATCTTTCCAGGCAGTGATGTATTGTTCGCGGTTTTCACGGTACAATTCTTTGAGGCGATCGCCTACTTTCTTAGCTATATAATCGCCGATTCTCTTCACTGTGCGATCGCCTTGCAATGCACTCCGCGAAACATTCAAGGGAATATCAGTACTATCAATTACACCCCGCATGGGCATCAGAAATTGTGGCACAATCTCTTCACAGTTATCACTGACAAAAACTTGATTGCAAAATAGCTTGGTTTGCCCTTTGGTGACATCGACATCGGGGCGCATTTTGGGGAAATACAGAATGCCGTTGATGATAAAGGGGTAATCAGTATTTAAATGCACCCATAACAATGGTTCTTCCTGAAATGGGTACAAATAGCGGTAAAATTCTAAATAATCTTCTTGACTCAAGTTACTGGCAGACTCACGCCAAGGTGCTTTTTGTCGGTTTAATATTTCACCGTCCAGTTTAATTGGCACTGGCATGAAGTCGCAATAAGTCTTGACAAGATTCTTAATTCGTGCTGGTTCTAAAAATTCCTCTTCTTCGCCTGCGAGGGTGAGAGTAATGGTAGTACCGCGAGTGGTGCGGCTGGAATCATCTAAGGTGAAGGCTGGGGAACCGTCACAAGTCCAGTGGACAGCTTGCGCTCCTTCTTTGTATGAAAGGGTATCAATTTCGACGTTTTGCGCCACCATGAAGGAGGAGTAGAAACCTAAACCAAAGTGACCAATTATAGGTTGGTCTGATTTGCCTTCGTATTTGTGAATAAATTCTTCAGCACTAGAAAAAGCTACCTGATTGATATATTTCTTAACTTCTTCGGCTGTCATCCCAATGCCGTTATCGCTAATGGAAAGGGTTTTTTTATCTTTGTCTATAGCAAGTTGGATTTCTGGTTCACCGATGTCTCCCGTAAATTCACCGGCGCGGGATACCATGTTCAGCTTTTGGATGGCATCTACGGCGTTTGATACTAATTCACGCAGGAATATTTGATGGTCTGAGTACAGGGACTTTTTGATAATTGGAAAAATATTCTCAGTATGAATACTGATGGTGCCTTGTTCTAACATGATTGGTAATTTTGATTTAATGAACTGAAATTATGTTTGGGGCTGTTTCACGCCAGGATGGCATGATCCCAATTAGGATTTTAAGGGTATTGTCCAGGCGATCGCACCTAATTTTTAGGATTGTTTGCCGCCACGCTGTATGCGGATTTCCCTACTCTTGGTAGATTAATTAGCGCCGCCATAGAGGATAAGGCAGGAGCAAATAAATTATTTCATCTTGTGGGATGGGCAGCATTCGACTACGCTCAAGCCAAGTCCTGCCCGTCCTTAGTCATTAGCGGGCAAGATGCCCGCTCCACAAGAAAATTTGGGATATTTTTTCACTCTAAAACTTTGACAGAAGATGGTGCGATAGTGACTTTAACCGGCATGGTTTTACTAAAGGTTAAACCCTGGTCTTCTTTCTCGATAAAAATCGTGTCTCCAGGGACAAATGTATTCTCTAATAATTTGGTGGCGAGGGGGTTTTCTACTTCTCGCTGAATTGCCCGCTTCAGTGGACGTGCGCCGTAAACTGGATCATAGCCTGATTCTACTAAGTAATCACAGGCGGCGGCGGATATTTCAAAGGAGATTTTTTGATCTCGCAGTAGTTTTTCTACGCGCTGCAGTTGGATGCGGATAATATGGCGCATCTCGGTACGGCTGAGGGCATGGAAGATAATGATATCATCGACGCGGTTGAGAAATTCGGGGCGGAAGTGCGATCGCAAGGCATCTGTTACCCTGGTCTGCATCATATCGTACTTGGTGTCATCACCAGCCACATCTAAAATATATTCGCTGCCGATGTTGCTAGTCATGACTATGACAGTGTTACGGAAATCTACGGTTCTTCCCTGAGAGTCAGTAATTCTGCCATCATCTAACACCTGCAATAAAATATTAAACACATCTGGGTGTGCCTTTTCCACTTCATCGAATAGCACCACCGAATAGGGGTGACGGCGCACAGCTTGGGAAAGTTGACCGCCTTCTTCATAACCCACATATCCTGGAGGCGCACCCACTAAACGCGAAACCGAGTGTTTTTCCATATACTCGGACATATCCAAACGAATCAAAGCATCATCCGAATCAAAGAGAAACTGCGCCAAAGCCCTAGCTAATTCGGTTTTACCTACGCCGGTGGGTCCCATAAACAAAAATGAACCAATGGGACGACCGGGATCTTTCATCCCCGCACGGGCGCGACGAATGGCGGCGGATACTGCGGCTACGGCTTCATTTTGTCCTATGACTCGTTGATGCAAATGAGTTTCTAGTTGCAGTAATTTGTGGCGTTCTGATGCTAAGAGCCGATTAACTGGTATACCTGTCCATTTGGCGACAATTTCGGCGATATCTGACTCTGTGACTTGTTCTCGCAGCAGAGTAGTACCTTGATTTTGAATTTCTAATAGTTGGGCTTCTTTGGCCTCGCGATCGCGCTGCACGCCTTCCAATTTGCCATACTTTAATTGGGCAGCTGTATTCAAATCATAAGCCCGTTCTGCCTGCTCAATTTGCACCCGCAAGGCATCTTCTTCTTTCTTTAAAGTACTAATCGCCTCTAAAAGCTGTTTCTCACCTTGCCATTGTTCATTAAATTCTTGCTGTTTAATCGTCAAAGAGGCAATTTCTTGCTCAATACGCTCAAAACGCTCCCTAGCTGGTGCAGTTTCCTTTTCTTCCCCAGCCAATGATAGCTTTTCCATTTCCAACTGCATCAAGCGGCGGTCAATGGTTTCCAATTCGGCGGGTTTGGAGGTAATCTCCATTTTCAACTGAGCGGCGGCTTCATCTACCAAGTCTATGGCTTTATCTGGTAAAAAGCGGTCAGCAATATAACGGGCGGACAATGTAGCGGCGGCGACTAAAGCCGAATCAGAAATTTTTACATTGTGGTGAACTTCGTAGCGTTCTTTTAATCCCCGAAGAATGGAAATTGTATTTTCTACGCTGGGCTGATCGACAAATACTTGTTGAAAACGGCGTTCTAACGCAGCATCTTTTTCAATATGTTTGCGGTATTCATCCAGTGTCGTCGCGCCAATACACCGCAATTCGCCCCGCGCCAGCATGGGTTTGAGTAAATTTCCCGCATCCATCGCTCCTTGTTGACTGGAACCAGTACCCACAACGGTATGCAGTTCATCGAAAAACAGGACAATTTGACCGTTAGATTCTGTGACTTCCCGGAGGACTGCTTTCAAGCGTTCTTCAAATTCGCCCCGCAATTTCGCCCCAGCAATTAAACTACCGATATCTAAGGAAATCAACTGGCGATTTTTCAGAGATTCTGGGACATCTCCATTTACCATACGCTGTGCTAGGGCTTCTGCGATCGCAGTTTTACCCACCCCAGGTTCACCAATCAGCACGGGGTTATTCTTACTGCGGCGAGATAAAACTTGAATTACCCGGCGAATTTCGTCATCCCGCCCAATTACTGGGTCTAATTTCCCCGCTTTGGCTTGTTCTGTCAAATCTCTGCCAAATTTTTGCAAAGCTTCATAACGAGATTCTGGGTTTTGGTCTGTCACTTTTTGGCTACCGCGCACACTTTTGATATTAGCTTCTAACTTGGCGCTATCCGCGTTAAAAGCTTTCATTACCCGCCGTCCAATTCGTTCATCTTCAGCGAAAGCCAAAATTATATGTTCTACTGAGATGTAGGCATCCTGCATCCTCACCTTAACTTCTTCTGCCTTATCTAGTAACACGTCTAAGTTACGACCAAGATAAAGCTGTTCACTTTTACCGACTTTCGGCTGACGCTGGGTAAAAGCTTCTAATTGCTGTTGTAAGCGGACGGGATCAATTTCAGCGCGAGCGAAAATCCTGATGGCTAAACTGGTAGGTTCTTGTAAAAGGGCAATAATTAAATGTTCAACATCTAGTTGCTGCTGTTGATAGCCGCGGACTATATCCTGAGATTTAACAATTGCGTCCCAGGCGGTATCAGTAAATTTATTGGGATCTGTAGGCTGCATTTTTAAGGATTTTAGATTTAGTATTTTTAGAAAAGTTGCCAGGATGAGGATGGGAAGGATCTATGAGTATCATTTTTCCAGTATCCACCCCTCAAGACATTAATAATGTATATCAGCGTGTATCTGCGGTGGTAGTGTGGGATTCTTCATATCTCTAATTTAAAACTAAAATATCGTTATGCGGTAACTTTGCTCGATTAGATGTAATTCGGCTTCTAGACACCCCCTGAACAGGCAAGATGCCTGTTCCACAATCAAATTATCAGGTTTTTGAATTTTGTCAGATATTTTATTTGCTGACCAGGTTTTCTGCTGATTCCTGTTTGGTGGCTGAATTTTGATTACTCAGTTGAATCAGTTCAACTTTATACCCATCTGGATCTTCCACAAAAGCAATGACTGTAGAACCGTGTTTCATTGGTCCTGGTTCCCGCGTCACTTTACCGCCGAGCTGTTTAATTTGTTCACAGGTGCTATAAATATCATCAACGCCAAGGGCAATATGACCGTAAGCGTTACCCAAGTCGTATTTTTTCACTCCCCAGTTATAAGTTAGTTCTATAACGCTGTGATCACTTTCCTCACCATAGCCGATAAAAGCCAAGGTAAATTCTCCGCCTGGATAGTCTTTTCTCCGCAATAATTTCATACCCAGGACATCACAGTAAAATTTTAAAGACTCTTCCAGGTTCCCGACCCGTAGCATTGTGTGTAGTAATCGCATATTCACCTTCTCTTTAATGATTCTATTTTATCTCCCATCAGCGATTTACATATAAACAGCGTCTAGGTGTGCTTCTATCTGCTCACATCTTTGGTGCTACTGGAAGCTTAATAATTAGGAATTGCAAAACATTAGTGAGAATTAGGCACAAATTGAATTTACTGTTTTGTATATAATCATAAATAATAGTCACCCACACGATAACGATAAGAACCTGATAATTCACCTTTCAGGACTTTTATATTAGGATAATTACGAGGCTCAATTTTTAAAACCTCAAAACACCTGTCTAATTTCTTTTGTAAAGCACCAGAAGCCGATTCAAAAAACCCTTGAGCATCAATGCTAATAACAACGGTATAATTAATATTTTCGTTTAAGTCGCTCAACGGAAATTACCTTGCCTTCTTCAACATTTTTTTTCGCCTTAGCAAAATCTGCTTTAAAATCATTTATTTTCAATAACTCTTCAGTGGCATCCTTATGTTCTATATCTGCCAAATATGCCAAAAAATCAACAGCCACTAATAATTTTTCTGGTGACATTTATAGCAGATGTTGCGGCTAGTCATCTGTGTTTTACTTCTTACCCAGTAAACCAACTTCCACCGTTCTCTATTGGAAATCTTCTTTAATCTCAGGCGATTTAGCCCCGGAAACACATAAACTAACGATTGGGTTAAGACTAAACTGTTAAAGTCTTAACGCTGAAATACCATAGAAACGAAGGACAAAACACGAATGACTAAATTTCTAGATACCGCTATTGATGCAATTGTCGCCCGCGAAATCCTCGACTCACGGGGGAAACCCACAATAGAAGCAGAAGTACATTTAGCTAATGGTGTTGTTGGACTAGCACAGGTTCCTAGTGGTGCATCTACAGGCACTTTTGAAGCCCACGAACTGCGGGATGACGATAAAAGCCGTTATGGGGGTAAAGGGGTACTGAAGGCGGTGCAGAACGTCAATGAGGTGTTAGCACCAAAGTTATTAGGTTTGGATGCTCTCAACCAGGAACTGTTAGACCGGAAAATGATTGCTCTGGATGGTACTGGGAATAAATCTAATTTGGGTGCAAATGCAATTTTGGCAGTTTCTCTCGCAGCAGCTAAAGCGGGGGCGGAATCTTTGGATATTCCCCTGTATCGCTATTTGGGTGGACCTTTGGCAAATTTGTTACCTGTGCCGTTGATGAATGTAATTAACGGTGGCGCACACGCTTCAAATAATGTGGATTTTCAAGAGTTTATGATTGTCCCGGTGGGCGCGCCTTCTTTTAAGGAAGCTTTGCGCTGGGGTGCGGAAGTTTTTGCGACTCTGAGCAAGGTTTTGGATGAAAAGGGTTTACTGACTGGTGTGGGTGATGAAGGTGGTTTTGCCCCTAATTTAGAGTCTAATCAAGTGGCTTTGGAATTACTGGTGGCAGCGATTAAGCAAGCTGGTTACAAGCCTGGGGAAGATGTGGCTTTGGCGCTGGATGTGGCGGCGAGTGAGTTTTACAAAAATGGTCAGTATGTTTATGATGGTACACCCCATACCCCGGCTGAGTTTATTGATTACCTCGGTCAATTGGTTGACGAATATCCTATTGTGTCAATTGAAGATGGTTTACACGAGGAAGATTGGCAGAGTTGGCAATTGCTGACGGCAAAGTTAGGCTCTAAGGTGCAGTTGGTGGGTGATGATTTGTTTGTGACTAATGCTACTCGCTTGCAAAAGGGAATTGAGCAAAAAGCTGCTAATTCGATTTTGATTAAACTCAATCAAATTGGTTCACTGACTGAGACTTTGGAAACGATTGATATGGCAACTCGTAACGGGTTCCGTTCAGTAATTAGCCATCGTTCTGGTGAAACAGAAGATACCACTATTGCTGATTTAGCTGTGGCTACTCGTGCGGGTCAAATTAAGACTGGTTCGCTGTGTCGCAGTGAACGGGTGGCAAAATACAATCGCTTGCTACGGATTGAACATGAATTAGGCGATCGCGCTGTTTATGCTGGTACTGTGGGTTTAGGACCTAAGTAGAAGAGGCAGGGGGGCAGGGGGCAGGGTGCAGGGGAGAAGTATTTTTGCAGTACCCAGTCCCCATTCCCCAATTATGGATAAAATCCGACTTTGGGCAAACCCAAGGTTTCATCCCAGCCCATCATCAGGTTCAAACACTGTATTGCTTGTCCAGCCTGTCCTTTAATCAGGTTGTCAATGGCTGACATAACTATGACTCGACCTGTGCGTGGGTCAACTTCTACGCCGATGTAACAAAGATTGCTACCACACGCCCACTTGGTTTGAGGATAAATGCCACTGTTGCAGATTCTCACCCAAGGGGCGTGGCGATAGAAGGCAGAAAAAATTGTAATTAAGTCATCTCGCACTAATCCGGGATCGCTGAGTGTGGCATATACTGTAGCTAAAATCCCCCGCACCATTGGGATCAGATGAGGGGTAAATTGAACTTTGACTTCGTGTCCGGCTAAATCACTACAAATCTGCTCAATTTCCGGGGTGTGACGGTGACGACCAACACCATAAGCTCCTAATGAGTTATCAGCCTCTGCTAATAATAAGTTAACTTTGCCTTGTCTGCCGCCGCCTGATGTACCTGATTTGGCATCGATAATGGCGGTTTCGGGGACGATTAAGCCTTGTTTGAGCAGGGGCGAAAGGGCTAAAAGGCTGGCGGTGGGGTAGCAACCAGCACAGCCAACTAACTGGGCTTCGGCAATGCGATCGCGGTACAATTCCGGTAAACCATATACTGCTGTGGCGGCGGTTGTGCGATCGCTTCTTTGAGTACCATACCAATTAGTGTAAGTTGTCAAATCGCTGAATCGATAGTCTGCACTCAAATCGAGGACTTTACATCCTTTTTCGCACAAGATCGGGGCAATTTGGCAAGCCAGACCATTTGGGAGCGAGAGAAATACTACTTCACAACGGTGAGCAATGACTTCTGCATCTACTGCTTCTATTGGCAAATTAACGAGATGAGCCAGATGGGGGTAGAGGTCTCCAAAGGATTTACCTGCACTACTCTCACCGCCTAAATAAACAAGTTCAAGTCCTGGATGCTCCATCAGTAATCTGACTAGTTGCACTCCGCCATAGCCTGACGCGCCAACAATTCCAACTGGTACGCGTCTAAAATCACCCATAATTATTAAATCCTTAGCCGTTTTTAGTTAATGTAGTTGGGAATATGAATTAAATAACATACAAATTCTAGTTTTTGACCTCCCCCCACCGTTGAATTGGGTCAAAGTCTTCCCTGTGGTTGCTAACCAGAGGAGTTGGGGGTGAGGTTGATGTATTTTGTGAAATCCGCATCCCTGGAGATTTTTATCGAAAAAATCCCGAAATTCTAAGATTTGAGCCTTTCGGTGTTGAACTCAAGTGATCAAATCAATGCTAGTCTACTTCTGTCCTACCTAAACGAGCTACAATTTAAAATAAGAAATTGTAAAAAAAATTTACTTTTGGTAGCTGGAAATTTTCTGTGTCAAAGCCTAAGCCTACACGACAGTCTGATTTTACTCCCTTGAATGGGGAAGACATCCGCACGGGTGAAACTCCGACCGTAGGGGAAAAAACTGATCATGCTGCCTCTTCAATCCCAGCCTTTAAATTTGATTCTATTGATGCTGCTTTGGCAGACTTAAAAGCTGGTCGTGTGATTGTGGTAGTAGATGATGAAAATAGAGAAAATGAAGGCGACTTAATTTGTGCCGCCCAATTTGCCACACCGGATATGATTAATTTCATGGCGGTGGAAGCTAGAGGGCTGATTTGTCTGGCGATGACAGGCGATCGCTTGGATGAATTAGATTTACCATTAATGGTGACCAACATCACAGATACTAACCAAACTGCATTTACAGTTAGTATTGATGCTGGCCCTGAGTTGGGTGTTTCTACTGGCATTTCCGCCGAAGACCGCGCCCGCACCATCCAAGTTACCCTCAACCCAGCGACAAAACCTACAGATTTACGTCGTCCTGGTCATATTTTCCCGATTCGCGCCAAGTTGGGCGGCGTACTCAAACGCGCCGGACATACAGAAGCGGCGGTTGATTTATCTCGATTAGCAGGGCTATATCCAGCTGGGGTAATTTGTGAAATTCAAAACCCGAATGGTTCAATGGCACGGTTGCCCGAATTAATTGTGTATGCTCAACATCACAATCTAAAAATTATTAGTATTGCCGATTTAATTAGTTATCGCCTACAACACGATCGCTTGGTATATCGTGAAGTAGTAACGAAATTACCTAGCCAATTCGGTCAGTTTGATATTTACGCCTATCGTCATACTCTGGACAACACAGAACACGTTGCCATTGTCAAGGGTGATCCTGCTAATTTTCAAGATCAACCTGTAATGGTGCGGATGCACTCCGAATGTTTAACCGGTGACGCTTTGGGTTCCTTGCGCTGCGACTGTCGAATGCAGCTACAAGCAGCATTAAAAATGATGGAAGCGGCTGGTCAAGGTGTCGTAGTTTACCTTCGTCAAGAAGGGCGGGGAATCGGCTTAATTAATAAACTCAAAGCCTATTCTTTGCAGGATATGGGACTTGATACAGTCGAAGCTAACGAGCGCTTAGGATTTCCGGCTGATTTGCGTGATTATGGTATGGGGGCGCAAATGCTCATGGATTTGGGTGTAAAAAAGATTCGCCTGATTACGAATAATCCCCGTAAAATTGCTGGACTCAAGGGCTACGGGTTGGAAGTAGTTGACCGCGTACCGTTGTTGATTGAAGCTAACGACTACAATTCCTATTATTTAGCAACCAAAGCCCAAAAGCTCGGTCATATGTTGTTACAAACGTATTTAGTTACTGTAGCAATTAACTGGCAAGATGACCCGGAATTAGTCACCCAACGCTATGAACGGTTAGAGAAAATACGGCATATATCCAAAAATAATCATCTGTTATTACAAGAAGAAGCCCGGCCGTTAGGGTTGGCGTTGTTTGCTCAACCATCATTAACAGTACACTTGGGTTTTGATCAAGCAAATGTGGCTGATAGTGATTGGTATAAACAGAATGGTCATCCTTACCTGCAAGCAATTTTCCAAATTCTCGACCATCTGGTAACTTTGCCTTATGTTGAGAAGCTAGAATTTCTGATTTCTACTGGTAGTGACCCTTTGAGTAACTTGCAAGTTAAATTAGATCGAGAGAACTTTTCTTTCGATATTGTACCTTCTACGATCTGCGATCGCTTAGAAACGCAGCAAATTTATAGCTTTTCGAGGGAGTAGGCAGTAGGGAGTAGGGAATTAATTCTGCTCTTCATAACTGGGAGTTAACTCCCGATAGGTATGAAGTAAGCTCAAAAATTTATTCCCATCAAAACTGATCGGGTCGATTTTTTGACCAGAACGGTCTACAGCTTCATGGGTAGTGATGCGATAGTCTGGAACTTGACTTTGAGCAATTAACCAAGCCAGAGAATTGTATTGCAATTCTGTATAACCACTATGAGACTTAATGAAATTATTTCCCCGTCCGTCTGGTGGTGTTTCCAAAGAAACGTGATAAGCAAAATTATTCACAGACGATGCTAAATTAGGATTAGTTACCACGGTTTCAGCACCGTTGGGACTCTCAAACACCGAATTAGCAGCCCCATAAGCGCGTTTATCTGGGGGGACTAAATAAACAATGCTTCCATCTAGCTCAATTAAAGCATGATAACTTGCTTGCACATTATCATCTTTGTTGGGTGTTTTAAAAAAATTCACAGCACTAGCAGCAGAATCACCCGTTTCATGAAGGACAATAATTGGTTGATTGTTCAGACGTAAGCCATTAACGTCTTGAGAATATCGCTCTCCATAATTGCTGGGGTGTACTGGGGCGATTTCATAGCGGGGTGTGTATTTAGCGAAAGCTTTTGTAGTTTTGTATCTCCCAGCACTCTTATTAGTTTTCACTGAAGGCGCAGATAAAACTTTTGGTGGTTTGTCCTCTGGGGTATTTGCTGATTGTAATTCGGCTTGTGGATATTGATTCCAATCTGTAGTAATATCGGCAATTTCGGCATTAGAAGTTATTTTATTACTTTGTATTCTTCCCAGGGACAAAACTATCATTAGTGTAGTCAACATCAGGGAAATCAGTAATATTCTAGTAGCCCATTCTGTAAACTTCATTTTGATAATATATATAAATTCAGTAAATTTAATCTTTCATATTCTAATTTAACTTAAAACCGATTACTATTGGCAGTCAATTTTCAGGTGCTGCTGCTATCGAATGGACTATATAAATAGGACTAAATTTAAATTCTATTAATGTGACTTCAGCTAGATTTACAGTGAATGGATTTTTTTAAGATAGTTAGTGAAGAGGATAAAAAATAATTCTATGGCGAAACCAAATAAGGAAAAATCATATTTCCTTCAATATCTTTCTAATGCACCTGTGCTTGCAGTTATTGCAGTTATAGTTGCTTTCTCTGCTTGGACTATTTTTAATTACTTTTTCCCTGATCTTCTCTTTCATCCAATGCCATAAGGTTTCCATACAGCATATTTTAGCTGAGTAAGATCATCAAAAAATTTAGAGACGTTCCATGGAACGTCTCTAACAACGTTGGGGCGAATACAATTTTTTTAACTTCCCAGAGGTGAACGGTTTAATTCATCCTTGTAAAATCGCCAATTGGGCAGAAATTTATTCATTAAGGAGACAAAGCGATCGCCATGATTGCGTTCTAACAGATGCACCATTTCATGGACTACAATATATTCTGAGCAGTGCGGATCTTTTTTGGCGGTTTTATCATCTATGGTTCCAACAAAAAACCCCTAGAACCTCAACGGCTCCGGGGGTTTACTTCTGGCTAAATCAGCAGCTAGGGGACTGCCTATGACTACAGTTAGTCAATCAGGGGCTGTTCTTCTGTGCTATCGTTGGTATGATCAAGGGCTAATGGTTTTCCTGGAGTATCTGCAATAGTTGGGACTTTGCAGTTTCGCTTGTCCAATATGACCTCTAAACTACTACCAGTACGCTTGATGTGCAGCACACCACCGCACTCGCTACTATTAATACTCCATAATCCAAAAAATGCCAGCGCAGCTACGGTTGCAATAGCTGCCAATATTTTGTTATCATTAGGTAGGTTTTGTTTCATTTTTGTTTTTTTCATTTTATTTCTTGAAACGCAAATAGAACCCTCAAGCTGTACGTCGTGGAAAACAAAACAGCTTTTAAGCTTCTAAAAAGATTCCCCCTGCTTATGACTCAAGTGGGGGGTCGCGTTATTAAGATGATAGCATTACTTTAGGCACAATGGTAAGGAAAGCCTAACATATAACTACTATAATATATTATCGATATATCGATAACCGTAAAAATACTAGTTTATTTCTGGTACTTTCAATATATTTTATACTGACTTAATAAGATATTTATATCACTTTTTGCTAAAGCCCCATATATTAACCTATATTTAGGTGGATTCTCAAAAATATACTTAAATAATCATGTTTATATTAATATATGTAACAAATATTTTTATAATATTGATGGTTACAGATTACTTTTTGGATGATTGTTTGTGCTACGTATTCAAACCCTTTTCAGTCAAACTCAGTAGGGTGTGTTATCACGAAGTGTAACGCACCAAGACCCAGAAGACGGTGCGTTAGGCTAAAGCCATAACACACCCTACATATACTTAGATTTTTTCAATAATCAAATCGGATTCCCACATCATAATCAGCTATTTGTCAAACTCAGGAGCTATGAGGATGAAGGAAAGGGAAACACTTGAAACCCAAACTGTGAATATAAAATTGATAAATACTCTTATCCAAGTTATTCGCGCTCTTTCTCCAGAGGAACGCCACATTTTAGCACGAGAGCTATTTTTTGAAGGTTCTGAACCCTCAAATCAAGAATTAATTAAACTAGCTGAAACTGGAGGCTGTTTTGATTTTTTGGCTGATGAACCAGATATTTATACCTGTGAAGATGGAGAACCTGTTTAATGTCTCTTAAAAAAGGAGATGTAATTTTAGCACCCTTTCCATTTACTGATTTTAGTGAAACTAAGTTACGTCCGGCTGTGGTACTCTGGGTTAGTTCTACAGGCAGTAATAATATTATAATTTGTTTTATTTCTTCTCAAAATTTAATCAACTTACAGCTGGAAGAATTTTTAATTAGTGATTCAGATCCGGAGTTTGCTAACACAGGTTTAAAACTTACTTCTAAGGTGATTGTATCCCGCATTGTCACCATAGATCGCAATTTGATTACCCGGCGTATTGGTAATTTAGGAATCAAGCAATTAGAAGAGTTAAACACGCGGTTAATTCAAATTTTCCAGCTATCAAAATAAATGGAGAATAGGAGACTCGAACCCCTGACCTCTGCGGTGCGATCGCAGCACTCTACCAACTGAGCTAATTCCCCGGATGAATGCAGAGTCACAAACTCTGACTGACATATCATATTTTAACACTCAGGGGCTGTAAGTTTCATATCTTTTTGTAAATAAACTTCCTCTACCCGGTCTAATTCTAATTCAATTAAATAATCTACAGTCCAGTTACAGCAGCGCTGAAGCATATGAAATGGGTAGGTATTGGCTACACCAACCACTTGCATTTGTGCTTGTTTGGCTGCGGCAATACCGGCGGGAGTATCTTCAATGGCTAGACATTCTTGGGGTTGTAAATCCAAATCAGGATATTCTTGGTTCAGACGTTCTACAGCCAGCAGATAACCATCGGGTTGAGGTTTGCTGGTGGTAATGTCATCACCTGCGACAATAACTGTAAAATATTCCGCTAGCTTGGCGCGTTCTAGCACAATTTCGATTTCTGGGCGAATTGCACCACTGACTAAGCCGAGTTTTAGACTTTGGGGATGATCTGGGGCAATTTTGCGCGATCGCAGCTGATATATTAAGTCTTCTACACCTGGATACAAAGGCAGTTTTTCGATTTTTTCGAGTTCCTGCACATAAGCTTGAGCTTTTCGGTGCAGTAGTTTAGTGAGATATTCTTCATTATCTACTCTACCACGATTTCTGAGCAACTCTTGCAAATAAGCGCGATCGCTTCTTCCAAGAGAAGCCTGACGCTCACTCACCTTTTGAGGTTGCAAATTTTCAGAAATCAGAATCTCGTCTATCAGTTGTAAATGGATGCGCTCATCGTTAATAATCACACCATTAAAATCAAATAAAACTGCCTTTAAACTCATGTTGTTATGCCAAACACTGGAGATCCAAAGTCATGCAAATCATTATTATCCATTGTGGTGTCTGTTGGTGTGGGTATGTACTCACCGGCTTGATTTTGCATCTTTGCATCTGCTACGGGAATCGGTTTAATCCCGCTTGTAACCTGATTTATCCACCACACATCCTGAGTTCGCACCGCTTCAAACCCAGCTGCGCCCATACGTGCGTCTAAGTTATCAGCCGCATACTCACGAATATATGGCTCTTCAAAAACATCATTCAGCCAATGCAACTGACGTAAGGTATTCTGATTACCATCGAGGATTAAAACTTGTCCACCAGTCACCAATAACCGGAAGCTTTCCCGCAGTATAGCTTGAGATACTATACTTGGTGTTTCATGAAATAACAAAGACGCTGTTACTAAGTCAAAATGCGCCTCTGGAAAATTGGTTGTTTCCGCGTTACCATGTTGCCAGTGTATATCTAAACCAGCAGTTTTAGCTTTATCTTCTGCCCTCACCAGCATATAAGGAGACAAATCTAAACCAATGACCTCAGCTTGGGGAAAAGCCTGTTTTAACTTCAAGGTTGTGGAACCTGTACCGCAGCCTAAATCCAGTATACGTCGCGGTTTGACTTTGATAGCATCTATTAAGGCTTGACGAACTACAATTTCGTTGGGTGGTAAGACGTATTGAGTAATGGGGTCGTAGGAAACTGCTGCACTGGAGTTGAGATATCCGCCTTCAATGCCATGAAAGTTTTGATTACTGTAGTATAAGGGCATTATGAGATCAGATTTTCGCAGGCGATCGCTTTCTTGCTCCCAGTCAATACTATCAGAGTAACGCCGCAAAGCCTCTTCATCAATGAACGCCCGCACTACAGGGGAGAGAAATTTTTCCCAGATGGTATCTTGACGCGTAGCCATAGGATTTAACCAGATGTAACGGATTAGTTTAATTCTTCACAAATTTTAACTAATTGTAGCTGTGATCTGCTGCTTTTTTTCTCAGGCGATTCTGCTCCGCCCACGTTGACATCTGAATTACTATGTATTACGGTAGTAGTACAAACTTATTTATTAGCAAAAAAAATGACATATACAAATAAAATCACCACTACTAGCTCGATAAAAAACGCAAAACTTAGCGTTAAATATTCCAAGAAATCAAACATTTTCAATTAAATAAAATTATGCCCTACGAAGAGTTAGAAATTAGTACACCAGCACCTGTTTTATCTTGGGCAAATCACCCTTTAGGGTCTGATGAAATCAAGATGGCGAAAAATGTGGCATCGCTACCATTTGTGTTTAAGCATATCGCTTTGATGCCAGATGTTCACTTAGGTAAAGGGGCTTTAGTCGGTTCTGTAATCGCCACCAAAGAAGCAATTATTCCGGCGGCTGTCGGTGTAGATATTGGTTGCGGGATGAGCGCTATTAAAATGCCATTTAATGGTGAACAACTTGAAGGCAAACTCAAAAAAATTCGCTTAGATATTGAAGCCGCAATTCCTACGGGATTTAATGCCAATAAAGATGTGGAAAAACCTGCTGCTAATTGGCAAGGGTGGCGTGATTTTTCCGACTTACATCCAGGTGTTCAAGACCTGCAAAGCAAAGCCATGAAACAAATGGGTTCTCTTGGTGGGGGTGAAAGATTGCCCCATCTTACAGTAATGTAGGATTAAAAACTCGTCCAAATCGGTGAAGGCTGCGATCGCTAATACCGAGGGAAGCGGTAAAACGCCCCGTAGAGAGTAGAGGGACTTGGGCATCCTAATCTATTAGGATGAAGGTGTACTCCGAACTATACCGAACTTGAAGGTATAGAATCAAGCAGAAATGACTTGATCGATTGCTAATTTCATTGATGATATTGTGGAATGATGGAAACCACTCATATCACACTCAATAACCCTGATTATGCCTACTTATTCGGCTTCATTCAAACTGATGGTCATCTATACAATAACACTCGTAATCGAGGTCGCTTAAGTATAGAAATCAACAAGCAAGATGAATATATATTATGGGCTTTCAAGAATATAATCCCGTTTAATTCTTCTATTACTGAACGTATTCGCAGCACTAATTTTAGTCAGAAATATACATCAGTTATTTGGAGAGTTTATGATCAACGATTTCGAGATTATCTTGAATCCTGGGGTTTACCAATAAGTAGGTGGGCGGAAAAATTTACGCTTATGTAACAAAGAGTTAAGCAGAGGGATTAAAATTAAATTTTACACGCTCTGTACTGTAGTTACCTTTTTCTCCTCTAGCTTGAATACCGTCAATTACGGCATAAGCAAGGTCTAATTCATCGTCAAATATTCGCCCAGATAGCTCATCTTTTTTCAGGTGTTGCCATTCCAATTCAATTGGATTCATTTCGGAGCAATACTTGGGTAAAAAGAAGATGTATAAACCCATCTGTTCCCACTTTGACCATAACTCTTGTACTTCTTTGCATCTATGTATTGGCCCGTTATCCTGGACAATTACCCTTATGCGTCCCAATTCCAATGCCTCTTGGGCTTGTTTTTCCATCATTTCGATATAAGACTTGCGGTTAACACCCCCAATCACCAAACCATAAACAAAGCTGATTACTGGTTGGAGAAACCCGATAATACTTAATCTGCGACCACGCCGTTTTGTCTGCTCTAAGCGTTTTTGCTCGCCTTTAAACTAATAGGTATAACCCGGTTCGCTCCATACACAAAACCCTGATTCATCCAAATATTTTAGGTCTATGTCTCCCGCAGCAGCAGATAATTCCAATATATCTAGGTCTACTTGCTTGGAAGCTCGTGCTATCGGGTCTTGGTTCCCTTTGTGACTCTTTCTTGCTCGCTTCCAATTGACCCCCTTTTTTTCAGTACCCGTCTTAATCTATCGGGACTCAGTTGCACGTTGCGCTCTGTATTTAACTTCTCTGATAATTGGGAACTATTGTATGTGCGTGGCTCAATTCTTAAGCATTCTTCCAAAAATACGATATCCTCTTCTTTCCACTTGGCTTTTAATCCTCGACCAGCTAATTCCCAAAGACCCTCTAAACCCTGCTTTCTCCATTTGTGCAAAACATCTCTAACTGTTTGCTTATCCCAATCAAAGTGCGCTGCTATTTTTTCTACATACCAGCCATGTGCGTTTAACCTGACTACTTCTGCTCTATCTTTAACCTTCTGTGGTACCTCAAGATTTCTTAAATTTAACAGAGTTCGATCTTCCTCACCAGTTAAAAATACCCTTAAACGAGCGCCCATGTAGTAATTCACCTTATGTAGATACATTCTCCGTATTTACTTATCTTTACATAGTTTTGTTTTCTTATGCCCACCTACTTATTTGTTTGGAATATATAGAGTTAATTCAGCAGATTGTGGGTAAAACAAAAACCTCTAAGAGAAATACTAGAGATAATATTTACAACATTGTGGTTTATAAAGAGGACGCTCAAATATTAGCCAAATACTTATACTATGATGGTTGTCTGGCTTTATCTAGAAAAATCATCAAAGCTAATGAAGTATTGAGTTGGAGTCGCCCTACTGATATGAAGAGGATTAACAACAGAAAACGTTGGACACCTCAAGAAGATCAGTTTATTACTACCAATTCAGTTGAGTGTTCAATGGAAGTGTTAAGTAGAAGTCGAAACAGTGTTGAACTTAGACTGTGGAGACTCAATAAGCTTAACCAGCAATCAGTAACAAATTGAATCACTTTATCGAAGTTTGCCTTGATGCAGAAAACCAAGTTTGGTTAATGTTGCATTCTGGTTCCCGTAACATTGGTAATCAGCTAGCACAGTGCCATATTAGTACAGCCAAAGAATTAGGCAAGATGGCGAGGAATAAATTACCTGATCCTGATTTGTCCTACTTCATCGCTGGTACGCCAGAATTTCAAGCATACTGGCATGATTTACAGTGGGCGCAAGACTACGCACGTTTTAACCGTGATGTGATGATGGCGCGTTTTAAGCACATTATTGAGAAGTATCTGGCGGGCGGAAAGGTGACTAAACCTTTATTACAGGTAAATTGTCATCACAATTACGCTGAAAAAGAAGTGCATTTTGACGAGGATGTATATGTAACTCGTAAAGGTGCAGTTCGCGCTCAGACTGACGATTATGGCATTATTCCTGGTTCAATGGGAGCAAAATCTTTCATTGTTAAGGGTAAAGGTAATGCTCACAGTTTTTGTTCCTGCTCCCACGGTGCGGGGCGGTTAATGTCGAGAAATAAGGCCAAAAATACCTATACACTTGATGATTTGATTGAGCAAACAAAGGGTGTAGAATGCCGCAAGGATACGGGGGTTTTGGATGAAATTCCAGGTGCTTATAAATCCATAGATCAGGTTATGGCTAATCAAGCGGATTTAGTGGAGGTTGTCGCTACTCTGAAGCAGGTTGTTTGTGTGAAGGGTTAAACGCATACCGGAAGCGGAACCGGCTGGGTAGGTGCGCGGAGGTTAGCGCAAAGGTACGCACCCAGAGGGGGAGACGTAGAGTTTCTACGTCCCCCGTCAACTACATTGTTAAGGATTGAGGGTTGGTTTCAATCAGTTTTGCTAGGTCTTTGAGGAAGGCCGCAGCGTCAGCGCCGTAAATAATTCGGTGGTCAGATGTGATGTTGACTTGCATTTGTTGACGCACGCCAAATAAACCGTCGCCTGTGGCTACCACTTGCGGACGGGATGCACCAATGGCTAAGATTGAACCTTGTCCGGGGGGCAGAATGGCATCAAATGTGTCTACGCCAAACATTCCTAAGTTTGACAGGGTAAATGTCCCACTGTTGTATTCTTCGGGTTGCAGTTGTTTGGATTTAGCTTTTTCTACTAAAGATTTCCAGGTGCGGGAGAGGGAATATATATCTACTAAGTCGGCTTTTTGCAACACTGGTGTAATTAATCCGCCATCATCCATTGCTACGGCTACGGCAATGTTGATACCAGAATGATACACAATTCCCTGTTCTGAATAGCTGGCATTTAATAATGGATGTTTTTGTAATGTCACCGCTACGGCTTTGGCCAGTAGCGCTGTCATGGTTACGCCTTTGGATTTAATTTGTTTGTAAAGTTTATCTAAGCCATCGGTACTAATTGTGTAAGCCACACGGAAAACTGGCACAGCTAGGCTGGCTACCATGTTCCGAACTACAGCGTTTTGGAAGGTGGTTAGAGGTACTGTTTGACCGGGAACCACTGGTGCTGGTGCTGGTGCTGGTGCTGGTGCTGGTGTGGGGGTTGCAACTGGGGTGTAGGTGGGTGTAGGTGTAGGTGTGGCGGCGGCTGGCTGGCCTTTATTTACAGATGATTCGACATCTTCGGCGACGATGCGACCATAGGGGCCACTACCTTTGAGGGTAGTTAAATCAACTTTGAGTTCTTTGGCTAATTTGCGGGCGCGGGGTGAAACTACGATTCTGCCTTCGCGGTGGTTAGAGCCGTTTTGAGTAGCTAAGGCAGGTGTTACGACTGCGGCTGTGGCTGCAACTGGTTCGGGAGTGGAGGGTGCAGTGGAAACAGCTGACCCGGAGTTACCCAAAGTCTTGGCGGTGGCGATTTCGGCTTCTGTTTCGGCTACGTAGGCGATCGCAGATCCGACAGGTGCGGTGTCACCAGCTTGGACTATGATGTGGGCTAGATATCCTTCATAAAAGGTTTCCACATCCATATCTGCCTTATCTGACTCGACCACCACCACGGTTTCGCCTTTTTCCACTTTATCGCCCGGCGATTTCACCCAGGAAACGATTTTTCCTTCGGTCATGGTGGAACTTAGCGCCGGCATAAATACTTCGTGAATGCTCATACGGTGGTATCAGAATCAATGGTTTATGGACTTTAACAGCTTTTGCGAGATTAAATTGTATCTTGGCTGAGGAGTTGTGAACTACCCCCTGCTGAGTCGAAGTACCAACTATAGCAGGGGGTTCTGTACTCAATCTTAAATGTCGCCGCGAATATCTTCCACAACGCCATCGCGCAACAGGATTTCTACCTGCATTTTTCTAATCAAATTATCACCCTTTTCCACGCGGAAAAAGCCTTCAATTTGAAATTGATTTACTTCTTGATCCAATTCCAAAAACTGTACTTGCTGGAGGTTTTGTAGCAGTTGATTTTTTTGCTCTAGCAGTTCAGTTTTCTTTTGATTGATTTGGCCTTGAATACTGTCAATTTGTTGGAGAGTTTGGGGTCCTGGTGGTTGTAGACTCTGCTTTTGAATGGCGGAGATTGCTCTTTGTCCTTCCGCATCGAGCTGTTGCAGTTGCTGATCATTTTGATTGATTTGCGCTTGCAGTTGCTGTTGTACTTCCTCTTTCCACAGGGGAGTAACTATGACTTTGACATTAACAACGCGCTTCAGCAGCAAATTAGGGTTGGAGACATCCATAAATTCACGTTCACTCTATAGTTAGCAGGTGGAATGTTTATCGGGTATACATTCCGTCAATAATATCGCGATAGCGTTCCGCGACTACGTGCCGCCGGATTTTCAGGGTTTGTGTCATCAAGCCATTTTCCATAGAAAAGGGTTCGAGAATCAGCCTGAAGGTTCCAATACGGTCATCCGGTCGATAACCAGGACGGTTCTGCACTTCCCGATTCAATTCTTGTCGAAACAAGTCCTGGATCATTTTACTCTCCAGATCAATAGATTTGCTGAGTTCTGAAGAGTTTTCTTCTGGTAGCCGCAGTTGCAGATTTTGACTGGCTGCCCATTTTTCTAGGGCTTCGCTATTGGGGACAATCAAAGCCCCGATGCTGCGCTGGTCTTGTCCTACTAGCATAATTTGATCAACGTAGGGCGATCGCAAACAAGCATCTTCAATTGGTTGCGGTTCGATATTTTCCCCATTGGTCAAAACAATTGTATCTTTTGCCCTACCAGTTAGCACCAAGTCGTTTTCTGGTGTCACCCAACCCAAATCGCCGCTATTAAACCATCCTTCGGCATCAATTACCTTGGCCGTTGCTTCCGGGTTTTGATAATAGCCTTGCATAATTTGCGGTCCTTTCAATAGCACTAAACCTGGTTTACCAACGGGTAAAGGCGCTTTGGTTTCAGGATCGACAATTTTTACTTCTGTGCCGGCGATGGGTTGTCCGGATGAACCACGCAAATTATGCCAAGGACGACGGGCGTTAGTTACAGGAGATGTTTCTGTTAAGCCGTAACCCTGCAAAATTTCTACACCAATAATTTCAAAAAAGTCATCAATGTGCTTCGGTAGCGCCCCACCACCAGTAATTACGTGCTTCATGCGACCGCCTACGGCTTCGCGGACTTTGGCATATACTAGGCGTTCTCCCAGTGCATGAAAGGGCGACAAAGACAATGCGACCATCTTAGCGGTGAATTTCTCCAAGCTGGAGGCATGAAGATGATTTAAACTCAATCCTTGGGCAATGCGTTGCTTTTTGATATAAGTTTCACTCATTTCCAGCAAAAAGTTAATTAGGCGTTGCTTTTTGGCTGGTTGTTCCCGAAACTGTTTTAGCACTCCTTCATGAATGGATTCCCACAGGCGCGGGACTGCGATCATGTAATGAGGTTTAAATTTCTTCAAATCCTGTTTGACAGAACGCAAGTTCGTATAAATTTGTGTACAACCTTGAGAAAGTAAGAAATACTCCCCACTGCGTTCGTAACTGTGCCAAGAGGGCAGGATACTAAGAATGATATCTCCTGGCTGTGGTTGCACTACTGTACCCAAGCTGTTGACTTGGTGTAATAAATTGTTATGGGAGAGCATTACACCCTTGGGTTTGCCTGTAGTGCCGGAAGTATAAATGAGAGTGGCTAGACTATCGCCTGTTTGCTGAACCTGCATCAGGGTATGATTAGCACCAATTTCTAGTAATTGGGAAAAGTTCAGGACTTTGGGGGTGGCTGCTGCTGGTGGCGTTTCATCTGAGAGTAAGATGATTAGTTGAATGGGCAGATCATTCAGGCGCTCGCCGAGTTTGTTGAGTGTGTTTAAATCTTGGACTACTAGAGTTGTGCTGCCACTATTGCCCACTATAAATAGTAGTTCTTCTCGTTCGGCTTGGGAACTCCGCACCGCATTGACTGCACCAGCCGTCATCATGCCTTGATCGGCAATAAACCATCGGGGACTATTATCGGCAATTAAAGAAATGCGATCGCCTGCTTTGACTCCTGACGCTTGCAACCCTGCGGCAAATTGTTGAATTTGATCTGCTAGCTGGGCATAAGTAATTTTTACTTCTGGTTTAGCATTGGGATTATTTAGGGCAACAATATCACCAAATTTTTTTGCTGCCAATGGCCAAATTTCTGGTAATGAAACCACGTTGGTATAATCTACCAAATGCTGTAACTCTTGGCTTTCTCGCTTGGTGATCTTAGATAAATAAGCAGGCGCAGTTTGGATATTGGTCATAACACATCTCCATAAATTTAGTAAACTGCTGTTTTACAGATTTTTCTGTGACTTAGCTATATTACTTCTTCTCAATAACTACATATTTTACTGTGTAAGCTATTGCACCACTTCAACGGTTGTATTGATAAAAATTTATGTTAAAGTTGAGTTATATAAACTAAACTCAATAGATTATTTTGATAATCACTGGCTTTAGTTGTATTCCCACGGAAAAACACCAGACCACCTATTTTTCAACAGGGGTGATTACCTATCAATTTAGTAGATGCTTTATTGCTAACTTTAATCAATGCTGCCGCCTGTTTAGCATTGCCCACATTACTCTCGAAAATTCTGGCTCGTAAATCCCAACTTCCTCAACCATTGACAAATAATTCAACATCTCTAAAAGCCAGAATCGAAATGACTAGTTTTCCCTACTGTACCAGTTACCTCTTGACAGGCAGCCCATTCTGTAAATTCAGCCCTCAATTCTGTTCTAAGTGTTCTCCAAATTAATACACTCTATTACGGTACTAATCTCTGCATAAGTCGTACCAATTCTCTCCTCCGCTTTCACGCAGAACACATTCACTCAACTATGTAAAAATTAGGCGGCACAGAACTCATACAGTTGTGCTGCTTTTTAGGCGCTCTCAATATTTTAGCATATATTATACCATAATTAGACCAACCTAGAGCAAATTTTTGGGCGTTGGTAAATCAGAGTATGAATTTAAATGTAGAGACTTCTATGGAACTTCTCTACAGGGGTTTTAACTTCAAATCAGCAACGCCAATTTTTGGGACTACTAAAATTACTCGGTAAATAGCGGGGTATGCTGGAAATGAGCAAGTTAAGTTGACTTTGACGTAACGATGCTTAAAAGAGATGTTAATTCAATATTGGTTAACAGGCGATCGCAACTGTGAAGCCTGGGAAGAATCGGCTGATAATTTACTTCATATTAATAACTGTTTTATAGAAAGAAATCACCTATGTTACAATCTGTAATAACTAATTTGATTTTTCCCCAAACTCTAAAGCCAACTTTTGCAGATATATTAGCTAGGAATTGGCACAAGCTGGTTAAATTTGCTTTCCTGATGCTGATAGCATTTGGTATGACATTGATATTTACCGCAGAACCAGCTTGGGGACAAGAATCTGCTCAAAATGCTTCAGGATTTAATCCCCAACTATCGTTACGAAATGCTTTGCAGTGGATTGATCGTCTTGGTGCTGTAGGAGCATTAGCATTTATCCTACTTTATATCGTTGCCACTGTCGCCTTTTTACCTGGTTCAATCCTCACTCTCGGCGCGGGTGTCGTCTTTGGCGTAGTTATGGGTTCGCTTTATGTCTTCATTGGTGCAACCATAGGAGCAACGGCCGCTTTTCTCGTGGGACGTTATTTGGCTAGGGGTTGGGTTGCCCAGAAAATCGCAGCTAATCAGAAATTTCGGGCGATTGATGAAGCTGTGGGTAAGGAAGGACTCAAAATTGTCCTGCTAACGCGACTTTCTCCTATTTTCCCCTTCAACCTGTTGAACTATGCCTATGGGGTGACGCAAGTTTCTCTCAAAGACTACTTTTTGGGTTCGGTTGGCATGATTCCCGGCACAATTATGTATGTTTATATAGGCTCCTTAGCTGGTAATATTGCCACAATTGGGACTGATTCTCAACCAGATAACCCCGGTGTACAGTGGGCGATGCGAATTATAGGTTTTATTGCTACAGTTGCAGTGACGGTTTACGTTACTAAAGTCGCTCGTAAGGCTTTAGAAGATCAAGTTTTATAGAATTTACTGTACAAATTCACCTATTTGAAAATTAAAGGTAAGTATCGCTATATTAGTCTTTAAAGGACTTTATTAATGTCAAATTCTGCATCTGAAAAAGTGACTCTTCCACCAATGGATGAGTATAATCAAAAATTAGTTTCCTATGTTCATCCATCTGATTGGGTCAATCCGCAACCTGCTGATTATTACGACTTGGTAGTAATTGGTGCTGGTACGGCGGGATTAGTCGTAGCCGCAGGCGCAGCAGGGTTAGATGTGGGATTAAAAGTTGCTTTAATTGAAAAGCATTTAATGGGTGGGGATTGTTTAAATGTCGGTTGTGTTCCCTCCAAATGTATGATCCGCTCATCTCGCGTTGTCGGCGAAATGTGGTCAGCCAAGGCTTTGGGAATTAATCCTCCAGAACAAATCAACATTGATTTTCCGGCGGTGATGGAACGGATGCGCCGTTTAAGAGCGGGTATTAGCCATCATGATTCTGCTCATCGTTTTCAGAACCTGGGAGTTGATGTTTTCTTGGGTGATGCTCGGTTTTTCAGTGACCAGATCATTGAAGTTGGTAATCAAAAACTTCGGTTTAAAAAAGCTGTAATTGCTACTGGCGCTAGAGCCGTGCGACCTTCGATTAAGGGTTTGGAAGCATCTGAATTTTTGACGAATGAAACTGTATTTTCACTAACTGAACTTCCCAAACGTTTAGCTGTAATTGGTGGTGGTCCTATCGGTTGTGAATTGGCTCAAGTTTTTCAACGTTTGGGTTCTCAAGTGATCTTGTTTCACAAGGATGCTCACATCTTAAATAAAGAAGATAGCGAAGCCGCAGAAATTATTCAAAATCGCTTTATTCAGGAAAATATACATTTGGTTTTGAATAGCCAAATAGAATCTGTAGAACCAACCCCAGAAGGAAAGCTCATCCACTTCCTCAGTAATGGTTCTAAACAGTCAATTGTTGTTGATCAGATTTTAGTTGGTGCGGGACGCGCACCGAATGTTGAAGGTTTAAATTTAGAAGCGGTTGGGGTGGAATATGACCAACGTCAGGGAGTGAAAGTTAATGATTATCTCCAGACAACAAACCCCAAAATTTATGCCGCCGGGGATATCTGCATGAACTGGAAGTTTACTCATGCGGCTGATGCAGCAGCGCGGATTGTGATTAAAAATACTCTGTTTTCTCCCTTTGGCTTGGGAAGATCCAAACTTAGTAGTTTGGTGATGCCTTGGGTAACATATACTGATCCTGAGATTGCTCATGTAGGGATATATGAACAGGAGGCTCAAGCAAAGGGTATTGATATCAATACCATCAAAATTCCTTTTAGTAGCGTAGATCGAGCCATCATAGATGGCGAAGAGGACGGATTTGTGAAAATTATCCACAAAAAAGGTTCTGATCAAATTCTAGGCGCAACAATTGTCTCTCGTCATGCTGGAGAAACAATTAGTGAAATAACTACAGCCATTGTCAATAAAGTCGGTTTAAATGGCTTATCGGGTGTGATTCATCCTTACCCAACTCAAGCAGAAGCTATTAAAAAAGCAGCCGATGCTTATCGCCGGACTTTATTAACACCAACATCGAAAAGGTTCTTGGAATTGCTAACGAAGTTTTCTTAAAATTTCCCAGTCTCAAAAAACGGGTTGATGTGCAGCTAATAAAAGACTACCTGGAAGTAATAGCTTTGGGTCATACCCAATTAAGATGAAGCTGCATAGAATAATTGAACGCAGATAAACGCAGATAAACGCAGATAAACGCCGATACAGACGGATTAATTAATGGATTTCATGATTCTGTACAGCCTTACATAAAATTGGTGTCAGAGGTTGGGGCTTTTTTACTACTGTAGTTAAATGTCTAAATATATCAGGATTATGGTAGAGTCTTTTATACTATTGAGCTTAGACCATTTCTGTGTAAAGTTGCGCTAAATTTCTTTCTCTCGTTCTTTGTGTCCTTTGCTGTTCGTTCCTCCTATAATTTGGCGCATTCTCATAAAAAATTGGTATTAGACATAAATTTATGGTTAGTGTATGGATTAGTCAATCTATTTATCTGACTTATACAGTTTAGAAGATAAACAAAATTATATATATAAATAATCAGCCAATTATGCGTCAAACTAAGAAGTAGTAAAAACTAATTTTCAATCCGAGCATAATATATGAGTTTGATTGATAATCTATTGCTGACACTGCTAAACACTGTTGTCTGTATTACCTTGCCCAAAGTAATATCTGTAGTAGCTGCTAAAAGCGAAAGTCAGGAACCACCAACGCCTGTAATCGAATCGCCAGAGTCTAGCCGCGAAATTTCGGGTATTATGGATGCAGCTTGATATTCTCAAATAGGCTTTGCTGATTTCAAATATGAATTTGTTGGGCTACACCAGGCGCACAAAGCGCAGAGGTAGAAAGAATAAGAACGGTGATTTTGGCATTTCATACCCTGATTCAGCAACGCCCTAAAATCAGGCTATCTGAATGCTGGGCTATCCTCCCATTAGTAATGCAATATTCTCTGGTGAGCAAAACTTCGGATATCATTTACGGCTTTCGCGTCGCCACTTTTCCCTGACTAAGCGAATTTCATCAAAAGTATAGTTTTCACCCAATTGTTCTTTAACTGGAGTTAGAGAAATATCACCAAGAATTTCTAAAACTTGCCAAATTTTTTGTTGATGTTCTAAGGGGACTAACTGATTTATATCTACAGGTTGATTTTTTGCCATTAACTTAGACAAGTGAGTGAGAATTGTGGAGGGGCTAAGATTACGTTTGTGGGCAATTTCGGCAATACTCAAACCTTCTTGATGCAATCTTAATGTCACTAATTCAGTATGATTGGGTGAATTATTTTCAGGTGGAGAACTTGGATAATAATTTTGTTGTGCTGGCGCACCTTTTTCTTGACGGTAGGCGGTGATTTCACCTAGAAATTTTTTACCATACTGAGCTAGTTTATGACTACCTACCCCAGAAAGTTTCCCAAAGTCGGCTAAAGTTTGGGGTTGTGCTTGTGCCATTAACTTCAGGCTAGAATCCTGAAAGACAACGTAGGGCGGTACAGACTGTTCATCAGCGAGTTCTTTGCGGAGCGATCGCAACCTCTGTAATAATAATTCAGCCTCAACAGCTTTGTCACTCCCCCCGACTAAACTCAATGTTTGCGCCACAGGAACAGCAATAGAAACAGTGCGCTGTCGCTTCATCACTTCCCAACTCAAAGCATTAAGTTTTAAAACCGAGTAACCATCGTTGGTTTGTTCTAACAAGCCTTGATGTAACAAAGAACGCCCCAACATTCGCCATTCATCCAAACTTTTATCTTTACCAATACCGTAGGTAGAAAGTTTATCGTGTTTATTCTGTGTGATTTTTTGATTTTTAGAACCGCGCAACACTTCAATAATGTGCAGCATTCCAAATCTTTCTTGACAACGCGCCACACAAGATAAAAACTTCATGGATTCAATTGTCCAATCTTGTACAGGTTTAGGATAACGACAATTATCACAGTTACCGCAATTACCTGGAAAACGTTCCCCAAAATAACCTAGCTGAATTGTGCGCCGACAATCTGTACCTTCAGCATAATCAATTACCTGACGTAGCTGTTGTTTGGCAATTAATTGTTCTTGAGGATCAGCTTTTTGATTAATACTCCATTCAATAGTTTTAATATCACTAAAACTAAAAAACATTGTACAACGGGAAGGTTCGCTATCCCTACCCGCCCTTCCCGATTCTTGATAATAACTTTCTAAATTTCGGGGTAAATCAAAGTGAACAACTAACCGCACATCTGGCTTATTAATTCCCATCCCAAAGGCAATTGTTGCTACCATGACGCGCACATCATCTCGAATAAATCGAGTTTGATTTTTTGAGCGTTCTTCATCACTTAAACCAGCATGATAAGACAAAGCCACAATTTTATCGTTTTGCAGTTTAAATGTGAGTTCATCGACTTTTTTTCGAGTTAAGCAATAGATAATTGTTGAACCATCAGTTTCTCGAATTAGTTCTAAAATTTCCGCGTAAGCAGACTTAGATTTAGGACGAACTTCGTAATAAAGATTTTGACGGTTAAAGCTAGCGAGGTGAATGATAGGTTGCTTTAACCCTAATTGTTGAATGATATCACCACGGACTCGATCTGTGGCTGTAGCGGTGAGGGCGATGGTGGGAACATCTGGGTAACGCTTTCGCAGCGATTTCAACTGGCGATATTCTGGACGGAAGTCGTGTCCCCACTCCGAGACACAATGGGCTTCGTCAATGGCGAAGGTAGAAATGCCGATTTGGTGATGTACTAAATCCAAAAAGGGCAGAAATCTTTCACTTAACAGCCGTTCTGGAGCAACGTAGAGTAATCTAATTTTACCATTGCGGATGGCTTCTTCGCGCGATCGCACCTTATGGGGATTCAGACTGCTATTCAGAAATGTCGCCGAAATATTATTATTTCGCAGTGATTCCACTTGGTCTTGCATCAAAGCGATTAACGGTGAAACCACTACCGTTAAGCCCGGTTTTATCAATGCTGGTAACTGAAAGCACAGAGATTTCCCCCCACCAGTAGGCATTACCACCAGTAAATCCCGATTTTGCAGCGCATCTTCAATAATTTGCCGTTGTCCGGGGCGGAATTGGTCGTAACCAAAGTTATGTTTTAGCGCTTGTTCGAGATGGGGGTACTGAACCATGGCGATGAATCTTTCAGGAGCGTTCTGTATGGGTAGTCATGCAAGATATCAGGATTTTAACTTATTCCTAGCTGGGAAAAGACTAATCGCCTTTGCTTTTCTGCTGAGGTACATCTTGCGCCAAGAGTAAAGGAAGACCACAAAAATAAATTACCCAAAAATTGTCGGGTGGGAAAGCGATCGCATAACCCACCATTATCCCTTAAGTTTATAGTGGGTTACTCACTACCCTCCTCACCCTACAAATTGGAGATTGTTAAACAAACATCTCAAATGTATTCTCAGAATTATCGAGGATGAATATGCCGTCTATTACCCCAGCCTGGATTGACAATAGCTGCTAAATTTTCGTCCGACAGTTGATTGATTTCATCTTCTAGTTCTTCAATTGTAAAGTCATAGCCACACTCTTTAGCAATCTTGATGAAGGCTTCTGGATCATCTGTAGCTTTGAGTCTTGCTTGTAATGCTTGATCTTCCTTAACAGCTTGAAGAAGTTTGGCGGTTTTTTCCTGTGCCATAATATTCTATTTCCTGTTTTAAATATCAAATTGAAAAGTAGAGTTGATGCAATTGAAAGTAGCATCCATCATTTACCTGGCTCTACTTTTAGATCATCACACTATTTTTATTTATTTGTCTTGTACCATTAGAAGGAAAGCTGAGGAAAAAAAGCCTCAAAAATGCCGTAAATTTTATATTTTTCTCTCTGAGGCGGGAACGAATTAAAAAAAGCTAGAGAAGTGACTCTCTATCTGATAAATTATAGGCGAAAAACAATCAATCAAACCGCTACTCTGAGTCCTTAGTCCTTAGTTAAGCACACCCACGATAGCTTGCGTGGCGGAGTATGCACCCTCAAAAACTAATGACTACTGACTAAGTAAGTTGGCGTAAATAAGCCACTGATGGGAAATGCCTAAAATCTTTACACAATGGTAATTAAGAATTACCTAAATTTTGCCGATGTTGTGCAGTCCTAAAATTACACCAACACCTAAGATATGACCAAAGGCACTAGTTGCTAGTACCGCAGGTAAACCAAAACCGCCAAAGAAATTGGCTGAAGGTAGGGCTGGTTTAACGCTGGGGTACTTGATGGTAAATTTGCCAAAGGCAATAGCAACAATGTTGGACAGAATCATAATCACACCAACAGTAGGACTCCATTCCAGAGGTGTGGTTACAGCAGCGAGTAAGGTCGAAGAAAACACCTGATTTGCTCCTGAAAATATTTAATGGTATGCAAATATAATTTAAATCTTTCCGCAGTAATTTCAATAAAAATCTTGATTTTGCATCATTATTTAACAGTTATTCTTAATCCTTCATATAAAAAAAGTGGTGTTAGTATCAAGCATATGTTTTTTGTTAATCATCTTTGATACCTCAGAAAAAGCCTGTCAGCAGTTAAAACAAGCTTTATCTCCAAAACAGTCAGATTAAATAAGTAGCTAGACTAACTCCCAAAGGCTTTGACTTTTGATAGCGCTGTCAACATTGAAAAACTCATCTGTGGTTAATCAATTCTTTTCTGCTTGTGATAGCTAGGCCATCCGCTTGTGGGAGATGCGACCCATCGCTGACAAAATCAACTACACTCAATATAAGACTGATTATTTGCAGCTTCTGTTATGTCCTCAATTATCGATTCTTTGCCACCTGCTCTCGCTAAAATCGTCCAGCGTTTTCAACGTGCTACTGAACCGAAGCGGCGCTACGAACAATTAATCTGGTATGCTCAGAAGCTGAATGACTTCCCAGAAACTGGCAAAGTACCAGAAAACAAAGTTCCTGGCTGTGTATCTCAGGTTTATATCACCGCAGCCCTGGATAATGGTAAGGTTGTATACCAGGGAGATTCTGATTCCCAGTTGACAAAAGGATTAGTAGGGCTTTTGGTTGAAGGGTTAAATGGACTAACTCCTACGGAAATTGTGCAACTCACCCCAGATTTTATTCAAGAAACAGGTTTAAATGTCAGTCTGACTCCTTCCCGTGCTAATGGATTTTTCAACATTTTTAAAACCATGCAAAAAAAAGCACTTGAATGTAAGTTACATTTGCCTAGCTAAGTCAATGGATCATCCGCCCTTAAAGGAACACTCTGTCTCACCTCCTTCCGTGGGAAATCCACAAAACTGACTCATGAGCCATCCGGTGGTCAAGTTGTAGAGATGTTCCATGGAACGTCTCTACAAGGTTTAATTAACTGGGGGTGGGCTTTTTTGATAATTTTTATCACAATTAAAATTTAGTCTCATGTCAAGCAATTTAGTATCAACCTATGATCCTGTAGGATTTGGTGGAGCGGTTCAAAAATATACCTGGACTTGGGAAAACCAAGCATTACGGGTTATTTATGAAACCATCGGGACAGGTTCACCTCTGTTACTATTACCAGCTTTTAGTAGCGTTTCCATGCGTGCGGAAATGGGTGAACTGGCAAAATTACTAGCTCCTCACTTTCAAGTTACAGCAGTCGACTGGCCAGGATTTGGAGAATCTTCTCGTCCTAGTTTAAATTATCGATCAGAAATATATCAGCAATTTTTAGAAGATTTTGTCAAAAATGTTTTTAATACTGCAATTACTGTGGTGGCGGCTGGTCATGCTTCTATTTACGTTTTAAAACTAGCTGTAAAGCAGCCTGATGTGTTCACGCGGATTTTGCTAATAGCTCCCACTTGGCGGGGTCCTTTACCAACTATGGGAGCAAGTCCACAGATAGCAGATATGGTCAAGGGTTTAGTGCGATCGCCTATCATAGGACAAGCCCTGTATAAACTCAACACCACACCATCGTTTTTAACTTGGATGTACCGCCGTCACGTTTTTACCGATGATGCTAAACTGACACCCAGCTTCATTGAGAAAAAATGGCAAACCACGCAAAAATCAGGAGCTAGATTTGCTTCTGCGGCTTTTGTAACTGGGAATCTTGATGCTGTACGCGAGCAAACTGATTTTCTCACACTTGTGCAATCCTTGTCTGTACCCCTGATGGTAGTAATTGGCGAGTCCAGTCCGCCCAAGTCACGAGAGGAAATGAACGCTTTAGCTGCATTACCAGGAGTCAGAAGCGTCATAGTTCCCGGTTCCCTGGGACTACATGAAGAATACCCAGAAGTTGTATTCACAGCAGTGCAAGATTTTTTGTTATCTGCATAAAATCATCAACCACCGATGATTTTTTTGGTGTATTGACTGGAAAATTGCTGTTAGTTTTAACTCAACGCCCTTAATATTTACTACTTATTGCAGATGCGTCAGTACAAAAAAGGCTTTTACTAAAGCAGTGGGATGACTTCCTCAAACCCAATTACAGTCAATTCACCACAAACATATAAAAAGAATTATTATGGGTGGTAATGATTATCTAAACTATCAAAAAAGGTATTTAGGCTATGTTGACTGAAGAAATCACGAATACAGTACCTGTAACTGTACTTACAGGCTACTTGGGTGCAGGTAAAACCACATTACTCAACCACATCCTTACCTACGAACACGGCAAAAAAGTAGCCGTAATTGTGAATGAATTTGGGGAAGTTGGTATTGATAATCAACTGATTATTAATGCAGATGAAGAAATTTTTGAGATGAACAATGGCTGCATTTGCTGTACAGTGCGCGGTGATTTAATTCGCATTGTTGGTAACTTAATGAAACGTCGAGATAAGTTCGACCATTTAGTAATTGAAACCACTGGTTTAGCTGACCCAGCCCCAGTAATTCAAACATTTTTTGTGGATGAAGATATGCAAAACCTACTGTCTTTAGATGCAGTAGTAACTGTTGTAGATGCGAAGCATATTTGGCAACACTGGGATGCAGATGAAGCACAAGAACAGATTGCGTTTGCTGATGTGATTCTCCTGAATAAAACTGATTTGGTAACGCCAGAACAGTTGGAGGAATTAGAAAAGCGGATTCGGAGTATGAATGCGATCGCTAAAATCTATCCTACCCAAAACGCGCAACTAGAAATGGATGCCCTATTGGGTGTGAAAGCCTTTGATTTAGCCCGCGCCTTGGAAATTGATCCTGATTTCTTAGGTGAAGATGCTCACCAACATGATGAAAAAGTTTATTCTGTAGCTTTGGTAGAAAGTGGCGAACTCGATGGGCAAAAACTAAACACTTGGCTTTCGGAATTATTGCGTACCCAAGGGCAAGATATTTTCCGCATGAAAGGGATTTTAAATATTGCTGGGGAAGATAATCGCTATGTGTTCCAAGGTGTACACATGATATTAGATGGTAAAGCTGACCGCCCTTGGAAAGAAAATGAAACTCGGAAAAATGAATTAGTTTTCATTGGTCGCAATCTTGATGAAGCCCAATTAAAACAAGATTTTCTCGCTTGTTTCGCATGAATTAGCTAAAGACGCGATTCATCGCGTCTCCACAAGGGAAATTTCCCCACTCCCCACTCCCCACTCCCTTTTACTTATGAATCCCACAGCTAGCAAAACGAAGGAATTTGAAGAACACTATTCAGCGACGCTTTCCGATTATGTGACTGCGATCGCCTGGTCGCCACATGGTAAAATTTTAGGAGCCACCACCGCAGCAGGTGAAGTGGTACTGTGGAATGATGGCAACCTCACCACCTTACAGACAGGTAACGGGACATCAGTAGACTGCGTAGCTTTTTCCCCAGATGGCAAATTTTTAGCCATTGGTGGACAAGATGGACAGGTAAAAATTTGGCAGGATACTGAATTAATTGCCACATTAGAAAATGCGCCTGCATGGGTAGATAAAATAGCTTGGAGTCCTACCAGTAACCAACTAGCCTTTAGTTTAGGGCGTTACGTCCAAGTATGGGATGCTGATACGAGGGAAGTTGTTGTCACCCTCAATTTTGATAACTCCTCAGTATTGGGGATTGATTGGCGCAGAGATGGGCAATACCTAGCCATTGGTGGCTATCAGGGAGTGAAGATTTGGGACAGCGAAAACTGGGATCAAGAACCATATCTTTTAGATATGGCTACTGTCAGTATAGTAATGGCTTGGTCTCCCGATGGCCAATTCCTGGCTTCTGGCAACATGGATCGCAGTATCGCCGTTTTAGAATGGAATAATCCCGATCCTTGGGTGATGCGTGGCTTCCCTGGTAAGATCCGGCAATTAGCATGGTCAGAAGCTACTACTAAACTGGGTGCGCCAATTTTGGCATCCTCCAGCGTTGAAGGTATCGTAGTTTGGGAAAAACTAGAAGATGACTCCTTGGGTTGGGAAGCACGAGTTTTAACTAATCACGTAGATATTATCACTGCGATCGCCTTTGCGCCTAACAGCTTCCTTCTCGCTTCCGCCGCTAGTGATGGCTGGTTATGTTTGTGGAACAAAGCTAAACAAGTAAGCCAAGTGCTGACAGGCGTTTCCGCAGGGTTTTCTAGCCTAGCTTGGCATCCTCAAGGTAAATTCCTCGCCGCAGGTGGTGACAAAGGCGAATTACTAATTTGGTCTAAGGTGCTACGAGGTCAAGGATTCGGACGTAGTTAAAAATACAAAATCATGTGGGTTGAAGGTAGTCAATTAATTAGCTATGCTGTATCAGAAATAGTATTTATCTGTGAATTATGAACATAGCCAAAATGATTTTGCTTGCCTGTCCTGTATTTCTTGCATCTATACTACTGCTAGCAAATCCTGCACAGGCATCTAACCTTAATCCTCAAGTTGCTACACAAATGATTTCGGTAACGTCTACCCAACCCATTAATGAATTAGCAACACTTCATGCCACGAAAACATCTAACCCAATTATGGATCAACTTGGTTGCAATTGCGCCACTTGTTTTCAGTCTAAATTTGAAATGCTGCAAGGTCAATTACCATCTGGAGATTTTTAATTAAAAGTAACAAGAGTTTCAGGGCGCAGCATTGCTGTGTCCTTTATTATGTATTAGACATCTGGTGAAAATTAAATGTTTGTAGTCAGGACTTGAGTCCTGCAAATATCCAGATGAGCATATTCCCGATTTATTCAAACAGTCGGGAATTTTTATGTTTATAACTCAATTATAACTGCACGATCAGAAAACTAAAGAAGTGGTATCCATTGGAACTATTCAATAGAGTCTAGTCAAGTATTTTGGAATAATCAAAGACAAAATCAATCTCCACACTTTCTTGGTCTGCGGCTACAATTGCTTTAGATTCATTTGTATGATCAATAATCAGCACATTTACTATTTTAAAATGTCATCCTTTTTATACATTCAATCAAGAGTTAATGATGCTAAAAAAACTAATATCAAATAATTCCTTACGAGTTACATTAGCCCTATTCACAATTGGATTTATTGGCTGTAGAAATCAATTAGGAAGCACTTCATTCACTCAGACAACCACTAGGATAGATGAGAATCTTCCCCGTGTTGTCGCCATTACAACTGTACTTTGTGACTTAACTAGACAGGTAGCCGAAAATACAATTAACTTGATTTGTTTGGGTTCTCCTGGTAACGACTCCTACCTCTATCAACCAACACCGGAAGATCAAGAAGCGATCGCACAAGCTAATCTAATTCTGTATAGTGGCTACAATTTAAAATCTGAATTGAGCAAAATAGTCGCAGAAAGTCAAAATTCTGCCCCCAAAATAGCTGTAAATCAACTAGCGGTGACTAAACCACAGCAATTTCAAGCATCTGGTCAAAATTTAACTAACCCTCATATTTGGCACAATCCTAAGAATGCTATCAAAATGGTAGAGATAATTAGCAAGAATTTAGAGAAATTACAACCCGACAATGCCACATTATATAGTGGTAATGCCACAGTCATTAAAAATGAACTAACTCAACTCGATAGTTGGATCAAATCAAGAATAAACACTATTCCCGATAATCAACGCAAATTAGTCACAACTAGTAATATACTAAACTATTACAGCACCGCCTACAAAATTCCTTTGGTAGTCGGGTTAAAGGGTATCAGCAGTAGAAAAAATCCCACAGATGCACAAATAAACAATTGGGCGAGAAATATTGAAAAAGCGCAAGTACCAACAATTTTTGCAGACACCACAATTAACCCCCAATTAATTGAACCTGTGGCTACAAAAGCTAATGTCAGACTGTCAAAAAGACCACTATATACTAATGGACTGAGTGAACCAGGAAGCGAAGCCGATACCTATCAGAAACTGATGGTTGCTAATACCCGCACAATTGTTGAAGGTTTGGGAGGGACTTACTTAATATTTGCCCCAAAAGTTGCTCAATAATATCATGTTCGGTTATATAGGACTACTATTTGATTTTTGAATAGACACGTAGGGTGTGTTAGCGAGGAGAGTACGGCACCAAAGCCTTAATAATAGTGCGTCAACAGTTAAATATAGGCGTTTTAACCAGGTTGTTGCATCGGGTAAAAGTATATATAATTACAATAACATTAGAATCATTAATCACATGAGTAACCGTCAATGGCTACAAATTAGCGAGTATGTATTGTTAAGTTTATCAATATTAGGAGCGATCGCAGTCGCAGTGACTCAGCAGGTGATTTATGTCGCTGTTCCTCTGATTTTAAGTTTGGCGTTAAATTTAGCTAATCGTCCCAAGTTGAATTCTTTCCAGTCTCAACAACAGATTTCCCAACTACAAATAACTCTACAAAATCTTCAAGAAACTATGGATACATCTAATCAGCGTTTGCAACAAATTGAAGCTTGGAGACAACAGTTAACTCAAGTGATTGACCAAAAAATTGAGATGTCAATCCCAAAACTAAGTACCGTATTTGACGAAGTTAATCAAAAAAATCAAACAGTTAATAATCGCTTAAATCAATTGGATGATTCTATCACAAATTTGAGCAACACTATTCATAATCAAGAGGAAATATTCTTAAAGTCACAGCATAACCAAACTGATATATCACAATTTGAGCAACAATTTCATTCCCTGAATTTGCGAGTTGAGCAAATTGATAAATTTGTCAAAAGTTGCAGTGAAAGCAATCAGCAGCAATTGGTGGAATTCAGCCAAATCAAACAAGATCAAGATAGAGAGTTTTCCCAAGTTAATCAACAGATTCAGGTTTTTCAATCCCGGTTAGAAGAAATTGACCAATCAATAAAGCATTTGCATCAAACTCTTGGGGAACAATTTCAGGAATTAGAGAAAATGAAACAAAATAAAGCTGCGGAAAGTTCGCAATTTAATCAGGTTTTTGATTCTATTAACGAGCGATTGGCTACTTTAGATAAGTTAACAGATTTTAAATGGTTTAACAGATTTTAGATGGTTTATTTAATGCTTTATTCAAACCGTTACCAATATCTAATTCTCAAGACACTAAGGGATTAATTCAAGCACTTCCCGCTACATCTGTATCAGATGAACAAGCAAAAGATTTAGTATTTGTCTGTACTTTAAAAGGTCACGAAAATAAGGTTTTGTCCGTGGCTTTTAGTCCTGATGGTCATATTTTACCGCCTGGAAGTGGCGATAAAACAATTACACTATTTCCTTGTAAGTAAAGAAAATCTGCAACTATTTTTTCAGAAATAGTCATTATTTTCGTAGTTGGGATATCAGCACAAGAGAAATGAAGATTGATTTTTAAGGAGGAGTAACTATGAACTTACAAGAAACTCAATTGCAAATTTTTCACCTGAGACAACAAATGATTTTAACCCTAGATCATCCCAAATCAGTTAAGTTACAAATAAAAAATATCAACTTAATTCAAAAACAATTACGAGCTATTAAAAAGGAGGTTAATTTGGCTATTAAAGAAATTAACCAACAGGCTACACAAACTACTCCTGACAGTATTATCTCATTAGGACTAGATTTGTTTGGTCAACGCAAGTTTGCTGGTCAAATACGACAAAGCACAAGGAGGGCTATTCAGTCAGACAAAATCAGCTTAAGACAACCTTATATGGATGTTAAAGATGACATTGACCAAGTGCTATTAGAGGGAGATAAACTTAAATTACAAGCAGAAAAATATTTAGCTGAATAGACGAATTTAAAAAAAGTGTGGATAGCTGCTCATAAGTTTAAATGGATAGGCCAGCAAGTTTGTAGTCAGGACTAAAGTCCTGATTTTTTTAAGCACTCAAGTGCTTACTACAAACTGGATTAATTTACCATCCCCAAGTGCCGGGACTACCCTTGAACGGCCCAACAATATCATTAGTAACCCAACCACCGTAAAAGTTACCCGGTTGCGGTTGAACTTTTTCGCCATCGACGTAGCAAGCATCCATGAGATGGGCATAAAATGCTACATAATCTTTAATAGATGCAAAAGTTGGTGTGGGGTCGGGATAGAACCAAGCCGCATTCTCGGCTTCTTTATCACCAACGCGGATGCTGTAGTAACCAGCAGAGCCTTTCCATTCACAAAAACTAGATTTTGGCATCAGCAATAAGTATTCCATGTTTATATCCGCCGGGGGGATGTAGTAACCGGGTGGATGGCTGGTTTCTAACACCCGCTTGGCGTTGTGGGTGTCTGCAATTGTGACTCCATTAAAGATGATTTGAATATGTTTGGTTGTGTCTTCTAGGCGAGGGGGACGGGGGTAATCCCATACTGATTCTTGTCCGGGAGCAGGGTTAATGGGTTGGGGAGACACCATGATCAATAAATATTAAAATTTTATTTTAATCAATGAACCGCCTTCTCGCAGCGTCTCGCAGAGAAGAAGCGAAGAACCTCACCCCCAGCCCCTCTCCTTACTAAGGAGCTACCGTGTACACACAAGTCGGTAAATTCTCGTTTGTGTCATAAGACCCCACCCCTAACCCCTCCCCGCAAGCGAGGAGGGGAAACGGATTTACAGTGAAATTCGGTTTGTAGAGATGGAAACCCTTTTTGGATCAGGATGTCTATACACCTTAGTTCTCCCATAGGGAGACGCTACGCGAAAGTAAGGAGAGGGGAGAGAACTTTTTTCGAGATATTTACTTTTTGATGGACAACTCTTTTTGATGGTTAATGATCGCCAAGTATTCATTGCGAGTTCCATCTAATCGGTAGTGGTCGCAAATTTGGCAGAGTTTTAAAATATCTAATCTGCTAAATACTTTTTGATGCTCAATTTTGTTGTCATTCCTCCACCTCCAGAAAGTTGTCCGATCAATGCGCCGATTGCTATCAGGCCATCTTCGTTGGGATAAAAAATCTATCAATTCATCCTCATGAAGCGA
This sequence comes from Nodularia sp. (in: cyanobacteria), assembly GCA_035638855.1. GTDB lineage: Bacteria > Cyanobacteriota > Cyanobacteriia > Cyanobacteriales > Nostocaceae > Nodularia. The sequence goes on along the minus strand of DASQZD010000090.1, from coordinate 26,753 downwards.
ATAGTCTTTTGGTAACATCATCAGTTTTTCTCTTAATTCGGTTAGCGGTATAAGTGGATTTAGCTTCGATAGTTTCATGCCAGCAAGCTCTGATATTTTCATATGAGTCTAATTAGGTGGAATGCTTTATACACTAGAATTTAATAGTATTCATTTGCACTGTAACACTTTGAGTTTAATAGGCTATGAAAATAAGAGGTGATTAGAAGATGAGTGCAGATTTGTATTTCTGTTGACTGTCTATACCTCAATTTCACTAGACAAATACTATAGTGTTACTACATTATTTATTTTCCGAGGATAAACTGATTAATATGCAAGTGCAACCCATATGCAACAGATTTATTATTCATATACTCTTGATGATCTGAGCAATATGAATTATTGAGTTTATCCAGATATTAATTTATTGATTTGGGCAAAACTGCTGATTATATCAAAATAAATAACTTTCTTTTATGAGAGTTTGATAAATAGTCAAATTGATTATGTATATTCATAAAGAAAGTGACAATGTTGTAAACATAACAAATGGGGAATAAAAATTACAAAATTATCAGCTAATAGATAGATTAATCAGTGGGTAGTGACACTATGTAGGCTTATGATCTAAACGAGTTGCTTGCTCTAGGGCGGCTTTTTCTTTGGCTCTTTTGGCATAGGATTGTAATTGGGTGCGATCGCAACCTGTAAGAATAGTAAAATTTTCCCAACTCATCCCCCGCATTAACATTTCTACACACCAAGTCTGTTGAGTTTGTGCGATCGCAGGCGGTTCTCCTTGAGGCGTTAACAATCCCTCAGTCCATACTTGCCAATGTTGCAATAAATCTGATTCTGTCATAGCTTCACCCATTTGGTTGAGAAACATCGCAGGTTGACTATCTTTACGACTTTTTAGCCATTTGATTAAAGGGTTATTGCTGTAAGAACCATAGCGTTTACCCAAAATCCACTGATTAACAGGGACTTGGCGGCGAAATTTTGGGGCGGTAATCTGGAGGAAGTGTCCCGAAGCATCACAGATTTGGTGGTTTTGCTGCAAACTAACAATTTCTCTCGCAGATAAGCCAGCACCAAATAACACATAAGCCAAAGCATAATCTTGTGTTCCCAACTTCCGCGCTTGTTGCAAAATTTGGTGAACTAAACCCACAGGTAAATCAGCCACTTCCTCCACATTTTCCCGAATTGTGGCTGCTGTTTGAGAAGATGACATCGCACCGTGTAAAAACAACTCCACTAAATTCTCCAAAAAATCATCCCGATCCACCCACAGTTCGTTAAATTCACTGGTGAATTCAATTACCGCATACCCCAGGATCATGACATTGAGCAAACTAGCTAATTTTTCGGCGGGGAGATAGGTATTTAAATCTCCTTGCTGGATCACAGTGGCTAAATACTGGGCTACATAGCGGTTCGCTTCAGTTAACCCACGTCCTAAAGCGCGGCGATTTTCCGTCGGGTACTGGTTAGCTTCACCCACCACAGACCGAACTAACTCCGGTATCCGTTCTAAGGCATATAAGCTGTCACTTGCATAATCTTTGAGTGCTTGGTAGATGTCACCAGGAGGAGTAGCCCTTAGCACCAGGGACTCGCCTAAATTCTTGAAAGCTGCGGATTCTTCTAGCACAGACAATAATAGCCCATGCTTGTTACCAAAATTTCGGAATAACGTGACTTCGTTGACTTCGGCTTTTTCAGCGATTTGGCGGGTTGTAGTGGCGCTGACTCCCTGAGCTGTAAATAATTCTAGTGCTGATTGAATCAGACGTTGACGTGCTGAAACGGGTTGATATGTCATAAGGAATAATGCAAGTGGTACTTGCCCGAAAGTTACAGGTCTGTTAGCATTACAAATGTAAGTGATACTTGCTTTTCTTTACTGTAACTAACTGCTGTGCAGAGTGGGGAGAATCCTACTGGTGTTGCACCAAGAAATAGCAAATCGCTTGATCATCCATCAACAGGAATTTTTATGACTGCGAAGTTTCTGGCGTTCACTCCTGATGTAGGAAATCCACCACGTCTGAGGTGGGTGAACGTGGTATTTTTTGCTGCATTTCATGCCTTAGCTCTGCTAGCACCTTGGTTCTTCTCTTGGCCAGCGTTAGGTTTGGTGGTGTTTCTCCACTGGTTATTCGGAAGTATCGGCATTTGTCTAGGATATCATCGACTGTTGAGCCATAAAAGTTTTCAAGTGCCAAAGTGGTTAGAATATGCGATCGCCACGATTGGAGCGCTGGCTTTACAAGGAGGTCCGATTTTCTGGGTTGGTGGACACCGCCAGCATCACGCCCACACAGAAGATGTCAATTTAGATCCATACTCCGCCCAGCGCGGATTTTGGTGGAGCCATATACTGTGGATTTTTTACCCACGGGCGGAATTTTTTGATTATGAAATTTATCACAAATATGCCCCCGATCTAGCACGACAACCTTTCTATCGTTGGCTCGATCGCTACTTCCTACTCCTGCAAATTCCCTTCGGGTTGCTGCTATATGTCTTAGGAGGTTGGTCTTTTGTGATTTACGGCACATTTGTCAGGTCAGTCTTACTGTGGCATTCCACCTGGTTTGTCAACTCAGCATCACACCTGTGGGGTTATCGTACCTTTGATGCCGATGATGGCGCACGTAATCTTTGGTGGGTATCGCTGTTAACTTACGGAGAAGGCTGGCACAATAACCATCACACTTATCCCCACATGGCCAAATCTGGGTTGTCTTGGTGGGAGATTGATATGACTTGGTGGAGTATTAAACTCTTACAGACTTTGGGTTTAGCCAAAAAAGTGGTTTCTGTTCCCCCTCATAGCGCCACGCTAAAATAGATTGCCCCCAAAATATCATCAAAGAATCAACAATCAGGAAACCACGGGTGTAAACGTGGGGAATGAGTTACAAAATTGTCATGCCGACTGCTGATCTGGCTGTCGGCTTGCTCAAAGATTTTCCAAAGTAGATTTTAGATCATTTTTTAGTTTTTCCGTACATTATTTAAACGAGTATTAACATTTTTATTTAGCAGGTATGCTGTAAATATACCGCTAGCTCTGCCCCCAATCATGGCTATTTTCATATCTCATGACCAAACTAATGGGATGATTTGAAAATTTACTAAATATTTAGCAATTATTTCTTAAAAAATCAAATTTTGGCGCTGATTTGAGCTAACTCAAAAGATGTAAATTCAATTATCAGGAAAGATTAGCTGATGCCATACTTAAATTCTGCTAGTAATATTCGTGCTAAAGTCGCTGAATATATCAATGCCAAAACTTTGTGGATTGATACAGAAGTCGCTGATTATAAATCTCGTAATCCTCGACTCTCACTGATTCAGGTGTTGGATGATCCTATAGATATGAGTGGCGCTTGCGTTTATATTTTAGATGTACTGAATCAGCCTGATGTGGTGGCTGAGTTTATTGAGCAAATTATGGAAAATCCTGAGATTGAGAAGGTATTTCACAATGCCAATTATGATCTCAAGTTTCTAGGTAATAAGAAAGCGAAAAATATTACTTGCACTTTAGAAATAGCTCAGAAAATACCTTACTATATTTTACCATTACCTAACTACCAACTCAAAACTTTAGCTACAGGACTGTGCAAATTTAATTATATTGACAAACAAGAACAAAGTAGTGATTGGGGCAGGCGACCTTTAACTGAAGGACAGATTGAATATGCTTACTTAGATTGTATTTATCTGGCTCAAGTACATTTGCAGTTATTAGAATTACAAGTAGTAAGTAACCCAGATCCCCAAAGAGAAGATTTAACCGCACTTGATGCCAGATACACCGAATTGTCAGAAGGTTGGCAGTTGTTAAAGTCGGAATTTGAGCATCTCCAAGAACGCTTAAAAAAAGCTATGCAGGCTCAAAATGTGATGGAAACTTCTGTCTGTAAGTTAACTAGTTATGAGCGTCAATCTGTAAAAGTGCCTTTTACAGAATTAGTCAGATTGGTACAAAACCCAGATGTAAGTTTAGATTTTCCGATCACACTGACTCAGAAAATTCAAAAAGATTTAGGTCAAAATTTGGAACAATTGTCTGTAAGTGTTGATACAAATACATCTTGGCGATTGTCTATCAAAAATCAAGAAAATTACGATCCGCAGTCATAAACCTGCTCAATAGTTAAATCTAATATCTAGGTTAAGTGAAGATTGAGCAGAAAATTTAATATTAATTAAAATTTTGATTTACCCAGTTAATTAGGCATAAAGTATCAAGAAAAACATAAAAAACCAATCTATTTCTCTAAAATATAATTTACAGAAAAAATCGATAATTTATCCAGGATCAATATGCTGATAATTCATACCTAATCAAGTAGGTAAACTTAATTTAATATCTATTGAGTGCTAATTGTAATCCAGGTGTAATGACGGTTTAGAGTAACTTATGAAACTGCGATTATTTCAACAAGAGCAGGAGAAGGTTAAAAGAACATTGACGATAGCTGTGGTAACGACATTGTGTGCAATTACCAGTATTTCTTGTAGTCAGAACAAAGATGTCTTGGTGACAGAAATAGGCGTTAGTCCTCCTAGCAGTCGGATAGCCCAAACTTCCCAAGCTGGTAATCTTTATGTTCAGGGGAAGAATCAGCACATCAGAGGTGATTTGCAAGGAGCGATCGCTACCTATACGAAAGTAATTGATGTTGATTCAGATTATGCTCCAGCCTATAGCAGCCGGGGACTAGCTTACTTTGATGCTGGAGACAAGCAAAAGGCGATCGCTGATTACAATCAAGCTATTAATCTTTCTCCTAATGATGCGGAAGTATACAATAGTCGAGGAAATGCTCTGGCTTCTCAGGGAGATAACCAACGCGCGATCGCTGACTATAACGAAGCGATTCGCCTCTCTCCCCGCTATGCCCAAGCCTACAATAATCGCGGAAATGCTCGCGCCGCCCAAAAAGACAATAACGGGGCGCTAGATGACTTCAACCAAGCCATCAGCCTCGATTCTCGCTCTGCCATTGCTTACAATAATCGCGGAAATACCCGCGCGGCTCAAGGCGATCGACAGGGTGCGATCGCCGATTACAATCAAGCCATTCGCCTCAATGCCAATTTGGGACCCGCCTACAATAACCGCGGAAATGCTCGTGCGGCTCAGGGAGACAAAGAAGGTGCGCGCCAGGACTTGGAAAGAGCCGCAGCTATTTTTCAAGAACAAAATAGCAATGACTTATATAAACAAGTGATGAACAATATTAGAGAACTGGGGCAATAGTAACTACTCTAAATTAACCTAATACCCCATTTTTTTACCTAATAAAGATTCAAATTCAGCTTGTAAAGATGTCATGTCTGCCAGCCTAGCGACAAGTATGTTCTCATTACCAGCATCAATTAAACGTACTTTCCAATAACGAATACTCTCGGCGTTGTTTAACCAAAACTGCACCACAGTATCTCTTACTTGTTCCGTATTCCAACCCCATTTAACTGGTAAGGGTTCCACAGTTTCTAATACTGCATCCAATGTACATTTATGGCTAATTAAATATTCTACGCCTCCTGTATTTGGTTGGTTTATGGTCTGTTGTTGATGATTAAAAAATTGCCAAGTAGGAGATACGCCCACAATGTCAAAAGTATATTTCATTCCATTCCTCCCAATCATTAATTAGTTGTGTGGAAAACCTTTATTCTGCCCAGTAATGTTGGCAAATACGCATCTGTATCTATCTGGAAAAACTATTTGTTTTTGCCGATGATATGGAAATATTCTATTTTGGAAGATTAGCACTCTCATCCAGCGAGTGCTATAATTGTGTTAGCTATTTATTGTATTATTGAATATTTTTGATAATTATTTCAGGGGTAAATTATATTTTTAATAATTTCTTAATAAATGGCAGAGGTGAATTTGCGGCTTTAGCTGCTGCTGGTTTGTGGGCGATCGCTTCGGTGGTATACGGGATTGTGGGGCAGCATATTCCGCCGCTACGCCTGAATTTGCTCAAGGGGATAGTGGCGATCGCCTTGCTAATTTTAACCATCTTGCTAACTGGCGAATCTTTACCCATCTCCGCCCCCATGCCAATTTTGCTGCTGTGCTTGAGTGGAGTCATTGGTATTAGCTGGGGTGATACTGCTTTTCTGGGGGCGATCAACTACTTGGGCGCACGCCGTGTTTTGCTAATCAGCACCCTTGCGCCTCCCATGACTGCGGTAGGGGCGATGATTTGGCTTCAGGAAAGTTTAAATCTCAGTGCTTGGTGTGGAATTATGATCACGATTTTGGGAGTTGCTTGGGTAGTCACAGAACGAGTTCCCGGTACTAGCGATGATTCCCCTTCGCACCTATGGCGAGGTATCGGCTTGGGCTTATTAGCAGCGATCGCCAATGCCATTGGGACAGTGATATCTCGCGTAGCATTTACTACTGGCAGCATCACATCTGTGTGGGCTGCATTATTCCGCTTAGGTGCAGCAGAATTAATTCTCTTAGGGTGGATGTGCTTACCCAAAAGTCAGACATCAGCATTATCCTCTTCCTACAGACAATCTGGACGAGTCATTTTTGCCACCTGCTTTGCGGCTTTTTGTGGAACTTATTTGGGCATTTGGCTACAACAAACAGCAATTAAATTCACCTCGGCGGGAATTGCATCCACCTTATTACAGACTAGCCCCATATTTGTTATTCCTCTTGCTATCTGCATTGGGGAAAAAGTGAGTTGGCGAGCCATCTGTGGTGTGATCATTGCCATCATCGGCATTGGATTATTATTTTTTTCCTAACTTATCACTCAATTCACCTGTGAAGAATTAACAGGGATTCATTTATTGGGAATTTTTATAATCTACTAGGGACGGCTTTAGCCTCCCTTGTAGCAACAGTTTGAATCCCCGTCACTTTCAGTCAGGGGTGACTCAAGAATTAGATGTAGATGATTTCTCCGGCTTCGATTTTTTGATTAATTCCATATAGATATTAACCTCACTAACTTCTAAATCATGCTCAATTCTGGTGACTTTCCAATTTTCCTTATTTAAGTAAACTTCCTCACCTATTCTGGGAGTAAATTGGAGATCATAGAACTTTTTCAAATAATCTTTCTGTTTTTCTTCCCATAATATTACTTTAGCTATATCTTTGTTCATGGTTTCTCCTGTTTTGTTACTCAATCAAAGTCAGTATTTTGATCACATCCATAGAGCAATTTTATCTTACTCATTCAATATCATAGCGTAGTTAAAACCACATTTTTTTAATTCATATTTTAATAACAAAATTATAATCAATCAATAATTATGTCCCTCATGAATAATTTGCTTTATTCACCACTCTTTCTCAAGTAATTGCTGTTTCCTGATTCTTCCGCCTTGGATATTGAGGAGAACAAGGACTTCCCCAACAAACCTGCCCTGGTGGAATATCAGTAAATACACTACTACGAGCGCCAATCACGGCATTAGAACCAATTTCTACTCCTGTCCCCACAAAACAATCTGCTGCTACCCATACCCCATTACCAATGGTAATGCTTGCTGTTTTCAAACCAAAGGCAGGATCTTGAAGGTCATGGCTACCAGTACATAGATAACTTTTCTGAGAAATTACGCAGTGTTCACCGATGAAAATCTCATCCAAACTGTATAAAACTACGTCATCACCAATCCAACTGTAGTCGCCAATGGTAACTTTCCAAGGGTAGGTAAAACGGGCGGTAGGTCGAATTAAGACATTTTTACCAATTTTAGCGCCAAATATTCGTAGGATACTACAACGCCAACTACTGAAAGAATGAGGAGTCAGGGGAAAAGCGATCGCCTGCACAAACCACCATAATAAAATATACCAACCAGGTCGCCCCCGATCAAACCAGGATTGGTCATATTTACGTAAATCTACAAAAGGTTCATTATTAGTCATTAGTCATTTGTCATTTGTCATTTGTCATTAGGAATATGAATTAAATAATATCCAAATTTACTTTTTGACTTCACCCCGCCGAAGAAGTTTCGTCAAGTCTCTCCTCTCCTTAGCAAGGAGAGGGGTTGGGGGTGAGGTTTGTATTTTATTAAATCCACATTCCTGAGTCATTGAAAAAATTCTGACTAGAGAAACTGATATTTTAAATCACATCTAATTTATTGTTTCTTATTAATTGATAGTAAGCCTTGAATAGCAGCGTTTAAGTAACCTATTTGCCCATAAGCATACACAAGTTTGTCAAAACGTTCTGCCGGATCGGCAAAATATTTTAATGCCTTGTATAAACCCCGCAAAAATCGCTCGCTACCCCGTTGCAACTGACCAATATCGGCTTTACCAGCTAGTTGTTCACGATAGCACTCACTGATACCTTGCCACCAGCCTCGATTCAAAAACCAGGAGCGTTTGAGGCGTTCTGGAGCGACATTATGAGCCACTAAAGCTTCGGGAAGGTATGCAACTTGCCAACCACGCTGGAGGGCAAATTCTGTCATTTGCAGTTCTTCGTTGGATAATAAGTTTTTTCCAACTCGACCGAGATGAGGATCAAAACCACCGATTTCTTCCAAAAAACTGCGGCGGAGGGAGTAATTCAAGCCTCTAGGGGTTAAACCTGGCTGCTGGATGTAAATCATCTGATCGCCTAAATCGTATGCGCCTAAATTGCTGGCTAACCCAGGAGATAGCCAGCTTGGTGGTTCGATGTTGGGCGGCCATAAGAGCGTCACTTTACCACCAGCGATCGCTAGTTGAGTATGATTTTGATAGGCAGCATACAACACTTGTAGCCAGTACGCACTAGCCACGGCATCGTCATCTAAATAAGCCAAAATGTCTGCACTAGCAACTCTTGCGCCAGTATTACGGGCTACAGATAAACCAATAGTGGGTTCAAAGACATACTTAACACGAGGATCGCCCAGCCTTTGTTCTACCACTTCACGAGTGCGATCGCTAGACCCGTTATCCACAACCACAACTTCAAAATCAGCAGTAAAATCCTGTGCCAACAAACTATCAATCGCAGCACCTAAATAGGTATCTCGATTGTGAGTGCAGATGATGGCAGAGATTTGGTTATCTGGCATAGGATAGATTTTCAATTTATTGAGTCAACTTCAGCAAAACCTCGTTTCCCGGTTCTACTTAAATCTGTTGAATGTTACTGTGTAAGACTACCAGAGTTTCTGCCAATTGACTGAGGCGAGTTTCTAAATACTGCTTGCGCCCCAAAAGTTGGCGTAATTTTTGGTGACGAGCGATCGCCATACTCACCATAGGTAATTGCTCTGATGGACAAGGACGTGACCAGACTTTCCCAGCATCATCCAAACCACAGAGGGTATAACCAGCACGGGCTGATTCCTCAGATCCTTTTTCAGTGCTTGTACAAATTTCTTCTACGTAGTCCATTAATTGGGCGACTTCCCCGTGGCGCAGAGTCGCAGTTCCCACCGGTTCTGCTTCCTTGAGATTCGACTCTAACCAACCATTAACAATCGGCCCTTCTAAGTAAACATCTTGAATTTGCTGCAAAATTGATTGGAGTTCTATTTGCCAACCGCCGATATGTTCCTGAATTTCTTGCAATATATTCATTGCTAAAGCTGGATTAGCACCGTGGCGATGGCTACTGAAGCTAGGATTTTTGAACTTGGGTAGACTAGGTGTTTTGCCACCAATATCTTGCCCTGGAAAGGTTTGCACAGAGTCATGGTGAGGAAATAAATTCGGATCAGGGGATTCTATGCCTACTTCTTCTGTCTGTTTTGCCGATGAAGTATCTGCACTGGCTGTAGATTCGGTTGCTCCCACGCTAATTCTAAAAGAAAAAGAGGACTTTAAGGAATCACCCGCTTCTGCGGGGGTAGTGCTACGATTCCCTAAATCATGTAAAGTTGCCTCAATACGTTTTAAACCTGTTTTCATAAAAATATCCTCAAATGTGCTGTTACCAATAATTTTGAATAATTCAGAATAAAGTCGTTCGGTTGATCACATTCGCCAATTTTGCCATAAATAATTATGATATGGCTCATTTTACTTTTTCTCAGTTATTAGCAACAAATCATCGCCGTTATATGAGGATACAGCTTTGGGTAAAGTCATCTTAATCACAGGTCCAGCCAAATCTGGTAAAAGTGAATGGGCAGAAACTCTGGCAATTCAGTCAGGAAAAACTGTGGTTTACGTCGCCACAGCCACTGAAAACCCAGCCGATGCCGAATGGCAACAGCGTATTCAAGAACACCAAAAACGCCGTCCCTCGGATTGGTCTACACTCTTAGTACCTGTGGAATTATCGGCTACTCTGGCTGATACCAAGCCCAATATCTGCCTTTTGGTTGATTCTTTAGGCACTTGGGTAGCAAATCTTCTCGAACAAGATGAGGATACCTGGAAAAATACCTTAGCCGAGTTATTAGAAACCGTGGAACTCGTAGCTGCTGATCTGATATTTGTCGCCGAAGAAACAGCTTGGGGCGTAATTCCAGCTTATCCTCTTGGTCGCTTGTTCCGCGATCGCTTGGGTTCTGTAATTCGTCAGTTAGGTGCTATTTGTGAACCTGTTTATTTAGTCACTGGCGGTCATGTTCTCAATCTCAGCCTTCTGGGTACACCATTACCAGCACCCAAATTTTAATTTAAAATCAAAGATTCAACCCCAAAAATCACTCTGCCAAAATTTTAAATTTTGATATGGCAACAAAACAAGAAGTCAGAGAATATCTTGCCTACTGGTTTCAGTTGGGTAAGAAAGTAGTAGTTGGGAATGATTTGGCAACCTTTCTGCCCCAACCAGTCCTGAAAGGCGATCGCTATAGTCAAGAATTTGAAGAATGTTGGCAAAAAATTCTCTCCCCAACCACAGGCGATTGTTACCTAGAAGGAACTCATGAAACCATTAGCGAACTACTAACACCAGCTTGGGAAGTGTCGTCTTGTGGCCGTTGTGAAATGCCAGTACCCATGCGAAGCCTTGGGATGCCTACTTTGTCATGTCCTTGCAATGATTTACCTCATTGGCCTAATACTGAATTACCCGCGCCACGCAGCCCCATTAATACCCAAAACCAACTCATGGCAATTCGCAATCGGGTTCAGATTGTTAGCGACTCAACCGAGAATCACTCAAGTTAGGAAACACTAACACATAAATTATCCTCTATGGTGGTATGGGTATCCTTTTTGTCCTTAGTAATTAGCCGCGAAGATGCCCGCAGGACAATATATTTGCCGTTGATTTGTGCAAGTCCCTGAGATTTGCATAATCAGCCCTGGAAATCTCCCACCCCCACAAGACTTTCAAAAAAAAAATGAATATGCTCATCATTTAATTACCAGCACCCCATTATAGCTAATTTTGCCATTCAGTTTTTTATTGAGTAAAGTTGATCCAGTATCAAGTTATATATAATACAACTTTCCCCCCTGTAGAGACTGTAGTCCAGATCACACCAGTAAATCAGGATTTTTATAGCAACCGCCAAGGAGGTTAAGACATAAACGGATAATCAAACTTAGACACCAAAAGGGTTTTAACCCACTCTTCACTCCCTACTCCCCAGTTATAAATCAATATTATGGAGCAAAATCAGGATCAACAGCGTCATGCTGCGGATAAACAGTTTCAGAAATCTCTAGAGCATTTAGAGGATATTCTGCAAGACAGTTCTACTACAGATGAGGTGAAGCCAAAACTTAATCATCGCAGTAGCAATGAAGCCGAACTCATGGAAGGTTTAACAGACATTGATTTAGCAGATTTTGAGGATGCCGTCGCTGATATTGAAGCATATCTTGATCGAATCAGCAAAAAATAGGAACTAGGAATGACACATTATTTGTCTTTGAGCTTCATATAACATTACAGCAGCTGCGATCGCCACATTCAACGATTCTACTCCTGCACTCAGGGGTATTTTCACTTGCTTGTCAGCCATGCTGGCTAAATCTGGCGACAAACCAGCTCCTTCATTACCCAGTAAAATTAAACTCGGTTTTCGCCAGTCTACATCCCAGTAAGTTAAATCAGCCGTCGGTAAAGTCGCTACTACCTGCATTCCGGCTGACTGGCTTTGTGCTACTGTCGCTTTCAAATCTTCACTCACTGCTGTGGCGACACGAAACCATTGACCAGCAGAAGCGCGTAAAACTTTCGGGCTGTCTGCATCTACACTATCGTCACTCAGCCATAACCCCGTTGCGCCAGTAGCCGCAACCGTGCGAATTATCGTCCCTAGATTACCAGGATCTTGGATAGTTGCCAAGGCTAGAACTAAACCACTAAAGGGGACTTGAGTTTGATTAGTCAACCTTTGGGCTGTGGCAATTACACCGTCTGGTTGGACTGTGGTCGCCATCGCCGCTAAAACTTCCTGACTAACGATTTCTACCCTTTGACTGTGGTTACAAGCTTGTTCCCAGAGTCCTGGGTGGGCTGTTTGCCATTCTGGGGTGCAACACACTGTTACCAGGGGATAATTGACCACACAAGCTTCTTGCAAGAGGTGTGTTCCTTCGAGTAAACATAATTCTTGCTTGTGACGCTCTTTGGTAGAGTGCAGCTTGCGGATTTGTTTGACTAAAGAATTTTGTAGACTTGTTAACACAATGAATATTTGGGATTAATCCCAAATTAATATGCGGAACCCGGGACTTGAACCCGGAAGCCTTGCGGCACTAGAACCTGAATCTAGCGCGTCTGCCAATTCCGCCAGTTCCGCTTGCGTCGATGTTTATAGACAGTTTCTTATTTTTACATAAATATTTATTTTTGTCAAGTGCGATCGCTCAAAAAATTTTGTGATCTGTCTTATCTTCCCTGCTGGCTAGAATTATAAAACCAGGAATAAAGCTGACTACCTACATATGTTCACCGACTTTAGTTAACATAAGACAGCAGAATTTATTCATCCAAAATGTAGACAAACCGACTCTTTACTGTAGAATCAAAACCAACTTCTAAGCTATAAAATTACGTATTGTTTTTGGAGGTAGGCTTATTAATCCTTCTAGCGGCTTACCAGATGCCAAGCTGTCTCCTGAAGCAGACTCCTCAGTCTTGCAAATATGGGGTGGGCATCCTTTACGAGGTCATGTAAAAATCAGTGGTGCTAAAAATTCAGCACTCGTGATCATGGCTGGCTCCTTGCTGTGTTCAGGCGATTGTCGCATTCGCAACGTTCCGTTATTGGCGGATGTAGAGCGGATGAGCCAAGTTTTATCAGCTTTAGGTGTTCGCCTCACAAGAGAAGGCGACATTTTAGATATCAACGCCAGCGAAATTACCACATCCAAAGCTCCCTACGAACTAGTTACCCAACTCCGCGCCAGTTTTTTTGCCATTGGGGCAATATTAGCCAGGCTAGGAACAGCACAAATGCCATTACCAGGTGGTTGTGCCATTGGAGCCAGACCAGTTGATTTGCACGTCCGAGGACTGCAAGCCATGGGCGCTGAAGTGCAGATTGAACATGGCATTTGTAATGCTTATGTTCCAGGTAGTAATGGCAGATTACAAGGAGCCAAAATCTACCTAGATAGCCCCAGCGTGGGAGCAACGGAAACTTTAATGATGGCCGCCACCCTCGCCGATGGCGAAACCATCATCGAAAACGCTGCACGGGAGCCAGAAGTCGTTGATCTGGCAAATTTCTGTAATGCTATGGGAGCCAAGATCCAGGGTGCAGGCAGCAGTCAGATTACAATCGTTGGTGTACCCAAGTTGCATTCTCTGGACTACAGCATTATTCCAGATCGCATTGAAGCGGGAACCTTCTTAGTTGCTGGAGCCATCACTCGTTCAGAAATTAGTCTGTCTCCAGTGTTACCAAACCACTTAATTCCAGTAATTGCTAAACTGCGAGAAATTGGTTTAACCATCATTGAGGATGCACCAGACTGTTTACGTATCCTACCAGCAGAAACCCTTAGAGCTAGGGATATTGAAACCTTACCTCATCCTGGTTTTCCCACGGATATGCAAGCCCCATTTATGGCCTTACTGAGTGTCGCAGACGGTGATAGCCTGATTAACGAATCTGTCTTTGAAAATCGCCTGCGTCATGCCTCCGAGTTGAATCGCTTGGGAGCCGAGATTCGCGTCAAAGGCAATGCTGCCTTCGTGCGGGGAGTGCCGATGTTATCGGGCGCACCAGTCATAGGTACAGATTTACGGGCATCAGCAGCATTAGTTTTAGCAGGACTGGCAGCTGAAGGACAAACGACATTTCAGGGATTACACCATCTTGATCGCGGCTATGATCGGATTGATCTGAAATTACAGCAACTAGGAGCGAAAATTATCCGCGTGACAGATGTGCCACCAGATACTGATTTAACTTCTAGTAGCAGTATTTCCCCAGCCTCGATTTCGACTTAGATAGCGGACTGGGGAATGGGGAGTGGGGACTGGGGAGTGGGGAGTAGGGAGTGGGGGCTACATTTTCTATTCAGCACAGGCTCACGCCCAGATCCGCGCTCCAGCACTCAGCACTCTCTTGTACAGACGCGATTTATCGCGTCTGTCCTCATGACTCAGCACTCGTTATACTAGTTATGGGAGGCTGTTGATATTTTGTTTTTCCAGCTTGCTATATCATGTCCTTGTTTAAAACTCCGCTCATCGGTTTAAAAGCTGACTCATTTCGTCATCCATTAGACCTACAAGCCACCACATCTCTCAAGCAGATACCAGGTCTGGATATGATGGTGCGAAATTGGCTCGGTCCAATGGCAGAACAGGTTTTTTATGTAGAAAATATTGCCGCCAGTGTGCTAGTTGGTGAAAATCAACTGCCTGATTTATACAAATTATTGTTAGAAGCCTGCAAGATCCTGGATATAGAGCCTCCCCAGTTATATATCCGCCAACATCCGGCTCCTAATGCCTACACATTTGCTATGCGGGGTAAGCAACCTTTTATTGTCATGCACACCTCCTTGGTTGATATGCTCACACCAGAGGAAATACAGGCAGTAATTGCCCATGAGTTAGGGCATCTTAAATGTGACCACAGCGTTTATTTAACACCTGTAAATATATTGGTGTTAGCAGCCTCAATTGTACCCAATGTTGGCACGTTTATCGCCCAAGCCATACAGTCACAACTATTGGAATGGGTACGCTGTGCTGAGTTTACCTGCGATCGCGCCGCATTGCTAGCCACCCAAGACCCCAAAGTGGTGATGTCGGTATTAATGAAGTTAGCGGGTGGTTCACCTATCCTATCCCCGCAACTGAACTTAGATGCCTTTGTTGCCCAAGCTCGTGCTTACGATGATATAAGTAAAACCGACCTCGGTGAAATGGTCAAAGAAGCTCGCACAGCCCAATTAACTCATCCAGTCCCAGTCCTACGCGCTAGAGAAATTGACCGTTGGTCAAGCAGCACAGAATATCAATCTTTATTGCAAGGTAATGGGATAAACTCTACAAATGAAATTGCATCCCAAAGTAGGTGGCGCAATTGGTAGCTTTGCTCCTCCAATAGCCTCCATGAACGCGGCACAAGCAACCCACCGCCATAATTAAATAACATCCAAAGGGGGTGAGGTTCGTGTATTTTATTAAATCCGCATTCCTTAGCCCTGCCAAATTCCGAGGGCTAAACACACCCCATTTCCCACATTTCCCCGATAAAATCAGATAGTTCCACAAAAATTTCTATTTACTTGTTGCAAATTTACTAAATAGGCTATACTATGGAAATTGCATCCAAGGGCGGGTGGCGAAATTGGTAGACGCACCACACTCAAAATGTGGCGGCCTTGCGGTCATAGGAGTTCGATTCTCCTCCTGCCCACTTTAAACAGTCTTGACCGTATATGTTAAATCTGACATATACCTAAGACACCTTAATAACAGACAAAAAACCATGCAAATTAAAAGATGGGAATCTCCCCGTAGAGAAGGAAGAAACGATAAAGGCAGAGGCGGTGCAGCCAGAAAGCGGCAACTGAAAAAACAAAGACAGATGTTACGCCAAAAACTAAAACAAGCTAACAAACCAAACAACAACAAAAATTATAGACAGGGGGAAGATTTTTTTCTTCCCCCTTTTTTGTCGCCGATTTACACACAAGTTGACCTAGAGCGAGTTTCCGTCCACAAACAGCAGATGCAAATCAGCATTTAAATTATTTCCGAAATTTATGCTCAAGGTACTTGACATGACACCGGGATAAGATGCTATATTTATTTGAGTCAGTCGATGGGGCGTAGCCAAGTGGTAAGGCAGCGGGTTTTGGTCCCGCCATCCCTAGGTTCGAATCCTAGCGCCCCAGTATATTTAGCAGTAGATTAATCTACTGCTATTTTTTTTGTTTCCAGACTTATCTGTATTCATCTGTGGTTGATAATTTCTTAATCTCCTCACAGTTAAATAAATGGGTGCAGCATAGGTAATTATTGGTCAGGAGATTTCAAAGCTTGATCCAAAACTTGGCGTGCGTGTTCGGCTTTAGCTCGTGCTTCCTGGTAACGCACATTAGCCTGCGCGAAGTTTTTCAAGACTTTAAAACCTTCCTTAAGACGAGAAATTTCCTCTTCAGTTACTGAATTATCTAAAAACAGAACATCAACAGCCTGACGAATTTCTAGTGCTTCAGCGCGTGATTCCTGCACTTTCAGCTTGAGTGTAGCCAGATTATTCAAAATCTGGACAGCTTGTGTAATGCTGTCCTCGCCACTAGCAGAATCATTAGCAGGTTCCTTGACCTCAATTAATTGTTGAGGGCCAAATCCCTCTTCCAATTCCGTGGTCAGCTGACCAGCATCCATCAATTCCATCAGCTGATCCATAGCTTTCTCACGGGCTTTGGCTGAATCTTTTCCAGAAACAGTGAGGATAATTTCTGGGCTTTGAGCGAGAGTATACTGAACCATATTTAGAACTGAAAAATTGCTGATTAACCAAGCCAAACGCAATGATCATAACATGAGGGCAGTGGCACTAAAAGCTACAGTCATTAGTCATTGGGAAGTTACAATCTACCTCCCCTCCCCACTCCCCAGCTAAAATAAAACTTTATACTTAAGAAAGATTAAACTAAATTTTAACAGGAGGGAAGAGTAGTGACTCCCAATCCCACCATCATGCAAGCTGTAGAAAAACTGGGCTATCGAGTTACCGTTGGTGATGTGTCAAGTCAGGCTGGCTTGAATCTCGCCGAGGCTGGACAAGGGTTATTAGCTCTAGCTTCTGATGCTGGCGGACATTTACAAGTAGCAGAAACGGGTGATATTGTTTACCAATTTCCGCGAAATTTCCGCGATGTTTTACGTAATAAATACTTTCAGATCCGGTTGCGGGAATGGTGGACAAAGGTCTGGAAAGTCCTTTTTTACCTGATTCGCATTTCTTTTGCTATTTTCTTAATTGCTTCTATTGCCCTTATAACTATTACAATCTTTATCATTGTTACTGCCTCCAACTCAGATCGAGACGGCGACAGTAGGAGTAGCAGTTCTAGCGGTGGGGGGTTATTCTTTTCCCCATTCCCGGATTTATTTTGGTACTTTAGCCCTAACTATCGCAGTCCCCAGCAACAGCAGTACCAAAGACACCAACAAAGCAGCCAAGAAAGCAAGATGAATTTCTTTGAGGCTGTATTTTCGTTTTTGTTTGGTGATGGTAATCCTAATGCCAATTTAGAAGAACGCCGATGGCAAGAAATTGGGGCTGTGATTCGGAATAATCAGGGTGCGGTGGTAGCAGAACAAATTGCTCCCTATCTGGATAATCTTGGTGCGAGTTATACACAAGAGTCTGAAGATTATATGCTGCCGGTGCTGATTCGATTTAATGGGCAACCAGAGGTAAGTCCAGAAGGAGAGATTGTCTATTATTTTCCAGAGTTGCAAGTGAAAGCAAATAAGAGTCGTCTTCAGTCAGTTTCAACACACCTGGAAGAATATCCTTGGCGTTTTAGTGCGGCGGGTTCAGGACAGATTATGCTGTCGGCTGGTTTGGGTGTACTCAACTTTGTGGCGGCTTTAATATTAGGAGGTTTGATAGCGGATGGTACAGCAGCTGCCCAATTAGGCGGATTAGTCGCTTTTGTGGAGGGGATTTATTGGCTGTTGTTGGGTTACGGCGCAGGTTTCTTGGGTGTACCGTTAGTCCGTTATTTTTGGATTCAATGGCGCAATAAAAAGATTGCTGCACGCAACCGCGATCGCCTATCGCGATCTAGACTATTAACAAATCAAGATGACGCTTTACAGAGAAAAATTGACTACGCACAGCAGTTTGCCACAGAAAAGGTGATCGGCAGTGAAGATTTAGTATATTCCAGCGAAACCGACTTAATCGATCAAGAAATTGAGCGTTCTGCACAAATTGACGCTGAATGGCAAAGGCGGTTGGAAGAGGGAAGTGGGGAGTAGGAGAAAAGAAAGTCAAAAGTCAAAAAAATATATTCTTCCCAATGACTAATGACTAATGACTAATGACTATCTAAAATACGTGTTGCTTTTAGCAAATACGTTATCGTTGTGGAAGAAATAACCTTACTAGTTCAGCCATTTCTCTTCATACTTTTTTTTGTAAAGATATTGTTATGGGCAAGTATATTTTTAGTAATTTTAAAGATGATGAAGAACTTAATTTTTCTGAAGATGCAGAGGTTTTTATCTTCCCAACTTCTTTCGCCCAGAAAAGATTGTGGTTTCTTGATCAGTTAGCACCTGGGAATTCATTTTACAATGTGTCAACAGCACTTCGTCTGACAGGTTCCCTAAACATCGCCGCCTTCAAGCAGACATTGAATGAAATTGTTCGTCGCCACGAAATCTTACGCACTAGCTTTGTTATGATGCAGCAAGAACCAGTGCAGGCGATCGCGGCGGAAAGCCGCGTACCTTTTCCCATAATAGATATACGCAATTTCGAGAGCGAAGAACGTGAAACCCAAGTACGGTTAATCGCAACTACCGAGGCTCAAAATCCCTTCGATCTCAGTACCGGGCCATTGCTGCGAGTGAAGCTGCTACAACTAGATGAAACAGAATATGTGCTGCTGCTAAATCTACATCATATTATTGCCGATGGCTGGTCAATAGGAGTCCTAGTTAGAGAACTGGGGGTATTATACAAAGCCTTTGTAGAAGATGAGTCCTGTCTGATGTCTACGATCCTACCAGAACTACCCATTCAGTATGCAGACTTCGCACAATGGCAACGGGAGTGGCTACAATGCTTAGGCGTAAATGGTTCTTCGCCCCTACAAACACAGTTAGCTTATTGGCAAAAACAATTAGACGGGATTTCTGCACTGAATCTACCGACAGATCGACTAAGACCAGCAGTTGCAAGCTACAAGGGTGCAAAACAATTTTTTGAACTACCAGATTCTTTAACTCAAGCTCTGGAAGCACTTAGCTACCAAGAAGATGTTACATTGTTCATGACAATGCTTGCAGCCTTCCAGACTTTGCTTTATCGCTATACGCAGCAAGAAGATATTGCAGTCGGTTCACCTATTGCGAATCGCAACCGTAGCGAACTAGAGGGGTTGATTGGGTTTTTTGTCAATAGTTTGGTGCTACGTACAAATTTCTCAGGAAACCCCACCTTTCGAGAATTATTACATCGAGTTCGAGAGCTAACTTTGGGAGCATACACCCATCAGGATTTGCCCTTTGAAAAGCTGGTGGAGGAACTTCATCCAGAGCGAGATTTGAGCCGCAATCCCTTCTTTCAGGTTGTATTCAGTCTGCAAAATACTCCGATTGAAGCCCTAGAGTTACCTGGATTAAAGCTTTCGGTATTCGAGTTTGACAGCAAAATCGCAAAAATTGATTTAGAGTTCCATCTATGGCGAGACTTGGAAACTCTCAAAGGAGAAGTGGTGTATAGCACCGATTTATTTGATCAAAGCACTATTACGCGAATGCTGGGACATTTCCAAATCTTGTTAGAAAGTATTGTCCTCAATCCCAAACAGCGCCTTTCAGATTTACCTTTACTTACACAAAGAGAACAAAAGCAGTTATTAATTGATTGGAATAACACCAAGAAAGCTTACCCAAATAATAAGTGTTTTCATCAATTATTTGAAGCACAGGTAGAGCAAACTCCTGATGCGATCGCGTTAAACGCGCACTCCGCGAATGCAATAGTATTTGGTAATCGAGAACTCAGCTACAAAGAGTTAAATATACGCAGCAACCAACTTGCACATTATCTCAAAAAAATAGGTTTAAAACCCGAATCTTTAGTTGGCATTTGTTTAGAGCGCTCGCCAGAGATGATAATCGGCTTATTAGGCATCCTCAAAGCTGGTGGAGCCTACCTACCTTTAGATCCGAGCTATCCTCAAGAGCGTCTTAACTTCATTTTGCAAGATGCAAAAGTTTCATTACTGCTAACTCAAGAAAAATTAATTCCAAATTTTACAGAATTCTCAAATCCAATCATTAGTATGGATAAAGATTGGGTAACTATTACCCAACATAGCCGAGAAAATCCCAATATTTGCGTAATCCTTGAAAATTTAGCTTATGTCATCTACACATCAGGCTCCACAGGGCAACCAAAAGGTGTTTTAATCGAACACCGAGGACTCTCTAATTTGGCAGCAGAGCAGATTGAGGTTTTTAACTTGCAGTCTACTAACCGAATTCTACAATTCGCATCATTGAGTTTTGATGCCTCAATTTTTGAGATTATGATGGCATTGCAAACAGGAGCAACTCTTTATTTAGCCAAGAAAGAATGCCTTCTACCTGGAAAAGCTTTGCTCCAACTATTACAAGAAAAAGCTATAACTCACATCACCCTCACACCTGCGTTTTTGTCCGTCCTACCTACAGAATCACTCCCCGCCTTGCAAGTTATTATCAGTGCAGGCGAGTCATGTTCCCAGGATATAGTAAAACGTTGGTGGAGTTCTAGTCGGAGGTTTTTTAATGCTTACGGGACTACTGAGGGAACCATTTGGTCAACCGTGGCAGAAATTAAATCTGTAACTGAAAAGCCACTAATTGGCTACCCAATTGCTAACACGGAAATTTATATATTAGATAAGTATTTACAACCTGTAGCAGTGGGAATTTTAGGGGAATTATATATCGGTGGTGATGGGCTAGCACGAGGCTATCTTAATTGTCCTGAATTAACGGCCAAAAAATTTATTCCCAATCCTTTTAATCATAAAAAAGGAGCAAGGCTTTATAATACAGGTGATTTAGCCAGATATCGAGCAGACGGTAATATCGAGTTTTTAGACCGCATCGATAATCAAGTAAAAATTCGCGGCTTCCGCATTGACTTATCAGAGATTGAAACAATTATAAGCAAGCATAAAAATGTCGCAAAAGCAATTGTAATTGCTCAAGGTAATCTATACAATAACAAACATTTAGTAGCTTATATTGTCTTGAACCCACCACAGGAGCAAACAATTATTCAACTGCGGGAATTTTTAAAAGAAAAATTACCAGAATACATGATCCCAAAATCTTTTGTAATTCTGGATTCTCTGCCACTAACGCCCAATGGTAAAGTAGATATTTCTGCCCTAAAAACAGTTAAGAATTTTAGCCCCTCAATCGATAAAATCTTTATTGCTCCTCGCACTCCAACTGAGTCAACCTTGGCAAAAATCTGGGCTGAAGTCCTTAATGTTGAGAATGTAGGTATTCATGACAACTTTTTTGATTTGGGAGGGAATTCGCTACTGGCTGTACGCTTATTAGACCAGATAAATAAACAGTTTGATCGTGATTTACCTTTATCTAATCTGTTCTTAAATCAAACAATTGAAAGTTTAGCGATCGCTCTCTATTCAAAAACAGATTCTCTAGCGTTGTCACCTTTGGTTCCAATTCAACCTAATGGTTTAAATCCACCTTTTTTCTGTGTCCATCCCATCGTTGGTGTTGTCTTTCCTTATTATGAATTGGCTCATCACTTGGGCAAAAATCAACCATTTTATGGGTTACAGCCTATTGGAATTGATGGAGAAACTCCATTAAATCGCATTGAAGATATGGCTAGCCACTACATTGAAGCACTGCGCTCAGTACAACCAAAAGGCCCTTATTTTCTAGGAGGTTGGTCTTTCGGAGGTTGGGTTGCTTTTGAGATGGCTCAACAACTCCAAAATTCTGGGGAAGAAGTAGCTTTACTTGCTGTGCTTGACACTGTAGCACCAATTAAGAGCAATATTCCTTCTTTTGTTAATACTTTCAAGTTTATTATAACTACACTAGTGCCATATATGTGGCCTTTTTTCCTCGATTATTTGCGTCTAATTACCACTCCTAGTAAGAACCGAATATCTGAGGAATCCAAGTTAAGACTTTTAAGTGAGTCAGCAATTGTTCCTATGTTTCGTGTTTTTTACGCCAATAACCAAGCAGTTCTCAACTACGTTCCGCACGTTTACCCTAAGCGAATTAATCTTTTTAGAACAAAAGTTCAGTTAAACGTTGCGGAGGACGAGGCGAATATGGGTTGGGATCAGCTAGCTGTGGAAAAAACGGAAATTCATGATATTCCTGGCAATCACCTCACAATGCTGAGAAAACCCAATATCCAGATTCTCG
Source organism: Nodularia sp. (in: cyanobacteria) (assembly GCA_035638855.1). GTDB lineage: Bacteria > Cyanobacteriota > Cyanobacteriia > Cyanobacteriales > Nostocaceae > Nodularia. Next base: position 4,212 of record DASQZD010000090.1, on the reverse strand, counting down.
CCGCACAGTTAAGAGCCTGTATTGAGAAAGCACAAACTTTAAAATAAGGAATCAATATGTCTTCTGAAGAAATTTTTGTCTTTCCCGTATCTTTTGCCCAACAACGGTTATGGTTCCTCGATCAGTTGATCCCTAACAATACTATTTATAATGTGCCGACAGTAATTCGCTTAACAGGTTCACTTAACTTAACGGCACTGGAGCAGACTTTTAACGAAATTGTGGATCGCCATGAAAGCTTACGCACTACATTTATAGTGTTAGATGGGCAACCTCTACAGGCCATTGCACCTAGCTTAACAATACCTATTTCTGTATTAGACCTCCAACTATTGCCAGATGGTAAAGGAGAGTTGGAAGCAAAGAGGATTATTACCGCAGAGATAGAACATCCCTTCAATTTATCCTCCGGGCCATTACTGCGAGTGAAGTTGCTTGTGCTTTCCAAGACAGAACATATTCTATTACTGAATATGCACCACATTATCTGCGACGATTGGTCTATTGGGGTGCTGATTCGAGAACTGGGAATGCTGTACACAGCTTCTGCACAGAACCAAACTCCGTTTTTATCAAAACTGCCTCTTCAATACGCTGACTTTGCCCACTGGCAACGTGAGTGGCTACAAGGAGAAGTGTTGCAAACGCAGTTAACTTATTGGCAGCAGCAATTAAATGGCATTTCTATGCTGCATTTGCCTACCGACAAACCAAGATCAGCTATACAAAGCTATGAAGGAGCAACACAATTTTTTGAGTTACCAAAAAAGCTAACTGATGCACTAGAAAAGCTTTCCCAGCAAGAAGGAGTCACCTTTTTTATGACACTGCTGGCAGCATTTAAAACTTTGCTCTTCCGTTACACACATCAAGAAGATATTGCGGTAGGTTCGCCAATTGCTAACCGTAATCGCAGCGAAATTGAGGGATTAATTGGTTTTTTTATCAATAGTTTAGTCCTACGCAGCAACTTATCTGGAAACCCAACTTTTCGAGAATTATTAGATAGAGTACGAGAAGTAACACTTGGAGCTTATAACCACCAAGATTTGCCATTTGACAAGCTAGTTGAAGAACTGCATCCAGAGCGAAATTTGAGCCATAATCCGTTATTTCAAGTAGTTTTTAGTTTCCAGAATTCGCCAATGTCAGCACTAGAATTGCCTGGATTAGTGCCTAGCTTTATAAATATTGACTTAAAAAAAACCCGCTTTGATTTGGAATTACATTTATGGAAGTGTTCTGATGATTTTAGGAGCTTATGGGGTACAAACTGGGAATATTCTGAAGGACTCCGTGGCGTAATAATTTATAACACAGATGTGTTTGAGCAAGCTATTATTAGCCGGATGTTGGAGCATTTTAAAACTCTGTTGTCCAGCATTGTTGCAAATCCAGAACAACGCATTGCAAACTTACCACTATTAAGTGAAGTCGAGCTACATCAGGTATTAGTGGAATGGAATAATACTAAGGCAAATTATCCTAATGACAAGTGTATCCATCAATTGTTTGAAAAACAGGTAGAGGCTCAACCTGATTCTATAGCATTAGTATTTGGTGATGAGCAACTGACTTATCAAGAGTTGAATAATCGCAGTAATAAACTAGCAAAATACTTACAAAAGGTCGGGGTAAGTTCAGAAACTTTAGTAGGTATTTGCATTTCCCAGTCTATAGAAATGATAGTGGGGTTATTAGGTATTCTGAAAGTAGGAGGAGCATACCTTCCTTTAGATTCCAGCTATCCTCAAGAACGCCTAAAGTTTATGCTGGAAGATGCACAGGTTTCAGTATTGCTAACACAAGAAAATTTTCTCAAGTCTTTTGAATACTTCCTGAATCCAATTATTTGCATAGATAAAGACTGGAAAATTATTAATGAAGAAAACAAAAATAACTTTGAAAATAGCATTACATCTAACAATTTAGCTTATGTTATTTATACTTCTGGTTCTACTGGAAAACCCAAGGGTGTGGCTATAAATCACAAAGCTGTAAATCGGCTAGTTTGCAATACAAATTATATAAAATTTTCCTCCTCAGATAAAATCGGCCAAGCCTCAAACACTTCTTTTGATGCAGCAACATTCGAGATTTGGGGAGCGCTACTTAACGGCGCTCAACTTGTGGGTATTAGCAAAGATGTAATCCTCTCGCCTCACGAGTTTGCATTACAACTACGACAAAAAGACATTAGTGTCTTGTTTTTGACAACAGCTTTGTTTGAACAGATTTCCAGAGATGTTCCGCAAGCTTTTGCTTCGTTGCGATATTTATTATTCGGTGGCGAGTCTGTTAATATAAGATGGGTTAAAAAGATTCTCAAACATGGCGTGTCAAAGCATTTAATTCATGTTTATGGACCTACAGAAAATACCACATTTTCGTCTTATTATCATATCCAAGAATTAACAGAATCAGCTACATTTATTCCCATTGGTGTCCCAATTAATAATACACAAATTTATATATTAGATTCCCATCTAGAACCTTTGCCCATTGGTGTTATTGGCGAATTATATATTGGTGGTGATGGTCTGGCACGAGAATATCTCAATCACAAAGAATTAACTGCTGAACGCTTTATTACAAAGTTTTTTAATAAAAACTCCAAAACACGTCTTTATAAAAGTGGTGATTTAGCGCGCTATTTACCAGATGGGAATATTGAATTTTTAGGCCGGATTGACAATCAAATAAAGATCCGTGGCTTTCGCATTGAATTATCAGAGATTGAAGCGGTTTTAAGTGAACATCCAGTAGTGAAAGAAACAGTGGTTATTGCTGATGAGGATATACCTGATAATAAGTATTTGGTAGCTTATATTGTTATTAAGGGAATACAAGTATCAAACTTCGCGTCTATACTACGTAAATTCTTGAAAGAAAAGTTACCAGAATATATGGTGCCAAAGGTCTATGTGGCAGTAGAATCAATACCATTAACACCTAATGGCAAAGTAAACCATCGTGCTTTACCTAGACCGGATATAGTAACTTTCCATAGAGATGATTATGTGGCACCGCGATCGCAACTTGAAGAGTTACTTGGAGAAATTTGGGCTAAAGTCTTGGGAAAAGAGCAGATAGGCGTTCATGACAATTTCTTTGAATTGGGTGGTCATTCTCTATTAGCGACTCAGTTAATTTCCCGAATCCGAGATACCTTCCAATTAGATGTAACTGTACGGAATTTGTTTGAAGCACCAACTATTGAACAACTTGCTAAGTGCATTGATACAATGCTTTGGGCAGCAAAAGGTACAGATAAAACTCAAACTACGGGACAAAAGCGAGAAGACGTTGAATTTTAAGGAGAAACCTCTGAGTTAGGGGTGATGATGAAATACGTAGCTCCTATTGCGTAGTTATGAGCAGCGAAGACAAAATGCACTAACAGCTTCGGCAAACTGCTGGTTTTGTTCCATCAATGCCATGTGTCCGCCTGGTTTTAGGGTGACTCTTTCAGAGTAAGGTAATTCGGCTTTCATGCGATCGCTCGCCACGGGTTTAGTTGCTATATCTGAAGCCCCACACATTACCAATACAGGAACGTTAATAGTTGCAAGTGTTTCTGTTTCATCGAACTTCAACATTCCCAGTGTGCCACGAGCCAAAACACCAGGTGAACCCAATGCTGATAATAGACCTGCAAAACTTAGTTGACCCCGTGTTTCTGTACCCGTAAATCCAGATAGTTCGACGGTGATGTACAGCGAACCATTGAAATACGAAAGCCAAGTCATCAACCAAAAAATTGGCCACAGTACGGTAGTCAGGTACAACACAGGTTCGAGTAGCGGTTTCTGCAATTTACGTACCAGATTGCTAAAGATGCAAGTTTTTACCGGATTGGTGTAAGTAGTATCCACCAGAATTAAACCAGCCACCCGACTCCCTAATTGCTCTGGAAATAGACGGCAGAATGTCAGGTTAATCATTCCACCCATGCTGTGTCCCGCCAAGATAACAGGTTTATTCCCTGCGATACTCCCTTTAGGAGTGGCTGTCGCCAACGCAACAACAGCTTCCAAGTCACGGGCATATTTCTCTATGGAGTGATCGTTGTTTTTCGGTTTAGAGGATTTTCCTAACCCTGGTAGATCCCAAACAATTACTCGGAAGCGATCGCTCAATTGTCGCTTGGCATAATACCATATAGTACTGTTTGGCCCCCAACCATGTGACAAAATAATTGGTTGACCATCT
>DASQZD010000089.1:0-92356 GCA_035638855.1 Nodularia sp. (in: cyanobacteria) | reverse complement strand
GGCAGGGAGCAGGGGGGCAGGGGGCAGGGGGCAGGGAGCAGGGGGGAAAAATTATGAATGACCAATGACAAAGGACAAATGACGACCCACACTAGTTAACTTTATTACCGCATACTTACTTGATTGGTGTTCATCGGTGTTAATCTGTGGTTGATTTTTCTTGTCTTGCAGTTAACTACTCAAGGCCTTGAAAAACCGTTGTAAACTCTTGAACACACTGGGCTTTTTCGCAGGTGTAGCATCTGTCCCTGTTTGTGGTTGTCCTTGCATCACAATCAGATCCAACTCATCACCGGTTGGTCTTTTCGGTAATTCCGCAACTTTTTCATACTCACCGTTTGTTTCTACCCAGACTTCCCATAATCCTGGATAGCAGCGAAATACAGCCGTTGTATCATCTACAGGACGCAGGTAGTAACAAGATTCAAGAGTACTAATGAAACGCTCGCGGGTTTGTCTGGCTGTATAACCAATACCCACAACCCCTGAATCTTCCAGACGGGGATTTAACATCACAAAAGGGCGATCGCCTATATTTTCACATAGCTTTTCCACTTGGGGAACTTCTACAGAAGTCGGCGCAATAAATAAGAAAATTTCATCTTCTGGCTGAATTTTCGACTGTAGGGAAGCCGCCCTCCCTGTACCGATATCCACAATTTTAAATGGTGTACCTGCCCAATCACGATTAGCTAGGGCTGCACCACCAGCGTCAGGAAAGAAAATTTTCAGGCGGGAATCATATTCTGCAAACAAAGGCAAAAATTGTGCCGCCACGGGCATCAATTTCAGTTCTGGGAACAAAAAATCAACTTGTAAGCGAGTGTAACCATCTGCAAGGGCTGCTTGGGTCGCTATGCGAGATTGAGCGATCGCTTGTTCAAGACTTTTGGGAAGTTCAGGCATCGTTTATATTTGAATCGAGCTTCTATTTCAATTGTTTCAGTCTTTTTGTCAACAGCAACAAGGGAATGATTCGGTTTTCATCTTTCTAACCTTGCGGTATATGCGTATATAGTCCTTGACCTTGGGTATCATAAATGAAGACTGGCAGATTGACATGATCACCAATTACGCCTAAAGCATCTTGTAAAATATTCCAGTGATTTGTAATCTCAAGGTCGGTTTCAGGTAATGTTGTCTGTAGTACTTGTTCATACTCAGGGGTGAGAGATACGGCAATTCCGGTGTTGTTGATGGTAAAAGTGCAAATCCGAATTTCTCTAGAACAGGTTTGCTCTAGGTCATTCTGAACTTGTTGCAAATTACTATTGACTTGGAGCTTTGCTTGTGCTTCCTTGAGGGCGGTTGAGTAAGGTTGAATCAGACTCTGAGATTGATTGTAGTAAAGAGTATCTTGAGAAGTTTGTTGAGCATTCTGTAAAGCCTGACTCCAGTATGTCACTGCTACGTGCCACTGGTTTTTTTGCTCATAGGTTTTGGCTTGATTGGCTGTGCTGATGGCTTGTTGATAACTTCGAGCGGCTAATTGTTCTTTCGTGGCGCGATCGCGTGTTTTTGCTAGTTGAGGTTGATAATCTAATAACCGTTGTCGTGCTTCTGGGTATGCTGGGCTATAAGCGGGAATAATATTCAAAGCATTAATCACTATTTCCCAAGTCGTTTGTGCTTTTTCCCAGTCATTTAAGGATTTAGCAGTGGCTTGGCGATCTTGGGCTACAATGGCTACAGCCTTGGCATCATTGAGTTTTTTCAGCCATTGTTCTTGGGCGAGTAACTGCTGATTTACAGCTTGCAAACTGGCACGATATTTTGATAATCTCGGTTGTACTAGCCCATACAGGTCACTACTAGAGGATATCGCCTCCAGAGGTGCGATCGCCCCTCGCCATGAATATTGTATATTTTGTAATTCTTCTAGACTATTCGCAGTTGCTTGGGTTTTTTTCTCGGTCACATCGGCCACCTGTAAAGCTGTCACCACCTGGTTAATTTCGTTTGAGTGCATAGACAAACGAGCTTTTAACTTCTCAGCTTGTTGGTAGCGCGGCGACCAACGGGGAATACTTGACAAGTTGCTGCTGGCTGTTGTTAGTTGCTGTTGTGCTGCAATTAATTCATTTTGCGAATTAGCACCACTGATCATTTGTCTAAATTCCCAGTTCAATTGTTGAGCAGTTTGGATTTCTTTGCACTCAAACATCACACAAGGACGAGTTAGCAAGTAAAGGCCAGTACCAAACACACAAATTCCTAGCAAAGTTATCCCTAGCAGTGGAGATTTCACCCGGCGCGGTGACTCGGTAGCCCACAAATCCGGTGTATCGATGAAATTATCAAACGCTGCTTCTGGTTCATCCTCTATGGTATATGGAGTATGAGTTAGAGAAGATGAGAGGGGTATTATTCGCCTCATTTCCTGCTTTTGCTTGATCACAAAGGAACATCTAGCATAAGGAAGTTCTTCCCCAAATCTTCTGATAAAGCACTGTACGCGCTGTTCTCTATAGGTTGGTGAGGACTGGAGTGCTTGTGAGAGCAGGAAAAATATATCTTCACTTTCAACAGTCACACCAACTGGATGTTGAGTTAAAATCATTAACTCGTCTTTTTGGACAGCACACTTAATTTGGAAGACTTCACCAGAGGGGACTTCTTGCAGAAGTTTTTCCTGCAAAGTTTTGGCTAAAAGTTGTAAGTTTTCCTGTTGAACTGCTACTTTCATAGAGCGTTACTGCTGATTTTCTATATTGTTTTGTTTATCTGGGAAAGGGGGAAATCAAGGAATTACCTTGAGGAAATGGAGATGCACAGTTTGATCAACCACAATCAGAAAATCAAATAGACCAACTTTTTAACACAAATTCTGATTTTTGACCAAAATGTTACATAGTCAATACGGGTAAAAGAAGAATAAAGGAGAGATTGTTGGGTATGAGGGACTGGAGACTGGGAAGTTTTTCACCGCCCAAGCTACCCTACCTCCTCGCTCAAGCCGAACCTGAAGCTATTTACCTCGGTTGCGGCTAAAAATTCTCCCTGGCTGGCTGCAAGCTGCAAGCTGCGGTTAACCACAAAAGCGTCTTCAGCCGTTGTCAGGTGAAAAAACATCGCATCAATTTTTTTTGACATGAATGCTGGTTTTGTTATATGCTGACGAACTCACGGATAATATTCATGACTTTTAGTAAGTACAGTAATCATGTTTTAATCGAAGAAACAAATTTGCATCCTTTACCGAATCCGATAGAATTAATACATAGAAAATAAATTATTTATTATAGACCCAGAAAGCTCAATTGTGTAATTATAGTGCTAAAAAAAGTTAAAAACAGCACCAGAGAAATGCTTTTGGTAGTGTAAATACAAGGTGCAGGTAAATGGATTTATTGGAGTACCAAGTTAAAGAATGGTTTGGGAAAATAGGCATTCCCGTATTGCCTTCCCAACGAATTGACCATCCTACAGATTTGAAACGTTTAAAAATTCGCTATCCAATTGTACTAAAATCACAGGTATATGCGGGCGACAGAGCAAAGGCTGGTGGAGTCAGGTTTGTAGAAACAACAATTGATGCGATCGCGGCGGCGCAAACGATTTTTAATTTGCCGCTTTGGGGCGAATTACCAGAAGTTCTACTGGCAGAATCAAAGTATAATAGTCAACAAGAATTTTATCTTGCAGTAGTTTTAGATACAGCTGTCTGCCGACCAGTGCTTTTAGGTTGCACAGAACCCGATATCGATTGGGAATCCGCAGGAGAGAAAATGCATCACGTTGTTGTTGAACAAGAATTTTCTCCTTTTTATGCCCGGCGACTAGCATTAAAAATGGGTTTGCAAGGTTCATTAATGCAATCTGTCAGCTCGGTTGTTGAGAAAATGTATCAGCTATTCATACAGAAAGATTTAGACTTGGTGGAAATTAATCCCTTGGCTGTGAGTGCGTCAGGTCAAGTCATGGCTCTGAATGGTAAAGTCAGTATGAACGAACGTGCCATTGGTCGCCATCCAGAGTTAGCGGAAATAGCCGTAAAACTAGCTAACCGTCATACGAGAAGTTCCATCAACGGTCACTTAGGCGATTTGGATGGTTTAGAATTACACGGTAAAATAGGCATTTTGGGCAATGGTACTGGTTCAATGATGGCTACCTTAGATTTAGTCACCAGTGCTGGCGGTAAACCTGGAAGTTGTCTGAATCTGCGCCATGCTTTGGTCACTGATGTTTCGCCGACGACTTTTTGCGATCGCCTAGCCAAAGGTTTGAACATCCTCGCAGCTGATAAAAGTATTCAAGTGATACTGCTTAATCTTCTCGGTAGTGTACCTCAGACGGAGGAAGTCGCGAACATCATTAGCAATTTTGTCCAACAAGACCACCACGAAATCAAATCACCAACTGTCAGAGTTACCAGCAGAACCCGGCGAGAGTCTCATTTTCCGCGCCTAGTTGTCCGGATTACTGGTTCTGAGTTCGATGTTGCTAAGGATTTTTTAGCCACCTTAAAGACTCAAACTGATGCTTTGATTGTAGTAGAAAATTTAGATGACGCAGTTGCAGAAGCTGTTCGTCTGGCCAAGCCAACGGCTTACAAAAAGGTTTGACACTCCCCGCGATAAATCGCCGGGGATTCTCGAATAGGTATTAATTAACCAGAAATGAATACAGATAATTGCCCACACTACCAGAAATTTATATGAACTTAACACCAGACAGCAAAGTATTAATCCAAGGCTTTTCTGAATTTCTGACAGCAACTCATATTGCTCAAATGAAAGCTTATGGTACAAATTTGGTTGCTGGTGTCAATCCTGGATGTGGTGGACAGCAACTCTACGACCTACCGATATTCGATTTGGTGGAAGAGGTGGTGGCAAAATTAGGAGCAATTGACACAACGATTATCTGCGTACATCCATACCAAGTTTTAGATGCAGCATTAGAAGCGATCGCCTCCAATATTAGCCAGATTATCATCATTACTGGTGGCGTACCACCGTTGGATATGGTGCAATTACTTCGCAAAGCCGAAGCAGGTGAAACTTTGATCGTCGGTCCCAACAGTCCGGGAATTATTGTACCGGGAAAAATTCTCTTAGGTACTCAACCCAGTGAATTATATACACCTGGAACTGTGGGAATTGTCAGTCGTAGCAGTACCCTGACTTATGAAGTTGCGTGGGAATTAACCAAAGCTGGTTTGGGACAATCAATTAGTGTCAGTATTGGTAGTGATGCGATCGTTGGTTCATCATTTCTGCAATGGCTGCAAATTCTCGATGAAGATGAAACTACAGAAGCAATCGTTTTAGTCGGTCAACCCGGCGGTGATAGTGAAGAAGCCGCAGCGCGGTATATTACTGAAGCAATTGATAAACCTGTAATTGCTTACATTGCGGGTAGACACGCACCACTAGCCAAAAATTGGCGACAAAGTGGGACATTAGCCACAGTCATCGGACGTGACCATAATTTTGGCACAGCACAAAGTAAATTAGCTGCTTTTGAAGAAGCAAAAGTTCCAGTAGCTGAACGTCCTTCTCTCATTCCACAATTAGTGAAAAAGAAAATTAAATTAAGTAAGTCGGTGTAAATAAACTTAACTAGTGTGGGTCGTCCTTTGTCATTTGTCATTGGTCATTCATAATTTTTCCCCCCTGCTCCCTGCCCCCTGCCCCTCTGCCTCTTCTCCCCTACTCCCCACCTACGCAAGCTACAAAAATTAAAGCGGATTAATATATTTACATACTTTCTTTGTAAATTTCTAACAATTTGGGAATGTAATCATATCCATCTACACCAATAATCGCAATCATTTTCGGGCGATGTTGTTGTAAGAGACTTTGGAAAGCTTCTGCTCCCATTTGTCCATGTAAAATTGTCAGTAAACCTGCTGATTGTCGCCATTCATTAGAAGCAATTTGCTCTAACAAATACATTCCTAAACCACCTGTATAAATAGCTTTTTCTGAATTTTGTAAATTATAATAAGCTTCCGATAAATAAGCTAAGTTTCGCCCTTGGAGATATAAATCACCGGCAACTTGGGCTGTTTTAAAACCATTTTCCAAATAGGGAATTGCGGCTGATGATTGACCTATAACTAAATAGGCAATACCTAAACTATTAAAACATAAGGCTTTACTTTGAATATCTCCTAATTGTTCTGATAGCTTTAAGCCTTGTTCTAAATAATTAATAGCTGATTCATAGACTTCTGTTTCTACTTGTTCGAGCTTTTGCGCCTGCATGACTTCGCTGTAACCTAAGTTTACCAGGGCATTGGCTTCTGCTGTGCGCTCTCCGGCTTGCCGACTCAGCATTAATGCTCGTTGACTATTATTAATCGCCTCAGTATAATTTTCCTCTTGTACATAAGTACGGCTGAGGTGGTTGAGATTGGCAAGTTCACAGGGGCGATCGCCTGCGTTTCTGGCTATCTCCAGCGCTTGCTGATGAAAATGAATAGAACGCTGATATTGTCCTAAAGCCCGTTGTGAATAGCCTAAAAGTGTGAGAATTCTCGCTTTTTCCTGAGTTCCCTCAACTCGTCGCAAAGGTTCATCGAGATAATCGAGGGCATCCCGTAAAGAATTGCCGGCGAAGGATGCGAAAATACCACCATAAAGGGGAAAATATGGCCTCTGGGCAAAGGTGCGTAAAATCTGGAGCATAATTTGAGAACAGCCATTAGTGTATGCTGCTCTACTCTGAAAACCACTGGCTAACTGACTCCAAATCACTGCGAAGGTCAAGAAAGTGGAAATTGACATTTTTGACCCGGCTTGGACGTTATAGGCTTGTTGGTCAAACCAGTTGACTAAACCCCGTTGCAGGTATTGTAAAATTAATGCTACTTCTACCCAGTCACCCAGACTAATATTGCTTTGTTTTTCGGCAAATTCAATGGCAGATTCTCCCATTGCTAAGGCGCGAAGCAGGGATTGGGGGACATGATTTTTAACTTGTTTTGCCCAAGTTGCCCAAGGACCACTTTCGCCGGGAACGCCACCAAAACCCAATTGTTGATTTTTTTCATACATCCAGCTTACCAAGTGGTCTTGTAGTCCTTGCCAAGTGGCTAAACCACGGGTAATTCCCTCGGAGATTTCTGGTAAATCGGCATCTATTTGAGCAAATTGTTGTAACCCTTTAGCTAACTGCTGTAGTTGTTGTGTATTTGGCGGATGCTTTTGGTTGGGGTCGATAACGCGTAAAAATATCGTCAGACGTTCTTCTGTGGAAGCTGTAGTAATTTCTCTAACTGCTGAGGCGATCGCTTCTGTAGCTTGATTTTGCTGAGAATATCTTTGCCATTGGCTTTGAATGGTTTTAATCGCTCTTAATTTCCGGTTGGCTTTGGCTTGCTTGAGTTCATCTGTTTCACCATCCACTTGGCTTTGAATGCTACTGAGGCGATCGCTTAAAACTAATTCAAAGACTTCCCCCGTCCCCGAAATTAGATTTTTTTGCAGCATTTGATACACCATCTCCACAGAGCTAATTTTGCCCTTGAGGGTGGATTCAATAATTTCATCGATAAAAGCAAGATAGCGATCGCGGATTGGCAAAGATTCTGACACTTTAGCTGCTAGGGAACGTCAATTTCCATTTTAGGTCATTAGTCATTAGTCATTGATCATTGGTCATTTGTCATTGGGAATTCATAATCTTTCCCCCCTGCACCCTGCACCCTGCACCCCTGCCTCTTCTCCCCCAGTACTCACCTCACCAACTGGGCTGCGGAATTAAAGAACTGACGGTACAATCCTCTCGTCACTAAAATAGTTGTCAGCAAGTTGGAAACCGCCACCATGAAAATAATTAAAATTTCATAGGAAACAGCATCGATTGGTCTAATTCCGCCTATTAACTGTCCGGTGGTAATTCCGGGAATGGCTACCATACCCATCAGCATCATTTGATTGAGAGTGGGGAGAAATGCGGCTCTGATGGCTTCTTTGCGGTACTGGGTTACTGCTTGTTGCGGAGTTGCACCTAAGCTCAAGTGTGTTTCTATTTCCACAGATTGAGCGTTCATTGTACTGACAAGACGTTCCCCAGCGATCGCAGCTGCATTCATGGCATTACCTAATACTATTCCTGCTAGAGGAATTACATAACGTGGTTCATACCATCTGTCTGGTTGAATAATTAAGAAATTGGCATAAAAAACCGTCACAGCAGTACTAATTAAAATTGCTCCCCATACCAAGGGTAAAACTTGGGGAATTTTGGGACTGATACGATTTCTGGCAACAATCGCTGCAACTGTCAATATTACTGCTAAAATCGCCAAAACTCCCCAAACATTGTCTAAAGCAAAAATGAAGTCTAAAACGTATCCTAATACGAGTAGTTGTAAGATGGTTCTGCCTGTAGCGATCGCTAAGTTTAATTCTAGTCCTAATTTTTCCCAGGCAGATAAACCAATGGCGATCGCCATCAATCCTACAGAAATAGCTAAATCAACAAAATCCAGCTTGATTAAATCCTGCATCAATTCTCCATTTCCTGCTCACAAAAAAATATGACCATATTTCTTCCCACTCCCCACTCCCTACTCCCCACTCACTTGGAACTTTAATTCCCCATCTGGGATCTTGGTTGATATGCATCACATTTTCTACCAACCAATGGTATCCTTAACCATAAAATAATTACAGTAAAAACCCAATTTTGATGCGTATCCGGGGCGACAGTCTTTGCAAAGCTTTTTGATCAAAATTCTCACAGCAAAAATTGGCAGTCGCAGTGCATCCTTTGTATCTTTAGATAAAATAAGAACTCATGATCCAAAGTGTAAATTCTATTCCTGCCTTTGATATTAAGCAACAATACGCCATTATTGAAGCAGAAGTGAGTGCAGCCGTTTTAGAAGTTTTGGCTTCTGGGCGTTATATTGGCGGCCCTTTAGTTGAAAGCTTTGAGCAACAGTTTGCTGCCTATCATCATGTAAGTAATTGTATAGCGTGTAACTCTGGTACTGATGCACTCTACTTAGCTCTCCGCGCCCTGGAAATTGGTACAGGTGATGAAGTTATTACCACACCTTTCACCTTTGTGGCAACTGCCGAAGTCATTAGCGCTGTGGGCGCAAAACCAATTTTTGTTGATATTGACACTGATACTTTTAATATTGATTTGCAGCAAGTAGCCGCAGCAATTACACCTAAAACCAAAGCTATTATCCCGGTTCACTTATTTGGACAACCTGTGGATATGACAGCACTGATGGCCATAGCTCAGTCTCACAATTTAGCAGTCATTGAAGATTGCGCTCAATCCACAGGTGCAACTTGGAACCATCAAAAAGTCGGTAGCATCGGACATATTGGTTGCTTTAGTTTTTACCCCACCAAGAATTTGGGCGGTTGCGGCGATGGTGGAGCTATTACCACTAATGATCCTGAACTAGCGGCAAAACTACGGGTACTAAAGGAGCATGGGCAGAAAAATCGCTATTATTACGAGGAAATTGGTGTAAATAGTCGCTTAGATAGTCTGCAAGCTGCTATTCTCCAAATTAAACTGCGTTATCTCGATATTTGGAATAATCAACGACGAGCGATCGCAGCTTATTATCAACAGTTTCTCAGTCAAATTCCCGGTATTATTGCACCACAAGAATTAGCCGGGGGCGTGAGTGTATGGAATCAATACACCATTCGCGTATTAACTGAGGGGCGAAATGGTGCTAGCGCCACCTACCGAGACTCAGTGCGTAGTCAATTGCAAGAACGGGGAGTAAGTTCAATGGTGTACTATCCCCACCCCTTACATTTGCAGCCCGTTTATCAAACCCTGGGTTATCAGCCAGGACAATTACCAGTAGCCGAGTTAGCTGCTCACGAGGTTTTATCTTTGCCTATGTTCCCAGAATTGACACAGGAACAGCAAGATCAGGTCATTTATGTTCTGAAAGATACAGTGGGGTAAGAAGCAGGGGAGCAGGGGGGAAGAAAATTCTCCATCTCAATCCCCAATCCCCAGTACCTAAGTCAACTAAGCGATCGCTCGGCTGTTAGCAATGGCCAAGGCTTCTACTAAGCCACGCACAGCAGCAATCATGGCTATTTCGCTGTTGAGTTGATTAATTGCGGAACCAACACCAACGCCGGCTGCACCAGAGGCGATCGCTAGGGGTGCGGTGACGCTAGAAATACCGGAAGCACACAGTACAGGTACGGAGACTACACGGGCAATTTCATAAGCTGCTGCTAAGGTGGGGGCTGCTTTTTCAATTAATCCCAAGGTTCCAGAATGTGCAGGCTGGCTGCTTGTACCGCCTTCGGTTTGAATAATATCTGCTCCAGCTTTTACCAGTTCCTCAGCTAACAGTACCTGTTGGTGTAGTTCTAGGATGTGAGGAACTGTCACAGATAAGGTAATTTCTGGCAGGAGGGCGCGGGTTTGGTGAGTTAGGGCTAAAACTTCCTCGGCTTCAAATTTGCGTCCTTGGGCGTAAAAACTATCAAAATTACCGATTTCAATCAAATCAGCACCAGCGTTAACAGCTTCGACAAACTTTTCTGGTTCGACTGCTGACACACAAATTGGTAAATTAATCAATTTTTTCGCCATCTGCACTAAAGCAGCATCGGCGGCGATATCCACAAAGGTCGCACCACCAAGTTCCGCAGCTTTAATAGTAGCAGCCACGCGATCGCGATCAAAGTTGTTCAAGCCGCTAATTACTTTCAGAACGCTACGGTCAGCAAAGGCACGTTGCAGAGTAGGATGCATTGTCATAGTTTTTTTGTTGAGGCTAAGAAATAAGACCTATTCTACCCTCCCTGGGTTGTTGGGAATCGTAGACGAGCAAAAATGGCTACAGGATCTCCCTAATCTGGAAATTTTATCTGGACTTAAGAGCGAGGCCTTAAAAAAATGGCATGAATGATAGCAACCAAAAAACACATCATGCCATAACACAGCCAGTTCCAAAAACTTCTCCCTTTTCTAGATGCGATCGCGGCTGGAATTGCCCCTAATAACCACAAGATTGGAATATACAATAATCCAGTCCATACATCCTCAAAACCATAGATAAAAACAGCATTATGAAAAATGCTAACTAGATATATAAATATATTGGATTTATCCAAACCTGTATGCAAAATACTGGATTTTGTCTGATATTCATGATTATTTTTTAGGTTATATTCCGCTATTACCAATATAATAATTGGTAAAAAAACGGAGGTTATTAATAATATGAGTAATCGCTCAATTAATTGCATTTCGTTGGTTTAATGTATTAGAATATCCTTATAAATTTTCAACCAAGAAAATTTCAGCACCATAATTCATCTCTTGGTGCAGAATGAAAATGTAAAGATCCGATCTTGAGATTATTTATTAATAATCTATGTTTGAACAAGTTTTAATTTGCACAGATTTTTCTGACGGGTTGCATCGTGTATCACAGTTTATTTCCAGTCTGAAGCTGGCAGGAATAAAGCAAATTGTTTTTCTGCACGTTGTGCCTTTGTGGTAAAAAGGCATTATTCCTCAAGTGGATAATGAAAAAATAGCACAAGCTCAAACCAGATTTACAAAAGCTATGGAGCAAAGTCCGACTGATGTAGAAGTGAAAATAGAAGTGCAATCAGGCAAGCCAGTTGAGACAATTTTGAAGGTAGCCCACGCATATAAATCTAGTCTGATTATACTGGGTTCTCCAAGTCGTAGCATCCTGACTGAGAAATTAGTGGGTAGTACGATGGCTGACTTATCCCGCCAAACCAAGATTCCTTTACTAGTAGTGCGTCTTCAGTTATTTTCTGCCTACACTTCAGAAGAATTAACACTGCGTTACCAACATCTTTTTCGCTCTTTGCTAATTCCCTATAACGATAATCAAATCTCGAATTATCTGGTGCAACAGGTCAAGCAGTTAGCGCGCTGTCATGGCTGATATTAGCGCGATCGCAGTGTCTTCAGGAACAATCGGTAAACTCCAAGAATGGTTAGTTTCGAGTTTTGCGGCGGAAGTATTGCGTCAAAGCTGGTATCCTGTACTCTTTTTCCCATTCCCACATTAATTAGTCATTAAACGAATTCAAATATATTTCTGCGGTGAACTCTTGTAGAGACGTTCCATGGAAAGTCTCTACATTTTTTGTCACTAGATGTCTATTCCCCACTCCCCATTCCCCATTCCCTCTTATGATGAAAATATAAGAAAATATCAAGTCGCCAGAATCTCACGGCAAAACATGGGTAGTATTTGGGAAATCGATTTTTACTCTCGTCCAATTTTGGACGAAAATCAGAAAAAAGTTTGGGAAGTCTTAATTTGCGAAAGTCCTTCGGATATCCGCACCAAACCGGAATCTTTGTTTCGTTATGCACAATATTGCCCCAGTACTCAGGTAAATTCGGGTTGGTTACGGAGGGCGTTACAGGAAGCAATTGAAAAGGCAGGGTCAGCACCAATCAGAATCCGCTTTTTCCGCCGTCAAATGAGCAATATGATTACTAAAGCTTGCCAGGATGTGGGTATCCCCGCCCAACCTAGCCGCCGCATTTTAGTTCTCAATCAATGGCTCAGACAGCGTATGGAGGAAGTTTATCCTCAAGAACCAGGATATCAAGGCGGGACTAATGCCTCGGTGCGCTTAGACAGCCCTTTACCCCAACGTTTACCAGATGCCCTCGAAGGTAAGCAGTGGGCATTTGTCAGCCTACAAGCTGCTGACTTTGATCAAATGTCAGAATGGGACATTGGCTTTGGTGAAGCTTTTCCCCTGGAATTAGCTAATGTGTCCCCGGAAACTCGCATTCCTGGTGTGTTAATTTTCTCACCTAGAGCTTTACCCATAGCCGGGTGGCTTTCGGGTTTGGAGTTGGCTTGCTTGAATTTTGACACGAAACAAGGGGAAAGATTGGTTTTAGAAACTGGTGCGACTGAAAGTTGGATTTTGGCTAATATCAAAAATCCCCAAACTTTAGCCGAAGCCAAAGGTTATGAGCAAGCCAAAGAAAAAGCTAATGGTGTGCATTTTATTGGTGTTCAGTCTGACCCCGAAGCAGAATCTTTCACCGGATTTTGGCTTTTACAAAATTTAAATCTGGGGTAAGCACGAGGATTGATAATTTAGTCAAATGCTCAATACTGAGAAAGACTAATACACACCAATGATTTTCGGAGAATTTTTTGGTTGGATGAAACGCGGATAGATACCAATGATTTGGGATAATTGTCTGCGTCCATCTGCATTGAAAAATGGCTTTTGCCAATATATGCCGATGGATACCAATGATTTGGGATAATTATCTGCGTTCATCATTAATGCAGCTCAAAATCCAAAATCCAAAATTCACCGAGGGTCATGGGTTCTGAAAACTTTTCACAAGACACATTAGCAGAACAACTGCTGGAACTAGCTATCAAGTCGGGAGCAGAAGCTGCGGAGGTCTATCAGTCGCGATCGCTTTCTCGTCCCGTATTTTTTGAGGCTAACCGTCTCAAACAGCTAGAAACCAGCCAATCTGAAGGCACAGCCCTACGACTGTGGCGCAATGGGCGACCAGGACTGACGGTGGCTTATGGTTCCGTGGAAGCGCAAACAATGGTGGAACGAGCTTTGGCTTTGACTCACCTGAATCAACCAGAAGCAGTGGAGTTAGTCAAGAATTCTCAGTCATCTTATCCAGACATAGGCTCAGCTGTACCCTTAGAATTATTGGTCGAATGGGGCAAAGAAGCGATCGCTCTGATTCGTGATGTCTATCCAGATGTGCTTTGCAGCAGTGACTGGGAATGTGATGTAGAAACTACTAGACTTTCCAATACTCAAGGTTTAGATTGTTACTACAGTGACACAACTCTCAATTGCTACATGGCCGCTGAATGGGTACGGGGTGATGATTTTTTAAGTGTTGCGGATGGACAAACCCAACGGGATATTCTGCACCCTCAAAAATTAGCCCATCAAATTTTACAAAGGTTAGATTGGTCTAGAGAAAACGTCGCACCCCCCACAGGTCGCGTTCCGGTGTTGTTTACGTCCAAAGCTGCTGATATGCTTTGGGGAACTGCACAAGCAGCGTTGAATGGGAAGCGAATTCTGGAAGTAGCTTCTCCTTGGGTAGAACGCCTGGGTAAGCTAGTCATGTCCCCTAGTCTCACGCTATACCAAGACCCACAGGCTGGCCCTTATAGTTGTCCTTTTGATGATGAGGGGACTCCCACAACTGATTTAGTTTTTATCCAAGACGGAATTTTACAAAATTTTTATTGCGATCGCACCACAGGAAAACAACTAGGTATTAACACTACCGGTAATGGTTTTCGGCCTAGTTTTGGCAGTTATCCTAGCCCTGGCTTATTTAACTTCTTGATCCAGCCAGGTTCCGCATCACTACAAGAATTAATACATCAAATGGATGATGGCTTAATTGTGGATCAAATGCTGGGTGGAGGTAACGGTATTTCTGGAGACTTTTCCATCAATATTGATTTGGGTTATCGTGTCAAAAACGGTCAGATAATTGGGCGTGTCAAAGATACGATGGTCGCCGGTAACGTCTACACAGTTCTCAAACAATTAGTCGCATTAGGTAGCGACGCTGATTGGAATGGTTCTTGTTATACTCCATCCCTGATCGTAGAAGGATTATCTACAACTGGTAGAACTTATTGACATCCTCCCCAGCCTATAGACGGATGGGGAATTTTGCGAAGTTGGTTAAAAATTTCCGATCAGATATAAGCATAAGTAATTTATTTACCTAAGTAGTTACTCGTAGGTAGCAATTAAATCCGATTTTTGCTAATTTAACACTTGTGATGAATTAAAAATTTGCTTTGTCAGGCTATAACTATAACCAGGGAAAATAAACATTTGTTTAATTTCTTGAGGAAATTACTTTTGTCCAAAATTAAGTAATAATACCAATCCCCATTGATTCACAATTCAAGCCATATTCATAGAAACTATTTCTAGCAGAAATGTTGAATAAATAGAGTTTTTTCACATCAAATTTGGGTGTTTTTATCTGATGAAATTTTAATTATTATGGCGCTTTCGGGTCTGACTCAGCGCATTCGCCTTTGGTTGCAACCGAGAAAAGGTTTAGCGATCGCCGAAGCTTGTATTATTGGTCTAGTAGCTGCTCTATCTGCGGTATTCCTGAAAGTGGGATCAGGATGGTTGGGGACATGGCGAGTCCACACTAGCCAAATTTTCCCAGCATGGTTAATCTTACCTGCCATTGGGCTGAGTTTTGGGTTTATCGCTGGCTCTTTAGTGAATAGATTTGCACCAGAAGCTTCAGGTAGCGGTATTCCACAAGTTAAAGCCACCCTGGCTAATGTGCCAATTACATTATCCTGGCGAGTCGCAATTGTCAAGTTAATCAGTGCCATTATCACCCTCGGTTCAGGGATGGCTTTGGGGCGACAAGGCCCCACGGTTCATGTTGGGGCGGGTTTAGCAGCAGGAATGAGTCGCTGGGTTCCCACTTCCCCAGATCATCGACGACAGATGATTGCGGCGGGTGCGGGTGCTGGTTTAGCAGCTGCTTTCAATGCTCCCATTGCCGGTGTATTGTTTATTGTCGAGGAATTACTTCAGGATTTATCAGGGCTGACTTTAGGAACCGCCATTATCGCTTCCTTTATTGGTGGTGTAGTCTCCCGACTGTTGGGTGGTGGAAGTTTGGAACTAAATCTGGAGTTGATCCAATACTCCAGTAATTTCACCTTGCCAGAAATTCCCTTTTTTGTGTTGTTGGGGATTTTAGCAGGGTTTCTGGGTGCATTATTTAATCGTGGTCTAATTGCTAGTATCAAAATTTATCAAACTTTCCACCTCAGCTTACCCTTAAAAATGGCTTTAGCTGGATGCATTTCGGGTTTAGTTGTGGCGATGCTTCCGCAATCTTTCCGTGATTATGCGGGTTTACGGGAGTTCATGATTATCAGTGAAGCCAATATATCTTTCGCTGCGATCGCCTTTTTATCTCAATTTATTCTCACCCTGATCGCCTTTGGCTCGGGTGCGCCTGGGGGATTATTTGCGCCTAGTCTGATTTTGGGTTCTTGTTTAGGACACCTCATTGGTGTATCTTCCTCTTATTTCTTAGCAGTGGATTCTCCCACGACTTACGCTTTAGCAGGTATGGGCGGTTTTTTTAGTGCCGTTTCTAAAGTCCCAATCACAGCCATTGTGATTGTGTTTGAAATGACTACAGATTTCAATTTGGTACTACCTTTAATGATTGTCTCTGTAGCCGCTTACTTGGTTTCCGACAAGGTAATGCCGGGATCTCTATATGACAAACTATTAGAACTAAAAGGCATCACAATTACTAAAGCAGTTTCCTCCGAGGGCATATTAACAAAGTTAACAGCCAACGATGTCATGCAGCATCGAGTCGAAACTTTGGATGCAGATATGACATTAGAAGAAGCAATGCAAGTATTTTCTCGTTCCCATCATCGTGGCTTTCCGGTGGTAGAAAACGGCAAACTAGTAGGAATTATCACCCAATCAGATTTTGTCACCAAACACGATAGTGATTCATACATCCTCGGCAATAGCCAGTCACCAAAGGATGTTTTATTAAGGGAGATTATGATCCACTCCCCCATGACGGTAAAATCCAAACATAACCTCAGTAATGTCCTGTATTTGCTCGATCGCTATCAAATCAGCCGCTTACCAGTAGTTGAAGGGCGGAAATTAGTCGGAATTATTACCCGTGCAGACATCATCCGCGCCCAGGCTCAACATCTTAATTATGGCAACGTTACCCCAGAATCACAGCCAGAACCTTCCTATCTAGTTTATCAAACGCGATCGCCTAATATTGGCAGAGGTAGATTATTAGTACCAGTAGCGAATCCCGAAACCGCCGCCATTCTCTTACAAATGGCCGCAGCTATTGCGCGCGATCGCCATTATGAAATCGAGTGTGTGCAAATCATATTAGTATCGCGTCACAGTTCGCCATCGGAAACACCAGTCAGAACCGCCAAAAGTCGCCGCTTACTCCGACAAGCCGAAGTTTTGGCTAAAAAGTGGAAAATTCCCTTACACACCCAAATTAGAGTCGCCCACGACCCAGCCCAGGCAATATTGGAAACCATCGACGAACGGCATATAAACCTGATTTTAATGGGGTGGAAAGGTGAAACCTCTACCCCTGGTCGGATTTTTGGCAATGTTGTAGACACCATCATTCGCCAAGCCACCTGCGACGTAATGCTAGTCAAACTGGGTAATACTCCCCATTACCCCTTATCCCCAGAGGGGACCCCGAGTTCCCCACTCCCCATTCCCCAATTCAACCGTTGGCTAGTAACAATGGCTGGCGGCCCTAATGTCAGGGTAGCGATTCAATTATTACCAGCCTTAGCGACATTGGGGAATAATCCATACATTCGGCTGACGCAGGTATTTAAACCATCTCAATTAAAACCAGACATGACAGTTTTAGAACAAGCCATCCGCATTCTCATGCGTCGCCGCAAATTATCCAGTCATGTAGTTGCTATCCCAGTCCAAGCTGATTCGGTTGCAGAAGGAGTGATTAACTTAGTCAAAACCGAAGGTTATGATGTTGTGGTTTTAGGGGCTTCTCGTGAGGGATTATTACAGCAAGCAGTTCAAGGTAATATTCCCGAAGCGATCGCCTCTGGTGTGGACTGTACAGTAATTTTAGTCAGAGGCGCGATTAGTTAATGACTGTGACACCCGCCAAATCATGATCATATTGTCCTCACTACCACTGACAAGGGTTTTACCATCCGGGCTGATAGCGACAGAAGTCACAGTATCGGCGTGTCCCACCAGTGTACGCATTTCCTTACCTGTAGCTAAATTCCACAGTTTAATTGTGCGATCGCGACCACCACTCACAAGAGTCGTATTATCTGGACTAAAAGCAAGAGATGTCACCGTTTCCGTATTTTCTGCTAATGTGCGAGTTTTTTGTTTTGTCGCTAAATTCCACAATTTAATTGTGCGATCGCGGCTAGCACTAGCCAGAGTCAAACCATCAGCACTAAAAGCCACATCAGTCACCGTTTCCGCATCTGACCCAAGTGTGTGGATAAAAACAGCCTTGTTCAGATCCCAAATTTTAATCGTTTTATCAAAACTACCACTAGCCAGAGTCACACCATCCGGGCTAATCGCCAGTGAACGCACCCAAGATGTATGCCCTTTGAGAGTGCTTCTTAACCTCCCCGTGGACAGATTCCATAGTTTAATCGTTTGATCATCGCTACCACTCACCACAGTTGCACCATCTGGGCTGATAGCGATCGCCTGAACTGAATCAGAATGTCCCCTCAGTGTGCGAACTAACTCACCACTAGGTAGATCCCAGATTTTGATAGTTTTATCATCACTACCACTCACCAAAGTGCGTCCATCTGAGCTGATAGCCACCACATTCACCCTTTGCGAATGGCTTTTGAGAGTTGCAATTTCCTTTCCTGTAGCCAGATTCCAAACTTTAATCATCGGTAGCTTACCGCCGTAAGCATCCCCACTGCTAGCCAAAATCTGGCTATCGGGACTAATAGCCACAGATAAAACCAAATGTTCATGACCTTGCAGAGTTTGAGCCAAGGAAATATTATTTAAAGTCAAACTTGGCGACTGATCAGCAACAGGTCTACCAGGAATAGTATGATGTTCACTCAGCTGAGACAATAAAACATTGTGAACACGGCGATATTGCTGATACCAAGAATCGTCAATACCAAACAACAGAATCAAAGCACATACCAAGACTAAATTTTTAAGTAAGGTATATTTGACCCGCAAAGATGAAATCTGAGTTACTGGTAGTTTTCCAAAAGACTTACCTCCAGGCGGTAATGCTAATGGTTGTTTTGGAGTCAAATCTCTAATCACTTCATCTGCTGATTGGTAACGCTGCTGGATATCTTTTCTCAATAGCCTATCGAGAACATAATCCAATTCAGTACTCAATGGACTCCGCAAATATTGTCGCCAATTAGTCACCCAGCCATAGCCATATTCCATCCACAACTGAAACGGGGAAATTCCCGTGAGTAAATGAAAGCAAGTAGCCCCCAAACCAAACAAATCACTAGCTGGATAAGCCTTACCGTCTCTAATTTGTTCCAATGGCGAATAACCATGAGAACCAATAGATGTACCGATTGTCTTCTGTACTCTCGACGTAAATTGCTTTGAGGAACCAAAATCTATCAGGCTTAATCGTCCATCACCATGTCGTCGGATAATATTTTCTGGTTTAATGTCGCGGTGAATTACACCACGGTCATGGATAAACTTGACCACAGGCAATAAATGCAGCAAAATTGCTTGAATTTCCCCAGGCCGATAAGCTTTTCGCCGTTGTAACTCGTTTAACAAATTTTGACCATTGACAAACTGTTGTACCAAATACAGACAATTGTCTTGCTCAAAATAAGCTAACAGAGTTGGTATTTGTGGATGTTCTCCCAGTTCTTGTAGACGCTTTGCTTCTTCGGCAAATAAGTCTACCGCTTTTTTTTGCGACCAAGTTCCTTGAAACTTCGGCGCTAATTGCTTGATTACACAACGTTCATTCAGTTTATCTGTATCTTCGGATAAATAGGTTCTGCCAAATCCCCCCTCATCGGAAAGCACCCGAATGACGCGGAAGCGATTTCGCAAAAGTGGCACCAAGGAAGTGCTACAAGTTTGGCATAACTTCTGTTTGTCCGGATTTAGGGGATTTGGGCAATCGGGATTTAAGCAGCAGATCATCATCTGACAGGCGCGACTGCACAATAAATTATCTTAAGTTAGCCCCCGAAAATTTCCCTTAATTAAAATTGACTCTCGCATAATGATGGTAGAAAACACTGCTGTAGGGGATGGGGGAATTACTTATATACTACATTTTGGTAAATGCTCACCCGTCTTTCTTTTTGCACCGAAAACTACAAGAGCCATGTAATTCCTAATTTTATCAATCATACTATATTATCTAAAGTTTCCCAAATGTCAGGGCTGAAGAAGTCGGGGCGCTCTGGACAACACCCCCAGCCTCGGCGGTCAACTCTAGGATCTAGAACCAAGACGATGCTGACGCAGCACAAAAATCATTCCCATCATCCCTACACCTACCAACGTGATATTCGTTCTCGGTTCCCGTATTTTGTCGAGAGTGCATCAGTACTTTTACCTCACTGACTCTTAATACATCCGTAGTCATGTCTTCAAATGTAATTTATATATAAAAATTCGAGAACCCCGGTTTCTCAAACTCATCGGGGTTCTGAAGCTGATAGGATTTCTAATTAATTACTTTTACCGCTTACTTATTACCTGTCACCTTTTCCAAGAAATTCTGGACATTATCTTCTACTGAAGTTGAACTCTGGGAATTTGCAGGTCTCTTCATCTTGTTAATGTCAGCATCTCCCTGAACCTCATTAAGTCCTTTGTTTGACTCTTTTTGAACCTCTTTCAGTGACAAGGGTGGAGCTTTAGCTACTGCGTCAGTTTTGCGTTGAGTTTCCAGAAGTTGTGTGGTTCCTTCCTCTACATCACTTTGATAACTACTAATTGCAAAAGCAGGTGATGCGCTGGATAAAAATAGCAGCGTACAAACAGAAGCCAGAATTATAAAACGTACTGGGCGTAAAATAGATCCAACGAAAGCAAAAATATTCATCTTCAATCCTCAATAACAGCTGTAACAACGCCGGATTTGCACCTTCAAGCATAAATCAATCCGCTCCGCGGAGTCATTATTTGTTAGTGCTTTCTTTATTCACTTAACCTTGGAAATAGAGAAGAAGTTTATTTGGTATTTCACTATGAAATAATCAAGTTTTACATACCTAATTAATCATTGTTTTATACCACAAAATATCTTTAATTCCATGTTTTATAATTCTACTTGTAAATCATTCACACTTGTATCGACCTGAAGAATGAAATTCAAAATATTTATATTTGCCACCAAATCCCACTTTAGATAGAGAGGCTAAAGATTAAAGATAAATTTGTTAACAGTTTGTGCCTGTTACCAAAGTAGATGCAAAAATACCTGAATGTGAAGCTGGGGACAAAGCCTAACTACAAGAATAGCGCCGTGATCCTGGTGGGAAACAAACTGATAGCCAAAAGCGATGCTGAAATTCAGCACAAATTTCATCTATTTGAAGATTTCGGCAAACATACTACACTTGTATTACTATCCTGTCCACAGTTTTAAGGGGTCAAAGTTATGCATACCATCGCGCGCACTCCGACCACGGAGATGGAAGTTACCAGCATCCGCCTAGAACGGGAACTCAAAGATAAACTCAAAGAAATTTCCGGGAATCAGGGATATCAAGCTTTGATTAGAGATATCCTCTGGAATTATGTCCAACAAAAATCAGGTGAGTGGAAACCCCGATTTTCGCGAGCCGATATTCGAGCTAGTATAGCTGCTACATCTGAGCAAGAAGAACGTTGTGTACTTACAGGTCAATTAATTCCACCCCAACAACCGATGTTGTTAGGACTAACGAGTAATGGGGATATGGTTCCTCTGTGTGTCCAAAGTTTAGCCTCTTAGTCTTCCATGAGGGTAAATGCAGCCCACTTACTCACGAGTCCAAATGGGCTGCATTCAGAATTTAGCTCGAACCGTGCTATGGGTAGATTTTATGGGAACAAAATATATGCTACTTTTTGTCGTTAATCAACTATATTAATATCCCATTCCACTCGGCTCAAGTATTTATCTCAGATATGACTAAATTTTTGTTTTGTTTCGGTGATCCTCCCAAGTCAAGCACAGAGGATTCTGGGTTCAATGCGTGCCTTTGTCGCCAGTTTTTCACTAAAGTTTGTTTAAAAGCGCTGCCATGAGCATATTTGGCTTTTGGTCATACTAACAGTGAACTTACTGGGGTGTAAACAAAACTTTAGGAAACAATACATAACTTTATGAGTAAAAGCAGTGTTAATACAGTTATATTTCTAGACTTATTATTTGAAATCAAGAGAAAATACGGTTTATATAAAGTTACAGGCAAGTTATCCTAGTCCTTAGTTAGCTAATTAAATCTGCATGAAAATCTAAAAAGGATATTGATGCCTAGTTTTGGTAAATTTGAAATATTTTCTACTTATTAGACAAATAAATTCTATCTATCAGTAACTTTGTCATCTGAAATAGAAGCAGGCTATAACAGGTGAAAGAAAGTCTTCATAAAAGATTTCTAGCTAGTCAGGGTGTAGCAACGTAATTAACGGTGAAGGATATACCAAGAAATTGGTGACACGAAAAATGGGAAAATTATCCAAGAGCGTGCCAATAATGAAGAATCATTTATCATTACCACTACAATACCCGGATGATCTAGAACGGAGACAATCATACTCAGTTAAGCTGATGCAGGATCAGGAAGAATTAGTCCATCATCTGGCACAACAAATCAACCAGATCATTGCCAACAGTTCGGTAAAGGCATTGATGTTACCAGAAATTGCCAAATTGCTGGGAGTTACTTTCAATGTGGACTGTTGCTGCTTAGTTACAGTTACTAACGAAGCGTCTGGTAATGCAACTACTGCTCATTGGTGTGCTGATGAGTATGTGAAAATACCACACCCTAGCCAGATGTTTTCGATAGAGCAGTTAATGATGGATTTGCCCGTAGTGCAGTGTGCGGCAGAGCCATTGACTATAGAGCATATTTCTATCATTCAAAACGGTTTGCTCCTTGGGTGTCAATACCTGCCATTACCAATTAAAGCTGTTTTGGCAATCCCAACGCGGTTGGGGGGGAAAAATAATGGCGTGATTTGTTTGATCAAATTCCAGAGTTATGATTGGCAAGAGTCAGAAAAACAACTGCTCAAAGATGTAGAATTGTCCTGTGCGATCGCCTTTTCTCAAGTCATGCAAGCTGAGTTAATTGCTACTCAGCATCAGTATCTACAAAAAAGCCACAATCATCAACGCTTAATCAAGCAATTAACTTTATTGAGTCAGACTAACTTGGAATTAAATCAAATGCTCCAGTTAGCGATCGCTTCTACTGCCGAATCACTACAGGCAGATAGAGGTTTGTTGATCTTACTCAAATACAAAGACCCACTATTTAATAATATTAAACCTAAAAAACAAATTCCCAACGCCAAAGCCACAGTGGTTGGGGAATGGAATCGGGAAATAACCAACTTACAGACGATTAAACCAGATACTTTAACTCAGACATTTTCCCTGTCAGACTGTAGTTTGTGTCAACGCGTGTTTACAGACTTTGGCAACCCAGTGATCATCAATGACTATATAAACCTACAGCAAGCCGATACAGTTGCCCCATTGTTTAAAATTGAGGCTTTACCGACAGTGCTGTTAATGTCATTAGAGAATCAAGGCAAAGTTTTAGGATTTCTGGTGTTACAACAAGCAGTACCGCGCAATTGGCAACCAGCCGAATTAAACCTTATGGAAATGGTTTGCGCCCAAGTCAGCAATGCCATCATTCAGTCACAGACATTAAGGCAAGTACAGACTGTAGTAGAGGAACGGACGGCAAAATTAAACAGCAGTCTGGAACTCCAAGCCAAATTGCATGAAAAAACACGGCAATATGTGGGACAGCTGCGGGAAATCAACGAACTCAAAGATGAATTTTTGAGCAACATGAGCGATCGCTTGCGCTACCCCCTGACAAATATGCTCATGTCGATTAAAAATTTACGTCTGCCAGGAATCACAGCAGAGCGTCAAGCCAGATACTTAGATATCTTAGAGCAAGAATGTACCAAGGAAATCAACTTAATTAATGACTTGCTGACCTTACAGAAATCAGAATCAGATCAAGAACCCTTGCAAGTTGAGAGCATCGATTTAAATAGCAAAATTCAGGAATTAAGTGCAGCGTTGGAGGGGAGGCTAGGAGATAAAGGTTTAAGTATTACCGTAGATTTACCGAAGAAATCCTTAATCCTGCAAACCGAACCAGAAAGCTTTGACCGCATCCTGCAAGAGTTATTAAATAACGCCTATACCTATTCTGATCATGATACTATTATTCGCCTGCAAGCATTTCACCAAGTTGAAGCACAAATCAATCAAGTTATTATTAAGGTGACTAATACAGGGCGTGCCATTTCCGAAGAAGAAGCCACCTATATTTTCGACAAATTCCGTCGAGGTAAAGGACGCTGGCACCCAGGGACTGGACTGGGACTAGCTTTAGTCAAATCTTTAGTGCAGCATTTGAACGGGGCGATCGCAGTTGAGAGTAGGCAAATCTCAGATTCTCCACTTAGCGAAGTCAGTTTCACCCTGACCCTGCCTCAATTTTCCCATGAAAGCCAACCATATACTCACAGTGACTGAACAATACAACATCACAGAAAATCTTGACCTGAGCGCCACCAGTGATCAGATCCACCTAGAACACAACTTGGCTATTGATGTAGCTGGTTTACCAGATGTCGTAGTTAAAGTCGAAAAAATAGCCGAGAGACAGAGGCAAATTAGCGCTAAGATCCAAATTCCTCAACCCGTTGAACTGATCTGGAAAGTCCTCACAGATTATGAAGCCTTGTCTGACTTCATTCCCAACCTAGCCAAAAGTTGTTTGTTAGAGCATCCTGACGGTGGAATTCGACTCGAACAAATCGGCTCTCAGCGCCTACTCAAATTCAACTTTTCTGCCCGTGTAGTTTTGGATTTGCAAGAATACTTTCCTCAAGAAATTATTTTCTCAATGGTTGAGGGAGATTTCAAAAGCTTTTCTGGTAGCTGGTGTTTAGAACCTTATGCTCAGGGGGAGGACAGAGGTACGACTCTGTGTTACACCATTCAAATCTGGCCTAAACTAACAATGCCCATAACTATCATTGAACGTCGTCTCAGCAATGATCTGCGGGTAAATCTTTTAGCTATTCACCAGCGTGTAGAGCAGTTAAATAGCTGAAATTAGGCAATTATTTAGTCGCTGATATCCCCTACCTGCGAAACGCGGAGGAAGGGGAAGGGCGCGAATGAGTTAAAAAAAATCAGCCTTTTCTTGGAAATAAATTCACAACAGAAAAGGCTGATTCAAAAATTCTATTATTTGGTTTTATGTTCTGGAAATACCCCCAGGGGAATTCGAATCCCCGTCGCCTCCGTGAAAGGGAGGTGTCCTAGGCCTCTAGACGATGGGGGCGTAAGACTCAGACTTTATATAAAATAACTAATTTCCAGGTTGATGTCAATAGGGTTGGCAAAAAAAATTTTTAATCTGGCTAAGATGACGGCAAGACATAGCTTATAGTTGAATTCGTGCATCAGGCACACCAAGCAAGATCATCAGCAGCGATGAATGTAGCTGTGGAATTTCTCCTGGTGTTTGATAGTGACAACAGGATTTTGCATTTGCGCCCTAGCACCATTAGATGTTTCTTCAAGTCATGGGAAAATGGAGTAATATACAAAACTAAGTATGAAAAAACTCTGGATTCCCTTGGGGACAGAGGATGTGATGTTGTACTCTGTAGAAGTGATCTTTACTATTCTTTACAAAAGATTTTGAAATACATAGCTCAAAATCTACAACATGGAAGCATCTTTTGAAATAACCCTACAGATAGTGAGCGTCGTTGTTGCAGGCATTACCGCCCAGGTGCTGGCTGCATACTTCCGCTTACCTAGTATTGTCTTGTTATTGCTGCTAGGCATTCTCCTTGGCTCCGATGGGCTGGGGGTGTTGCATCCTCACGTTCTAGGTAGTGGACTAGAAGTGATTGTGGCCCTAGCAACGGCAATAATTTTATTTGAAGGCGGACTCAACCTGGATGTACAGGAGTTGGGCAGAGTTTCGGTGAGCCTACAATTGCTCGTCACCTTGGGAACACTGATCACCTTAATTGGTGGTAGTATGGCCGCCCACTGGCTGGGGGAGTTTCCTTGGAATATAGCTTTTCTCTACGGCTCGATTATTGTCGTCACAGGGCCAACTGTAATCAGTCCCCTGCTCAAACAAATCAACGTAGATCGTCAAGTAGCAACGATCTTAGAAGGAGAAGGAGTTTTAATCGACCCTGTTGGGGCTATTCTAGCTTTCGTTGTCCTAGACACGATTATGAATGGTGATGCTGACCCTATCAATGCCATCATTGGTTTAGCGATGCGTTTGGGAATTGGTGGCGCAATTGGTGGTGCAGGTGGCTACTTGATGAGTTTGATTTTCAAACGCGCAAATTTTCTGTCATCGGAGTTAAAAAATCTAGTGGTACTGGCGATTCTTTGGGGTCTATTTACTCTGGCGCAGACGATTCGTAGTGAATCGGGAGTCATGACCACAGTTATCGCCGGTGCGGTATTTGCTAACTCTTCAGTACCAGAAGAGCGGCTATTGCGAAGTTTTAAAGGTCAACTGACAATTCTCAGCGTCTCGGTGCTATTCATTCTCCTCGCGGCTGACCTTTCCATTGCGAGTGTGTTTGCTTTGGGTTGGGGCAGTGTCTTTACTGTTTTGGTACTCATGTTCGTGGTTCGCCCCATTAACATTCTCAGCTGTACTTGGAACAGTAATTTGAATTGGCGACAGAAACTATTTTTAAGCTGGGTAGCCCCTAGAGGAATTGTCTCGGCTTCGGTAGCTTCTTTGTTTGCCATTTCGTTGACACAGCGAGGTATTAACGGTGGTGATGCTATTAAAGCTCTCGTATTCTTGACAATTATCATGACGGTGGTTTGTCAAGGATTAACGGCTGGAACTATTGCTAAATGGTTACGCATCACTTCCCAGGATGCGACTGGGGTGCTGATTGTGGGTTGCAATCCCTTGAGTTTGTTAGTTGCCCGTTTCTTTCAAGAACGGGGCGAAACGGTGGTAATGATTGATACTGACCCAGAGGGTTCGGAAAAAGCCGCCGCTCAAGATATTCGAGTGATTTCTAGCAGTGCGCTGGATGTTTCGGTTTTGGAAGCAGCTGGACTGGCTTCTATGGGAACTTTCTTGGCGATGACTAATAACGGTGAGGTGAATTTTGTTTTGGCTGAACGGGCGGCTGAGGAATTTAGTCCGCCGCGTGTTTTGGCAGTTTTTCCCCGCCAACCCCAAGTCAATTCCAGTAATAATCACAAGGTTAGCCAAGCTTTCGCTACAGAGTTAGTGATTAAGACTTGGAATGATTATGTCAATGATGGCAGGGTTAAGCTGGGGACAACTACACTCAATGATTCTGAATTTAGCAAACAACAAGACCGCATCCAAGAAAAGATTAAGACTGGGGATTTGATTCCGTTGTTGTTAGAGCGAGAAGACCGTCTACAGGTAATGCCGGCCAGTCAAGAGTGGTTAGTAGGCGATCGCATCATATACTTGTTGCATGACCCCAGACCTAACTTGTTAAAGCGTTTATCCGGTAGTAGCCAATCTACTCGCTTGTCTCTGGAAACTTTACCGGAGGTGGAAGAACTACCCCTGGAAAAATTATCTCAACTTTTAACGGGTGATGCTCCTAAAAATTGAAACATTTGCTGTTCTTGCCAAATGAGAGCAGATAAATGCACTACCGCCAAGATGATGGCTGCAACCGCCAAAATATAACTATGGATGGTGTAAAGGTGTGCAACAGTGACTGTGCTAATGGCTCCACCACCTGTGAGAATATCTCGTAGTTGCCCACCTATAAACGGAATTGCTTCGATGGTTCCTAGCTCAATGCTAAAACGCCAGTAGCCTTCTTGAGTCCAGTCTAAAAGCATCGCCGTCCAATCTAGACCAATGACGCTTAAAGTTAAGAAAATCCCACTAATCCAAGCCGTGAGCCAACTTTTGCTAAATTGTCGCCCTAAAAACATCACGACAATTTGCACCAACGCGACTACGATGAGTGCATTACCAGCCAAATCATAGGCTCTGCGGAACAACCACCCATAGGGTACTTGTGTATTAATGGTTTTCAGGGATTGATATGCTCCCCCTGCTGTGGGTTCGTAGTAAAAAGAAATCAAAATTCCTGTAGTGATGTAAATCAAGCACAAACTCAGCATCGCTACAGCTAAAATCGTCGCTAGTCGCCGGAAAATTCTATCGAACTGGGTACTTTCCATTGTGTCCCCTTCCTGTTCTTGGCTAAGTATGTATTTTTATTACGATTTTAACTAATAAAAATGAGTTTATATTGCTTTTTTCAAAGAAAGGTAAATTTTCCTAAACTAAATACTCCACCCAAGATTTTAAAGGTTCTGGTGAGCCATACCAAATTCCTGGGCTGCGAGGAGAATGTTGGACACCGGGAATGATCAGATTTTCTGCGCCTTCTAGATGCGCTGCGGCAATGGGCGTGATCCCATCTCCCCAGGTGTTACCTTGACCACAGGTTTGTTGATAACTGTTGTAAGCTAACCAGCCGCCGGGTCTTCTTTGACCAAAGATAGTTTTCCCGGCTACACAAATGTAACGAACACTTTTGTAAAAAGCGCCGGGGTAGTTATGAGTAACAAAATCCAAGTTCGCCCGTGTCCAACGTTCTTGGCTAATATGGGGTGTACCGAGGGTGATCAAACTAGCCACCAAAGGGTGAGCTTTCCAGCAGGAGGATGTGACTTTACCTCTTCCTGAATAAGGCTGGTCTCCTAAATAAATGCGGGAAACCCAACCGCCGGCGGAGTGTCCAATTAAATTGACTTGCGCCGCCTGATGTTTGTACAACATCTGTTTGACTGTGCGATCTAGTTGTTGGACAATGGGTGTTACAGGTCTGCCAATGGTAGGTAACCAGTCACGCCGCCGCAGTGGTACTGTTACTGTGGGTACACCCAAATGCAATAAGGATTGCTCTAATTGACGGTAGGCGATCGCACTTTCTAAATATCCAGGCAGAATAATTGTGGGTAATGGCATTTAGGAATGTGGGGGTAAATAGCCAAATTGGCTACAGTGGTGAATTGGGCTGATGTGATAAAATTAAACGAAACTATATTCTGCTTTAAAAGCGAGCTTCGTCTTTGTTAGAAGAACGTAACTCCAGCCAACATAGTCTGCTAATAAAAGCCAGCAACTGCAACAGGTATAGTTATGTATTTAGACTGATGCGATGGCAATCAGTGGCAACTACCCTAGAGTCCAATGCATACAGTGCAACTCCTCATAAAAATCACCATTCAAAAGTGATCATTTTCCAGTCTTTAGCTAGCAAGAGAAATATTTTCTCATGGAAAAATTAAAAACTTGAAACAATCCTATCCTGGCATTTTGAATAACAGTCTAGGAAGTTATGATTTTGATCAGGATGCATTTCTTGTAATTAAGATAAAATTGCTTTGCTAGTCAACCGCAACCGAGCCGAGTGAACGATAACAGCTATGTCTTATGTCTCCATACTAAAAAATATACCAGGCATCCTCAGCCAACCAACTGGGATAGCAGCAATAGCCTCTCTTGGCATTCACGGTGCTATTGCGTTGATTGTGCCATTGATGCCTGTAGATTCAGAATCATCTCAAGTCTCAGCATCACCAAAATCAGTCGGTATCTTGGAATTAAGCCAAGCAGATCAAAACCGTCTACCAGAAACTCCAAATACATCATTCCCATCCCAACTGGCTCTGCAACCGCAACTTCCTCAACAACCACAACTTCTGCCTCCGAAGCTGGATACGCAGAGAACTTTATTAGCCCCATTACCGCCACCAGTTTATAACCAGTCTGTACTGCCGCCAAACACAGCACCTAACTATGGTTTTGCGTCTAATCGCAATGTTTCCTTCCCCCAAAGGCAGCCTACACCAGCGATGGGGACTGCGCCCGTAGCTCCCAGACAGCAATTGCGATTTGATCCCTCTGGTTTCAATGCTGGTAATCAAAGATTTACCGCATCCACTTCCAGTTTTAATCAGAGCGAAGTCAGAGTGGCAACTCAACCACTACCTGTAGAAAGATTGCCACAACTAACTGCGTCTAAAATACCTGGTGATTTGCCAAATACACCGCCCACTACCAGAGCAACAAATACCACTCCCCAAAGCACACAGCCTGGTAATTATGCTGCTAATGCTGGCAACTCAGAGCTAATAGCTGGCCTCCAAAAAACCCCTCAAGCTCAAGATGAGTTAATCCTGGCAAATCGAAGTCTTCCCAAATTTCAGCCGGGAACTATGCCCAAAACACCTGAGTTGCCCTTAAAAAAAGTAAATGAGTCACAGGAACTAATCGCCCTAAACTCATACGAAGGAGTAAGAAAACAAATTCAGCAAGCATACCCGAATTCCCAAGAAAAACCAGTTATCCGGGAAACTATTGTAGTAAATAAGCCGAATGTTCAAGGCACAGTCTTGGGTTACTTAGTGGTAGATCCTGAAGGCAAGGTTTTAGATATTAAATTCCAAGACGAATCAGTTTCTACTGACTTGAAATTAAAGGCAAGAGAATATTTTAATAGCAGGTCTCCTAAAGGAGGTCAGCAAATCAGCAGTTATCCATTTAGCCTCCGTTTCCAAAACAACGGTAACGCTGCTGAAAATACTCCAGGGCAGACACCCGCAGCTAGTCTCAAACCATTACCGCAACTGCGAATCCAAAATCAGCAGCCCTCAGCACCCGCAACGGTGATTCTTCCCCAGCCATCGACTACACCCAAAGCCAATAGCAATTCACTGTCTTCTACTCTAGAATCTGGTCAAAAACTCATACAACAGTTGCGCCAAGTGCGAGAAGAAAGAGACGACTCTAGTCCACAGTAATGGGGAGTGGGGAGAAGATCAAAGGAGGCAGAGGGGCAGAGGGGCAGGGGAGAAGATCAAAGGAAAGGTTGTTAAGCAACCGGGAGGAGTGTCAAGTAATTTCCAACTCACCCCCGCTCCCTGCTCCCTGCTCCCCTGCTTCTTTTTCAACTTTCCCCCCCAACTACCACATCCCGAATCCGCAGACTGGGGCCACCACAACCCACAGGTAAGTTATTCTGTCCACCTTTACCGCAACCACCAGACTCATCCCAATAAAAGTCATCACCAACAGCTTCAATATCGGCGAGGGTTTGGAAAACATTACCCGAAAGTGTGACATCCCTCACCGGTTCGGCTATTTCACCGTTTCTAATCATCCACGCTTCCCCAGCACTAAAGGTGAACATTTCCCCGTTGGTCATGCCACCTAACCAGTTACGGGCATATACTCCTGATTTTATATCGGTGAATAAGTCCGCCACTGGTGTTTCACCTCGTTGAATCCAGGTATTTGTCATCCGGACAATGGGGTTAAAGTGATAATTTAGACAACGAGCATTACCAGTAGGTGCTTCGTCTAATTTGCCTGCGGTTTCACGTGAATGTAAACGTCCGACTAAAATGCCATCTTCAATTAATTGGGTAGTAGTACTGGGTGTACCTTCATCATCGTACAAATAGCTACCACGATGACCTTCTGGGGCAGCACCATCAAAAATTTGTAGTTCTTCTGGCCCAAACCGCCGTCCAATGGTCATGACTTCCAATAAATCTGGGTTTTCGTAAGCCATATCAGCTTCGGAAAGGTGTCCAAAGGCTTCATGAACAAATAAACCTGTGAGAATGGGGTCAATGACTACTGTGTAAGTGTTGCCTTTGACTGTTGGTATAGTTAAGGCTGCGATCGCTCTTTTGGCTGCACTTTGAACTTGTTGATCCAAAACAGTTAAATCTTCGTAAGCTTTGCGAGAACCTGTAGTTTCACTACCTGTTTGCACGGTGTCACCATTTCTGGCGGTGGCGGTAAAACGCATTTCCATATCTACCCAAGATTGTTCGATTAAAGTTCCCTCTGAGGTAGCAATAATTACTTTTTGGGCGCTGTCACCGTAGCGAACTGAAGTTGTGGTGATGCGATGATCAATGCTTTTTAATAAATCAGTATAGCGATCGCACAATTCTTTTTTCTGGAACACCGGAATTTTTCGGGGATCACTACCTGTGAGGGGTAGTCTGCATACTGCTTGCACTGGGTCAATGGGGGCTAGTATGGTTTTTTCATCACCCACCATTCTCGCTGCGGCGATCGCTTCTTCAATGCGTTCTTTAATCGTCGCCAGTTGGTTAAAACTACTGAATCCCCAGCCACCTTTATAACAAGCTCGAATATGTCCACCAATGGAAATGCCTTCACTCAGGGTTTCTACTTGGTCGCCACGTAAGAAAATATCTGTTCCTTCTGCTTGTTCGAGGCGTATGACTAAGTAATCTACACGGGGTGAGTAGCGGGTGATGAGGTCAGAAAGGATGTTTTGGGTGTCGGTGAGGGTGGTTAGCATTTGGGGGATTAAGAGGCAGGGGAGCAGGGAGCAGGGAGCAGGGGGAGTTAGTCAAAAACGTGTTTTTCTGCGACTTTCCAATAACGAGAGAATCGTTTCAAATCAATATAGCCATCGTATTCAAAGAATGGGTCTGTTTCCCAGGTTTCTAGGGTTAAGGTTTTTTCTATTTGGTCGCAAATATGATTAAATCTGGGACTGGGGCTGGTGGATGTCACGACTAAATCGGCATGGTTTTCTTGGGCAAATTTTAAGATTTCTTGTGCTACGTTACCACGGCGAATGATTACGGGTAGTTCTAATAAACATTCGTAGATAAATGTGATGCGTTTGAGACTGAGTTGCCATTCTTCAATTAAAGCCTCATCCCATACCCAAATAGCTGGGGCTTCGGGGTATTCTTGTAATGCGGGGTTGTCGGGACTCAGACAGTCGCCATGTACCCAAACAATTGGTTTATTCATTTTTTACCTTTTTTGCCTTGTTGCCAACTTTGACTATTGGGTTTCTTGGTAAATTCACCTTGGGGAAATAGTCGCTGTTCTAATTCTTCGTAGCTACCTTCAAAATCACAATGACCGTAAAGGGGACATTGGCGACAATAAACTCCTTTGGTATACCGTTCTAGGTTCTCACGATTGAAAAAATAAGGTTTATGGCTAAAAGTGCTGGCGACCCACTGCCATGACATATTATTACTTGCAGGGTCGCCATCTAGCAGGTGTTCTAGAAACCATTTGGCTCCGGCTTGCCAACGAATCCGCCGCCAATGAATAATGTAAGCGGCTAGCCACATCCGCATATGGTTATGTAAGTAGCCAGTTTTCCGTAATTCTTGGCTAAAGTTATCAATACAAACCATTCCTGTAGTCCCTGCGGTGATATCTGCTGGTAGTTTTTCAGCGTAGTCTTTTGGGGTGTACCCAGTTTTATATTCTTCTTGATCTTCCCAGATGCGATCGCCTAATTTCACATATAATCTCTGCCAATAGTCACGCCAGCCCAACTCATTAATCAATTTACTAGCATCATTGGGATCTTGTACTTTTTCCAGCACATCATCCTTAATTTCGCGCAAACTTAAAACCCCATAACGAATATAAGGCGAAAGTCTCGTGACAGCGCCAGTTAAAGAATTACGTGTTTTTGCGTAATCCACAGGATTAACTTTTTGCAGTGCTTTCTCAGCAGCTTTACGTCCGCCTACAGTTTCACTAATATGATCATCCCGTTCTACCGCATTGGGGAATTGCTCTCGGAGGTAAGCTATTAATTCATCGCGGTTAGTAAAATCACGTCGCATATTTTTTAATTCTTAAATTTGCGTGCGAGTACCAATGGAACTAGCATCTTGGGCTTAACATACATTGCTGTTCCAATGCTACTCACGGGCGGTTAAAAAGTCGAATTCGTAAATAACTATCGTTTTGTGTTTTCTCTCCGAGTCTTCTCTATGTGAGCTTTTATTGTCAGAACTTGCAGATTATCAAGCGTACTTAAACCTCCCTGAGACATCGGTTTAATATGATCAATTTGAAAATCCCTCCGCATTTGACTCTTAACTCCACTGATTCCACAAGTTATAAATCTTTCGGAATTTGTGTGCTTGGCAAATACAGCATTTTTAATTTTTCTGTATTCAGCAATATCTCGCGCTTTGATTTCGTATAGAGATAATTTCTCTATAGGTATGGTGTCTGAAATGACATTTGATATTGATGATACAGCTACATCACCATATATGTCTGGCTCTTCAATTTTACGAATTTCAATATCCAATTGCGTGCGAAAATACTTCCATCTGTAACTGAATAGCACTTGCCAAAAAGATTTTTCATCATTCCAAAGTAAGTTGATATAGTCAGTCTTGGCTTTACCTCCTAATGAATTATCATAGATATGTTTTGCTACAACAGATAAATCACACTTTCTTCTCTCGCTGAAGGCTAAAAATTCTGGTTTAATCTCCTTTTGGGCATAGAAACGCAAAATATTTTCTACATCTTCATTTCGATAAGCCAGCAAAGTTTCATAGTCAGGAAAATAATTTTTCTTTGCAGTCTCTAGAAGGTTTTTTAGTTCGTCTTTGGTCAGAATTTCTCTATCTTTTAAATCCATACTTTGATTTTTAAATAGAAATTCCAAATCATTGATAAAGTTGTCGTATGCCTCTTCTGTATCGTTATATAACAACACATCATAATTTGTAGGGTTAGGTTCATCCGCTTCCGACGGTTCGAGAATAGAAAAACGATAAATTCCTAGAGGAATTCTTTTGATAAATTCCAATTTTTCTAAATCAGTAGTATCAATTGAATCATCCATGATTCGAGCAAATTCTTCAATCATCTCAATTGATATCAGCCGAGCCGTTCTATTATTGGATGGAAGGTCTTTTTTGAATACAGGATATTCTCCAGGATCAAGTTTTTCTGGATTAGCCCAGTTAATTTTATCCTCCCATTGATCAATAAAGCTAACTACATAGGCTTTTTCCGTACCCCCTGCTTTTTGACCACGCAACGCCCTTCCTATCATTTGCGTCATCAATATTGTAGATGCAGTAGGTCTAGTGAGAAAAACAGTTTGTACGTTAGGTAAATCTGTTCCTTCTGTCAACATTTCCACATTGATCAATACTTCAATTTCACCATTTCTGAACTTTTTGATTTTTTCTGAGTTCTCTTTTGATGAGATTGTAATACCTGTATTTGCATCTTTTACTGAAGATACAATATAATCTGAATTAATTCCTTTAGATTGAAAAAGGCTGTTGAGTGTAATTGCGTGACTCACGTCAATAGCAAATATCAAAAGAGGTTTATATTTTTCTCTATTCTTAATATAGTGATTAAGAATTTGAGTATTGCGAATACTAGATTGAGCAATCTGTTCCCTAATATTGTTTGGTAGGCGATCAAAATTTTCGATATTTTGAATATCCCTTGCTGTCAGTTTTTGCTTGATACCTAGTTTCGTTTCTAGATTTTCAAAAATGGGTTCAGCAAGAATCCCTCTTGTAATTAAAGTTCTCAGATGTTCTGAAAAGATGATATCATTAGGAAAAACTAACTTTAATAAACCCTTCTCACTCTCATCTGTCCGGAAAGGAGTGGCTGTTAGTCCCAACATTTTAAACCCTTTTTCATGCCCTCGCTTATTTAGATCATCCTTGATACCATTAATTAGCTTACGATATGTCTTAGCTGTAGAATGATGCGCTTCATCTACAATCAAGAGAACTTCATCTAAGTGACTAACCCAGTTTTTCAATAGGTGTTCTAGCCCACTGTTTAGACTATCTTTACTGGCAATGATTATATCATCACTTTTTTCAATATTTACAGGGCGATCATGTTTAGGATGACCCGATATAATGCGATATCTAAATCCTGGGACGCTAGTTAATGATGATGAATAGGCACTAAATTTAATTGTCTCAAATGCTTGGTCAAGTAGTTCATTACGATGAGCGACCCAAAGAACCTTTTTGTTTTTGTTAATGAAATTACGTAATAACCAATGAACTGCTGTCAAAGTTTTGCCTCCACCTGTGGGAAGAACTAGCAAGCCTTCAAAGGGTTGTTTATTAATTTCATTCAGTGCTTGAACTGCTTCATTCTGGTGAGAATATAGCTCTCTGGGATTGTCGTCATATTTTACTTTAATATATCCTGAGTAATCAACTTGAACCTTTGCCATAATAAGTAAAACCGGGAAAAACTGTAATGGATGGAGGTAATAAGCTGTAAAAAGTTCTGTTCAGAGCAATTAAGGCAAATTTATCCCTTATTTAACAGTATTCCCCTACCTATAGCGAATCTAACCCTTCAGCCCAAAATTTAAGGTTACGTGTACCTTTTACCTACTACCCCAAACATGACTACCTTACGGAAAGCAGAATATAGCGCAGCCTCACATAAAATTGGGCTAAAACTAAACTTTTTCAGGATGAATATAGTCTACAAAGTAGAACTTAGGAATTAGCTGGAATTTCAGCCAAGAATAAGCAGCCATACTTAAAGCAGCCGTAATTACCAAAGGTAAACCCAGCTTAATTCTGAGTGCATCAGGAAGTAAAGCCACTCCAGCAATGATACTTATGCTGTATATTAAAAGTCCCACCTGTAAGCGCTGTATAACCTTCAACGCATTGCGACAACTACTACAATGCTGAGTATGTTGTGAATAACGATCCAGCAATACAGAACGATTATCATTAATTTGCGGGCTGGGTGGAACAGTAATTCCCACCTCTCTCCACGGTAGCTGACCGAAACAATACTTATCGAACCAATTACGAAACTCAATTACCAAACGGTCTGCACTTGTCGGTAACTTGTAGATATTTTTCCAGCTTTCAACTCCTTGTCTTTGTTGTAAAAACTTTTCTTGCTGATGTAAAACAATCATATCTCCATCCAGCACCAGATTACGGGTATTGATATGACTCCACCACCGGGGTGTTAAACGATGGAATGTTTTGGCAAAGTTACGGGGAA
This sequence comes from Nodularia sp. (in: cyanobacteria), assembly GCA_035638855.1. GTDB lineage: Bacteria > Cyanobacteriota > Cyanobacteriia > Cyanobacteriales > Nostocaceae > Nodularia. The sequence continues at coordinate 55,671 of DASQZD010000089.1, read as the reverse complement.
ATTGGGCGACAATTCTGGACTTACCTGGAGACACAGGAATGCAGTAAGTCACAAGTCCAACTTTCTTCTCTCCAGAATCATCAAGGCTGATAGCATACTCTAACCGACAAGGAGGTTCAAAAGTGATTGTTGTTTTGAAGCGTCCAGTAGTCATTACTTCAATTAACTTAGAAGTAGATTGCATAACCTCCATAGGTATGGGTGTAGCATATTCTCTCTTACCCTGTACCCCGTGATGGGTAAAAGGTACGTGACTAGGATCTGCGACATTTTCCACTAAAGTTTCCCAATCATATTCCAAATCACGCACATAAGAAGACCAAACATATCCCTTATCAGCATCTACTTGAGGAGACAGTGGTAACGGCGTATTGGCTGCTGTTTCTGCTGACTTAGCATCAGGCCAAACCCAAAGTAAATCATTGGCTTGGCGAACTGGTAGTGAAATTACACAGAAATTTTGTTGATTTTTAGTAATAATTTCTGGATTCTCCGATTGGGGAATGTGAGTACAAATGCCTTGAGAATCAAATTGCCAACCATGATAACTACACATTAAATTACCACTTTTTTCGTCAACACGTCCTTCACTCAGAGGCGCGAGACGATGGGGACATTGGTCTAAAAATACTTGGTAAGTCTCAGATGACTTAGGCTTCCAGATAACTAAACGAATTCCTAAAAGAGTAACAGGAGTTAATGGTGTGGGGGCAATATCTTCTACAGGTGAGAGAGGATACCACTGTTGGAAAAAGTTAAATTCAGATGACATTTTAATCATGGCGGGGTTTAATTTTGAATGAAAATTTCACTCATTCGCCGTTAGGCGTTCTCGCAGAGTAGGCGCAAAGCAAGATATCAATAGTGTGACATGAGATAAAAAAGTGGGCATTGCTGATTGAATATAAAATGCCAAAATTACCTCTCTTCCTCTCTGCGCCTGGTGCGTGATAAAAAATTCATCGTCGCCTAATTCAGGTAAAATTTTGATGCCATCCCCATCTAACACCAATCATGAGTAACATTCCCCAAACTGGACAAACCGCGCCTAATTTCCCCACACCCGACCACAACAATCAACCCGTCAGCCTCAGTGATTTTAGCGGTCAGTGGGTTGTACTCTACTTTTACCCCAAAGATGACACCCCAGGCTGTACCACCGAAGCCAAAGACTTTACAGACTTGTCTCCAGACTTCAGCGCCTTGGAAGCAAAAATATTAGGAGTAAGTCCAGATATACAGAAAGCCCATTGTAAATTTATTGACAAACATAGCTTATCCATCACCCTCTTAAGTGACCCTGAACATCATCTCATAGAAGCTTATGGCGCTTGGCGATTGAAAAAATTCATGGGTAAAGAATATATGGGTGTAGCCCGGTCAACATTTCTGATCTCACCTGATGGGATAATTGCTTACACTTGGCCGAATGTCAAAACTAAAGGTCATGCACAAGCAGTATTAACTAAGTTACAGGAATTAGCAGCCACTTCAAATCCCCAGTCAGCCTAACAGCGCTATCATCGAAGTAGGGTATAACACTTTTCGCCAGTTCTAAAAAACATGGTTCAATTTATCCAAGCGCAAAATGTTGGACTCGCCTATTTAGAAGAAAAGTTTGGTCTACAACAGGCTAAAGATGAGGTATTTTTTCCGGAATGGTGGGAGAATTTACCAGGAATTACAGATTTAGAAAAACAAGAGTTAGACAAAATCAAATCTCATTTTCTGCGTTTAGTAAAATATCCTCCTTTATCCGAAGAAACAGTAAAATTAGTTGTTTTATCACCTTTGCTAAATCTGGCTGGGTTTTATGACGAACCTTTTTTTATCCGAAGTGAACAATCAATTGAAATTTCGGTGGAGGATAAAGGAGAAATTATTCGAGGTAGAATTGATGTTCTGGTAATTCAAGAACAATTCTGGTTATTAGTTATTGAATCTAAACGCTCTAGTTTTTCTCTTCTAGAAGCTATACCTCAAGCACTGACTTATATGTTGGCTAATCCTCATCCGGAAAAACCTGTGTTTGGATGTGTGACTAATGGTAGTGAGTTTATTTTTCTAAAGTTTATGCAAGAAAATATTACCCAATATGCTTTGTCTGACCAATTTACGTTATTAAAAAGAAAAAATGAATTGTACGAAGTCCTAAGTATTTTAAAAAATCTCAGTCAAATTTTGAGTTAATTTATGTCTATTCGTCCTATATATCTCGATTGTCATGCTACTACGCCTGTAGATGAACGCGTATTAGCAGCAATGATTCCCTATTTTACAGAACACTTTGGGAATCCGTCTAGTATTAGTCATATTTACGGTTGGGAAGCGGAAGCGGCTGTGAAACAATCACGGGAAATCTTAGCCGCAGCTATTAATGCTACTCCTGAAGAAATCGTATTTACAAGTGGTGCAACTGAGGCGAATAATTTAGCGATTAAAGGTGTAGCTGAAGCTTATTTTTCTAAAGGTCAGCATATTATTACTGTGGCGACAGAACATAGTGCAGTTCTTGACCCTTGTACTTATTTAAAATCTCTGGGATTTGAGATTACTGTTCTCCCAGTTCAGCCAGATGGGATAATTGATTTAACTGAGTTAAAAAAAGCTTTTCGTCCAGAAACAATTTTGGTTTCGGTAATGGCTGCAAATAATGAAATTGGTGTATTGCAACCGTTGGCAGAAATTGGAGAAATGTGCCGGGAAAGTAATATAATTTTCCATACAGATTCAGCCCAAACTATTGGTAAAATTCCCTTAGATGTGCAGGCGATGAAAGTTGATTTGATGTCGCTGACTGCACATAAAGTATACGGACCAAAGGGTATCGGGGCTTTATACGTGCGTAGGCGTAACCCTAGAGTCCAAATTGCACCCCAACAGCATGGCGGCGGACATGAACGAGGAATGCGTTCTGGGACTTTGTACACTCCCCAAATTGTCGGTTTTGGAAAAGCTGTCGAAATTGCTTTAGCAGGACAAGAGAAGGAAAATCAACGCCTGACTGAACTCAGACAAAGATTATGGAAACAGCTTTCGCAGTTGTCAGGGGTTCACCTGAATGGACATCCCACGCAACGACTAGCAGGAAACTTAAATATAAGTGTTGAGGGGGTGGATGGTGCTGCGTTATTGTTAGGTTTGCAGCCGATAATGGCGGTTTCTTCTGGTTCTGCTTGTTCTTCTACAACCATCGCACCCTCTCATGTGCTGACTGCTTTGGGACACTCAGAAAAACTAGCTTATGCTGCGGTACGATTTGGAATTGGGCGGTTTAATACTGCTGAAGAAATAGACACGGTAGCACAGCAGGTAATTTCTACGGTTCAAAGTTTACAGTCTATTACAGTGATTAGATAAAGGCTGGATTATATCTGTTGTTAATCCAAAAGCGGGCAATAAATATGCCCGCACTACAAGAGGGTAGGAGAATTTTTTCAAGTTCCCAATTAATAGGGGTCTGAATCAAACCGCCCCCGCTTGACGCTTCTGAGATAATAACCTTTGGTGGGTAGATCCCTTAAGTTGAAGGTATCGCCACGGGGAATGCGCCAAATTTTGTAGTCGTAAAATGTCAGGGGAGTTTGGGGTTTGCATTCTTCTGGTGGATGGTCTCCTAAGATAAAATATGCTGCGCCTCTTCCCATGACTTTCGCCATACCATATTTATCAACAACAACTGATGTTTCTTCGCTAATGGCTATCCCTAAAACGCTTTTCGATACGCCATCCTGAATTTGACGGGCTATAAAAGCCATAATTCGCCCCATTCTTTTGCGTCTATCAACATGGGTATCAATGATGGTTCCTGTCAAATGACTCCAGGGGAAAAAGTTATAAGTGAAGGTAATGTCTCGGTAAGGATCTTCGAGGGCTTCTCTGGTTTCAATACCTTGTTCGGAAGAAGCACAAGCATCGTAGACGTAATCACTTTGAATCATTGCGCCGGCACTGGTGCCGCCAATGCCACCGCCTTTGGCATAAACTGATTTAATCGCAGTTTCTAATTTGGTGTTTTTCCAACTGCGGATATATTCACATTGGTCGCCACCAGCAAAGAAAACCACTCCAGCATTTTTGACTTTCTCTAGAATCTCAGGTTTGTTGGCATCTTGGCGATTGCTAATGAGCAGAGTTTCTACATAGTTCACTCCCTGCATATCATAAATTAACCGATTGTAGTCATCACTACCATAAGTGCGAAGCACGACAACATTAACTTTGGTGGAGTAGTTGGTAGATCCCCTAACTTGATTAATCATCCACTGAATAGCTTCTTCTACATCGGGGCCGCCCCCACCTAAAAGATGCACTGGTCCCGCTAAGGGGCTAGGTAAGGGGGGTCGTAAATCTAAAGTTTTGTCTTCTTGGAAGTCGGGTTTTAGGAATGCTGTGAGACGGGATATGATCGAGGCTCCCATCTTTTGCCACATAGTCCCTACATTCTTTAACCACTTTGCTATGTTTGGGAATACCTTTGTCATATTAAGCTGCTGGTGCAAACCACAATTATTGCTAACTCTCGCACCAGAAAGGGTTAAATTTCCAGCGTATAGGGATTGTACTGTTTTTTAACGCTAAATAATCTGGAGTGATCTTTAATTTTCTCGGATATGTGAGTAAATTCTCGGTATTTTTTCTAAGTTTTAATTCCAGACAATTTGCGATCGCTCTTGCACGACTCGCTGATAAACTGTTTCTGTTTGCTTGGCTAATTTTGTCCAATTGAAGCGTTGCGCTAAATCTTTGTAAGCATTATCAATCAACCATTGTCGATAACCAGGATGTTGCAAAACCTCTAAAATTCCCCAAGCGAGGGAATGAGAATTGTTTGCCTGTGTGACAATGCCTGTTTGAGTGTGTTGCACTACTTCAGGAAAGCCACCTGTATCGGATACTACAACTGGAACGCGAGAGGCAAAACTTTCTAAAGCCACAATCCCAAAGGGTTCGTAAAGACTGGGAAACACGGCACAGTCAGCAATGGTCTGGAATTTATCTAAGTACGTATCGGAGAGAAATCCGGTAAAGTAACATTTGTGCGAAATTCCCAAATCCCAGGCTTGATGTTGAAGTTCCCCAGTATTTCCCCCACCAATAATCACAAATTTTACATTAGCTGCCATTGAGTTCAACACTTGAGGCGCAGCATTCAGTAATACAGATACGCCCTTCTCATAAGTCATGCGACCGACATAATAAACAATTTTTTCATGGTCTGCGGCAAATTGGCGGCGAAAATCTTGAGCATGAAAGTTTTCGTCGTGCTGTTTTTTTTCTGGTCGAATCCCGTTATAAATAACATCTATTTTGTTACCAGGACTGTGCAGCGCTTGTTGTATCTCTCGCCGCATATAGTCTGTACAAACGATAATTCGCCAAGCGTTATAAGTGAGTAAATATTCTTTATGATGAATATAACTTTGCATTTCAGTATGAATACCGTTGTGCCGTCCGTATTCAGTGGCGTGGATGGTAGCAACGAGGGGAATTTTAAAGTTATGCTTTAAGGCGATCGCTGCATCTCCTACCAACCAATCATGAGCATGAATTATGTCAAAGAGTCCTTCTTCCAGAATTAACTTTCCAGCGTGATGTCCCATACTCTGGTTAAGATTAACTATCCAGTGGAAAAAGTCGTTACTATGTGACACTGGTATGCGATGCACTTTTATGCCTTCGACTAACTCATACATTGATGCTTGACCAAATTCTGAGGTAATCAGATGGATTTCATGTCCTAACTTCACCAGTTCCGGGTATAACTCCGCCACATGACGGGAAATTCCGCCAACGATCCTCGGCGGAAACTCCCAACTCAGCACCAGTATTTTCATTAACTAAAGTCTCCAATACCCTATAAATATCTAAAAATACAAAAATGGTAATTGTAGCGAGTATATTTACTACAATTTTTGGACAGAGATAATCAATCAAAATAACACAACCTGAGAAAGAGAAGAAAAGACTTTCTGCTTTTTAGCATGGTTTTAATTTCATAACATCAATAATTTTTTCACCTTGACTTCAAAGGTAAACACAGCCGGGAATCCGGTTGATTGATGTCTATTCATAGGTGCATCATCCGTAAACCTTAATACCGTTCGGACAAGGAGACTATACGGCTGGTTATCTCTATAGAACTGGTGAAAATTGTGATCAAAGAGCTAAAAAAATAAACCACAGATATTGGTGTTCATCTGTGTGCATCTGTGGTTGTATAGCTGGGGAGTAGGGAGTAGGGAGTAGGGAGTGGGTTAAAACCCTTTTGGTGTCTAAGTTTGATTATTTGTTTATGTCCTAACCTCCTTGTCCATTGCTATATCTCAAAAACATTGACTTTGGCAAGAAGTCTATTCTTTCCTACACCCAGAAAAAATATTTCCCTCTCCCTTGGTAAGGTAAGGAGAGGGACGTTTATGCTATGCAAAACCAGGGTAAGGTTTTTCCGGTGCTTAACTTTGATCTAATCGCAGCACAGCCATAAAAGCTTCCTGGGGTACATCCACCGTTCCCACAGATTTCATCCGCTTTTTACCTTTGGCTTGTTTCTGCAAAAGTTTCTTCTTCCGGCTGATGTCGCCACCATAGCACTTAGCTAGTACGTCTTTCCGCAAAGCCGGGATGTGTTCACTAGCAATGACTTTACTGCCAATTGATGCTTGAATTGGGACTTTAAATTGATGGCGCGGAATCAGTTCTTTGAGTTTTTCGGCCATTGACCGTCCCATGTTATAGGCTTTATCTCGGTGAACAATCATCGCCAAGGAATCAACGGGATCGCCGTTAATCATAATATCCAGCTTCACCAAGGGATTCTCACGGTAGCCGATGATATGATATTCCATGCTGGCATAACCACGCGATCGCGACTTCATCTGGTCAAAAAAGTCAGTGACGACTTCCGCCAAAGGTAATTCATAAGTCAGTGTGGTACGTCCTTGGGCGAGATATTTCATATCTTTAAAAACGCCCCGCCGATTTTGCGACAATTCCATCAAACTACCAACGTAGGTTTCCGGCGTAATCATTTCTACTTGGACATAAGGTTCCTCAATTTTTTGCCGTTCATTGGGACCGGGTAAGCGGCTGGGATTGTCTATATACAGTTCTTCACCCGCGTTCGTCACCACCCGATAAACTACGGAAGGTGCTGTAATAATTAAATCTAGGTCGTACTCTCGTTCTAAGCGTTCCTGGACAATTTCCATGTGCAGTAATCCCAAGAACCCACAACGAAAGCCAAAGCCCATTGCGCTAGAAGTTTCTGGTTCGTATTTGAGAGCTGCATCGTTGAGTTCCAGCTTTCCTAACGCTTCTCGTAAGTCTTCAAATTGGTCAGCATCAATGGGGAACATCCCACAGAATACCATTGGTTTCGCTTCTGTGTAACCAGGTAAGGGCGATACGGCTTTAGCTTTCGTTAAGGTGATTGTGTCTCCCACCCGCGCATCGGCTACAGCTTTAATGGCTGCGGCAAAATATCCGACTTCCCCAGCGTGGAGTTCTTCAACTTCCATTTCTGTGGGAGAAAGCACGCCTAACTCATCAATGACATATTCTTTCTCGGATGCCATCAAATAAACGCGATCGCCTTTTTTGATTTTGCCATCCATCACCCGGAAATAAACAATCACTCCCCGGTAGGTGTCGTAATAGCTATCAAAAATCAAAGCCCGTAAAGGTGCATCTAGAGTGTCTTTAGGTGGTGTGATCCTCTCTACAACTGCTTCTAAGATTTCATTAATGCCAATGCCCTCTTTGGCAGAAGCCAGAATAGCACCACTACAATCTAAACCAATAATTTCTTCGATTTCGGCAATTACCCGGTCTGGTTCTGCCCCAGGCAAATCGATTTTGTTTAAAACCGGAATAATTTCCAGGTTATTTTCTAAAGCCAAATACAAATTGGCTAAAGTTTGCGCCTCCACACCTTGAGAAGCATCTACCACTAACAGCGCGCCTTCACAAGCCACAAGGCTCCGGGACACCTCATAAGAAAAATCCACATGACCCGGAGTATCAATTAAATTTAATACATACTCCTGACCATCCTTGGCCTTGTAGTTCATCCGGGCAGCTTGCAGCTTAATTGTAATGCCGCGCTCCCGTTCAAGATCCATGTTGTCAAGGAACTGTTCCTTCATTTTGCGCTCATCTACAGTGCCAGTGGCTTGCAGTAAGCGATCAGCGAGGGTAGATTTCCCGTGGTCAATGTGAGCAATAATACAAAAATTGCGAATCCGATCTGCGGGAACATCAGTCATATACTATCTTTGCTGAAGCAGCAACCAAGGTTAAACAAGAAATTTACTTCATATATTTTAATGCTTTCTTGTCCAACACGCTGTTTTGGGAGAATTAATCAGTTTTTTTCCCTCTGTACCCCTACTTGCCTTGACTGCACCGATTTGTGATTGTGGTTTGGGGATTTAGAAAAATATATATAAAGTCTATTTTACATTATGGGATTGACCAATCAGGAGCGTACAATAAATATATGTCAGTAAATAATGTAGAGTTCGTGGGCTGTTACACTGGGTAACTGCCTGTAACTACTGATTTACTCACAAAAATTCTAGAGCTGTTGTCTAGCGAGTTTGATCAGATTTACCATTTAATACCAAATGCTGTTAATTTGGTGGGATTTTGGGGAACTATCTAACTGTGCAGTAAATTTGTACTTTCACCGTAGTTAGTCAACTGACCCGAATGGCAAATAATCACCGGGCGACAAAGCTTTAGAGGCAACAATCTCTGAGTATAGTAACTTATGAATATGAAAGAGAAAGCTACCGGAGCGGAGTCAAAACGAGCCGGCAAGGTAGAAATCGCTGTCCATCTGGACTCGGAGTTAGTAGAGCAAATTCAGCACTTAACCAATGACCCTAGTAAAGTGATTGAAGTCGCGATTCGTCAATGGTTGCGCGGTGAAGTTGCTAGAGATGATGAACTGACACGCACCCCTCGTCGTATACCTGTGCCGCCACGGGGTGAATGGAATGATTGATATTAATAAACAAGTTGTAAATAGAAAATGAAAAAAAGGTAAAGTTGGTCAATCTAGATCCAATAAAAGCCAAAATACCCAATGTAAGGATGCCAAAGCTGTAATAATTTACGCCAATTTTTTTTGACTAGCTTGAGCAAAACTGTTTTGAGTTGCCATTTGTCTATCCAACTCGATTAATGACTATTACTGCTAATTCCCAATTGCCGAACTTATTTTCCCAAAATCTGGACTACTCAACGAATAAAACCGATGGCTGTTGGCCAACTCTCGGTTCCGAGTTGGTGTACACGCAAGATGGGGCGGGACGCTACCTGACATTTTTTTGGCAGCATAGCGAACTGTTAGGGTTAAACCCCAAGCAAATAGTTAATCAGTGCAATGAGGACGAAGTTTTTGTCCCTGTAGACAATGGTGCTTATGTAGAACGGTTGCACCGGATTTTAAATACTTTGGTGCCGGAAAAGTTGCAATGCTGGTTTAGCTACCGCCAAGAATTGTTTGAGTTGGAGTTGGTAATTTCCCCAATGATGCCGCAATTAGGAACCGTTGCTACTACAGTTTTAGTAATGGGACGGTTATTGCAATCTATACCCAACAAACAAGAAGTTAAGGCGAAACCACAAGAACTTACACAGGTAGAATTGGCTTTAAGTTTACTGCGTCATGGTGGACGAACCCAACAATATCAGAAACTGGTAAATAAAATTACCAGAAATATTCGTCGCACCTTGGATTTAGATGTTATTTGGCAAAAAACAGTTGACAGTTTGGGGAAAGCGCTACGGCTAGAACGCTGCATTATCTGTCCTTACCAGCCCTTTAGTTCTAGAGTCCGGGTAATAGCAGAGTATCATCAGCCAGAGCGAGTTTCGATGCTGGGCTTAGAAATAGATGTCAGTTCTGAGCCAGCCTTTGCTCAGGCGTTGGCAACCCTAGAACCGATAGTCATGGAGGTGTCGGGGTATAATCTGTGTCGCCAGCACAAAATATTAGTAGTGGCGACTTGCTATCAAGACCAAGCCAATGGACTGATTGCCATCAGTCTCAGGGATGAATTTGAAGAGTTGACAGATGCAGAACTTGAACTAGCAAAAGAGTTTGCTGATCAGTTGGGTACAGCGATCGCTCATGCTACTTTATACAAAGAACTAGAAGCAGCGCGGCAAAAAGCCGAAGCCGCCTCCCGCCTCAAAAGCGAATTTCTGGCTAATGTATCCCATGAAATTCGCACTCCCCTCAATGGCATGATCGGATTTTTAAAGCTGATTTTGGAAGGTATGGCAGATGATCGTGAAGAAAAACATCAGTTCATCTCGGAAGCCCATCATCTATCAATACATCTGCTCAATATTATTAACGATATCTTAGATATAGCCAAAATCGAAGCCGGCAAAATGGAGCTAGTTTGCTCTCCAGTCAAGCTGAATGAGCTATTTGAAGATGTAGAAAATTTGCTCCGTCCCCAAGCCGAGTCGAGAAACCTCAGCTTTCGGATGGATACCCTTCCCACCTCCGATGAAATTATTGTCCAAGGGAATTACCAACGACTGCTACAAGTCATGCTCAACTTGGCGAACAATGCGATCAAATTCACCCACGAAGGCGGCATCACTGTCAGCGCTGATTTAGTCTTGAAGAAGACGAAATTTCAAAATCAGCAATTCCCAGGAATGGTGAGGGTAAGAGTAGCCGACACAGGTATCGGTGTTTCCCTAGACAAACAAGACAAATTATTTCAATTATTTTCTCAGGTGGATGGTTCCCGGACTCGGCAGTACGGCGGTACAGGTTTAGGACTGGCGATATCCCAGAAGCTGATAGAGGCTATGGGCGGTGAAGTACATTTTTATAGTCTCGGCGAAGGACTTGGTTCCACAGTCACCTTTACAGTACCTCTGTATCAACAACCAGTCTTAGTTTCTGCTCATGATGACGATTGAGATTATTTATCTGTCACCTTTGCTCTGGTACTATACCAGCAGGTGTTGAGTTGCGAGTCATGAATGCATGACTATTAGCTTTTCTACTCTGGTCAACACACAATCTATGGACAATTATATCTAAAATTAAGTTAACAAACTTTGAATATCAAAATTTTCCTACCAAAAGAGGTCTCACACAATGGAACTGACAATTGAAAACGTCGAAACAGTCTTAGATGAAATGCGCCCTTACTTGATGTCTGATGGCGGTAACGTGGAACTTGTCGAACTTGATGGGCCGATTGTGAAACTGCGATTACAAGGTGCTTGTGGTTCTTGTCCTAGTTCCGCAATGACCTTGAGAATGGGTATTGAACGTCGCCTCAAGGAACTTATTCCCGAAATCGCCGAAATTGAGCAAATAATCTAGTGCCGCAAGGCGTTTGTCAAAAGTTTACCCTGAGCGAAGTCGTTCACGTAGTGTCTCGCAGAGAGGGGTCAAAAGTCAAAAGGCTTGTATTTTGGAATTTTGACTTTTTGGAAATGGTATACGGATTTACGCCGTGCTGTATTAGTGGCTGAGGTGATGGGGAAAACGGGAATAACCAATGCCCTAGACCCCATTGCCTATGGTCAATTCTCCATTTTATATCATTTACTATGTCTCATCCATTACATATCGCTTTTATCTGGCATCAACACCAGCCTCTGTACAAGTCCCCTAACAGAGGCGTTTCAGTTTCTACTAGTCAGCATTACCAATTGCCTTGGGTACGATTGCATGGCACTAAGGATTATTTAGATTTAATATTAATTTTGGAGAAATATCCGAAGTTACACCAGACAGTAAATTTAGTCCCATCTCTGATATTACAACTGGAAGATTATATTGCCGGCACGGCTTTTGACCCGTATCTTACAGCTAGTTTGACACCAGATGCACAAATAACTCAGGCACAACGAGAGTTTATTATCCAACACTTTTTTGATGCCAATCACCATACTCTGATTGACCCCCATCCCCGCTATGCCCAGTTGTATTACCAAAGACAGGAAAAAGGACAAGCTTGGTGTTTGGCTAATTGGGAATTGCCAGATTACAGCGATTTGCTGGCTTGGCACAATCTGGCATGGATTGATCCTCTATTTTGGGATGACCCAGAAATTGCCGCTTGGTTAAAACAAGGTCGAAATTTTACTTTAAGCGATCGCCAGCGCATATATTCCAAACAGCGCCAAATTCTGAGTCGCATTATCCCCCAACACCGGAAAATGCAAGCCACAGGGCAGCTAGAAGTCACCACAACGCCCTACACTCACCCAATTTTGCCCTTACTAGCTGATACCAACTCTGGGCAAGTAGCAGTGCCTTCTATGACACTACCTCACCATCGGTTTCAGTGGGTAGAAGACATTCCCCGCCATTTGCGTAAAGCTTGGGAATTATATACGGATCGTTTTGGGCAAGAACCACGGGGTTTATGGCCTTCAGAACAATCAGTAAGCCCGGAAATTCTGCCTTATATTATCAAACAAGGCTTTCAGTGGATTTGTTCAGATGAAGCGGTTTTGGGGTGGTCTTTGAAACAGTTCTTTCACCGGGATGGGGCTGGGAACGTCGAGTCACCAGAGTTATTATACAGACCCTATCGCTTAGAAACTCCAGCCGGGGATTTGGCTATTGTCTTTCGTGACCACAGATTATCAGATTTGATTGGCTTTACCTACAGTTCAATGCCGCCAAAACAGGCAGCAGCTGACTTAGTGGGACATCTACAGGCGATCGCTAAAATGCAAAGAGAAAGCGATAGCGAACAACCTTGGCTAGTCACCATTGCCTTGGACGGCGAAAACTGCTGGGAGTATTATCCCCAAGATGGCAAACCCTTCTTAGAAGCATTATATCAAACCTTAAGCAACGAACCCCATCTGAAACTCGTCACAGTCTCCGAATTTCTCGAACAATTTCCCGCCACTGCAACCATTCCCGGAGAACAGCTACATAGTGGTTCTTGGGTAGATGGTAGCTTTACCACCTGGATAGGAGATCCCGCCAAAAATCGCGCCTGGGACTACCTCACCCACGCCAGGGAAACACTCGCCAAACATCCCGAAGCCACCGAAGAAAGCAACCCAGCAGCATGGGAATCCTTATACGCCGCCGAAGGTTCCGATTGGTTCTGGTGGTTTGGTGAAGGACATTCTTCCAATCAAGATGCTATCTTCGACCAATTATTTCGCGAACACCTGTTAGGAATTTACCAAGCCTTAAATGAACCCGCACCATCTTATCTCAGACAACCACTGGAGGTTCATGAATCACGAGCCAACCATCGGCCATTCGGGTTTATTCATCCCGTCATTGATGGTAAAGGTGATGAACAGGACTGGGACAAAGGCGGACGCATAGAAATCGGCGCGGCAAGGGGAACCATGCACAACAGCAGCCTCATTCAGCGACTTTGGTATGGGGTAGATCACCTGAATTTCTATGTGCGGGTAGACTTTAAAAATGGTGTTGTCCCAGGAAAGGATTTACCCCAAGAGTTGAATTTATTGTGGTTCTATCCCGATAGGACAATGCACAATAGCCCCATTCCCATCGCAGATGTGCCAGATACCGCGCCACTTAATTATCACTACCACCACCATCTAGAAATTAACTTACTCACGCAATCAATCCAGTTTCACGAAGCTGGAGAAAATTATCAATGGCATCCCCGTGTTAGCCGCGCCCAAGTTGCTTTAAATAATTGTTTAGAAATTGCAGTACCGTGGGCTGATTTGCAAATTTCCCCTGGTTATCCCCTGCGTCTGGTTTTAGTTCTAGCGGATGAAGAACATTTCCGCGACTACTTGCCAGAAAACGGTTTGATTCCCATTGAAGTTCCTTAAATCTCAACTCCGCCTCTTGTGAGGTGGGTACTTAGCTCGACTTTATCCATTTTGGATTCAATTAAGTAGCGTAAACAGCAATATCTCTCAAACGCTCAAATAAAACATGAGGGACTTTTATCATTTGAGTGGTTTCGGCAGAGAATGTTATGTATGCAGCAAAACCCTGATTTTTAGCGATCTGTTTCCAGCAGCCCTGTACGCTATCGCGTACCCTTCTGATCACATAAATGAACGAGAAAATGGATAAAGTCGAGCTAAGGGGGTAGAGTGCTAAGAGGTTGTTTGAAGAGTGGTTGGCTGTGATTCTAGGCACTAACTCATCCCCCCTAACCCTCTTAAAAAGCAGGGCTGTTTCATTCCCTCAAAGGCTTATAATGTCAAGGGATATTTAGAGCGATCGCTTTAGATATCCTGATAAAAATTTAAATTTTTTGGATTGAAATATAGGTTTTCCATGACTTCTGTCCCAAAAATTATCCCTAATGATATTGACAAATCCTCCCTCCTTATCGAAGGCTACGGTGTACGATTCCTCTGTGGTTCGTTATTTCCTAAAAATCAGAGGAGAGCGTCCAGAATTAAACCTTAGCTGAACTTTGTGCTTTCAAATAAGTAAATACAGATTTATCGCCAATATCTGGCGGAATGGCTTGCAATGCTTTACGCAAGGCAAATACTAGAAACAAAATTGCCCAAAGTCCTAATAAAACCTGTTCCCCTTGAGTTGGTAAAATTCCTACCAAATGTCCCAGCAAAAGTAAGGGAACTACGAAAGTTAATAACTTCGTTTCTAGGCGATTAAAACAAAAAGCTTCTTTGAAGAAAATACCTGTTAATGCCACGAAGGTAAAACCTATGCCAAATAATGTCAGAGGTTGGTTGTAAACTGCGATCGCTAAAGGTTCACTACTAGACAATGCCAGGACTACTGCTGATATACTGCCGATAGCCCAAAAAACTTGTAATAGTCGGTGCAGCAATGCCATGTAGATGTGAATGGTTAATAAGCTGATACCCAGTCCAAGACTAAAACAGGCATATAAAGGGGTGAGTGCCGCTATAGTAGTGGGAGTATTGTTAAATAAAACCAAAACGCTACCAATGGCAAAGCTGAGTGCTGCTACCATTAAACCAGCGCGGTAGATAATCACGCCTGTGCGATCGCTCCCGTCAATTGTAAATTCCCCAAACTGACCTTGATAAACTTCTGGTGCAGATAGTGTTTGTGTAGTCATATTCAAAAAACGATAGTTGGGATAATTCGTAAATTATAAAAATTGAATTTTGTCAATAGTATTTAGGCTGAAAATTAAACTTGATTTTATACTTATATTTTATAAAATACTTTGGCTTCTATCAATTTTATCCGGTTTGGTTTGACTGCAAAAATAAGACTTGTAACGCATTTTGGCAGTTAATCTGCAACTGTGAGGATGCATTACCGCTATTGATGGCGATTTCTACCCAGCCATGACTACCAACTAAAGCGGCTACTTCTCCCACGTTAACATCACTATAAGTTTCACATCCCGGTATCTTCACCCCAGCGACTTGCACACACCAATTTTTACCTTGCACATATTTTTCGGGAATATTGCTGACTAAGTTGCCAAAATAATCAATATATTGAATACAACCTGTCACGCCGGAATTGGTTTGGTGACATTCGCCTAGATCCAACTGTACTAAAGTTGCTGGATCGATTTCTGTTCCTAGCTGTTTTAAGGCGACACCACTAGCAAGATGAGCGCCCACAGGTGCAAAAATATCTCTACCGTGAAAAGTTTTGCTGGGTTCAGGTGTGCGCCAATAATTAGAGTTGGTGAGTTCAACAATGTTAATTGCTGGACTTTGACTGAGTACCCCACTAAAGATGCCATTATCTGGCCCTACCAGAAACCCTTGAGCAAATTCTACCGCGATCGCTCTTCGCCTACCGCCCACTCCCGGATCTACCACTGCCACATATACTGTACCCATCGGGAAATAGGGGTAAGCATTCATGAGACAAAACCTAGCTGCGGCGATATTTTGCGGCGGAATCTGGTGTGTCAGATCTACTACCCTTAGCTGAGGATTGACTTGAGCAACAACTCCTTTCATGACACTAACATAAACATCGCGATCGCCAAAATCGCTCAATAGTGCCAGGAATGATGGTTGATTTATCTGTTTTTCAGGCATGGGTCAATAATAAAATTATATTAAGACGTAATTTTCTGTATCGACAGATACTAAAAATATGATATGTTAAGGATACCAGACATAAGAAAAATTAAACAGGAGTATTATGATGAGTCAGAATAGACTACAAGCTGTCAGTCAAGCACAAGAAACTCACAGAGAGAATATTCAAAAAAGCCTAGAGCATCGCTTACAAGTAGCCAAGGCCAAGAGTGACGAGCAGCTGATTCATCAACTCGAAGCCGAAATCAAGTATATCCGTTAATCAAAAGTTTCTAGTTTTTGTGAAACCCAGCTTCGGCAGGTTTTTTATTGAAAGGGGATGCCAATATAATTGACATCCCCACAATATTGGCATATTTGAACTAGGCTACTCAATAAAATAAACAAAATGATAGTCTAAATTTACTCGTCTTGTGTAAAGTTTTGATCGAGGAAATTGAGTGCTTGATTGCGGAGTTCAAAATATTCTTTGGAGTTTCGCATAGCAGCGCGATCGCGTGGATGCTCAAAAGGAACCTTTAATATTTCTCCAATCGTCGCTTTTGGTCCATTAGTCATTAATACAATGCGATCTGACATATAAATGGCTTCATCGACATCGTGAGTAATCATCATTACTGCTTGGCGATTATTTTCCCAAATATCTAATACCTGTCGTTGTAACTTACCTCTAGTTAGGGCATCTAATGCCCCAAAAGGTTCATCCATGAGTAACATTTTTGGTCGGATTGCTAAGGCTCTGGCAATACCTACTCTTTGTTTCATACCTCCAGAAATTTCATCAGGATATTTATCAGCTGCCGCTATTAAGTTCACCATTGCTAAATGTTCATTAACAATGCTAATTTTTTCGGCGCGATTAGCATTTTTTAGCACTTCATCTACAGCTAGACGAATATTTTCGCGCACAGTTAACCAAGGTAACAGTGAGTAGCCTTGAAAAACCATCATCCTTTCGGCTCCTGGTTTCCGAATTTCTTTTCCTTCTAACCGCACTGAGCCAGAAGTGGCTTTGTCTAACCCAGCTACTATCTTCAACAGAGTTGATTTACCACAACCAGAATGACCAATTACAGAAATATATTCATCTTCACCAATGGTTAAATTAACTCCATCTAGCACGACAAAATTACCTTTATCAGGTGTCGGGTAAGCCTTGACTAAATTTTCAATTTCTAAAAAATTAGGACGAGACATAACTTTACTGGGATTATTTACTACTAATGGCATATCTTTCATGATTAAAATCTCCTAAAAACTTTGAGTTATTAGTCAATATCTAGACTGGCGATTTAAGACATAAAGAAACGCGTGGGAGCGTTAGCCCTGATGGCAAATTTATTCAGATATCCCACTGGGTCGCTAGGGTCAAAGCCTACTTTGTCTATAAATACTTCTGGTGGTTCGACTTTATAATCATCCTGGGGACATTCAATACCCATTTCAGCTGCTATCTCCCGATATAAATCTGTTCGCCAACCACTTCGGGCGATTTGATCAGCATTTTTGGGAAACTCCGAAATTTGTCCCCAACGAGCAGCTTGAGTCATCAACCAGAGACTTTGGGATGTCCAGAGGAATGTCGAATGGCTTCCTGGCTGTTGCGGAAGGTTCTTAGGAATATCAAAGAAAATCGTGCCATCGGCAGATTTGATGGTGCGGTCTTTGCCATCAAAGCCACCATAGTTGTAATTGCCAATAATTCCCGGACTGGTTAATTTGGTGATGGGTGCGGCAGGATTTTTGGGTTTAGCACCTGTAAAGGAACGGTTTGTAATTAGTTCGGCAACTTCCTGGCGATTTTCTGGTTTGCTGCAATACTGGCAAGCTTCAATCATCGCCTTGACCAAGGAACGATAGGTTTTGGGATAATTGACGATGAAAGATTCCATCACTCCTAATAATCTGTCTGGGTGTCCCGACCAGATTTCTTTGCCTTGGGCGAAAGTGAAGCCGATGCCTTCGTTACCTGTAATTGCTCTAGTGTTCCAAGGTTCAGCCACCATGTAAGCTTGCATTGAGCCAATTCGCACGTTTGTCACCATCAAGGGAGGTGGCACAATGATGACACGGAACTCTTTGAATGGGTCAAAACCTACGGCGGCAGATAAGTAACGGATAAAGTATTCGTAAATGGCAGAACTCAGGACTACTGCCCAGACTTTGCGTTCTGTTGGTTGCTTGGCAAAGTAGCCACGAAAATCGCGCCCAAAAGCTTCTAATGCACCATCGCCATATTCTTTTTGGTACTCATACCACGGACGCAAGCCAAAGTCCCACATGGCTTTGTTCATGGTCATGGCATTACCGTGGCGATGAATGGTCATGGCTGCACATAAGGGGGCATGACGTGCGCCTTCTGCACCAATTCTGGCGTTGGTCACAGCACCGGATACCACGGGTGAGGCATCTAAACGACCGAAAATTATGCCGTCGCGGGATGTTGCCCAACTAGCTTCCCGGTTGAGTGTAACGTTCAAACCATATTTTTTGAACAAACCTTTTTTCCAGGCGATCGCAAATGGCGCACAATCATTAACAGGAACATAACCAACGGTAATATCAGGTTTTTCTAATTCTTGAGATTTGACTAATGGTTCAACAGCTAAGGCTTCTTCAGTCAATCCTTTAGCACCTGTATTTCCAGTAATCGCACAGGATGATAGCCCTATTCCAGCCGTTGTTGCTCCGATGCCTGTAATAAAGTCTCGTCGAGTCCAATGATTATCACCCATTTCTGTCGTCGCTCCAGTGGTAATCAATTATTTTTCTGCAAGCTCAGGCAAACACGCAAAATTATATTGCGTCTTGCTAGTTTTAACCGAGTCAAATTTTGTTAATTAGAAGTTGTAGGTCTGTGGGTTACTAGTTCTTGGATTTTGCCCACTGCGTAGTCTAGAACTAGTCCAGTTACACCAATCACAATCACGGCTAAAAAGACTGAACTGAGATTGAGACGACTCCATTCATCCCAGACAAAAAAGCCAATACCGATACCACCTGTGAGCATTTCTACAGCAACTATGACTAGCCAAGCAATCCCTAAACTAATGCGTAACCCTGTAAAAATATACGGTAAACTTGCAGGCCAGATAATTTTCGTAATCCGTCGCCAACGAGGCATTTCTAGTACTCTTGCCACATCCAAATAATCTTTGGGAACGCTAGCCACTCCCAAGGCAGTATTAATAATTGTTGGCCATAAGGAAGTAATAAAAATTACAAAAATCGCTGAAGGTTCTGCCAAATTAAAGATGGCTAGAGCAATAGGCAACCAAGCCAAAGGTGATACGGGTTTAAAAATTTGAATGATGGGATTAAAGGCTAGCATGGCTGGTTTGGACATACCAATGAGAAATCCCAAAGGAATCGCTACTACTGCGCCCAAGAAAAAACCAATCAATACCCGTCGCAGACTGGCTATCAACAACCAGCCAATTCCTAAGTTCCCAGGACCTCGTTGATAAAAAGGATTTAAGATGTAATCCAGATTGGCAATAAAAGCTTCCAGTGGAGTCGGCATTAATTCATGATTAGCCAGTGCTACAACCCACCACAACACAATAATTCCTAAAAATCCCAGCGCAGGTAAAAGGAAAACGTCTCTGATAACTATAGGTTTAGCTTTTTTCCAAGCAGTTTGCCCAGCGATCGCCATAATCGCTGCTAAATTTAATTGAAATATCATTTATGACCTCAACAGAACTAAGTGCAGGCACAAAAATCTGAGCAGTACCAGCCTCGGACACTGATGAGATCAAAACATTACAAAAAAATGCTGTCTCTTCAGTCTCCTCTCAATGCCTACGAAGTTAGCTGACGGGCTAGGGCTGAGAGATACCCCTCTCTGATCGATTCTAGATTTTGGATTGGGAATTTGGGATGATTTTTCAGTCTCAAACTTCAAATCCTTGCAGAAATAGATTTAGAGATACGCCCCACAATTTGGTTCCTCCGCTCCAGCGTTATCCGCTATAACGTGTTGGATTAGGCTGACTTACTCAAGCTTATGTTGAATTATACATTAATATGTTTATTTAGCAAGAACAAGCTGAATTAGAGTTAATTAATTTGTCACCTAGAACAGGAATATATTGCTCATCATCTCTTCCCTGGGGTAGATATTTCGGGTAAATTAATTAACCTTTAAACCTGATAAATTAAGGATCAAAAGCTAATTTATGGCTAACGCCACACTGCGCTATTGGATTAAGTCTAGATCAAAAATTTGTGATTCACTAACTTGACATAGCTGACGATTATATGTTATTCTAAAGGAAGCATTAAGTCGGTCTGCCTAATTCATTACTTACCCTAAAAAAATCTGTTTGTGGGGGTAAGGTAGGAGCGGAGGAACCAAATTTGGGGCTTATCTCCAAGAACAGTGAAGACTAAAGTTGTGAAGAATCAACTTCAAGCTCAAGACTTCACCAAGTTAGAGAAGAACATCTCTCAGTTCTAGCCCGTCAGCTAACTTCGTAGGCATTGAGAGGAGATTGAACGAGCAGCATTCTTAATCAAGTAATGCCTTCTTCTCGTCAGTATCCTTGGCTGGTAAATTTGCGCTTCGTTGTACCTGCTCTCGATCCTGAAGCAAGGATAATATTAACTTTGTGTCTGGCATCTGAGGCAGGCTTATCGCCTTGAGGTAAAGCTTACTATGTTTCAGAGTACAAAGCATCGCATTGCGCTGATTTCTGTTGATGGTGATCCTGCGATCGCAATTGGTCAAGAAGAAGCTGGCGGACAAAATGTTTATGTGCGTCAAGTAGGTTACGCATTAGCAAAGCTTGGTTGGCAAGTGGATATGTTCACACGCCGCAGTAGTCCTGATCAAGCTGCCATTGTTCAACATAGCATCAACTGTCGTACGATTCGGCTAAAAGCTGGGCCAGTTGAGTTCATCGGGCGAGATAATTTATTTGACTATTTACCTGAATTCGTTGCCCAATTCCAGCTATTCCAGCAGCGCGAAGGGTTCCGTTACTCCCTCATTCATACCAACTACTGGTTGTCTGCTTGGGTGGGTATGGAATTGAAAAAGCAGCAATCGCTGATTCAAGTGCATACTTACCACTCCTTAGGAGCGGTAAAATACAGAAGTATTGGGGATGTTCCCGTCATTGCAGCTCAACGATTAGCTGTAGAACAAGCCTGTTTAGAAACAGTAGATCGTGTGATTGCTACCAGTCCGCAAGAGCAGAAGCATATGCGGATATTAGTTTCCCAGAAAGGGCAAATTGAAATGATTCCCTGTGGTACTGATATTAATCAGTTTGGGGGAATCAAACGCAGTGTGGCACGGGAAAAATTAGGAATTGCACCTGATGCGAAAATGGTTCTCTACGTTGGTCGCTTTGACCGTCGTAAGGGAATTGAAACCTTAGTCAGAGCCGTTGCTGAGTCTAGTTTAAGAGGTAAAGCTAATCTCCAGCTAGTGATTGGGGGTGGTAGTCGTTCAGGGCAAAGTGATGGAATTGAACGCGATTGCGCCGAGCGCAGTGCCGAAGGCAATCGCATTGCCAATATTGTTGAGCAACTAGGGCTACAAGATTGCACAACCTTTCCCGGTCGTCTAGATGATACTGTTCTCCCCCTCTACTATGCTGCTGCTGATGTTTGCGTAGTCCCCAGTCACTACGAACCGTTTGGTTTAGTGGCAATTGAAGCAATGGCCAGTGAAACTCCAGTAGTGGCAAGTAATATTGGCGGATTACAGTTTACCGTCGTACCCGAAGTTACAGGATTACTTGCACCACCCAAACACGAAGTAGCTTTTGCTGAGGCTATCGACAGGATTTTGACTAACCCAACTTGGCGAGACAGATTAGGTGCAGCTGGGCGCAAGCGGGTAGAAATTGCTTTTTGCTGGAATAGTGTAGCCTCTCATTTAACTGATCTCTACACTCAATTGCTGGCTCAAACTACGCCTAAAACTGAGAAACAACCTCAGATTATTGCCGCTTAACTTCTCAAGCTTGAGAACATTAGTCTCACGCATAAATATTCCAACACAAAGCACTCAACCTAGTAAGTAAGGAATTAAAACCATGCTAAAGGTCGGAGATTATGCCCTGCATCAAAAAACAGGACTGATTGGTGAAGTTTTAGGTTATGGACATCAGGTAATGAATGGAACTTATATCACTACCCTGAAAGTGAGGCTCAGAAATCAGAACAGAACTCGTCGCGACAGAAGATTTATGGAGGATGTTTACACCACTTGGATCTCAGCACAGACATGATAAATTAGGGCGATAAATTGGCATTGCTGCTTGACACTATATAGCCGGGCTACGCCCCGCAAGCTACCAAAATCAAAGCGGATTACTATATGAGTTTGATAGAAGCTATACTCCTAACGGTGCTAAATACTTTTGCCTGTCTGTTTTTACCCAAGTTACTTTCTGTAATTCTGTCTGCCAAAAGCAATAGAAGATCAAAATTTGCTATTCCAGTTTTTCACAAATACAAAAACACCTGAATAGCGATAATTTAGTGGGTTATGGTTATGACTAAACTATCAACCCACTAGTTCACAATATTCTCAAAGATATAATTAAATTTCAGGAAAAATTTAATTCTTTGTCATGAAAAATGAGTTTATAGAGATTTCAAAGCCCCCTTTTTTTAATAGTAAAAGAGGGCTAGGGGTTAGATTAGCGAATTTTTAATGTTAACTAAGATACCTTCCAAAGATACTCTTAGATTCTTCTTGGCTGTGATTGATTATTAACCTCATTAACATCTAATTCTTCCCGACGGAGGTTTTCTTCAGCCTCAACCGTATCTGTTTCTACAACCTTCTTAACTTTTACTTCTTCACGCAAAACAGCTTCTTTACGAATTTCAGGAGTTTCTTCGTAAACATCCATACGTGCAACTTCACCTTCGCGGAAGTTAACTTCACTAGGGGAAGCAATTCGTCCAGCGTCTGTTGGGGTAGTGCGTTCAATCACTACACGTTCTTTTTCAACTGGTACTGAAATATTTGCTCTATCAATTTCAACGTGCTTACCAATTGAGACTTCTCCTGTTTTCACGCGGGATTTATTAGCAACTAACCGTTCTTCGTAAAGTTTCAGGTTTTGATGATTGCGATCGCTCGTATCATACAAATGGGGTTCGTGATCGTAGGTGTAGGTATCACGATCATAACTAGTGCTGGGTGCGGGTGTAGTGGCTCTAGCTGTAGTCTCGGAATAAGCAGATGGAGTATCTAAAGGTGCTGTAGCCTCTACAGATGTAGAAGTTTCTAAAGGTGTTTCTGCAAAGGGAGTCCGATAAACTCCGCGTACCTGCTCTTCGTAATCGTAATCAACTCGTTCGAGGTCATGAAAATCAGGTAAACTTTGTACTTGCTCTTTAGTAAGTCCTGTAGCGTAGACTCGTTGATCTGCATAGCTAATGCGGGAGCGTCCAACAGGTAACAACACTTGCTTACCAAAAATCCAAAAGCCTGTATCAACAACTAAGTAACGAAAACGTCCTGTTTCGTCGACTAAAATATCTTTGACTGTGCCAACTTTTTCATTATTGATGTCTGAGTAGACATCGAAATCTTTGATTTCGTAATTATCAGCATCAGTAGTTGTATAGTCAGCAGCAAAATCTTGAAGTTTATAAAGAACCATAGTAACATTTGCCAAAATCTACGTCTATAATTCTAAAAAATATGTGATGTTGCCACTTCTTTCTCAAGATTGAATTTAGGGAATTTTGTAACTACTACTTATAGTAGATTTACTCTTGAAAT
The DNA here is from genome assembly GCA_035638855.1 of Nodularia sp. (in: cyanobacteria). GTDB lineage: Bacteria > Cyanobacteriota > Cyanobacteriia > Cyanobacteriales > Nostocaceae > Nodularia. The sequence goes on along the minus strand of DASQZD010000089.1, from coordinate 31,895 downwards.
GAAATCCTCAATGATCCAATTTTTTCAAATGGAAAAATAAAATTAAGCTTGTCTAGCAGTTCTTGCCTAATGCCAATTCTGTATGAGTATGCGCTGAAGTATAGCAGGGGAGTCTACGGTGTACACACAAGTCGGGAAATTCTCTTTTGTGTCATGAAACCCCACCCCTAACCCCTCCGGTGCAAGGAAGGAGGGGAACCGGATTTCCGGTTAAATCTTATTTTTAGGACTGGAAACTCTCTTTGTTCAGGATGTGTGTACACCGTAGCCTTTTTAGGAGGAGGCTTTCAACCCAATTTTTTGGTAAGTTGAAGCAACGTGCAACTCTTTCAATTGCTTGATATCTACTCCTGAAGGCGCATCTGTGAGCAAACAACGGGCTTGTTGTGTCTTGGGAAAGGCAATTACATCCCGAATGGATTCTTCTCCAGCGAGCAACATTACCAAACGGTCTAAACCATAGGCAATGCCACCATGTGGGGGTGTACCATATTCAAAGGCATCTAAGAGAAAGCCAAATTTATTCTGTGCTTCTTCTGGTGACAAACCAATGGCTTCAAACACTTGCTGTTGAAGATCACTTTGATATATTCGCAGGCTTCCGCCACCAATTTCTAAACCGTTTAAGACCAAATCGTAAGCTTGGGCGCGTGCTGTTTTTAAATCACTCACATCTTCAGGATGTGGTGCAGTAAAGGGGTGGTGCAGTGCTTCTAGGCGTTTTTCGTCAGCATTCCACTCAAACATGGGGAAGTCTGTAATCCAGAGTAAATTGATTTTTTCGGAATTAATTAAATTAAATTCCCTAGCCACAAATTGGCGCAATCTGTCTAAAGTTTTATTAACGGTAGCAGTGTCACCAGCCCCAAATAATAACAAATGTCCTGGTTTTGCTCCTGTACGTTGCAAAATTTCCTGTTTTTGGGCTTCGCTGAGGTTGTCTTTAATCGCGCCAATGGTGTCAATTTCACCATTTTCTCGCACGCGGATGAAAGCTAAACCTTTTGCACCGGCTTCGCTGGCTTCTTTGAATAAGTCACCGCCTGGTTTTATGCGGACATTAGAAATAACATCGTTACCGTTGGGAATTGGCAGAATTTTGACGATACCACCATGAGCGATCGCATCCCGAAAAACTTTAAATCCAGAATCTTTCAAAACATCGGAAACATTGACTAGTTCCAAATCATAGCGGGTATCTGGTTTATCACTACCATAGCGTGACATCGCATCAGCGTAGGTTAGACGGGGGAATGGTAAGTTTAACTCAATGCCTTTAACTGTTTTGAAGATATGAGCCACTAATTTTTCATTCAGTGCAATAATTTCTTCTTGGGACATGAAACTCATTTCCATGTCCAACTGAGTAAATTCTGGTTGTCTGTCGGCGCGTAAATCTTCGTCACGGAAGCAACGGGCAATCTGATAATATCGATCCATGCCCGATACCATGAGTATCTGTTTGAATAGCTGGGGTGATTGCGGTAAAGCAAACCACTCGCCAGGATTTGAACGACTTGGTAAGATGTAATCCCTCGCACCTTCTGGAGTGGAACGGGTGAGAATTGGGGTTTCGATTTCGATAAAACCTTCGAGGTCTTCTAAGAAACGACGCATGGCTTTGACGACTTGATGACGCAATTGCATATTCTGCGCCATGCGTTCTCGTCGCAAGTCCAAATAACGATACTTCAGCCGCAAGTCTTCCCGCACAGTTTCGGTGTCAGCTGTGGAAACTTGGAATGGTAGCTGTTTACTAACGCCGTTAAGCAGTGTAATTTTGTCGGCGTAGATTTCAACTTCGCCCGTAGGGAGGCGGGAATTCAAAGATTCTTCGGGACGGTGCGTTACCCTACCGATGATTTCGACAACGTATTCATTCCGCAGGGTGTTGGCCTGTTCGTAGGAATCTGGGGTGCGTTGCGGATCACTGACAATTTGGAGAATGCCAGAGCGATCGCGCAAATCTAAGAATATCACGCCCCCATGATCACGGCGACGGTCTACCCAACCGTATAAGGTAACAGTTTCTCCAATATCTATTTTTCGGAGTTCGCCGCAATAGTGAGTTCGCATAGGTGTTAGTTTTATTCTGTCGGGCTAGATGGGCTATTAAATCTCAAAGCTTTCCCATTATCTAGCATCAATAGTAATTGTAGTAGTTTCAGTTCAAGAAAAAACAGTACCAGGCGAGTGAAGCTATATTTTGCACCAGGCGACTGAACTCGCAGGTACACAAACCAAGTCCGCCTGCACTGCTCATTGCTACCGTAAAGAATTGTAACACGAAGCAGCGGGTACGGTTATTGCGATCGCACTTTTCTATAAAACCGAACCGGCTCAACTGTCACTTGGTCTCGTGTGTTAATTAGGAAGCTTGAGATAGAACTGCATCAGATCAAAGATTGATTGAGGAAAAATACTGGTTGTCTGCAAGCTAGGAAGCTTGAGATTAACCCGCCTAAGACTAAATCAACTAGTTTAGAGCTTCAATACCCAATACCCAGTGTCTTTTCCTCAAGGCCACAATTGCTGAAACTAAAGCTAGAGAGGAAGATTATATGAACTAAAAAGTTTTACCTGATGGTGACCGAGAAATCACAATAATTTATTTGTCAAAGTAATAACAGTTGAATCAATCGGACAAATTGCATATTTATTATGCAGTTTGTTCGGGATTTTATCATGAAGTAATCGATTCAAATCCTGATAAACTTTCTCGAATGGTTTTAGACTTCTATGATCAGTCCTGTGATCAACTTGCCACGCAGAGCCGCCAAAATTGACTCCACTGGAGTGGGAACTGGATATACTTGAGAGCCAACGCGATCGCACAAATGCATCACCACTTCATAACAACCTGCACATCCATACTGAGACATATTCCCAACTATTGAGACAATCTTATGCTGAAGTTGATTCATGGATGGGATTTGGTCTACCATCGATCGCAAAGTCCGGCCAGTGGAAAATGCCAAAATTGTTGGAGTTTTAACAACAAGGTATGTCTCTAAGTGAGTGGCAGCACATACAGCAATTCCATTGAAGCGATCGCCACTCACCGCTAGTGCAACCAAACGCTGTGCCGCCTGCCGGGACACGTTCAACTTTGCGGCAATCTCTTCCTGTGTGTTTCCAGCAATGTAGTAGAGCCAAGCTGCGTGAGCTGCCTGGTCTAACTTGCGAGTCCGAAGGGACAAGCCACGCTCTAAGAAGGGTTCTTTCACATTGCACCTATAGGAAGTCTGCATCCCCCAAAGAGTAGATAAATTATTTGAATATCTGCTCAAGGATAAATTTTTTGCTCAATTGATAGTGTTAGTTGTGGAACGACTGGGTGGGCAAACCTATCTCTATGTCAAGATTGAGAGGGGAGACACTTTAGTAGTGCAAACAGACGGAGATAATTCCAGCCAGTTACGCGATCTTGTTCCTATACACATTAGCGGCGAGCTTTGTCATCTGTTTGACTTACAGGGTGAAGCAGTTTCAAAAAGTCGTCGTCACCAACTAGCATAAATAAGATGAACAGCAATATCAGCACAGGCTCAACAATCAAGCTGAATCAAGCATCGCTGTCTCATTTACCTGAAAAAGTGCGCGTACCCAAGTACGATCGCCATCAAATCACTAATGGAATTGTGTATATTGGGGTTGGTGGATTTCATCGATCGCACCAAGCGCTTTATCTCGATGATTATTTCCATCAGAATCCTGGTAGTGATTGGGGAATCTGTAGTGTTGGATTGCTGGACTATGACTATGACAGGCGGATGCGAGATGCGCTGCTGTCCCAAGATTGTTTGTATACCTTAGTTGAGCGATCGCCTAAAAGCGATATAAACAGGGGTTAGCCCCCTTTACTGTACTATCCTGTGACAATATACAGGGCAACGGCAACATGGTGCGGAAAATGCTAACTACATTTGCCCAACTGCGCGATCCAGATTTAGGACGTTGGATTGCTGAATACGTTGCGTTTCCCAACTGCATGGTTGATCGCATTACTCCTCTGACAACCCCAGCAGATATCAAAATGGTGGCGGAACACTTTGGTGTTGATGATGCCTTTCCATGCGTAGCGGAGCCTTTCACCCAGTGGGTAGTCGAAGATACCTTTTGTGCAGGCAGACCCGATTGGGAATCCGTTGGTGTACAGATGACTAACGATGTTCATCCCTACGAGATGATGAAAATTCGGCTGCTCAACGCCAGTCACTTGCTAATTGGCTATCTCGGCTCTTTGGCAGGTTATAGCTACGTTTATGAAGTCATGGCTGATCCCTTGTTTGAGCAAGCCGTCGCTAACTTGATGGATGAAGTAACACCAACGCTCCAACCCGTTCCTGGGATTGATTTAGACGATTATAAAAAGACTCTAATTGAACGGTTTTCCAATCCCAAAATTCGCGATCAGCTGCCGCGCCTCTGCCTAAATGGATCAGCGAAAATTCCTAAATTTCTTTTGGGATCGATCCGCGATAAATTAGAACTTGGAGGTGCGAAGGGCGCTTTGCGCACCGCCGCAGGCATCGATTACCTAAGTTTAACGATTGCTGCTTGGTGTCAATACCTCAATGGTTATGACGACCAGAACCGCCCTATCCCCATTGATGACCCCTTAGCTGATATCCTCACTCAACAAGCCCACTCAGGTAAAACAGATCCCACACCCTTCCTCAGCATCTTTGAAATTTTTGGAGATTTAGTACAGTCGCCACGTTTTGTCGAGACTGTTGCAGACAAGTTGCGTAGTTTACAGGAGTTTGGTGCTAAAAGAACGCTAGTCTCACATCTTGCACCAATACATAAAGACTAGTACCACTTGTTACTAAAGATGGAAGAATGTTCGCCAGATTTAAGCTAGAACCTAAAAGTTAATCTTTATCTGATGTTCGATAAAAAACTTATCAAAAGCTAATTCGACTTGGCGTAAACTTAGTTCAACAAGAGGGAATTGATCGATATGGATGTTAATGTTTTAATAAACAAGCTGTTTAAAATAAGCTAGCTAATTTTCTCAATCGGTTATAATTCGAGTGGATATTTTCACGTTAATCTATCGACAACAATTAATAATCTCACATCTTGCACCAGTTTAAATATACTGTCACTTAGTCTAGATCCAGGGTACCCACAGACCTCGATAATTACTAGTCTTTATGTATTGGTGCAAGATGTGAGTAGTTCAATTCTCGCAGGCACACTAAGTACAACATTTCATTAATTCATAGCGAATTCTGTATACAAAAACTCTGCATCCCTCTGCACTGACTCCGCCCTCTTCTACGTTTAAAAACGCTACGATTTTACGCAAAGCTGTACTAAGGCATTATCAACTTAAGGCGTGATTTTTAGCTTTATTTAGCAACACATCTAATTTTGAATTCTTAACTTTTAAGTATGTGAGGACTAGCCTAATGCTGCTTGGCATTGATTTAGGAACAGGCTCTGCTAAGGCATTGCTCCTAGCGACAGACGGAACCGCAATGGGTGAAGCGTCAAGCTCCTATCCTGTTCATGCACCCCACCCTGGATGGGCTGAGTCAGAGCCAGGGGATTGGTGGTCAGGTGTTGGCGAGGCTGTTAGGAAGGCAGTGGGAGATCACGCTGATCAGGTACAAGCGATCGCACTTTCAGGACAAATGCATGGTGTTGTCCTAGCTTCGGAGTCTGGTCAGCCCTTGCGTCCTGCTATCCTCTGGGCAGATACTCGCTCTAGTGCCACACTTAACGCTTATCATTCGCTTGATGCTAGTGTTTTAAAGCGTTTGGGCAACCCAATTACGGCTGGAATGGCTGGCTCAACCTTGCTGTGGCTACGAGAACACGAGCCTACTGTCTATAAGCGAGCGCGTTGGGTACTTCAGCCAAAAGATTGGCTACGGTTACGGCTGACTGGAGAAGTTGCAACCGAACCATCTGACGCTAGTGGTACTTTGCTTTATGATGTTGTGTCCGACCACTGGGCAAGGGATGCAATCTCAGCCCTGAATCTACGTTATGATTGGCTACCAGAAATTATTCCCTCTAGTGCGATCGCAGGCTACCTAACCGCTATTGCTTCAGAGCATCTTGGCTTAAGGGTTGGCTTACCCGTTATCGCTGGTGCTGCGGATACAGCAGCCGCAGCACTTGGTAACGGACTACTAAAACCCGGATTAATTCAACTAACCATTGGCACAGGCGCTCAAATCATTACACCTCGCTCCCAACCAATTCTCGATCCTCATGGCCGTACACATCTATATCGAGCCGCCGTACCTAACGGGTGGTACACCCTTGCCGCAATGCAAAATGCGGGGTTAGCACTTGAGTGGGTGCGAGGTATCCTCGGCTTGAGTTGGGAGCAAGTTTATACTAAAGCCTTTTCTGTTCCCCCAGGATGTGAAGGGTTGACATTTTTGCCATACCTCACGGGTGAGCGAACTCCACACCTTGATCCTTATGTACGTGGGGCATGGGTGGGGCTTGGGCTTCATCACACACAGGCGCACCTGATGCGGGCAGCTTTAGAAGGAGTTGCTTTTGCCTTGCGACAAGGTTTTGAGGCACTTGAGGCAACAGGTTTTAAAGCCACAGAACTGCGTTTAGCAGGCGGTGGAACCGTAGAAATGCCTTGGAAACAATTACTGGCTGATGTATTGAGAATACCCCTCTATGCAACTACCGTTGCTTCTGCATCTGCGCGTGGTGCTGCTTTACTGGCGGGTATCGGGATTGGCATATACGTAGATGCTAATGACACAAGCAAACTTGCAGCCACACCAGCACTTGCTGCAACTCCTCAGTCAGTTGATTCAGCCTTAGAAGAGGCTTGGATGCGATATCAATCCCTTTATCCACGACTAAAATCTGATAGGAGTTATGCCTCAAGTCCGTAGCACTAAATCGTGTTCAGCCGAGACACCATAGCACCCATCTGCTGGACTTTTACTAACACTTGTTTGCCGCCTTCTCGCTCAGGTACATTGGCAGCAGTCACCAGTACACGCAACACCAAACCCAATGTATCAACGGTCATATGCCGTTTGCGTCCCTTGATTTTCGTAAGCTGCATCGTAGCCAACGGCAAGATGTATCAGATTTTATTGAGGAGTCTCAACTTAAACCACTTGATCTTAAAAGAATTATGGGACTAAGCACCAGAAAATTTGTATACTTTTTGTTTCGCGAATTTAACTTTGAAAATCAGTTAGATAATTATGCCTTGGTCTGCTACCATCTCCCAATTGCTGGAAGTTCTTTGCGCCCAACCTGTTAAATTGTCTGAGGCTGCTTTAACACAAGTCAGCAGCACTATCCAAACAGATACCCGGAGGATCAAACCTGGTGAAGTTTTTTTGGCTTTACGAGGAGAAAATTTTGATGGACACGATTTCGTCTCTAGTGCGATCGCTCAGGGTGCAATAGCCGCTATTGTGGATTGTGATTATGACAATCCGGGTTTACCTGTGTTGCAAGTCAGAAATACTTTACAGGCATATCAGCAACTTGCTAGATGGTGGCGCGATCGCTTGAATATTCCGGTGATTGGGGTAACTGGTTCTGTGGGGAAAACTACAACCAAGGAAATCATCTCCGCAGTTTTAGCAACCAAAGGACGAGTTCACAAGACTTATGGGAATTTTAATAACGAAATCGGTGTTCCCAAAACTTTGTTAGAACTCGGTACAGAACATGACTATGCTGTGGTGGAAATGGCGATGCGGGGTAAGGGACAAATCGCGGAGTTAACGCAAATCGCCCGCCCGAATATTGGGGTAATTACCAATGTGGGAACGGCACATATTGAGTTACTGGGTTCTGAAGAAGCGATCGCACGGGCTAAATGTGAGTTATTAGCCGAAATGCCTGAAGATGGTGTGGCTATTCTCAATCATGACAATCCCCTGTTGATGGCTACGGCGCGGCAAGTTTGGTCTGGGCAAGTTGTCAGTTATGGTTTGTCTGGTGGAGATATTCAAGGGCTACTCATGGATAACGAGACGATAAAGGTTGGGGAAATACAGCTACCTTTACCTTTACCTGGTCGTCACAATGCCAGTAATTTTTTAGCAGCTTTGGCGGTGGCGCAGGTTTTAGACATTGACTGGTCACACTTGCAAAATGGTGTGATGGTGAATATGCCCACGGGGCGATCGCAACGGTTTACCCTGCCCCATGATATCATTCTCTTAGATGAGACTTATAATGCTGCACCAGAAGCCATGGCAGCTGCTTTGCAATTATTGGCAGATACACCGGGAAAACGCAAGATTGCGGTATTAGGTGCGATGAAGGAATTGGGAGAGCGATCGCTGCAATTGCACCAGAGAGTTGGTGAAACGGTGCAGAGGTTGCAATTAGACGGTTTGCTGGTTTTGGTGGATGGCAAAGATGCAGAAGCGATCGCCAAAAGTGCTGAGAATATCCCATCGGAGTGCTTTACCACTCATGCTGATTTACTAGCTCGATTAAAGACATTTGTCCAAACAGGCGATCGCGTTTTATTCAAAGCCGCCCATTCCGTGGGACTTGATCGCGTTGTTAATCAGTTTCGCACGGAATTTCTGTGATCAATTGGCTAAATGATCGCCATTAGAAATCTGGTGACAGAATGTAGAAACATGATCTCTACATTCTGTCAGACGCATATTTATATTTACAAAAAATTGCTGATGCCAAACTCTAGAATTTCAGGAAAAATAAATAAAGTCCGCAGGTGCGGACTTAGAAATTTGGATAAGGTTAGGTTCTTAACAAGATGGACTACAACTTGTTAGAGGTTATCTTCATTGTTAATAAATTATAAAAAAAAAACAACTCCCTGAAGAAGAATGTTTAGACATAATTACTGTATTTATGTCTGATGACACCAATAAACAGGTTTAATTTTTTACAAGCAATGGGCGGGAGAATCAATAATCATTTGTACTTTTAATTACAAAATTAGATATGCTGATTGTGCTTTTAATACTGCGCTAAATTCTCTGCATCAGCGATCGCTATTCAAATAAGTGCTTGATCGAATAGCGATCGCTCAGAACTACTGTGTGAGGATATAGATTTAACTCTTGTAGTGCGTAATACATACAAAATATCAAACTACGCAGATTATCTAGGCGATCGCCTGAATTTTATGTAATATGTGGTTTTAGTAAAAAATATTACATTTTTACTGAGTAAACTGTGTGTATTACAGATAGTTGCTCCTTGCCTTAGTCTATACTTATACTAGACAAGAGATCAAATTTAACCTCAGCAAAATTTTTAGGTATGGAAACTAGAGCCTCTCAAACTACCACTCCGCCGATAATCTATAACTAAGGCAGATCAAACTATAGGCATCAGTATCATGTAGCGCAAATCATTAACTTAACTAAATCTTAAGAATTGATTAATACATCTTTAATGGAATGTAACACGTTGAACCTGTATTATATTTTGGGAATATAAATTTATTACTTAAGTATGAAACTGAGCTAGTGTAAAATGGTAAAAATTTTAAGGACGAATACGACTGATATTTGTGATGCGTAACCGGGAAATTGGTAAATGTCTAGAAAATCCAGTGTAAGAAGACTCGATCAAGTTTTAACTGTTAGTACCAAGACAATAGATCAGAAATTGCCAGGTAGGGGGAAATCATGGACACAGCACCTAGTGGAATCCCTGCCATTTTTGATGGCTTGTGGTGTGTTTTTAAGCGTAGTTAGCTTAAAAAGTCCCATGCTGCTGTTTTGTTTGCTAGCAGGTAGTTTAATAGCAATAGTCATGCAACAACTTGGGCAAAAGGTGCATTTGCCAAAGCGATCGCTTATACTATTACAAATCTTAGCAGGATCTATCATCCTGTGTTTATTCTGGTTGGACTATTTTTCCACACCTGTATATGCACAATTTTTTGGTAGAGCTGAAGATTTTTTCCGCAATACTTTAACTGAAGGTACAGAAAACAATAACAATAGCCAACCAGCCATCAGCTTAATCTTTAATGTGTTAAGGGCAATTTATTTACTTTATATTGCGGTTTCTCTGATTGGTGTAATTAATGCAGTTCGTAAAGATGAAGATTGGCAAAGTATCGCTAGAGTTCCTTTATTAGTGGTAGTTGCTGTCACTGTTGCAGATGTATTGACAGGCTTTGTAATTGGTGATACAAGCAGTAAATAATTCGTCTTTGGTGATCAGATGAAGTAAAGTGGAAGCTCAAGATTTTTTATGTCTGAAGAACGAGATCAAGAATTTCGCCCAGTCAATCAGATCCTAGGATCACAACCATCATTAGGGCCAATTCCTGCTGACCAAATCTTTCCTTGGATTGTGATTATTTTGGCTTCTTACTTTGTCATTAATGGAATTTTTGGAGGGATTTTTGCCGATGATTTCCAGAGATGGTTATGGACAGTATTAATTGCAGGTTGGGGAATAGCAACTTGGTGGATTTTAAGTGGTGGTAGGAGTTGGCGGTTTTTAAGCAAATTCGTGGGAGTTCCCACTTGGACTAGAGGCTTTGCTCGTTATCAAAGCTTGTTAGAAGTTAACCATGAAGCAAAAAATCGGAAAACAAAGCATAAGCATCGCCGGAAAAGAAAGTAGATTAACACCATTTGAGGATGCTTTACATTTGGCGACAATGTTACGCATTTCCCTTGATGGTCGAGATATCGGCGCTTACATTTTGAACAAAGAAACCCAGAAAGATAGGTTTTGCTTTGTTTTTGGGTTTGAATGTCGAGGGATTCATACTACTTTACGTTCTGAACAAGTAAACACAATTTTTAATAACATTGAATCAGGTTTAAAAGATATTCCTGAAGGTGAAAAAATGACCTTACATATAGGGTCTTTTAGTGATGACAAAAAACGACAAACAGAACTAGCTGGCTTGGTAAAGCAGACACCATCACGGGATATCAAATTTTTACTAACAGCAGAAAGAGCCAGAATTCAAGAACTGACTAATTCGGGAATTCGTAAGCCTAAATTTTTGCGAATTTATGTAAGTTATACTATTGAACCAAATACTACACAGACAGATGATTGGATCGAAAAACTTTTAGCCAAAGGTGAATTATGGTGGTTGAGATTTAAAGGTGAACTAGCAGAAGTTCAAAATCAGCGCATCGAAACTCTGATTATTAAAGCTTACCAACAAGGCTTTTCCCGTTGGGAACAGCTTTTATCTAACAAAATGGGGTTAGATGTTAAACCTTTAAATGCTGAGGAATTATGGGAACACGCCTGGAAAAAGTTTAATGATACACAACCGATAGAAATTCCCCAATTACTTCATTTAGATGAAAATGGACTACATGAGCAAGTTAATTCAGAGTTAGCTAGTACAAAATTGCTGATTGAGAATATCCACAGTACAACTTTGCTGATGGAGTCTCATGTACCTTGTGCTGACCGCCGTTGGGTAAATGTGAAAAATCGTTATATTGGGGCGCTAACGTTTCTGGAAAAACCCGGTGGTTGGCCGAATAAATTTGCTCAGATGCGTTATTTGTGGGAATTATTAGCCAGAGAAACAATAGTAGATACAGAAATTTTTTGCGAATTAACCGCAGCCAATCCAGCTTTAGTCAAAAATACTTTGCAACGAGTGCTGAAGCAGTCGAATATGACAGCACTCATGGCTCAAGAAAAAAGTAAAACAATTGATGTTAACGCTCAATTAAAGTTAAAAAAATCGGTAGCAGCCCAAGAACAATTGTATGAAGGAGCAGTGCCGATATATACGAGTATAGTTATTTTTGTCCATCGTCCCACTGTGGCAAAATTAGATGAAGCCACAAGATATATTGAAAATTGTTTTCAACGACCCGCTCAGGTAATTAGAGAAATTGAATATACCTGGAAAATTTGGCTGCAATCTCTACCCATAGTGTGGGAAGGTTTGTTAGTAAAACCTTTTAACCGTCGTCAGTTATATTTAACCAGTGAAGTTCCGGGATTAATGCCTTTGGTGTTAACCAAAGCTGGAGATAGTCACGGTTTTGAGTTGATTGCTGAAGAAGGGGGAACGCCTATACATTTAGATTTGTTTAACCAACACAAAAATTTAGCACTATTTGCCACAACTCGTGCTGGTAAATCGGTTTTAGTATCAGGAATTTTAACTCAGGCGTTGGCTCATGGAATTCCTGTTGTCGCCTTGGACTTTCCTAAACCAGATGGTTCATCTACCTTTAGCGACTATACAGAGTTCATGGAGGGGAATGGGGCGTATTTTGATATTTCCAAACAAGCTAATAATTTATTTGAGCAGCCTGATTTGCGATCGCTTTCTCCAGAAACACAGCGCGATCGCCTACTGGATTATACGGGCTTTTTAGAATCAGCTTTAATGACAATGGTTTTAGGGTCATCCACCGAAAATCAACTGCTGTCCCAAACCGTGCGTTCCCTACTCAACTTGGCTTTAAGCGCTTTCTTTGCAGATACGGGTATTAAAGAACGATATAAACAAGCGATCGCAGGCGGATTTGGGAGTGAAGCATGGCAAAAAACCCCCACTTTAAAAGACTTTCTTATTTTCTGTTCCCCAGAACATCTGTTATTAGATTCTCTGAGTGGTCGGGTAGATGACGCACTCAGTCAAATTCAACTGCGGTTACGGTTTTGGCTTTCCAGCCGCGTCGGACAATCCATTTCTGCACCATCTAGCTTTCCCACAGATGCACAACTTTTAGTTTTTGCACTGCGAAACCTCTCCGATAACGAAGATGCAGCCGTACTGTCCTTAAGTGCTTATTCCGCAGCTTTGCGACGGGCGTTAAGTAGTCCAGCTTCTATCTTCTTTATTGATGAAGCGCCAATTCTGTTTGAATTTGATCAAATTTCTGATTTAGTGGGGAGAATTTGTGCTAACGGTGCAAAAGCTGGGATTCGAGTCATTTTATCAGCACAAGACCCCGATACCATAGCCAAATCTAAAGCCGCATCAAAAATTCTACAAAACTTATCAACTAGATTAATTGGGAGGATTCAGCCAGTAGCAGTAGATAGTTTTGTGAGCATTTTAAAATATCCTCGTGATATTATTTCTCGGAATGCCACAGAAAGCTTTTTTCCTCGCAAAGAAGGCATTTACAGCCAATGGTTACTAGATGATAATGGTATTTATACCTTCTGTCGCTATTATCCAGGATTCGAGCAATTAGCAGTAGTTGCTAACAACCCCAATGAACAAACCGCACGCCAAAAAGCAATGCTACAACACAGTGATAAATATGAAGCAATTTCTGTATTTGCGCGTCAGTTAATAGCTTCGTTGCGGGGTAGTTGATATAGGAATGAGTGTCACGCACCAGGCGCAGAGGCGCAGAGAGTTAAATTTGAGAATTTTCTTCCTTTCTTCTTTTCTTCTTCGTGTCCTTTGCGTACTTTGCGGTTCGTTCCTCATATCTTTAATTGGTATAACCATCATTCAAAATATATGCGAAAAACTACATTTTTCACACTGGCTTTTTCCTGCTTATTAGTTCTACCAGCAATGGCACAATTAGGCAAAGTTTGGACTGATTTTCAACTTTACTCTGTAGATATGCAAAATTATCTCAGAAATAATCTCAGCGAAACTTTAAGACCTTTAGAAATTAGAAGTCAAAATGCTCTGAATAATTCCACAGGAGAATTGAATATACCTAACCCGGTTGAAGCGGGAAAGAGTTTTCGCCAGGATATATTATTTAACCCGACAACAGATAAGTTTGAAAATAATCCTGTTGTGCAATCAAATTCAGTTAGTAATGAAATTAATCGTCTAATTACTCGGAGTTCAGTAGAAAGTACGATGGGTAGAGATGGACAACGGCGATTAAAAAACAAGTTAGATGACACCGAAAACACAATTACAAATATTGTAGAAACTGCCAAAAATGCGGAAGAAAATAACAAAAACTTACTCAGTGAGATAATTGCTAAAATTCCGGGTATTAAAGATGCGGCTCAACAATTATCAGCCCAGACAAATGTTGGTCAAATTAATTTGCAATTACAAACTCTGAAAATTCAAAGTGAACAATCAAAAATCATTGGGGAAACACTAGCTCAGACAATGCAAACAAATCAATCTCTGCAATACTCTAATTTAAATTTAGCAAACATTTCTCAGCAAATGGAAGAAATGAATCGCTCTCGTAGAGTAGATTCTGCTACAGAGACTGCAAGACTCATCCGCACCACTGCTCAAATAGATTTGTTTGGTAGAGAAGAGAATTAGTATATTGTCAACCAAAATGCAGCTTTATATTTTACAAATATTTCCCGAAATTGGTATTAATGAAACTTTCGATAGTGGTGCTGTAACTGCGAGAAGCATGACCGAAAGTTGGGATAATCAATGGCTAGATTTATTACAAAATAATACCAATAATAATTTATATGGAGCGCTCACGAATCTGGGTGTGTTTTTCGCTGTAGGAACGCTATTGTTTTTTATGATGCAATGGCTCAAAGATGTGATATATAGCGAATATTCCCGTCCAATAACTGGTTTAATTTGGCCTTTTATCGTAGTCATTTTATTAAGTAATTCCGGAGATGGTAGCATACTTTCTACTCTGACATTGGGGGTAAGAAACTTTATCAATACAGTCAATCAGCAAGTAGTGACGACAGCAGATGCAGAACAAACTTATCAGCAAGCACTGAATATGAGTCTGGCGGAAGAAGTCACTGGTTCTTTACTGCGTCCTTGTCAATCACTGACTGGCGAACAACAAGCGCAATGCTTTGCGAAAGCTAGCGACCAAATCGATAACCTCTGGCGAGAATATAGAAATTTATATGGAAATAGAATTTGGATTCAAAGACTGGAAAATCAGGTAATTTCGCTGAAATTTGGCACAGGAAATTTATCAGATACTAGTTTGAACTCTTTGTTGGGTAATACAGGACAAACCAGTATCAAAAACTTTTTAATTTCTTTGCAATATGCCTTTCAAAATTTAATAGAAGCTACTATGTTGCTGATTGCAGTTTTAGGTCCATTAGCTGTGGGTGCATCTTTGCTACCTGTAGCTGGAAAACCTGTTTATGCTTGGCTGACTGGTTTTTTCTCGGCGGGAATTGCCAAGATTTCATTCAATATAATTGCGGCTGTAACCGCCGCAGTCATTATTAACGGACCCGCAGAAAATCCTAATGCGAATCCTGACTTAATGTGGTTCATAATTTTTCTGGGAATTTTAGCCCCACTGTTATCTTTAGCTGTCGCTGGTGCTGGCGGATATGCCGTTTTCAGTGCGATTAATAATACGAGTGCTTTGGTGAAGGATAGGATATAACTTTTCAAAATGGTCGATGAGTGAAAATGAGAAAATGACGAATTTACTTCAAAAAAGAAAACCAACCACAAATGTTTTAACAGTTTTTGCGATCGCCACCTTTAGCCTACATCTATTAGTGTTATTTTTATTCATCTTGCAAGGGTTGAATATTCGCCAACTTAGTCAGAGAAAATCGCCTAACTTTGTGCAAATGATCGATGGTCAACCAATAACTGCTGTTGATGATTTAGCCAGAGACCCCGAAACAATTCGCCAATTTATCAGTAAAACCATGACATCCATGTTTAACTGGTCGGGAACTCTACCAGCACAAACAATTGCAGAAGCTGCAAAACCGCAACCAGATCCAGGAATCCAGGTGAAAACGCCACAAGGTGGTAGCCAAAGAGTCACTACCAGCAGTTGGGTAGCTAGTTTTGCGATCTCAGAAGATTTTCGTAAAGGTTTTTTAAGTGCGATCGCGCAAATGACACCACCCGAAGTATTCTCTAACAATCCTAGTCAAGTAATCACCGCAGAATTAGTTATCCAACGAATTTATCCCCCTGAACAAATAGCCCCTGGTAAGTGGCGAGTGGGGATGGTAGCCGACCTGATTCAAAAAAAACCGGATGATGATCGAAAAACAGTCACACCCTTTAATAAAGACTTCCTGGTGCGTGCAGTCGATTATTTTCCCTACCCTCTAGCTAATACTAGCACCGATATCCAAAAAGCCATTTATAGCAATCGGGCTGACAAATTGGAAATTTACGAAATTCGGAATTTCTGCTTAGTTGAACAATATAGTAACCTGAGTGAGGATAAATCAAACCCCTGCGGAAATCAAATAAATCCTCCTAGTTTTACCAGATAAATTTGGTTTTAAACAAGTAATTTTAAAATTTATATAGGACTGCTATTTTATTTCTTTAAAAAATCATTACAATTCAAAAGGCTTTTTCCCACTCCCCACTCCCCACTTATGCAATTAGTCAAACCAGAAAACAAAAAAACCAGTATTTTACCCCTGTTAGCTGTAGGAACATTCGGGTTACATTTATTTAGCTTGCTATTACTTTTGTTCCACGGTTCGATGATCCAGGATTTAAAACAGCAGTTAACACCCGAAAGCTTGGTACAACTTCTTGATGGTCGGGCGATTACTGTAGATCCTCAACAAAGTGTAGAAAGACATCCAGAGACAATTCGCCGCTTTGTAGGTGAAACCATGACATTGATGCTTACCTGGTCACAGCAACAGCCACCCACCACAGTATGGCAAATTAGTTCACAACTCTTAGCTAATGATTTAAAACCCAAGTTTCAGGCAGAAATTACTAATTTAAATTCCACAGGACAATTAGGCAATATTAATCAAGAAACTGAATATGTATTAGTAGTAGAAAAAATCTCTCAACCAACTAAAATAGCTGATGGTAAATGGAAAATTGAAATGCTTGCTAATCAACTCAATTTTAGCGGTGCTAATAATCTGGGAACCTCAACTTCCTTCAACAAACAAATTTTAGTGCGAGCTATAGAGCAACCAGCAATTTCACTTCCAGCCAAACCGCTAGAGTGGGATTTAGCAGCTTACCGACTTGGCGAAGCTAGACTAGAAATTTACGAGATATGTGACATCAAAGACAACAACTGTTCTGGAAATTAAAACTAAGTAATACACCATGACTTCTTATTCAATTCATCCCGAATTTTCGGCAAAACATCTAGTCCAACCAATCCCTGAGCAGCACGAACCAGAATTAGAGTCTTCAGATTGGGAATCCAGAATGGCTAAATTGGTTGGCTTTGAAGAAGAATCTCCCAAAGTGAACGTTGATGCACTAGAAGCCGACTCAGCCAGCTTGCAACCTTCTCAGCCAGAACAAGTACAAACTGAGCAATCTCTTTCATCTAATCCTTTTGCTAAGTTAGCCTTAGTAGGAAGTGCTACCTTGGCTGTAGTGGTAGTTGCGGGTGCATTTTTATCGCAGGTCATGAATACCAGCAGTCAACAGCCCAGAAATAATCTTGTTTCTGCAACAGCACCATTACCAGTTACAAGTGAATCCCCGCAGCAAAATTTAGAGCAGGAAGTCGAGATTCTCAAAACGAAATTAGCCCTGGCTGAACAAGCCCAGACAGTGACAGCAGCTCAACAAAATCTCAGAAATAGAGTAGCTTCGCGGGTGGAAACTCCACAGGTGAGCAAAAGCACACCAAGACCTGTGGAAACTGTTTCTACACCTCAGCCTCAAATAGTCACAGTTGACCGGATTGTGGAAAGGCCTGCTTTTTCTTCACCAATTCCTGTTTCACCAATTGCTATGGCCCCTACACCTACACCTCCAGCAGCACCCCTAGCAGTTCCAGCCCCAGCGACTCCACCATCTCCACCAGACCCCCTGGAGGAATGGACAAGGTTAGCCAAGTTAGGTAGCTATGGTCAGGTCAACACCACTGGTGAATCGAGAGTGAATACAGCATTATCTGTCCCAAAAAGCAATTCTAGCCCGGAACCAACGCCACCAGAATCAGATACTTTAGTCAGCCAAGCACAATCACAAAGCTCGAAATCTATCAAAGTAGGGAGTAGTGTCAAAGCTGTATTAGTAACAGCTGTATTTGGGGAAACTACTCGGTCAAAGAATAATGAAAGTAATGAAGACGGGAATGTATTTGTTGTGCGTTTGACAAATCCACTCAAATCAGTGGATGGTGCGATCGCTTTACCTGCTAATACAGAATTATTAGCGGAAATTAGTTCTATTTCCGAACAAGGGCTGCTGCGATTGAATGTAGTCAAAGTGATCTCCGAAGATAACGGCGAACTTATAGAAAGGACTTTACCCAAAAATGCAATTATTGTTCGCGCTCCCCAAGGTAAACCTTTAGTAGCAAGTCAATATCCCAATCAAGGTTCATCTATAGCCGCGATGGACTTAGGACTATTCGTTTTGGGAGGTATTGGTAAAGGAGCCGAGTTATTTAATCAGACTGAATCCCAAGTCACCGTTGGGGATGGTAGCACCGTCGTCACCAACACCAACAATAGACGTAATATCCCGGCTGGAATTTTAGAAGGTGGTTTAAAGTCTGTAGTTCCCCAAATTTCCCAACGCAATCAACAAGCGATCTCCCAAATGATGCAACGAAGCAACGTTTGGTTCATACCAGCCGGAAAAGAAGTGGAAATATACGTCAATAAAATGATGCAGTTGTAATTCTTAATTCGTAATTAAATGAAAATTTAGCATTTCCTCATCTGTTCGTTAGGGATTTACAGCACTTTGCAAGTAAATGAGAACACATCTTAATATTATAAATCTTGTGGGCTGGGCAAAGATGCCCGCCCTTGTTTACCTCACGTTTGCAGCCATGAAACTAAATCATCCTAATTTATTACCTCTGACCTCTCTAATTTTCTCCGCATCAATATTATTATTTGCAGGACGTGCCTTAGCTAATAATGCTGTTCTCCGTTCGATGTTTTCTTGCCATGCACAAGGTTTAGGAGGAGTAGTACCTACTATCAAAGTTTCCTATCAGCAAGGAACAAATTTAAGCTTTCTGCCAGCTGGCGAAACAATTAAGAAAGTTTGGTTAAACGACCCATCACAAGTAACGATGGATTTTGATGGTCCGATGTGTATGCAGTTTGGCTCAGAACGTAAATTGAGTTCAGGAGATTGCAAAAACTCATCAGCAAATGTGATTCAACTGCGGCGAATTCAAAGACTGAAGATTCCGGGACTACCTAAAACAGACAATACACTTTTAACAGTGATTACTGAAGAGCAAGGTAAAAGTAAACTCTATACCTTCAGAATATTATATGAAGACACTGCTCCTAATTATCACACTTTAGCTATTTATCCCGATCCTGTGGCTGAGGAAGCAGCTTGTGTAAGCACTTCTCAATATTAAGTGTACTCAAAGTAAAACAATGCCCAAATGTCATTGGGGGTGTTAGTGAATATTACAACTAAAAAGACTTAGGATCATTTTTGGCAATACTCTAACCATAGCTACCAAGATGGTCAGGCGTGATCATTTTGTCAAGAAATATGGTATGAGCCAACCTAAGACACTCAACCCCAATAATAAAACTGTCAACCAATCCCCCCAACGCACATACAATGTTTGGGTTTGTCGTTTGTATATGGTTTCGGCATGAGTTTCATAACTGTTATATCTAGATATCCATAAGGTTCGACCGTGAGGATTTATAAAGGCTGAATATCCCGTATTGGTGGCCCTGACTGTCCATCTATCGGTTTCAATTGCCCGCATCATATCCAAGGCGTGATGCTGGAATGGCATGGATGCACTGTAATGAGCATCGTTAGAAGAACTGAGAATAAATTGCCCACCCGCAGCCGCTTGACGGCGAAATAGTTCGGGAAATGCTGAGTCATAACAGATACCAACTATCGCCCGACCAAAGGGGGTATCAAATAGCTGATTTGGTGAACCAGAGACTTGGTGTGCATTCAAAGGTGATAAGCGTTGCACTATTCCGCCGAAAATCCCCTCAAAGGGAATATACTCACCTAACGGGACTAAATTGGTTTTGTCGTAACGGCTGAAAATTTCATTCTTAGCAGTGAAGGTAAATAAACTATTCGTATAACTGCGTCCCCGTTGTCCAAAAGCCCCAACCCAAGCAACTACGCCTTTTTCTGCCACTGCTTGCACTAAGCTAGTGTTGGGTAAGTCGCGCTGGAAATATGGTAAGGCGGTTTCTGGGGTGAGGACTGCATCTACACCTTGATCGACTAGATTGTAATATCCAGTGGTGTAACCTGCGATCGCCTGCTGCAAACCTTGGGGTATAAGTTTAATTTCGTTGGGGATATTACCTTGGATAATTCCCACTTTCAAAGCCGCTTCTGGTGGTTGGGCGAGAGGACGGCTGTATAAGTAAAAGCCCAGAAAATGCAGGGTAATTAATAGTGCTGCGGCGGAAGCTAAGTTTTTATTTACTAACCGCAGAGGCGCAGAGGAGCCATTGCTTTGTGCGGGTTCCCCGCGTTGTAGCAAATGGCGTGGCGCAGAGGAAGTTTTGGCTGGGCGGTTTATCCAGGCTTCGGCTATAAAGCCATTGACTGCAACTATGGCGGCGGTGACTGTGTTCGCCCCGGAGAGTTGACTTAGGTGTAAAATTACTAGGTTGTGGGGACTTTGTGTATAAGCTAGCGAACTCCACCACAGGGGGCTTGCACTCCACAGGCTTTCCAACGCGCACCATATAGCTGTACCAAATAGAACACGCTGCCAAGTTTTTTGTTTACTCAAACGAGTCATAGCAGCTGCCCAGAGGGTAACGAGGGAAGCCCCGTAGAGGCTGATAAATGACCAACAAAACATGGTAATTCCTAAACTCGGCAACCAAGGAACGCCCAACCAATTCATCGGATGAATGCCCGTAATCCAGGATAGGGCGACTCCGTGATAGCCAACACCCCAGGCGAGGGCGAGCAGGAGGGGCGATGAGGCAGAAGTAACAACTAATACCCACAGGGGAGCTAGGGCAATCCATGCCAAAAACCATGCACCGACAGGGGCTACGGTTAGCCCCATCGATACACCACTAGCTAAGGCGATGAAGTAAGGGAGTAAGACAATTAGCTTCTCCCTGTGTTTTTTACTCAGCTTCTTCCACCTCATCAACATCATCAACTGCATCAGGAGGAACTATGGCTACACCGTTAATGGCATCTTCTTCATCGAGACGCTGCACTCTTACGCCAGTT
This sequence comes from Nodularia sp. (in: cyanobacteria), assembly GCA_035638855.1. Classification (GTDB taxonomy): domain Bacteria; phylum Cyanobacteriota; class Cyanobacteriia; order Cyanobacteriales; family Nostocaceae; genus Nodularia. The sequence continues at coordinate 10,876 of DASQZD010000089.1, read as the reverse complement.
GCTGACCGCGATTGTATGGAAATCGCATTGACTGCTTGACGGATGATAATACCGCGCTTTGTCACCATCATGATTTCATCATCGTCATTATTAACGATGCGTAAGGTGGCTAATTTGTCTTTGCCTTTACGGTTTTTGAATTTGGTAGCCATTAAACCCTGACCGGCACGGTTTTGCAGTCGGAATTGGGCAACTGGGACGCGTTTTCCATATCCGCCCATTGTAATCACCAACACCCAAGGGCCTATATTGCCGTTACTTGGTACTTCTGCGGTTTCCTCCTGGTTTTCGATTTCTGCGGTTTCGATTTCTGCGGTTTCGATTTCTACGGCTTCGATTTCTACGGTTTCGGGTTCATCTGTATTTAAGGTGTCCAGAATGGCGGCTGGAAGTATATCCATCCCTACCAATTCATCCCCTTTCTTCAGTTTCATGGCTCTGACTCCACGAGTTGCTCTACTTAAAGGACGCAACTGTTCATGGGTACATCTAAAGTGAATGGCCATACCTAGACGAGAACCAACTAGTATGCTGTCCTCGACTCTCGCACGTCGCACCCACCGCAGTTGGTCGCCTTCTTCGAGAGAAATGGCAATCAAGCCGTTAGCTCTGATGTTACTAAATGCAGCTAGTTCTGTTTTCTTAATATTGCCACCTTTGGTGAGCATGACCAGATATTCTTCGCTGCTAAATTCGTCTACGGGGACAATTGAGGTGATTTTTTCTTCCCTGGGAATGGGTAGCATCTGCACAATGGCTGTGCCGCGACTGGTACGGGAACTCACGGGAATTTGATAGGCTTTGAGGCAGTAGACGACACCGCGATCGCTAAAGAATAAAATACTGTCATGGTCGCAGCAAGTCAAGAAATGCTCAATCGTATCATCATCTTTGACCTTGGCGGCGGCTTTACCTCTGGTAGCACGGCTTTGGGCTTCAAAGGTGTTGACAGGCATCCGTTTGATGTAACCTTGCTCTGTCACTAAAATGATCGCTTTTTCATTAGCAATCAAATCACGCTCATCTATTTCGCCTTCTCCCGGTAAAATTATTGTGCGCCGGGGTGTAGCAAAGCTTTCTTTTAACTGGGCGATTTCAGTTTGAATAATTTCTAGTATTCGTTCTCGCCGTGCCAATATATCTTGCAAGTCGGCAATCTGCGTTTGTAAGTCTTCGTGTTCTTGACGAATCTTATCTGCTTCTAAGGCAGTTAAACGCCGCAGTTGCATCTGCAAAATAGCGTCGGCTTGCACTTCTGACAGCCCGTAAGTTGTAATTAACTCTCCTTTGGCTGTGGGTGCGTCTGGTGCATGACGAATTAAGACGATAATTGCATCTAACTGGGATAAGGCAATTAATAACCCTTGTAAGAGATGATCACGAGATTCGGCTTTTCGCAGTTCGTAGCGGGTGCGTCTGGTAATGGATTCGATGCGGAAATCGAGGAAGACTTCTAAGAACTTCTTGAGATTGAGGATTTCCGGTTTACCATTCACCAACGCCAGCATATTCGCCCCAAAGTTGGCTTGGAGTGGGGTTTGCTTGTAGAGGTTGTTGAGGACGACACGGGGGTAAGAATCGCGTTTGAGTTCGATCACGATTCTCATACCGTCGCGATCGCTTTCGTCGCGGATGTCTGCAATTCCCTCTAACCGCTTCTCATTCACCATATCGGCGATTTTTTCAATCAACGCCGCTTTGTTGGTTTGGTAGGGCAGTTCGGTGATAATAATTGCTTCCCGATCCTGTCGCCCTCTTTGTTCAACGGTTTCAATGGTGGCGACACCACGCATGGTAATGGAACCGCGTCCAGTGGTGTAAGCTTCCCGAATCCCAGATGTTCCTAAAACCTGCGCCCCGGTGGGAAAGTCTGGCCCCTGAATATAGTTCTCCATTAATTCCAGGTCGGTAATTTCTGGATTATGAATCAGGGCTACCAAACCGTCAATTAATTCGCCCAAGTTGTGGGGAGGAATATTAGTAGCCATCCCCACGGCAATTCCGGAGGAACCATTGAGCAACAATTGGGGGATGCGCGATGGTAATACTGTGGGTTCTTGTTGGGAACCGTCGAAGTTATCGATAAAATCTACGGTTTCTGATTCAATGTCTTGCAGTAGGGACAGATTGGTTAAAGCTTGCAAGCGACATTCTGTGTACCGCATTGCCGCCGGCGGATCGTTATCTACTGAACCAAAGTTACCATGTCCGTTTATTAGGGGCGATCGCATGGAAAAATCCTGTGCCATCCGCACCAAAGCATCATACACTGCTGTATCGCCGTGGGGGTGATATTTACCCAACACTTCCCCGACTACACGGGCGCATTTCCGAAACGGGCGATCGTGCATCAGACCCAGCTCGTGCATTGCGTAGAGGATGCGACGATGCACAGGTTTCAGACCATCCCTGGCATCTGGCAGCGCCCGACCCACAATAACACTCATGGCGTATTCCAGATAAGACTGCGACATTTCGTTCCGCAAGTCCGTCGGGATAATCCTCTCCTGTGAGGTTGTCATAACCTAAAAAACTCCAAAAAATGTAGATTTTAGCCCTTACGCTTCAGCAAGCGTCAAATTATTCTCAATTAATCTTGAATAATTGCCATATTTTGTTAACATTCTAACATATAGAGTTGTGTTTTGCCGAGCAAGTAACTAGCTCAAACATCAGAATTTCAATTTTTAATTTTTAATTTTTATATAGCGCTATATAAAAATTTTTATACTGCTGTTTTAAGAGGGAATTTATGATCAAAAATAATCCCTTTAATAACGATTTAAAAAATTAGTATAAATCCAGTTTATTCCTATAAATTAATTAGTAATTTTTTATTAATAAACAAAATGTTATCCCATTAGCTCAGAGACCAGACTTATTCAAAAACTTAGGTATCTTTGGGTTAGTAACTGATTTAAGATAGCTATGCCAATTCTGTCTTATAGCTCGCCTCGTGTAGTCATAGATAAGCAAAAATATAGAATTTTCAATTGATCAAGTAATTTACCCCTCTTCTGTCACTTTCGGAATCAAGCAAGTAGTAAATTAAGTAAATTATGCAGAAGAAGAAAAGGGTTTGAAACCATTCATAGCACTAATGAGTTGGTTGAATCCGAGCAATAAATCGGAATTAGGAAAAACATCAAGCCAGGGATAAATCAACCAAAAAATAACAGTGGTTGGACAATTAAACGCAGATTATTGAGAGTATTCTTCCATCCCCTGTTCAGGTTCCATTGTTGATACCCAGAGAAATGAACCCAATTGAATTGGAGTGGCAGCATCTTAAAAAAGATGAACTTTCAGGGCAAACATTGGATGATGAATTAGACCTTGCTTATGCCGTCATTAATGGTGTTCAAGCAAGGGGAGAAAGAGGAAACTACAGTACGCAACGTGTTAAATTTCACGCTAATTCTATTCCTTAACTTTTCGTTACATACTTGGAAACTTTCCCGCCCACTTACTTGTTCTGATCAGTCTGACTTGTTGAAAACTGCTTAATTTTATTGCTTGGTTTTGGAGGTTATTTTTTGTCTTCTTATACCCCCTGAACGGTTACATTTAGTAACGCAATTGCTGGATTTTGTATTGGCACAAAAGCTAGTGGAAACAAAAAAATCACAAGTAGTTTTAAGTTGAGATTGAACTTCATATTTATTGCTCCTAATCCTAAAAAATTATTCATTGCTACTGATATTCTTTTGCTGGTACTCTAAAAGCGGCATATTTCCATTCATTACCTTCCAAATATTCGATGTTAAATACTCCTTGAGTCAATAAAGCAATCTCCTTCAGTTCTATTACCCCATTTTCTTTGACTACAAGACAATCTGAATTATTGGCAGCCGATTGATTTGCATTTGTATCTATTTGGTTAATAATTTTGTTTCGCAATTCTTGATACTCTCGCTCTGTTATCAGTTTAGAATCATACAATTTTTTTAGTTCTCTCAGTTTGGTTTCCATATCTGCTCCACCTTGATTTTGAACATTATCTACCGTGCAAGAATCTGGTTTAAAAGCAATTTTTCTTACCGGATGATCCCACCATTTAGAAAACTGCGTAAACGCATTAGTGACTCTTGTCGTATGTACTACCTTGACTTGATTTCCAGTTATTTCTAAACGCACCCAATCAGTTGATCGTTTTTGTATTAATCCAGCAAATCCATGAAATAAAATGCTACCAACTGATACACCAGAATCCGCTAGACGCAGCTTAATAACTCTAGATCCTATCCCTTGTGCGACTTTCATTTCAGCTTGAGATATAATCCTAGTTTTCTGTGGAAGAAAAACAGGATTTTTTTCTATAGCAACTGATGGATTTGCTGCTACCCAATTGAAACCTAATACTAATGCTACTAAAACGCTAATTTTTTTGTTCATAACTTCCTTTGATATGATATGATTATCCTGAATTTTATTTAACAACTTCTACATCAACAGAAGAACACTGTACTGCATAATCACAAGTAAAAGCTACTAATAAAGCATCAGGCTGTACCACTTTCTATAATCTCGTAATGTTTGGGTATTGAATCGCTGCTTTCCTAAACCCCGAACGCTCCAGTAAGGCATGAATTCCCGTTTGGTCAATCCCCGCATTTCTCACAAGTCCCGCGAACGCATTCTCCATAATCCTTACCCAAAATATGTTTCGGGCATTTTTGACAGGTTATTTTTTGATGCCGTGTGAAAAACTGGAATCTAGATTTTATAAGGCTTTGAGAATTGTGGTGAGAAATCTGGGTAACACATACCTCTCGCCAGAAAGACTATATGTAAAAATTGAGCTTTTGTTATATGGAGTATTGACGAAAGCTCTCTTGAACATTTTTGGGTTAAATAGCGATTGTATTCTTCTTACACCTGTCCTAATTTTCTGGATTTACTATTAACATTCAGTAGTTTTACTATTGCTAATGAGTTATATAATATCATACCTATTCAGGCCACACATTCCCCTTTTCTGCCTTTTGATATGCACGAATGCGATCGCCTCATTGCAGAAAACTGCATACCTTAACGAATATTCACTGATTAATTATCAAAAGGTGCAGTTATATTAGATACTCAAATAATCTATATAAAAGCGCACGCTATGACGATTAAATACGGATTACACAAGTGTTTGCAGTTCGGATTCGTATGGTTACTCGGCTGGTTAATTGTCAGTATCTTCACTACTAAGTAGGTCAACCTAAATAAACGTAAGATAAATAGAGTTTAGCAATTAAGTAAGCAGCGATGCCAAAAGGATTAAAAATAATACTCAATAGCGAAGAAGACCGTACACTTAAAGAACTAATGTGTGTAGCCTACGGCAAGCCGCTAACTCGTCTACATCTGTGGTTAAAATTATTGGCATTTTATTGTTCTATAGCAGTCCTAAATCATTTCTGAACCTCTTCACTTGGCGACCTTCTCCCAAGGGGAGACGCTGCGCGGTAAGCGAAGCTATGCCGAAGGCTTTAGGCGACTTCGCGGTTCGATAAATTCATAAATCAAATAGGACTGCTATATCTAGATATTGGTTACAAATTAGCACTTTAGTGCAACCTACCATAGCTACTGTTGAGCGCTGCCTAAAAATGGTAATTTTAAGTCCCACGATAGTGTTCGCCTCGCCACAATATATCTTAAGGTGAAGACTAGCAGTCAAAGGAGTTTTCCATGAATAAGGAAAAGGTTCCCAAAGCAGGGGAAAAAACGCATCCAGAAGATGCAGCACCTCAATTAAGTCCAGAGGTGCTGGACATGATTAAACATCCTCCCAAAATGGATGATGTGATCCGAGGACAATCGCCTGGGGAACGTCGGGGAAATCCAGCTTTAGTACCAGAAATGCTGGAGCAACCAATTGATGAAACACTTCAGGATAATCAAGAGTAAGGTTAGCACTCAGGGTAGAATAACTTGAGTATTTTGCTGCCCATGTTTTTCGCCTTATGCTACCAGTCATTTATTCCCACGAGTTTCTGGATCACAAAACTGGAAGATACCATCCAGAATGCCCAGAACGCTTAACAGTCATAGTTAATGCCCTGAAATTAGCCGCTTTTGCTGAAAAAATTAGTTGGCGATCGCCTACCGCAGCATCAGAAAGGCGATCGCTCATGCCTACAATATTAAAAGCGCATGATCCAACCTACATCAATAAAGTGAAGGAAATTGCTGCCACTGGTGGCGGTTATTTAGACGGTGATACACCCGTTTCCCCGGGTAGTTATGATGTCGCGTTGTTAGCGGTAAGTGCCTGGATGGATGGAGTTGAAACTGTGCTAACATCAGCAAACCCCGCCTTTGTCCTAGCACGTCCACCAGGACACCATGCTGAAAGTCATACGGGGATGGGATTTTGCTTATTTTCCAATGCAGCGATCGCGGCTTTATATGCCCTAGAACAACCAGGAGTTAACCGTGTCGCCATTTTAGACTGGGATGTGCATCATGGTAATGGTACACAGGCGATCGTCGAAACTCACCCCCAAATTGCCTACTGTTCTTTACATCAGTATCCGTGTTATCCCGGAACTGGAAAAGCTTCTGAACGCGGATTTCACGATAATGTTTTAAACCTACCTGTACCTCCTGGTAGTGATATAACTGTATATCAGCCACTAATAGAAAATAAGGTTATTCCATTTTTAGCTAACTTTCAGGCAGACTTACTGATTATCAGTGCTGGTTATGATGCCAATAAAGAAGATCCTTTAGCAAGTATCAATTTACTACCAGAAGATTATGCATTATTTACTGATGCTTGTCTGGGAATAACTCGTAAAATTCTCTTTGGTTTGGAAGGTGGTTATGATTTTCCATCACTTTCCCAATCTGTCTTAGCCACAATTGAAAGTTGCTTAATTTAGGTTTTTTCTTAATTGTTTGATTGAGTATATTGAAACTCTCGAAAAGGCGTAGAGACAATTCATGAATTGTCCCTACTATACTAGAAAAAACTCGTCAAGTTATGCTTTAACAGACTTGAGCATGGAAGGATCAATCTCAATCCCCAAGCCTTCCGCCACACGCCGACCGTAATTCATATCAGCACGGAAAAAATGGCAGAGTTGGCGCATCTGAATATCGCTGCGTGTCTTACTTAAACTGCCGACAATGTTTTGGATCAAACGTTCTTGTTGGTCTGGTTTGAGCAGCCGATAAAGGTCTCCGGCTTGGGTGTAGTCGTCATTTCCTACACGGTGGTCATAGCGATCAGCTTTGACATTGCCTAAATTCAAAGCTGGCTCTGCATAAACACAATTTTGCTTTGGTGTATCCTCATAGCTATTGGGTTCGTAGTTGGGTGTATTACCGCCATTGTTACCCAATGCCATTGCACCATCACGCTGGTAGTGCATCACCGGACATTTAGGTTGATTAACAGGCAATTGCTGATAGTTCGCACCGATACGATACCGTTGAGCATCAGGATACGATATAATCCGAGCTTGCAAGACTTTATCTGGAGAAAAGCTGATCCCAGGAACGACATTAGAAGGAGAAAAAGCTGCTTGCTCAACTTCAGCAAAGTAGTTTTGCGGGTTCCGGTTGAGTTCCAGAATCCCCACATCAATCAAGGGATATTCCGAGTGCTTCCAAACCTTGGTCAAGTCAAAGGGATTATCTTTATGGCTGGCGGCTTGTTCCTCGGTCATTACCTGAATACAGACTCGCCACTTCGGATAGTCGCCAGTAGCGATCGCGTCAAATAAGTCACGGGTTGCATGGTCTGGATCTTCTCCCTTGACCCGAATTGCCTCTTCTGCGGTGAAGTTTTCAACGCCCTGAATGGTTTTAAACTGAAACTTACACCAAACTCTTTCTCCTTGAGCATTGATGAGGCTGAATGTATGGCTACCATAGCCGTTCATATGTCGGTAGGTTTTGGGAGTACCGCGATCGCTAAACAGAATTGTCACCTGATGCAAAGACTCTGGGCTAAGTGACCAGAACTCCCACATCGCATTGGGATCTTTGCAATTAGTTTGCGGATTGCGCTTTTGCGTGTGGACAAAATCAGGAAACTTCAGTGGATCGCGGATAAAGAAGACTGGTGTATTATTGCCTGCCAAATCCCAGTTACCTTCTTCTGTATAAAACTTAACTGCAAAGCCTCTGGGATCACGTTCAGCATCAGCTGAACCCTTTTCCCCACCTACTGTAGAAAACCGCAGCAGAACCTGAGTTTGCTTGCCAATTTCGCCAAAAACTTTGGCTTTACTGTAACGAGTGATGTCTTGCGTAACGATGAACGTGCCAAATGCTGCCGCTCCTTTTGCATGAACAACACGTTCAGGAATACGTTCCCGGTTGAAGTGAGCCAGTTTTTCCATCAAGTGGAAATCCTGCATCAGCACAGGGCCACGCTCACCTGCTGTCAAAGAATTCTGGTTATCTCCCACCGGAATCCCATCAGCCGTTGTCAATGTTTTCGGGTCTGCCATAGTAGGTGATTCCTCTGTTGATTTACTGGGATGGGGCAATATTTGTCGAGTAGGTCAACCTTGAACTCTTAAACTCACATGACTAGAAGTCACGCGATTCCTGCTTCAATGATCTCTGCCTGAAGCAATTCAGGTCTTACAAGTTCTTCACAGGCGTTTGGAGCCTCCGGGATACCCACGGCGGCAAAGTTCAACTATATTGCGGTCTCTGTGGGGTTGTCGCCATTTTTTTATAAATAATTCAACTTTAGAAATAATTATCGTAAACTTTAACACATATAACTAATATTTTTTCAGTAAATTTTGGTAAAATATTTTTTTTTGCTGCCAGCGATGTAAGACCGAGTAATAAAGGTTTTATAAATTTGATAGTTCCATAATATTTAGTGTTCTTATTTATTTTAATTACCTGGTTAAATAAAGTATTTACGTAGATTCTTTAGCTATAATTATTACATTAAAGCTTTTTCAGTATTCTCTTTGACAGAAAGCTGATCAAATTCATCTAAATCTTGAGAAAAAAACTTTCCAGTGATCTCGTGTATTAGCTAAAGTTTTGTTAAGATACTAATATAAATTCTTCCACAAAAACTACTAAGCGATGTGGAAAAACAAAAACTACTAGCAGCACAAAGTTGAGAAGGTGAAGCAATGACCACCTATATGTTTTTTGAAGATGCTCTCCGAATGTTTACCAATATGTATTTGCTCTCAGCAGTGATGCTAATAGCAGCCTCTGGTATTGGTTTAGCAGTCATCGAAACAATTGAAAAAACAGGAGAGCGCTAAATTAGCCCCTGGTGGAATGCTTCGTGTTAACTGATATGCGATAAAAGTGTTCGCCGTGAAGAAATTCTGGTAACACTAAAAGAATGGAAGGTTCATAGCAATACAGAATTACCTGCAATTCCACACATCCACAGGTAACTAACTGTAAAGCTACTGAAATCCTAGCTTACGAGGAAGTAATCTTAGTAGCATCACCTCGAAAGATGCAGACTATTAAGCACGCAACGCTTGTTCTTAAGCAATTCTTGATAAAACTTAATCTAACTCTCTGCGACCTTCTAAGGCTCTTGCCAGCGTCACTTCATCGGCATATTCCAAATCGCCACCCACAGGTAAACCAAAGGCAATACGTGTCACCTTGGTAAATGGTTTCAGTAGCTGACCGATATATAGGGTTGTTGTCTCCCCTTCAATAGTCGGACTAATTGCCATAATCACTTCTTGGATTTTTTGTTGACTCACTCGCCGCACCAAAGCTTGGATAGTTAGCTGTTCTGGGCCAATACCATCCATAGGGGAAATTACTCCACCCAAGACGTGATACTTACCTTTATATTCGCGGGTTTTTTCCAATGCAATTAAATCACGCGAATCCGCAACCACACAAATTGATGTATTGTCACGGTTAGGATGACGACAAATTTCACAAACAGGATCAGCAGATAGGTGAAAGCAAACAGAACACAAGCCTATCTGCTTTTTTGCATCAATAAGGGCTTGTGCTAAAGCTTCTACTTCTGCTTCTGAGCGTTTGAGAATGTGCAAAGCCAGTCTCTGGGCGGACTTGGGGCCAACTCCCGGTAGGCGTTGCAACTGCTCAATTAACCGTGCTAAAGGACGTGCGTAAACCGTAGTCTTATCTCCCGTATTTCATCACCTCAACTATGATGACATTTTTGCAGTGATTTAACAGCAACATTACCGTTGCTGTTAAACCAACAGGAGCAACATCACCAGTCGCCAAGTCTAAGGGAAAATTTAGTATTTTCTTCCCTTAGACATAATTTTATTCCTCTATTTTATTACTTTAGATTGCTGAATTTACAGAAGAATAATTAATAATTAAAACATAGGTGAATAACACCTAAATAACGTAAGTGAGGTAAACAATTTATTGTATGCCACATCAAATCATATCTGATTTGCTTGTAAAGCTATCCACAGAGCAACAAGAACTTCTAGCTGGCGGTCAAGGTCAGACTAAAGAATATCCAGTCCGATTGGATGAAAACAATAGACGCGCGTATATCTTTCCTAGCGGAGACTATTACTACTCGTGGAAAGTCAATAGGAAAAAGTATCCGTTTACAGAATGAAAAATAGATAATTCCGAATAATTCAAATAAGATGGTGATAAATTATCCTTTCCTTTCTACCTAACGCTCTTCCTGCTAAAGCCTCAAGTACACTGCTCTGGGTCATGAAAATTTCATTCGACGAAAAAACGCCTCCTGTAAACAGGAGGCGTTTCTTATTCAGCTAAACTTGATGATTAACCGTTGATAGCAGGTGCGGTTAAAGCAACTGGAGCAACATCAGCAGCAGCCAAGTCTAGGGGGAAGTTGTGAGCGTTACGCTCGTGCATTACTTCCATACCCAAGTTAGCGCGGTTGATTACATCAGCCCAGGTA
>DASQZD010000088.1:0-10411 GCA_035638855.1 Nodularia sp. (in: cyanobacteria) | reverse complement strand
TACATTTGGATATGCCTATGCTGAACATCTGCTCAAAAACAATTTGCAACCTTTACACTCTGGGCAAGTAGAGAATGATTACCAATTTCTCGGAGCGCATATCACAGAAACACACGACATTTGGCATATTATTACTGGATGTGATACAAACATTCTTGGAGAAATTCAATTAGAAGCTTTTTATGTTGCCCAACTACACTTTTCGCGTTTCTGGTTAGCATTATTGGCTAAAAATCTTGTCAAAGCCGCTATTTACGATATTGAGGTTTCGACAAAATATATGGATGCAATAACTAAGGGATGGCTAATGGGAAAACAGTCCCTGCCCCTTTTTGGTATTGAATGGAATTCCTTGTGGTCAAAACCATTGGAGAATATCCGTAGTGACTTAAATATCATTCATAGCATTATATAGATTCATAACTCCAACACCAAATTCCTAAAAAATCTATAGCGTAAGAACCTTTGGGTTAACTTTCAGAGCGGATGTAAATCTGTGGTGTGCGATTGGCTGTGCGCTGTGTAGTGAGAGAAAGCTTTGGTAAAGAGTTGAGTAATTTATGCTTTAGATTTAGTCTCACCAGCTTTTTTAGAGGCAGCAATTGCAGCAACCCCAAACAATAGACCTAGTAGGGAAGTGGGTTCAGGTATTGATGTAGATGAAGAACTCAGGGTAATATTGGCAGCAGAATCTTGATAGATGTATGTTCCTGCCCGTCCCACTTCACCCGTTAAGATAATTTCAGAGCTTGAAGTTTTTTCTAGGGTATATCTTGGAGCATCAAAAGCAATGCCAAAATCAACTACTAAATTCCAATTCGACCTAGAATCAAGCTCAAAATCAACATCTGGGGTTAAGTTACCGCCATTACCAGATCCTGGATTCAAATTCAAGTCTAGATTGTTGACGGATAGCTCCCAATCGCTCAAAGTCCCGGACTCTGAGTAAACCACGAATCCTGAATATTCGCTCTCTGAAGGCAAAGAGTTCGTAAGGAATGGGCTAGTAGCATCGACTAAGGTAAAATCACCTGAAAATTCTTGTCTAGTTAGAATAGCTCCCAGCACAGGAGTAGCATGAAATACGTTTGCAACTACCAAACCAATCACGGCGACGCTAACTTTTGGGAGTCGAACTTGATTCATAGATTGGTCATGCTACTTAAATTTGTTGAAGGTATGCTATCACATTGGGAGCAACTTAAGATACACTTAGTACACCAAAAAGTTCTGTGATGCCTGCGGTGTTCTCGAAGAATCGCTCAAGCCCAGAAATGGACAATACTATTAAAGAATTACTTTGTACACTAACAAATGATGAGCGTTGCGGCGTGATGCTGGAGCTTGAGGATTTTGAACCGGATTTGTTTGCTCAACTGGTGGCAGATGCGCCCCAGTGGACGGAGTGGATGGGTTGATTTCTCCACCATATAAACCAGTTGACTACCTAAAAAGCGTTATCTCATCGTTGATATTGACATTTACGACCTCATCCATGATTGGGGCCTTCAAGTGTGTTAAGCTGCTGGACAAATAACCTTGCATATTAGCAGGAAGTAAAACTATTGTGGGGTGGGCAACATGAGCACCCTGGTTATGCAAATTAAAAGTACATTAGCTTACCACTAAAACCGTCGAGGATTATCTATTGGAAGTTCAAGGCTATCTGCTGCGGGTGATTGGGAGCGTTAGCTTCCTGTTGTCGCTGCTCAGACTTCTTAAGTTTCTGTTGCGTTCAGTTTGGGTTTTGGCTTTACTCTGGCTATATTCCGGGAGTGCCTTTAGCGGGAAGGATGAAATTCTGTTTCAAAGCAGTCCGTCAATATACTGTCCGATAGAATTGGTCTGAACGTACAGAAAAATCAGATACTGAGTATGAACATCAAAGATAAACTCATTTGTGCCTCCTATATCCTCATTGCATTGGTGGCATTACCAGCTACTTGGATCAACAATCTTGCATTTATGACCCAGCCTAGTAATGCTTCCTTCGGGGACTTTTTTCATGCAGCCTACATCAATACTGCTGCTGCGTCTCTTACCAACGACTTGATCCTAGTTGCCTTTGCAACGTGTATATTTATGGCGATTGAGGGAAGACGTATCGGTATTCGATATTTCTGGTTGTACATTATCATGTCAGCTATTATTGCTGTTAGTGTTATGTTCCCACTATTTCTGCTAGCTAGACACATCAAAGTTACTAAACAACTTTCTCCCCAGAGCGTTTCTGAAGCTGCTTAAAGATTGCTTGTTGATAACTGGAGTTTAGACTAATTAACCCATGATCTGAAAGCTAGACGCACGACTCTACGTTGTTTGAGGTTGCTTGTGTCCTGTTGAGAAGGTATCCCGGCTGAACCTCATTGACACCCAATCCCAGGATCTTCCCCAAACATTTACCCAAGTCGAAAGTTCGGCTCTCCTTGGCTCGAAGGGGCTGAAGCTGAAAATGCAGCAAGGCTTGGATTGCGGTGGCTCCTTCTACCAGCAGCTAGTCTCCTCCTTTGGCAAGGCTATGGGCGTTGCTGATGGTGAGCGTTACTGGAACGCATACTTGGGGCAATGGCAGATTTGGGTTAACTTTCAGGGCGGTTGTACCTCTGTGGTGTGCGATTGGCTATGCGCTGTGTAGGTTAGAGTAGTTTACTGTTCCATCAAAACTGTTACTGTGAGTCTGTTATTGTACAGTTTCCCAGTTTGGAGCAAATAATCTCTATTGCCTTGCCCTTGAAAAAACAATTTTGTGTTCGTTGTCTTTTCCGTCGCTTAAAGTCACCTTGCAAGGTTTATTTTAGCCCAAAATTGAACCTGAACCAACTTCCCACTGATGTTTGAGCAATTCCTGGTAAGTCTTTTCCCTTACCATCATCTGCTTATAGAGCATCTGCAAAAATTCTTGAGCTTGTTCACGGGACATCTGCTGCACTTGATCAGAAAAAGTTCTAAGGCTAAATTCTTGTTCTAAAGATAATTCAATGGGTTGATTCATCGCTTTATTACCTAGTTTTTTATTTGAGCTTGCTTATGTAAGCAAATATTGCTTTATATAAATATATGTTACGATAACTTTACAAAAACCAAAGGGGTGTAAACCGTACCGACGTAGGTTAGAAATGCCGTATCTGCTGCTGGAAACCTTACTTGCCTCTGAGCGAATGTTGCACTAACCAGCAATGTAAGCCCACCATTATGAACGCCAATGGCAGCATCAACATTGGAATAATTTCTAAACCTGCACAACTTGCAACCCAGCCTGCTCCAGTGGGTATGATCGCTGCTCCAAAACTGGCGATGCTGGTAGCAAAGCTAACAGCCGCAGGAACCAAGTCATTTGGTAATCGTTGAGGTATCAACCAGATGGTGGCGGGAAAGATTGCTGCCAATGCAAAGCCAATTAGCGGTAAGCTAATCCATTGATCCCGAAGTTGCCACCAAGCAAGCAATCCAATCATTAAAAGACTCAGCGACATACTGATTGTGCCGACTGCCCCAAGCCATTGCAAGAAATAACCTAAAATGAAACGTCCTAATGTTAATCCTAGCCAGTAGGCACTAACGCTGTAACCTGCAATCAATTTGGGAGTTTGGCGAGCGACGGATTGCACAGTGTATGCCCAGTTACCGATGCAAGCTTCTATACCAACATAAACCAGCAGCAGTAGCCCAGTTAGCACTACTGGATTTTGGAGCGATTGCCTCAAATTTTCTAACGCAGTTGTATTTGATGTCGATACCCGTCGCGTCATGGGTGTGTAGCGGTAAATCATCGCACCCAGGACACTTACAATCAATAAGCTGACGATGCAGGCTAATACCCAATAAACCTGTCGCCAGTTCATGCCAAGTGATAGCAAAGTAGTGGCGATTGTGGGCCCAGATAATGCGCCAATGCCATAGAAAGCATGGAGCAAACCAATCATATTTGCACTGCGGGAATCTTGTACAATGTAGGTATTGATCCCTGCATCAATCAGTCCAATACCCAATCCCAACACTGACCCAGCAGCAACCATAAACAACCAGTAAGGTGAGGTCGCGTAAATTACCAGCGCCATTGTCAGCACAACAGCAGCAATCAATAGCATTCGCGCTAACCCTAGACGGGTACTCACCAGACTGCTGGTGAATGCTGCCAGAATGTAACCGCTAATTTGGCTCACAAACAGCAGCGTAACGGTGGCTGGAGTCAAGTTATATGTGGACACTATAGAGGGCAGCAGAACGCCTAATCCCCCTTCAGCAACGCCAATGGCAACAAAGGCAATTAAGGCGATCGCCACTCCAATCCACAGAGGCGGTAAAGTGCGTTGATAGTATCCCATCAGACATAATGCTCTTGCTCGAGACAATTTGGTTGCTTAGATTTACTCAGTTGATAATCCTCAAAAATAACTTCATACCCATCTTCCTGTAGTGATATTTCCATAACCCTATTTGCTGAGGCGTGATCCTGGAGTTCGAGGATGCTTGCGAAGACTTATTTGTTCAATTGGTGACAGTTTTCTATTTTTATCACTTTTAGGGAAATCATTAGCCTTGAGCAAGCCAATTTTTCACAAATTACTATTCATAGCTTATTAATTATGTCTAATTATACATAGCATTTTAATCCAACCTGTTTCAAAAGATAGGTAATTTTTAACTATTTAAAGTTTAATGTAAAAACAGCTAATAATTAATTTTTATAAAGAATAATAATGCTCATAGAGCAAAATCATAATCATAATAAAAATATCCCAGATTTTCTCCCAAAAGCTTTGTTATCGCACGTTCCATCTAATTCGGCGATGCTGATGCTGAGAATCTATTATGATGTTATTCCACGAGTTCATAAACATTTAGAATTCTGGAAGAAAAAAGCTGAACAAATTCCTAATCCAGAATTACGTAAACAGGCTTTACTAAGTATAAAGACTAAAGCCTTTCACTGTGAAGGTGGTTCTATCTATGGATTACTTGCCAAACAAGAAATTGAGCAAGTAATCTGCTTTATTGTTGCTTATCAAACAATTAGCGATTATTTAGATAACCTATGCGATCGCAGTACTTCCTTAGATCCGAAAGATTTTCGTACTCTCCATCAAGCTTGTTTAGATGCTTTGACACCTAGTGCTAAATGCATTAATTACTACCAATTTCGTCAAGAGCAAGACGATGGCGGCTATCTGATGTAACTAGTAAAAACTTGTCAAAATGTATTAAGGCAGCTACCGTCATATCACGTAATTGCCCCTAGCTTATATCATTTGGCTGATTATTATTGTGATTTACAAGTTCATAAACACGTTCAAGTTAACGAGCGGGTTCCTCGCTTAGAAGCATGGTTTGAAAGACATCGTAACCAAATTCCTCAAATGAAGTGGTATGAATTTTCAGCTTCTACTGGTTCAACATTAGGAATTTTTTGCCTTGTGGCCTATGGAAGCGATCTAGATTGCTCCGAGGAATTAGCTATAAAAGTTAAAACTAGCTACTTCCCGTGGGTTCAAGGACTTCATATCCTACTTGACTATTTTATCGACCAAGAAGAAGACCGCATAGGTGGAGATTTAAACTTCTGTGCTTACTATAATAATGGACAAGAAATAAGTGAACGGTTTGCTTATTTTCTTAAACAGGCTGATCAAGCTGTTTCTCATTTACCACATAAGCACTTTCATCGAATGATTAATCGAGCTTTATTAGGTGTTTATCTGGCTGATGAAAAGGTTAAAGAACAGAAAAACATCAAAGAAACTGCAAAGAAAATTCTCCGTTCATGTGGCAGTTCATCACTCTTTTTTCTGTGGAATATTATGATTATGGCTCGGATTCGGTATCAAAAAATCTTAGTATAAGTAGTCTGATGTAGTAAAGGATATAACTAACTAGATATTAGTTATAAAGAAGCAAGCATATCCATCATTTGAAAGTCCAATATAAGTCTGTTATTTATTACTTGGCTAAAAAATAAGAAAGCAATTCATGAGTTTGTAAAACTGTTGACATCCTTTTAAACTATGTTCATAGATAAAGACTAATTCTAATGAGGATAATTTAATAATGTCTAAAATTGCAGTCCTTGGTGCAGGACCAGCAGGGTGTTCCGCAGGTTATCACTTGGCTAAAAGCGGACATCAAGTCATGCTTATAGATAAAGACTGTTTTCCCAGAGATAAGATTTGTGGAGATGGAGTCAGCCTTGGATCGGTTCAAGCATTATCCACAATGGGGATATATCCACAGGACATCAAACGTTTAGCCTCTGAGTACGCTCAAATCGATGGGTTTCTGCTCGGAGTTTCAAACGACATTAGCCATCTGTGCCCCACTGAACTTAAAGGCTATTGTATACCTAGATTTATATTCGACAATCTTCTTTATGAAAAAGCAATCAATGCAGGCTGTGTAGCTAGAACGCAGAGGATTAGCGATATTCAACGCTATCACCAAGAGCTTGATAGTGATTTTGATTACATAATTGATGCACGTGGTGTCTATGCAGGAGAAGCTAATGCGATCGCAATTAGAGCTTACTGGAATATAAAAGTCACAGATTTTCCAAAAACCTATCTCTCAAAAGCTCAAATTTACTTTGATAAAACTCTTGGGGTTAATGGATATGGTTGGATATTTCCCGTAGCGGTAGACTCAGAATTAGTCAAGCTCAATGTTGGTGTGGGAGTATGGATAGATGAATATCAAAAGAACAACACAAACATTATTCGGCTTTTCAATGAATTTGTGCAGCGTAATCAGACTACAAAAGAACTCTTAAATCTAGTAGTTAGTCAGCAAAAACCTAAAGCTTATCCCTTAGCTACCGCAAAACGAGCTAACACAGTCAGCGATGGTAAGGTTTTCAAAATTGGTGATGCTGCAAATCTGACAGATCCTTTGACTGGTGAAGGAATTGCAAATGCTATTCTCAGCGGCTTATACGTGACGCAAGCGATTAATATGAGTACTAGTCCAGAATTAGCATCTGAAAATTGGCAGCGTCTTTATCAGCTCTACTTTGAGCCAGACCTCGATGCTGGTTTACAGATAAAGTCTTTTAGGAAATTCTCATTTATAAATAAGTTATTAATCTGGCTGATGAATAGGAATAAGCCATTGGCACAGCAGGTAATTTATACTTTTGCCGGCTTAATTCCTTATAAAAAGCTACTTCCGTGACTCACGTTATAAACCCTAACCCCTGGTATTCCTGGATGAAAGGGTGTAGAGAATTAAGAAGATGTTGTAGCATGTGACATACTTGCATTTGATCGTCTTAAATACTACCTCTAAAACCCTATCTCTAACGTCCTGCCCTCACTGTCTTTTACAAAATGATTTTGGTACGCACAATGCCAAAGTTATTGTTCTTGTTGCCATGAACAAAGACATTGATAGCCATAGTAAATGACTATTATGGAAATACCAGGCTGTAATTGCTGATGGAATAAAACCGATTACAGTGGCTTTCAACATAGCTTGACGAAGTATATGACCTTGAGTCAGCCCTAGAAAATAACCGTCTAGCGCATAAGCGACTGAGCCAAAACCTAAAACTGGTAACAACCAAGGAATATAAGAGCGTAAATTATTGATAATTTCAGTATGATTAGTCAGCAATCTTAACAGTGATTCTGGGGCAAAAATAAATGCAGTAGCAAACATTAATCCGATAACCAAGCTACTGACTACAGATGTTTGCAACAGTTGTTTCAAAGAAGTAATATTTCCACTACCTTGAAAAATTCCAGCCAAGCTCTCAGTAGCGAATGCCAAGCCATCAATGAAATATGCTGCCAAGCTCACCACTTGCATCAGCAGCGTATTTGCCGCCAGAATTTCAGTTCCTAACATAGAACTAAGGTTGCTAAACATCGCCATTGTCGAAATTAAAGCAAAAGTCCGAATAATAATTTCTCCATTTAGCATTAAAGCTGATTTTAAAGCAGACAAGTCAAATAGTTCCCCAATTAAAGCTTGTATTTGTTTAAATGAAATTGTTTGACAATATAGTAAAGTACCTACTATTAGCATGAGATACTGACTAGTGGCTGTCGCTAACCCAGCTCCTCTACTTGACCATCCCCACTGAACAATAAATAGATAATCTAGTAGTACATTTGCACAATTGCTAATAGCTGAAAGCAACAACACTTTACTACTTTGTGCTTGTCCAAGAAACCAACCAATCAAGACAAAGTTAATCAATGTTGCTGGGGCACCCCATACTAAAGCATTATAGAAATCGACTCCAGAACTTTTAACTTCTGGTGTAGCACTTAGAATCGCAAACCCTAATATTTGTAAAGGTTGTTGAAATATCAGGATGGCGAGTCCTAATATCAATGCTAAAATTCCATGCTGTAAACCAATCAGTACTGCTGATTGGTTATCTTTACGCCCTATAGCCTGTGCAACCATTCCAGTTGTACCCATACGTAGGAAACCGAATGTCCAATAAATATAATTGAATAAAATTGTTGCTAGTGCCACACCTGCTAAATGACGAATCTCCGTTAAATGTCCTAAAAACATTACATTTATTAGTCCTGCCAACGGAACCATTAGATTTGAAAGAACATTTACAGATGCAAGTTTTAGAAAATGGCGGATGAATACTGAACGTTGAGCAAAGATAGACAAAATTACTAAATCCCTTGATCCCTGCTAGAAATTGTAATTTAGAAATAACAACACTAACTAAGCTGTTCCACATTTAAATTGCATATACTGGGCAGGCAGGATGCTTACTCACAAGACTTATCGATATCTAGCAGCCTATTCGGGAGCAATGCGATCCTTTGGACAAACCTATCGAATCGCTTATCGGTTACATAAAAACGATCGCCTATGCAGGTTTTTAAATCAAGTAAAGGTACAACTTGAGGATTTGTTAGGCGATCACCCAATCACCCAATTACACCTGAGCGGGATTCAAGAAGAACAGCACCGTCAAGCGTAGTTTTCTGCCTGTGGAGTTGCCTACAAGCACCAAAAAATCGCCCCTCGGCTTGCTGGAAAATACTCCCCAATTTTGGGCACGATTTGCGATAACACTATATTGCTTTCTCTTCCCTTTTTTGTATTTGCAGATAATTCATAAAATATTATTCTTAGTTAAGAATAGAGAACGGAGGCGGCAGATCATGAATGACTGGAATTTGCCTTGGTCAGGGGGATGTCGTTGTGGACAGATACGGCTTCGGGTAAGTGCCCCGCCTCTGCTGACGATGGCTTGTCACTGCACAGGTTGCCAGCGAATGACTGCCAGCGCTTTTTCTTTAAGCGTTGCGATTCCAAGCATTGGGTTCTCAATACTGAAAGGTCAGCCGACCATCGGCGGTTTGCATGGCGCGACTCGCCATTACTTCTGCCCACACTGCATGAGTTGGATGTTTACTCGGCCTGAAGGAATGGACGAGTTCGTTAACCTTCGTGCGACGATGCTGGATGATGTGTCATGGTTCACACCTTTCATCGAAACTTGGACTAGGGAAAAGCTGCTATGGGCGACGACCTCTCCTGTTTATAGCTTCGAGACCCTGCCCAAAGAAGAAGACTATGCTTCCCTGATAGAAGAATACGCCAAGCAAGCCTCGAAACCTAAGTCCATTAACTCAAAGGATTGAAGTCAGGTTTGGGGGATTTTAACCACGAAAGTCAGAAACTTTCTTCTTTGACTGAAGCTTGTTTTAGCGGGGTTCCGTTCCAAGAGAAAGTAGGTTCGCCTTCGCAATAGCTCTATCTTGCTTCCCAGGGCATGGGAAAATTAGGAACCTGAAAGCGGATTGAAAATCGTCTCCATGTGTTGCTCAATTTGCCTGACTCATCTTCTCGTGACGTGTCACATTTGACATTGGATTTACCAACTGAGCAAACGTCGCTTCAGCAGCACTTAAGAATTTAACTGCTACATCTGTATTCCCATTGACTAATATATAATTTGCCAAATGTCGCAAATCTTGCGTTGCCCGATCTTTGACAATTAATCGATAGCTCATGTATCGTTTGGGTTGCCCATGCTGTTCTGACCTAAAACGGTAGAACCATACCAGATCTGAATGATCGCCCCTATTCTCATAAAGCCCTTGTTGCCGTTTTATAATGAAAGGATGCAAAAGCTTACCATCACCCGACCTGACGATTGGCATCTGCATCTGCGCGACGGTGCAGCACTGAAAGCGGTTCTGCCCTACACGGTGCGTCAGTTTGCCCGCGCGATCATCATGCCGAACTTGAAGCCCCCTATCCGCTCGGTGGCAGATGCGGCAGCCTATCGCGATCGCATCCTTGCCGCCATTCCAGAAGGCCAACAGTTTGAGCCATTGATGACGCTCTACCTCACCGACAACACCAGCCCCGACGACATTCTCCGGGCGAAAGAATCTCAGTTTATCAAAGCGGTCAAGTACTACCCAGCCGGTGCAAC
>DASQZD010000087.1:0-1851 GCA_035638855.1 Nodularia sp. (in: cyanobacteria) | reverse complement strand
AATCTCAATATGCGGTTTCTTATAACTGCTTTAGAGGAACCCCAAATTGGGTGAGTTGGCAGTTAAACAATTCATGGTTAGGAAGCGCACCTCGCCAAGATGATTTTCGTGCAGATACTACATTACCTTCAGGCTGCTACCGAGTCACTTCTTCCGATTACACTGGCAGTGGCTTTGACAGAGGACACATGACTGCTTCAGCAGATAGGACAAATACTATTGCCAATAACTCTGCTACTTTTTTAATGACAAATATAATTCCTCAGTCACCTGATAATAATCAGGGGCCTTGGGCTGCACTAGAAAACTATTCTAGAGACTTAGTAAACCAGGGGAAAGAACTCTATATTATTTCTGGTTCTTACGGCACTGGTGGAACAGGTTCTAGTGGAACAAAAAACACAATTGCTAATGGTAACGTTACAGTTCCGACCAGAACATGGAAAGTTATTGTAATATTAAATTCACCAAATTCTGATGCTAGCAGCGTCAATACTAGCACAAGAGTAATTGCTGTCAATATGCCAAATACACAAGGTATCAGAAATGTGGATTGGAGAAACTACAGAGTCAGTGTTGATTCTATCGAAACGAACACTGGTTATAATTTGCTCTCTAATGTCTCTACATCTGTTCAAAGTACAATTGAAGCTATAGTTGACAATTTGTAAGAATAGTTAGCTCACTTAAAACTTAAAGCCTGTCTGTATTTATAGACAGACAGGCTGATGATTTCTGAGTTAGGTTTCTACAACTTTTGTAGAAATTCCGGCTAAATCCCCAGATGAAGTTTTACCAACAATATAGACATCAATACTTATCGTGCCTATGCGAAAAATGTGAATATCAATCAGATTATCTTTTAAGGTTTTGGCAAGTGATTGATACTTTTGTACATTTTGTTTTTGTATTTCATCGTGCCATTCTTTTTCCTGGGCACAGTTATGGAATAAATAATCTAGTTCTGCTTCTTCAACTGAGGTTTCTGGGGAATGTCCTGTTAATTGGAGAAGTTTTTGAGCAGTCATTGGTTCTTGAGCTTGATTAGACCACAAAAAAGCTTCAAAAGGATACTGTGATTCACTCATCATTAGCAAACTATCAGAGGCTTGCTTGAGCTTTTCAGTAATTTCATTAGTCATAGAATAGAATTCATTTATATACAATATTTGTAATTTAGCATCATTAGTTCTATCAGCAGTATGGTGCTACTTTTAGGTTTGCTAGTTGGCATCATCCTGTCTTTGGTGCAGCCATAAGTCATTTGCAATGCAACAGGCGATATCTACGATCAGCTCCGCTAACGCCGGACTGCGATCGCTCCCCCCTAAAGCTCAAGTTTCCTCTCTACGAGACGCTACTCGCCTTCGCTTGTAAATAGCGATTAAAAATCCAATAGATAAAACAGCCTTGAGGTGTGAAGACAGCGATCATTGTTTTCACTTATCTCCATAACGCCGGATTTTTTTATTGGGGCAATCGCTTTTCCCAGAACCGTCATCCCTCAAAGATGTTGCTGGTCATAATTGGAGAGCTTTTCACCCAGACATTATGGTTGTGATAAAAATCACCACGTTGTTCTAGTGTAAATCCACCCAGCAATAATCCCAACCCTACTTCTACCATCGGCATTTCCAACGCACGTTGCAGTTTAACCAAAGAAATCTCATCTTTGACATTTATCAGGTAGTTAGCGATTGCACTTTGCCATTTTGGCACATCTTCATCTGATGCCAAATTGCGGACATCTTCTAAAGTTGTCACCTCATCAAGCATTGCCAAAACATTCGCTTTCTCAACGGGTGCTACTACAGAATCACCCGACTCAGTGAAATGTGAAAATTGGTGTGG
>DASQZD010000086.1:0-118453 GCA_035638855.1 Nodularia sp. (in: cyanobacteria) | reverse complement strand
GATCTCAATCGAATTGAAAAGTGTTGGGCAACTTTGAAAAGCAGGGTTCGTAAGCTTTTATCCACATTGGATAATTTACGTGATGCAATCGAAATCGTTCTCAAGCAAGCAGCGTCCTAATTTATTTGGCTACGGCTATATGTAGCCAGAGACTTAATAATAAATTGCTACTCTCTTTCAACTCAAATTTATTCTTGTGTCAAATTAATCCCACTATTAAACAAATCTTCAATAGTTACGGAATCTCTAATAATAACGCCTAACTCATCTCTGTATGTTAAATTAGGATCTGCTCTAAATGACAAAAAATTAAAGCTAGTAACTATCCCGAATTTATGATCACAAACTAAAATTTTACGATGAGTATTTTTGACTTTTTCAAATCTCAAATTTTTGTACTGAGTAGATAATTCTTCCAAATTTTTAATTGACCTAAGATCATTTTGCTGACTTGAACTTTTGATACCATAAAAAATATAAACCTGTATTTTTCTCTTTAAAGTGGTTTCCAAAATCTCAATAAATTCTTTATCTACAGCGTACCCTTTAATCCAAGGTGAAACAATCATTACTCTTTTTTGGGCTTCTGTTAAAGTTTTAAATAAATAGTCACGATGTTCGTAAGTATGAATAATTTCAGAAATTTTGCTTTGCGTTTTAATTTGATCGAGTTCTTTTTTTAGCTTTTGACGTTCTTCTTTAATTGATTTATTTGTAGAGTCAATGAAAGAATCAGGATCGTCAAGGGACTGAATTTTTGCACTGAGCTTTTCGACAGTTTTTATACTTTCATAATTAATAGGATTTAAAATTTGTCTTTCTACAAAACTATCATTGTTCAATTTATCTTTCTCAAATTCTTGGAAAATTGGATCAAGTATCTTTTTTCCTTCAGCATATAGTTGTTCTATTGTTGTTCGATATTCCAGTTGAATATTACCCCTTGAAAAAATTTCATATTCAATTTCTTTATCTTCAGGATTCCTTTGGTATAAAACTAACAAAAGTTCATGCCATTGAGTATAGACTTTCTCAATTTTATTAACCTGAATCAATTCAACTCGATCAGAACTATTATAAGTTTGCAATAATTTTTCAATATTTTCATAATATTGAACTATATCTTCAATATGATCTTCTCTTGGCCTTTTTACAATCTTGTTCAAAGCTGAATTATTGTTTTTTGAGTCAAAGTAATTCAGGTAAAATTTTTCACTCAATTTACCATTTAAAGCATCAATGTAAAAAATTTTTGTTTCTGATATAGGAGCTAATACTGTTTGCTGTTCTAACGAATTTAAACCTAATTCGGTTAACTTTAAAACATCTTCTCTTGTTATTAAACCCTTAGAGAGCAATTCTGATACAACTTTTTCTATTAAATTTTCCTCCATTCCCAAGAAAAAAGCTATTTCTCTATGGTTATTGAATTCATGGCTAATACACTTCATGACAAACTCTTCAGCTAGCTGTAGCTGTCTATTCGCCAAGTAAGTTAAATCAACATTTAACACATGAAAAGGATATCCAATTTGTTTGCAGTCAATAACTATAGCTTCAGGGAGCGAATAACGCCTACGAATCTGATTTTCAAAATTATTAATTTCATCTTTCATTTGATTGTTAATCATAAATTAAAACTCTAAAAAATCACATAAAATTTCCAGAAGTGATTCGAGAACAGAAATCAGTTTTTTCGTCTATATATTCTATTAATGGCTTAAAAGGATTAGGTATTCTATTCGGGGTTCGTCCCTGATACGCCATGTTATCATTACCAACAATAATAAGTAACTGTCTAGTACGAGATAAAGCCACGTTAAGCCGTCTGTCATCAGAGGTAAAACCCAGTTCTCTCTTAGGATTATTTCTAACTAAATCATAGATAATAATATCACATTCACCACCTTGAAAAGCATCAACTGTGTGAATAGAGATATGAAGTTTTTTCCAGAGTTGTTGATCATTAGGAGCAATAGACGATTCTAAAATGCCAATTTGCGAACGATAAGCAGCAATAACACCCACCTCTTTAAATAAATTATTATCTTCACAATCTTGTTGAATTTTTAATAGAACGGCTTTAATAACTTTTGCTTCATAGGGATTACTGCGACTTTTGTGATTTTTCCTCTCTTGAGACTCTTCCATTGGAACATCGCTAGTTGAAATCCAATAAACAGTTTTATCAAATTGCTTCAATTGATGTTTTTTCTCGTCTGGATTTACTCTTTGACTGGAAACCTTATCTTCATAAAATAAATGACTGACTAAATTTCCAATATCAGGGTGCATTCTATATTGATGATTAAGAGTAATTTTATTGGTATTTGGTAAGTTTTCATAAAGATATTCAAACAAGCTAATTTCAAGAACTTTTTTCTGAATTTCTTTTTCATTCAAAGCTCTTTCTTGTAATTCGCGATCTATAATTGGTGGTAATTGCCTATGATCACCAACTAAGATGATTTTCTTCCCTTTGGACATGGGAACGAAAGTTTCCGGAGCAGTTGAACGTCCTGCTTCATCAACAATTACCCAATCAAAGTTACGATCTTTGAAATTAGCTACACCTAAACAAGTTGCTCCAACTACATTTACACCCTCGATAAAAAAGGATATTAGATCCTGTTGCTTTCTTTTAAGTCTTTCATTCCAATCTTCATTTAATTTTTGTAATTTGATATATTTTTCATAATTTTCTCTGTTATTACCTAGAATTGTTTGTACTACTTTGTATTCATCATTAATCCATTCATTAAGCTGTTTTTGCTCTGGATACTCTATACTAAACTTAGCAATATATTTTTCAATTTCTGCTAAAATTTTATTTTCTAACTGCATTTTTTCATCAATTAAGTCTAATGCCATATTAGAAAATTCATAAGAAATACTATTATTTTTCAAAATAATTAATTCAGAATTAAATCTTTCAATTACTTGTGCTAACTTCTTCGCTAAATTTTGTAGCTCTTGATGTTGCTCTTTAATTTTTTCAATGTTAGCAATCTTTTTTACACCTGATAATAGTTGCTCATTTTGCTCCTGATAATTTTGCCAATACGCTAAGGATTTAGATTGAATTGATTGTTGCCAATTCAAAATAGCTTTTTCAATTTCAAATTGCCTAGCATCTTCTTCAATTTTTTCTTCTCGTCCAATTCTTACGCATTTAATTTCTTTATTTGGAACACGAGATAATTTAGTTAATACGTTATCTACAGCAACATTAGATTGAGATGAAATTAAAATTTTATCGTTGGGATATTTATCAATAATTTGTAAAATAATCTCGGTAATAACAGAAGTTTTTCCTGTACCTGGTGGACCTTGAATGAGAAAAATATCTTCAGTAGCAAGAGCTTTGCATACAGCGAGTTGCTGTGAATCATCAATTTTTTCGTTGAAAAATTGCCGAATCAATAAAGGTTGAATTTGTCGAACATTTGCAGGAGCGACTATTAATTTACACAATTCAGCATTTTCAGAATCACCATATCGAATTTCTCTCAAAGCTTTACGTCTGCGTTCTATTTCAGACTCTTGAGCTTTGAAATTTGTTTCAATTTTTCCCTTGTGCAGGATAGAATCTATAACTTCAGGATCACAAAAGTCACCAATACTAATATGCAGCTTTGCGATTAATTCACCATTATTCAACCTTTCTCCATCAACAATTTTACCAATTGCCCATTCTACAGTTCTTTCTTTATTAGACTTGGATAATCTTTTTACAGAAATTGTAACATCCAATGCCGGAGATGTAATTCGATCAAACTGTTCAATAGATATGGGTTCTACTAAGTTTATGATAACGATTTGTCTTTGCTTGTCATAATATCTGTCTACGTATTGAAAAACTTCTTTTCTATCGCTAATAATTTTTTTTTCAATATCAATAACACCTTGCCATTGTTCAAAAGTGAATCCTAGTGCTTTATTATCTTCAATCTCAGCTTTAACTTGTTCTTCTCTTTCGCAAATGAGATTAAGTAAATCAGTTAAATCAGTTTTTCTTTTAGGATTAGAACCAATATGAATAATAGAATCTACTTTAATAGGTACTCCATTTTTAAGGATAATTTCCTGGGATTGAAGATTTGTAAAAGCAGGTGAATTATATAAAACTATTTCAGTAGGGTCATTACGGCTAATAAAACCATAATAAAGTTTGGATAAAGATTCTATGAATATTTCTACTGTTAATCTATCTTCTCTATTTTGTTTTGGACTCTTTTTTATATACAGAACTCCGGAATCAGCCTTTAGTTCAGAATCAATATAATTTTTAATTTTTAAAGGCTGTTGCTGAAATTTATATTGGTCTGATATTTGTTCTTGCAATTTAGGCGTTATGCTAAATGTTATGGTCATTTTATCGGAAAGTTCTTCTTTTAGATTAGCAATTACCTTGCTAATTTCATCAATCTTAGGTCTATTTTGTCTATCTTTGTCTGTAGCTTTTTTGAGAATATCTGCTATAGATGAAGCATTAGAATTAGCTAATCTCTCTTCTACAAACTTATAAAGGACAGTTTTATTTCTTTCTTCTAGAAAATCAATTCTACCTTGCTCAGATGATAACAAATACAAAAATGTCATGCCCAGAGAGTAGACATCAGAATCTCTAGAAACTCCTTCAAGATTAATTTGTTCTGGTGCTGAAAATAGAGGAGTATGATAGCTTCTGATTGTATTAGTCAGAATCGTTGTTGTAATAATTGCTATCCCAAAATCTAGGACTTTTGCTACAGGCTTCTCATCCCTATCAACAATCTTGATGTTATCTGGCTTAATATCTCTGTGGATAATATTTTTTGAATGCGCGTGTCTAATGCCATCAATAATTTGCAAGAATATATCTAGTTGAGTTTTTAAATCAATGCCACTGTCAAAATATTCCTTAATATTTTGTCCATCTAAATACTCTAAGACTAAATAAACAATTTTCTGACTAGGTTCATAACCTTCCTCTATGAATTTAACTATATTTTGATGGTTTAACCGTTTTAAGGTCTGGGTTTCTCTCCCTAAAAGTTTAATGGCATTTTCTTCTTCAGTAGAGAGTGTTTTAATGGCATAGCGTTCCGTAGAGTTTAACTTTTTAGCTAAATAAACAATCCCACTGCCACCTTCTCCAATTTTTGCTTTGATATCATATTTTCCACCCAGTATTTCGCCTTCAAGAGCGATAGACATGACTATTTTCCTTTACTTGTATTTTAAAAATGCTTCCAAGTGGGTTTTATATAATTCTTGTGGTGATAGTCTCCTAGTTTGACTACCAAGGGCTGCTTGCTCGAAATTTGCCTAATCCATTATTTTGATGTAGCAAATGATATATCTATTGTCATTATAAACACATTTAAACCCAATGAGAAGAGTTTATATGGTTAAAGAAAAAATTTGAGAAGAACACAAAAAATAAACACCGATTTATCTGTGTTTATCTGTGTCCATCTGTGGTTGATTAAATTAACCGAAAATTATTCCCATTCTATGGTTCCAGGTGGCTTGGAGGTAATATCGTAAACCACACGGTTAACACCTTTTACCTCGTTGACAATGCGGTTAGAAATGTCTTCCAATATATCGTAAGGTATGCGCGCCCAGTCAGCAGTCATACCATCTTCACTGGTGACAATGCGAAGGACAATGGGGTAAGCATAGGTACGTTTATCACCCATAACGCCTACACTACGAATAGGTAATAAAACGGCGAATGCTTGCCAAACATCGTGATATAAACCACGTTTGTTAATTTCTTGGCGAACAATCAAATCAGCATCACGGAGAATATTCAATCGTTCGGGGGTAACTTCGCCTAAGATGCGAATTGCTAAACCAGGGCCGGGGAAGGGTAGTCGTTTTGTATGTATAAATAACAATTCAGGTATTCGGTGACATTTCCCGTTGTCGATAATCCTCAATCAAAATGCGAGTAAAGGAATTGAGCGGAAATGTTAACGCCAGATCGGGCGTGACCCATTGCCATTCCACAATTTCCTCATTAGGGGTAATATCTGTGCAAGGCGTTTGAGCATAATAATTCACTAAAACAAAATGGGCGGGACGACAAAACTGCGGATCATTCACCGCTTCTTGTAACAACGCAAAACGAATATCGGTTAACGCTAAACCCACTTCTTCTTGAAACTCCCGTTTGACCGCCGCCTCTAAAGTTTCCCCCCATTCCACCTTACCTCCCGGTACGCCCCATGTTCCCCGCCATTTCGTCGTTTTAACGATTAAAACTTGACCGGGGGGATTGCTGACTAGTGCGCCAACTGTGGTGAGGGGAAATTGGGGTTGGAGTGTTGCCATCGAAAACAGGGGAATAGGGTATAAGGGGCGGTAAAAATTCTCTTTTTGTGCAAATCATATTACCATGTATAAGGCTTGAGGACTTGCAAGCTAATAGGTTCTTCCGAATTTATGATGCAAATCGAGGTTTTACTAAGCTGGAGACCCTATCCGGCAAGGGATTGATTCAATTCTGCGCGAAAACAAAAAGAAAGTCTTATTTTGAAGGTGTTTCAGGCTATTAAGCTTGTGAATAAACCACTAAGTAGTATACCAAACTCGGAAGAGCCAACTCATACAGAATTACTGATTAATTATGGATACATTAAATATCAAGGGCATCCGCGTTTATGGCTATACGGGCTATTTTGAAGCAGAGCAAGTCTTGGGGCAGTGGTTTGAAGTGGATTTAACCCTCTGGCTCGATTTATCAAAAGCGGGTCAAAGTGATGAATTAAGCGATACCTTGAATTATGCGGATGCGGTAGCCATCGTCCAAAATATCGTTAAACATCAAAAATTTAAAATGATTGAACGTTTAGCAGAGGCGATCGCCGACGAAATTTTAGGAACAGGAAAGACTACACAAGTCAAGGTCAGCTTAACCAAATGCCAAGCGCCCATCCCCGATTTTGACGGCGAAGTAACCTTAGAAATTATTCGCTCCCGTTGAAAATAAATAGATCTCAACATCTGGGGTGAAATCGCCCAACAAACGGAGAATATGGCAACTTTTTAGTTCTGCGATCGCACTGATATCGGTTTTACTAAATGCGCGAAGTTTCGCTTTTTTAGACGGGGTAGCTGATAAGAGTTTGATAGAATACCAAGATGAATTGTTTAATGACCTTCAATGTTATCTTCCTCCTTTGTTGACCTTGACCAATCTCCTCGTTCCTATCGTGCAGCCATTGGTTTAGGGGGAAATTTAGGAGAGGCGATCGCCGCTTTGGCAGGAGCTTTAGATTATTTAGCCAAAACCCCCGGTATTGAACTAGCAAAACAATCAAGTTGGTATCAGAGTAAACCCGTCGGCGGTCCACCCCAACCAGATTACATTAATGGATGTGCGTTGCTGAATGTTCACCTTTCCCCCCATGAACTACTGGCAGTCTTATTGGGGATTGAACAAGAATTTGGTCGCGTGCGTATGGTGCGTTGGGGTGCGAGGACGTTGGATTTGGATCTGATTTTTTATGAAGATTTAGTCCTTGATACCCCAGATTTACTCTTGCCCCATCCCCGGATGCAAGAACGTGCATTTGTTTTGATGCCCTTGGCAGAAATCGCGCCAGATTGGCAAGACCCCCGCACAGGTCGATCTGTGTTGGAACTCTTAGCTGCGGTTGATCACTCTATCGTTTGGAAAATTTCCCCCTCATGATGAAAAAAGCACTGGTGACTGGCTCGGCCGCGGGAATCGGTCGGGCGATCGCCCTTGATCTTGCTTCCAAAGGCTTTGATGTCGCTATCCATTACCGCAACAGTGAAACCGAAGCTCATCAAGTTTGCCAAGAAGCCGCCCAATATAATATTAAGGCGATCGCCCTTCAAGCGGATGTCACCGATCCAAAACAGGCTCAACACTTGGTTAAAACGGCGGCCACAGAACTCAATGGCCTATCAGTCGTGGTCAACAATGTGGGTAACTACATTTACAAACCCATCAGTCAAATCAGTATTGATGAATGGCATCACCTCCTCGACTCCAACCTCAATTCCACCTTTTATGTCACCCAAGCCGCCATCCCATTTTTAAAACTTGCCCAAGGGGGACGCATTGTCAATTTTGCCTTTGCCAGCGCCCAACACGTCATCGCCCATAAACTCAATGGAGCTTACGCCGTCTCGAAAACTGGCATCATTGTTTACAGCAAATCCCTGGCCGTGGAGTTAATCCCGGATCATATTACTGTCAATGTGGTTTCCCCTGGAGCCGCAGAAAACACCGTAGGACTAGAAGACGCTATACCCCTGATTCCTGCCCAACGCCCAGCAACCCTCGCCGAAATTTGCCAAGCCGTGGCGTTTTTTGTAAACTCCGACAACGGTTACATCACAGGTCAAGTGTTAGAAGTTGCTGGCGGACTGCGGCTCTAAGGCAACAGCCTATTTTCGGGATCAGCTTTTCACTCATGGATAACTGAACATATCGCCCACCTACTTACTTCCATTATTGTTTCTTTCTCACCCCCATGCTCACCCTCAAAGACCTTTGTCAAATCTACGAAGCCCATGCCAGTGAATACGATACGCAAATACCAGGATTTAGTATTGGTAACAAAGCGTTTGATTTTAATCAGCGCACTGCCATTTTAGGAATTATTAATTTATCCAAAGATTCTTGGTGGAATCATGCCATTTGTTACACCCCAGAACAGGCAATTAATCGGGGTCGGATGCTCACGGCTCAAGGGGCAGACATTATTGACATCGGCACAGAAGCCACCAGTAGTAAAGCCAGCCGCACTGAAGAAGAGAGCCAAATTGAGCAATTAAAGCCGTTACTGCAAACCTTTAGCCAAGAAAATATTTTAACCTCCGTTGAAACTTACTATCCCAGCGTGGCGGAAGCGACACTCAAATTAGGGGCAAATGTAATTAATTTTACGGGCATTGAAGATAGCGAAGAAATGTATCGAGTTGTGGCAGACCATGATGCAGCGATTATTATTTGCTATATGCAAGGAAAACACGCACGAGATATTGGAGATTTTGATTTTTCGGCGGCGCACGATCCAACGCTATTGCTCTATGATTTTTTTGCCAAAGAAATTGAGGTCGCTACGAAATTAGGGATTAAAAAAATCTTTATTGATCCAGCGATTGGTTTAAGTTACAGCAACTTTTATTACAAACATGAATATTTATCCCGACGGATGCGCTATCAAATTGATACTCTGCTAACTGCCTTTCGTTTACGCAAACTGGGTTTCCCAGTTTTTAATCAAATTCCCACTGCCCTCGAAGTATTTGGCGAAGAATTGCGGAGCGCGCAGGTCTTTACAGCAGTGTTTGCTGCCCTCGGTAAAAGTGATATATTACGCACCCATGAAGTCGCAAAAGTCCGAGCGGTTTTAGATGCAATGGCTTCCTATTAAGTTTGGCTAATAGCCTAAGGCTGCCATCATTGTCCTTGGCTCTGATTGTAGAAGGGGCAACAGTTCCGCCAGTGTTTCTAAAATTAAAAAGGCATCGGCTTTTACATCAGGGTCAGGGGGGGCAATACTGGGAATCATCACTGATAAACACCCGGCGGCGATCGCCGATCGCATTCCATTATTAGAGTCCTCTAGAACGAGCGTTTGATGGGGATAGAGGTCTAATTGGGTTAAAGCACGGTCATAAATCTCAGGGTGGGGTTTGCCTTGGGTAATATCCGCATGAGTCAAAATGGTGTGAAACGCATCAGGGTAAGCGGTTCCCCGAAAATTTAATTTTACTTCTGTGGGGGTGGAACTGGTGGCTAAACCCAATTTGAGCCGTTGGGATTGCAAAAACTTGAATAGCTCAGGAAAACCAGTTTGAAACACAGTCGGTTCACTAGCCAATAGACGAGCATATTCCTGTTGCACCAATGTTGAATAGGCCGCATTGGGAAAATCTTCCCCAAACGTGTCTTCAAGAATTTGGGCGCAATGCTCATGGGAAATCCCTAAAAAACGCGCATAAAGTGCATCATCAATGTCATATCCTAGTCGCTTTCCAGATAGTTGATAAGCTTTTTTATACAGTTGACTGTTGTTAATAATTAGCCCATCCATGTCAAAAATGACACCAAAAATTCGTTTGTTTTGAATGATTACCATAACTCACCGATGATTGTAAATTGACTCACGCCACAGGAGCTTAAACCCCCTTAACCTCTAACACTCCAATTAAGGTATGGCTAATGCCTAGTCCCGGCTGTAATTCAATTTCCAACTGTCGCAACTGTTCCGCCAATAGCAGTTCTAAGGGATCTGTCTGTTGGCTCGTGCCAACTGAGCGTTGTGTTAATACCATTTCCCGAAAAGCCATTGCTCGTGATGTATCTGTGCAAATCCCGGCAAATTCTTCGGTTTCTGAGCGTAATTGTGCCGCCGTCGCAATTAATGCATTCCACTCTTGGGCAAATGTCGCAAAAAAGGCTTTAACTGGTTGCGGCGCATCCGGTAGTGGACAGTTTAATAATAATTTTTGCAAATCCGTTGCTTCCAGTTCATAGAGAGAATTCACCAACTCACGATAGGCGGGAATGTAGGGATTATATTCATTCGTCGTCGTGTGCCGTCCCACCATAATCGAGCGGTCATAAAAATCCAATGACAAAATTTCGCAGCCGGATTGCTTTGCTGCTTCGTCAAATAGTTGGGTCAGTTCTGGCGCGTAATAACAGGTCATCGACATGGGCGTTTGACTGTCTGCCGCTTCTGCCAAAAAACTCATCCGATAAGACCAACGGGATTCTGACCATTTTGTAATCCATTCGATGGAGTATCGTCCTAGTACGTCAATTAAAATTAATGACTCGGTTTGATTGCATTTAATGGCTTTAAAAATATTGACCAAAACCCCAAACATTTCTTCTTGGGTTAAATGGGAGTAAGGCACGCCACAGGAATAATAAATTTGACTGGGATGATCTGGTATGCCATCTCGAAAATCCTGTAAAAGAAATTCAACATTATTAAACCCCTGCCATTTTTGACTAGCGGTTTTTAACATTTCTGGACTAATATCAACCCCGATATAGTTAAGATGGTTTTGATCAATTTTTAACTCTTTAAATATGTCATAAAATAGGGTTAATCCCTCGCCAATACCGCAGCCAAAATCAATCACACTAAGAGATTTAAAATCAGATTGAGTTACCAGCTTACTGACGAGTTTTTGGGTTAAATCCCTCGAAAATTGGCGCTCCCATTTAACTTTGACATTATCTTGTCGTTTGGGTGAAAGATAATGGTTGACGGCAGTTTTATAAGTTTCATCTGGCATGGAAATCATAGAAAAATGAGATAGGGTTCAAGGATAATTAACGGGTAAAAATACCCGTATTTTGGATAAATTTAGATTTTATAGCTGGGGAGTAGGCTTCGCCGTGAGCGTCAGCCGAACGGGAGTAGGGAGTAGGGAGTGGGTTAAAACCCTTTTAATGTCTAAGTTTGATTATCCGTTTATGTCTTAACCTCCTTGGCGGTTGCTATAACTGCTTATTTTGAGGAATATGAATTAAATAATCTACAAATCTGGTTTTTGACCTTACCCCGCCCTTGACTTTCGTCAAATTCTCCCTTCTCCTTACCAACCAGAAAAGTTGGGAGTGAGGTTCTGTATTTTATTAAATCTACATTTTTTAGCTCAAATATAAGTAAAGGATTTTAGTCCTTGCTACAAACTAAAAATTCCCAAATCGGGGAGCTAAAAATGGACACTGATAAATTATCGGGGTTTATCTGTTTTGAAAAGTTTTGCGCTCCTGTTAACCGGACGCGCAAACTTTTCGCGCTCGTTGATCTGTGGTTTAAATTAACCGAAAATTATTCCCATTCTATGGTTCCAGGTGGCTTGGAGGTAATATCATAAACCACACGGTTCACACCTTTTACCTCATTGACAATGCGGTTAGAAATATCTTCCAATATATCGTAAGGTATCCGCGCCCAGTCAGCAGTCATACCATCTTCACTGGTGACAATTCGGAGGACAATGGGGTAAGCATAGGTACGTTTATCACCCATAACGCCTACACTACGAATAGGTAATAATACGGCGAATGCTTGCCAAACATCGTGATATAAACCACGTTTGTTAATTTCTTGGCGGACAATCAAATCAGCATCACGGAGAATATTCAATCTTTCGGAGGTGACTTCGCCTAAGATGCGAATTGCTAAACCAGGGCCGGGGAAGGGTTGGCGTTGGACAATTTCTTCTGGTAAACCTATTGAACGCCCGACTTTACGGACTTCATCTTTAAAGAGTTTCCGCAATGGTTCTACAAGTTTAAACCGTAAGTCTTTCGGCAAACCACCAACGTTATGATGACTTTTAATTTTTACTGCGACTCGTTCGCCTGTTTGGGGGTCTACGTTGGTATCAGCAGACTCGATGACATCGGGATACAGAGTACCTTGGGCTAAATAGTCAAAGTGTCCCAAGCGTTTGGATGTTTCTTCAAATACCTGGATAAATTCATGTCCGATGCGGCGGCGTTTTTCTTCGGGGTCTGTGATACCCTCAATCATACTGAGGAAGCGATCGCGCGCATTTACATATTCTACCGGAATGTGAAACTGTTCTTTAAATAGTTTCAATAACCTTTCTGGCTCTAATTTACGCATAAAGCCTTGGTCAATAAACACACAGGTTAACTGTTCCCCAATGGCTTTATACAACAAAAACGCCAGGGTAGAAGAATCTACTCCCCCAGATAAGGCTAACAGTACCCGCTTTTCACCAACTCTGGCGCGAATTTCGCGAATTGATTCTTCGACAAACGCCTCTGTTGTCCAGGTTGGTTCGCAATCGCAGATATGATAAACAAAGTTGCGAATTAATGGTAAACCACCAAGAGAATGTACTACTTCGGGATGGAACTGTACACCATAAAGTTTCTTTTCGTGGTCAGCAATGGCCGCACAGGGTGTATTATCTGTATGGGCTAACACTTCAAACCCTGGTGGCATTTTGGTGACTGAATCTCCGTGACTCATCCACATGGTAGTCCCATCTTCGACGTTAGTTAGCAAGTCTGTGGGGTCATCTATATATAATGATGCTTTGCCATACTCACCTCGATCCGCTTTTGCTACTTCCCCATTCAGTTGGTTAACCATCAACTGCATTCCATAGCAAACACCCAGGATGGGAATGCCTAAATTCCAGATTTCTGGATCACAATGGGGAGCGTGATCATCATAAACTGAACTGGGTCCACCGGAAAGAATGATACCCTTGGGATTTAGTTGTCGTAAATGTTCAGATGTCGTGCGATAAGAGAGAACTTCGGAGTATACTTGAGTCTCTCGAATGCGACGGGCAATCAGTTCGGAATATTGCGATCCGAAGTCTAGAATGACAATGATTTGACGGTCTAGCCGCCCCAAATTTTCCATTGGAGGCGCTTGTTCGGTTGGTAGAGTTACCACTGTATTCATGATCAGGGGGAGTTGTGAATGTAAGGTAGATATTGCCTGGTTTAGCGGGTAAATGGTTGAGTGCAACGCTAACAAACGTGAGGTTGAAAGCGCTTGCTAGCCAATGCTTATGGCATGGTATTAGAAAGAATGATTTAACTGAGATTGAATACGGAAAAAATATGTATTTGGATTATTTATGATTATTCATAATAAATTAACACAATTTATCCACTAAGATACAACCGATTTTGCTCTTGATGATAATTTGGCGATCGCGATCAAAGAGAATCGAGCCGCAAACTGTGGTATCTTTACCTCTACTGCTATGGCTTTGGATGTATTCTAAAGAACGAGTATCAATAGCTTGAGAGATCGCACTATAAACTTGATTCACCCAATCACTACCTGTTTCAGCATCCAAGGATTTTAAGTATTTTAACGCCGCTTCAGCTGTAGGACTATTAAACACAGCCTGTATATCTTCTGATCTTAAACCCACGAGGGCGCAATGGGCGGCTAAAATTTCCCGACGGCCATCAGCCAAGTGATGATGGGTGTGAAAAATTCCCCCGGCTAATTTCATCAGCTTCCCGTGATAGCCAAATAATAAGATTTCTTTAACACCCAACACATCAGCTTCTACTAACAGTGGTCCTAGCCAGTTAGCCGTTTTTACCAGTTGTTGGGGATTAATACCAAGTTGACGCGCCAAATCTAGACCATTTTCGCCAATACAAAAGACCAAAGTTTCAAATTGACTGGCTTTGTCTTGTAATTCGGTCCGAAAAGAGGCTAATTGCTCTGGTGTACTTAAAGGTTGAGAAATACCAGTTGTCCCCAACAGCGAAAGTCCTTCCACTACACCAAAGGCAGAATTGGAGGTGCGAACAGCAAGCGATCGCCCGAATGGTAAAATAATATTTACCGTGATTTTCTCTTCAGGTGCTAACATCCGGCTCAGGTTTTCTTGTAGCAGCCTTTGAGCATAAGCATAAATCGCCGGCTGATTACCAGCATTTAGCTGTATACCAATACCTTCTCCACCTTGAATAATCACCCGTTCGCCATCGCCCACCCGCCATTCCACCAATGCCCAAATTGGTGTATTTCGAGTTAAATCGAGATTATCACCGGGTTCACTGCGGGTAATAGCCAAAGCCATATTTGCAGATAGTCCTGCTACCTGTTCAATCGGTATTTCTGCTATTTGGGCTGGTGAAATCAAATCCACCGACACAGATGTTAAAGGTTGACGATGGCGCAACCAGTGTAACGCCGCAACAGCAGAAGCACAGGCAAAAACCGGGAGAGTGTATCCAGAAGACATTAGGGAGTGGGGAATGGGGGAGAAGAGGCAGGGGGGCAGGGTGCAGGGTGCAGGGGGGAAAGATTATGAATGACCAATGACCAAGGACAAATGACTAATGACCAACGACTTCAAAGAGTAAATCTTGCATAGCTTCCACAGAAATTCCTTGTTGGATATAACAGGGAGCTTCAGGATTGTAAGGGCTTTTGATGCGGTCAACACTGAGAATTATGGCTTCATCTGGGATAACTGGCACATCGGGGTCAAATGCAGTTGGACGCATCAAGGAACTAGAGAAACCTTTGAAAATGGCAATTTTATCTTGCTCATTGGCGATTTCTACTGTTACTAATAAGACTTCTTGGGGGCGTTTCGTGGTGTATTCTTCCAGCCGCTTACCAATGGAATTATGCATCTTCCTCTACTGTTGTGTAGCTGAACGTCCCTGTTTAGGAAGCTTAACGAGGAAAAAGTATGTCAAGCACACTACATAAATTATTAAACTCACCATCCCCAGAAAGCCTAAAAAAGCAGGTGTGCTATTGTAGTGGAAATATTGTTTAAAAAGTAAGGGTGCTTCAAACCAAACTTGACAATAGGGAGTTTTGATTGCACTTTCTGACACAGCACACCCCACAAATGGCAAAACTGCAATTGCACCCACAATTGAATAAACAGTGATACCCCAGCGCCAAGAGGTAAAAATCAGTTTCAATGGTGTATTTGCTTGATAATCAATTTCATCATTGAGATCCACCCAAAACCAGAGGGAAATTGGGATCAAAATTCGCGCCATCCAGGCGGAGATAAAGCTAACTTGATTCTGAGCAATCATCAAGTAAATCGTGATGGCTAGCAGACTGGATACTCGCCAGTAAATGGTTAACAGGCGTTGCATTCCTTCGGCTTTTTGTACAAATGCCCAAATTATCAGAATTAGCGGAATAAATACTAAAAATAATAATGCCAGTCGATAGTCAATCCAGACCAGCTGGCGAAACCAAACTTCATTCATAATTTTTTGTAGACTAGCAATAATAAATTTAAATCAATTATTCGAGGATTTGCTTAATTTTTAGTAAAAAAAACAAGCAACTGGCATATCTTCAACTTAAATATCTTGCATCAGGTTTCAGTGTGTTCGGGAGAGTTAAGAAACTCGCCCCGAATTTATGAACTAGTACGCCCAAAAAAACCCAATTTTAAAATTGCTGGGAGTTGGCGTTCAGGGTCTATGATCCTGAATGGAAACCTGATAGAGTCACCCAAACCTAGAATTTTTTCGAGGATTGATTTAGACTTAATATGGGGTTAGCGCCAAGCTGCAAGATATCAGTCAGTGGATTTCAGTTGCTTGTTGATGCGGCAAAAAAATTACCGGCTCACTTTTTAGTCTTCGTAAACCCGGCACTCAGCAGCGTCGGGGTTGTCGTCGCAGTACTGTTCTAGTGAATTTTTTGGTTTCTTGCTACGTTGGTGGGAGGCTTCAGCTTGCAGTTCTTCCACTGCATCCCAAGCGGCGGCACACTCAGCCGAATTGCTACCGGAAATGTCACAAACAGTCCGAGCTTGTTCTATTTCTGTTTCGATTGTTTCTTGGATTTTTTCTTGGATGTCGCTCATAGTTTAGTTTCTTTGTGTAATTTTCGTACCAGTATAGAAAAACTTGAAGAATGGCATCTTTTTGTTCTATGCTTAACCATTCTAACCACTTAGCAGTTACGTTAAGTATTTTAGCTTAATGATCCATGCTCAAGACAAGATTTTGGGATCTATAAAAGCGTTACTTGTAGTATCCGTACTGTAAAAGCATAATCATACAATATATTTAGTGTATGTAGTAGGGGCAAAAGTAAAATATCACTAGTCTAACAAAACAATTAGCCCAAAATTCATGGCAGACCAAATGCAGTGGACAAATGCCCTATCAACCCGTCCTTCTTTAGAAGCAGCTGTTACAGATGTAATAGAACAGGCTGTTTCTTCGTTAACAGTACCTGCGGATTTAGGGCTGGTATTCATTTCGTCTGCTTTTGCGAGTGAGTATTCCCGGCTTTTACCCTTGCTGGCTGAAAAACTTTCAGTACCTGTAATGATTGGCTGTAGTGGTCTTGGGGTAATTGGTACTACAGCTACGGGAGAACCTCAAGAATTAGAGTCACAACCTGCTATCAGCCTTACCTTGGGGCATTTACCCGGTGTGAATATGCAAGTTTTTCATGTTCTGTCCGAAGAATTACCAGACTTGGATAGTTCACCAGATGCTTGGATAGATGTGATTGGTGTTGAACCATCTCCAGCGCCTCAGTTTATTTTGCTCTCTAGTGCCTTTTCTTCGAGAATCAATGATTTGTTGCAGGGGCTGGATTTTGCCTACCCTGGCTCGGTAATCATCGGGGGACAGGCTAGTTCTGGGGGTGGAAGTAGTCAGATAGCTCTGTTTTGTGATGATGCTGAAGGCGGGCAGTACCAACGCCTGTATCGTGAGGGAACGGTAGGTTTGGCATTGAGTGGCAATATTGTTTTGGAAACAATTGTGGCTCAAGGATGCAGACCCATTGGCCAGCCGATGCAAGTCACAAAAGCTGAACGTAATATCATTCTGGAACTGGATGAAAAAGTGCCTCTGGTGGTGTTAAGAGAGATGATTGGTAGCCTCAGTGAACAAGAGCGGATGCTGGCACAGCAGTCTCTGTTTGTGGGGATAGTGATGGATCAATTTAAGCTTTCTTTACAGCAGGGAGATTTTTTAATTCGCAGTATCTTGGGGGTAGATCCTTCTGTGGGGGCGATCGCCATTGGAGATGTTGCTCGTCCTGGCCAAAGGCTACAATTTCAACTACGTGATGCCCAAGCTTCGGCTGAAGATTTGGAATTACTCCTAGAACGCTATCAAAATCAACAAGTTTCCCAACCCTCGGCGGCTGCGGCTTTCATGTTTTCCTGTGTCGGTCGTGGTCAAGGTCTTTACGGCAAGTCTAATTTTGATTCGGAGTTATTTAGGCGCTACATTCAAGATATACCCATCGGTGGCTTTTTCTGTAATGGGGAAATCGGCCCTGTAGGTGGTAGTACATTTGTACATGGCTATACCTCAGTTTTTGGAATTTGCCGCCAAATGAATGCTGAGTGCTGAATGGGTCATTTGTCATTGGTCATTAGTCATTGGGAATTCATAATCTTTCCCCCCTGCACCCTGCACCCTGCCCCCCTGCCTCTTCTCCCTACTCCCTAACAGGAGAGTGCTGTTGTTATCAATGAGGGTGGGAATACCACTGGCGATCGCACCATAGGTCTGAATATGGCGACGCGCTGTTTCGGGAAATTGGGGATAGTCTAATAAAGCATCCCCATCGGCAATATTTGCCCAAAAGTCCCGCAGACTAGGAGCTAATTTTTCTGCCTCGGCCAATGGTAGATTTAAGGGATACTGAGTTAATAGTTTAACCAGAAAGGGAAAAGAGCGATCCCCCATCCACTGACGTGAAAAATCTTGCAAGTTGGGAAAATCAGGTACGGTTTCAACGCGATGGGATAAAATTTGTAACCATTTTCTTCCGTAATTATCCTGCTGAAACTCAAACACACGATAAGGGTGAGGATAACTAACTAAAGAACCAGTGGTGATGTCATAAACGCCTTGTGAGCAAGCAACATCTTGAATGTGCAAATGTCCTGTAAATACCAGCTTGACTCCATAATGCCGGAGGATTTGCAACAGTTGAGCAGAATTTTCTAACATATAGCGCTTACCTATGGGATGGCGCGATTGTTCCGGCAAATGCTCAACCACATTGTGATGTACCATTACCAGTACTAATTCATCCTTTGCTGCTGATAGTACCTCTTCTAACCATTTGAGTTGGTCAGTATCCAAACGCCCTACTTGCTCACCCTGTTCATTAAAAAAGTTAGAATTGAGACCAATTAGCCGGACTCCAGGCAGCAATTGATGTGTATAGTAATGTTGCTGAGGATTTTCGTAGCCAAATTTGCGGTAATAGTAGGGAAAATCGGCAAAACCAATTGATTGCTCATTTGCCATTAATACAGGAACATCATGATTACCAGGAACAACATAGGTGGGAAAAGGTAGTTTAGCTAATCTTTCTTGTAACCAGATATGATTTTCGGGTTCGCTGTGCTGAGTTAAGTCTCCTGGTAGCAAGAGAAAATCTAAATTAAGTTGTGTTAAATGTTCTATTGCACTTTCAAAAGCTGGAATACTTACCTCCACGAGATGAAATCGGCTAGGATGATCCCAGACTGTATGGGGAAGGGCAATATGTAGGTCGCTAACTACGGCAAAGCGAAAATTTGGAGCCATTGTTTTCTCTAATAATGTTAAAAAATTGCTAAAATATCCTTTTCTACAAAGTATACCGCTTGCTTGTAAATCTTGTTTCTAACCACCTTCGAGTGAAATTTGTTTTTAATTAGGTCTGATTAGGAATATCAATTAAATAACTTGCAACAGAAAGGTTTTTGACCTCACTCCGTTTTTGACTTGAGTATAACTCTCCCCTCTCCTTGATAAGGTTGGGGGTGAGGTTATATATTTTATTAAATTTGCACACTTTATGCTTGCTTGATTTTTCAGCTTTATAACTACCTCAATAGCTCAAGTTTAGAAAAAAATAATGGCATAAAGTAAATTTAATTACGTCATAAATCCCATGATCCCCGATTTTTTGAAGAAGTTGGGGATATAATCCAATGTTTGTGTTGGCAGAAAGTAATATTATTTAGTAATGCGATCGCCTTTTCCAGATGCGCTACGCGCAATCGCCTATTCACGCCCGTTTTCTGAACAAAAGGAGAAGTATCAATTTTGGCAGTAGTCCGAGTCCGCCAACACGTAAACCCACTGGCGAAAAAGTATCAAACGCCAGCAAATGCCCTAGAATGGGAAAAAATTTATCCACAGCCAAACCAACCACTACATCTAGATATTGGCTGCGCTAAGGGCAGGTTTTTGGTGCAAATGGCGCAAATAGAAATTAACTGGAATTTTCTGGGTTTGGAAATTCGGGAACCGTTGGTAGTGGAGGCGAATCAGTTACGCGGTGAGTTGGGTTTAACAAATCTCCATTATTTATTTTGCAATGTCAATAATTCATTGCGATCGCTGTTAACTTCTCTACCTACAGGCACTTTACAGCGTGTAAGCATTCAATTTCCCGATCCTTGGTTTAAAAACCGCCACGCTAAACGCCGCGTAGTACAACCGGAATTAGTGGCAGAATTAGCTCATTATCTGGCGGTTGGGGGAATTGTGTTTTTGCAATCAGATGTCGAGTTTGTCGCCGCAGAAATGCGCGATCGCTTTGCCGAAAATCCCACTTTTGAGAAACTTGGTACAGAAGAGTGGTTAACACAAAACCCTCTACCAGTAGCGACAGAACGGGAAATAGGTACTCAAAACAAAGGTGAACCGGTTTATCGGGCTATTTTTGTCAAAAAATCTTCAGTACCCTAATTGAAGCCGTAAACCTTTCTTTGCTAAGATTTCCTCAGTGATAATTTTAAAACAGGGCAAAACTCCTCATCACCATGCCAACATCTGCAACTGACGTTAAAGACGCAGCAGCTATCCAAGCCGCAACAGAAGGGGTTGCTGTATGCGATCGCTCGCACTGGGGACGCATCCGTGTTTCTAACGA
Organism: Nodularia sp. (in: cyanobacteria); assembly: GCA_035638855.1. Lineage (GTDB taxonomy): Bacteria > Cyanobacteriota > Cyanobacteriia > Cyanobacteriales > Nostocaceae > Nodularia. The sequence continues at coordinate 98,054 of DASQZD010000086.1, read as the reverse complement.
TGACCGCATCAGATTTTTACACAATCAAAGCACTAACGATTTCCAAAGCCTCAATCCAGGACAAGGCTGTGATACGGTCATGGTGTCATCCACCGCCCGCACTATTGACCTAGTGAGTGCATACATTCTAGAAGATGCAGTGTTGTTGCTGACTTCCCCTAGCCGTCGTCAGTCTCTCTTCCAATGGCTGGATCGCTACATCTTTTATGCTGATAAAGTGCAACTACAAGATGTCACAGATGAAACATCTACCTTCAGCCTCATCGGTGCAAAAAGTGATGCAATTGTGGAAAAGCTAGGTGCTGGCGCAATTATTGGTCAACCCTATGGTAATCATCTCTTCGTTGATGGGGTAATGGTGGCTGTGGGTAGTGGCTTGGCTGAACCTGGATATACGCTGATTTTGCCAACTTCCGAAAAAGAGCAAATATGGCAGAAGATTGTAGAATTAGGGGCGGTAGAATTGAGCGATCGCGCTTGGGATATGTTACGAATTCTACAAGGAAGACCAGCACCAGATGCGGAACTCACAGATGATTACAATCCCTTAGAACTTGGTTTATGGCAAACAATTTCTTTTAACAAAGGTTGCTATATCGGTCAAGAAACCATCGCCCGATTAAATACATATAAAGGTGTAAAACAATACCTCTGGGGTATCCGCCTCAATGCACCTGCATTAGTTGGCAGTGCGATCGCGGTTGGAGATGAAAAAGTTGGTAAGCTGACCAGTTATACTGAAACTGCCAATGGTCATTTTGGACTAGGTTACATTCGCAGCAAAGCGGGTGGTGTTGGTTTAAAAGTCCAAATAGGAGAAACTGAAGGTGAAGTAGTAGAAATACCATTTGTTTCTCATGAATACCCACAATAAAAAATTCAAAAGAGAAATATAAAATTTCCTCCTTTGTTAATTACATATTCATCTGTGTTCATCTGCGTTTATCTGCGGTTAAATAAATCTTCTCTTACCCATTCTAATTTCGCAAGCTGTCCCCAAGTAAAATCATGAAAACAGTCCCCGCATTGCAAGCTCGATTGGAACATTACTACCAGCAAATCAAGACAATTATTCTAGCGCGTCAGAATCCCATCACTGGTTTGCTTCCTGCGAGTACAGCAATAACCGCCCACGGTGATTATACAGATGCTTGGGTACGAGACAATGTTTATAGCATTTTGGCAGTTTGGGGTTTAGCCCTTGCATACCGCAAGATTGACGAAGACAAGGGACGCACCTATGAACTAGAGCATAGTGTCACCAAACTGATGCGGGGGCTACTATTTGCGATGTTGCGTCAATCCCATAAAGTAGAGCAATTTAAACATACTCAGTCGCCCCTGGATGGGTTACACGCCAAATATAACACCGCTACTGCCGATATCGTAGTGGGTGATGATGAATGGGGACATTTGCAACTTGATGCCACATCTATATTTTTACTGATACTGGCACAAATGACCGCTTCGGGATTGCACATTATTTATACGATTGATGAAGTAAACTTTGTGCAGAACTTGGTTTACTACATTGGACGCGCTTACCGCACACCAGATTACGGCATTTGGGAAAGAGGTAATAAAATTAATCATGGTAGTGCTGAGTTAAATGCTAGTTCAGTGGGTATGGCTAAAGCCGCCTTAGAAGCTATTAATGGACTAGATTTGTTTGGTGTGCGTGGTAGTCAAGCATCAGTAATTCATGTCCTACCCGATGAAATCGCCCGCGCCCGAATTACTTTGGAATCTCTGTTACCAAGAGAATCGGCTTCTAAAGAAATTGATGCTGCACTGTTAAGTATTATTAGTTATCCAGCTTTCGCGATCGAAGATTTGCAACTACGCGAATGCACATTTAATGATATTGTTCAGAAACTCCAAGGAAAATACGGCTGCAAACGCTTCTTACGTGATGGACACCAAACGGTTTTAGAAGATGGACTACGCTTACATTATGAACCTGGGGAACTAAAGCAATTCGAGCATATTGAATGTGAATGGCCTTTATTTTTCACTTATTTATTTTTAGATGGGTTATTTCGCGGTGATAGTCAGCAAGTTAAAGATTACCAAGAACTTTTGCAGTCATTATTAATTGAACGTGATGGCATAGGTTTATTACCAGAACTTTATTATGTCCCAGCCGCAAACGTAGAAGCTGAAAGGTTAAATCCCCAAAGTCAAACTCGCGTACCTAATGAAAATGTCCCCTTAGTCTGGGCGCAAAGTTTATATTTTCTCGGTCAGCTATTAAATGAAGGCTTACTGGCTGTTGGCGATATTGACCCTTTAGGAAGACATTTGTGTGGGAGAAAAAATCGGGAAGCTTTGGTACAAATCGCCTTGATAGCTGAGGATAAAGATTTACAAGCAAAACTAGAAGTTCATGGAATTGAAACTCAAACACCAAAGCAAGTAGAACCGATTCAAGTCAGAAAAACTGGCGAACTTTCTGCTATTTATACTCAAATTGGCCGGAATAACAAACTGGGTTTAACTGGTCGTCCAATAAGGCGGTTGCGGAGTTTAACTACATCTCGATTTTTTCGGATTCACGGTGAGACAATTGTATTTTTACCTTCGTTTTTGGATTCGCAACAGTTTTATTTAACCCTCGATTACCACTTTCTGCTCGATCAAATCAGAAGTGAACTAGCTTACATTCAAGATTATTGGCTTGATTTGGGTCGTCCTACCCTGACTTTAATGTTGACGCATACCATGTTAGACATCGGTTCTGATGCTTTATTAGAACTGATGCAGGAACTTAAAGATGGTGTGTGTAATGGTGTCAAGGTAAAATTGGGACGACTAAATCAGCTGATGTTGACAGCCAGGATGCAAAGAATTGATTTTCTTCAAGATGCAGACTTCTCCCAAGCGCCGATGCAAAACGCCGGACCTCGTTGCTATTACCTGGCTTATCATCCTGGGGGAAACTGGCGTTTAGGACATACCGAAGAATTCCAGATGGAATGCGAAACGAACTTGGGATTGTTGCTTTCTTCTTTGCGCTCATCGGAAAATCTTTATGAACAAATTGAGTTATTACAAACTTTAATTCGTTTGCAGGGACTAACTTTTGATACAGGTTTTGGTGATCCACAGCATCCTGTAACAGCAGCCGATTTACTCGATGAAGTCTACACCAAAGCCGGGGATTTAGGTATTTGGGCGGTGGTGCGTCGAGCTGCTGGATTAAGACAGATGGTTGATATCAGTTTGTCAGATACAGTCACGAGTATTTTGGTGAGGGGTAAGCAAATTGCTGTGGGTAGAGCTTACAGTAAATCCTCACTGATTTGTGTGCCGATGTCCCACCTGGAAATTACTGAGAAAATTAATAATTTTTGTCGTGAAGATATCCGCGATCGCGTCCTCACCCAAGAAATTATTATTTATCTTGGTGTGTTAATTAGTTCAGAACCTGAACTATTTCAAGGATTGCTAACCCTGAGAGTTGGCTATCTGATCTTATTAATTACCAGTGAATTAGCGCAAGAGTTGAGTGTGACTCAAGATGAAGCCTATGAACGCTTGATGGAACTTTCACCCTTTGAAGTGAAAATGCGCTTGCATCAAGTATTAACAGGTTACACAGGTATCAGTAAATTGTTACGCCAGCAGGAATCACTACACGTTCAGCAAAAAGAAAGCGATATTGCTTGGGTAGTTCTACCCACAAATGAAAAAGAAGAAAGCACAGTTCCCCAAGGTGGTTGGCGGAGATTTCGCCAAGCCGAGGGAGGGCTAAACCGCGTACCCAAAGACTTCTTCCAGCAAGTTTGGCTATTAATGAAACATTGTAAAGGGATTGTAATTGGCGATAAACTAGAGCGCCGCAATCGTTTAGATAGTGAATTGATTTTATCGGAAATGACCCCTGGAGAAAAGAACTTTGCCCTGAGAATCGAGCATTTACTGAATAAAATTGAAGCTCCAGAATACCGCAAAGTCAATATTGAAGCCTTAATGGAATTAGCGACAATTGTGGCTAATAATCCCAGCTTACAAATTGAAGAGTATATAGTCTTAGATGTATTAATTGGCCATGCGGTGCGGTTAGCATGGTTAGAACAACATTGCAAAAGAGGCGATCGCTATGATGAAGATAAGTCCTCAGCCTGGAACTCCTTTTATAATACCTCACCTCAAGATTGTGTGAATTATATTCTCAAGGCATTTAGGTTCTTGACAGAATTTGTCCAAGAGATTTAAACGCAGAGTCACGCCTTCGCGTAGCGTCTCGCAGAGAAGGGAAACGCAAAGTAGCGCAGAGCAAGATCCTGGTTTGCATACCTCTGCGCTTACCTCCGAGTACATACCCTGTAGCGAACGCCTGTGAATGCGTTCAAACTCCTACTTAACAGAAACTGCATCAACATCAACAGTTTCATCACTAGGTTGATCAGAACCCTTGCGAGCCTTCAAAGCAGCGATCGCTAACCCAGACAGCTCAGTAAAAAGCACGGACAAAACTAAAACGTCATCAACTTGTCCGAAAATGGGTATAAAGTCAGGTACAACATCTATGGGGCTGAGAATATAAACCAGTGTTCCTAAAATTACCCACCAACGGTACTTAGGATTGCGGAGCAAATTCCGATACCAATTGTACATTGATTGCATTGAAAAATTCATGTGTTGATCCTCCAGTTATTATTAATTTTGACAAATTATTTGAGAAATTTCTGGTAGGAATAACCGCCCTAAATAGCAGGGTCATATTTGACGATTCAGAATTTACCCGGTTTGTTTGGTTGTCGGACTGGTATTTGTGGATGATTGGTGATATTCCTCCTTCCCAAGCTGATAAACAGGAAATATTGGAGGTTTTAGCACCTGATCATGCTCATAGGCGGTTAGCTTGTTGGGTTCATGTTACAGGAAATGTTGAAATTCGGAGAATATAACCCAGTGATTGATAATCGTGTTATGGAAGTTAAAATAGGATTTATAAAGTCTATAAATATGGGACTTAATTATTATGCGAGTTAAGCAAATTGCTGTTAGCGGTTTATTTGGTATTTTTGATCATGTAATTCCGTTGAAAATCGATGATCGAATTACTATCATTCATGGACCAAATGGTTTTGGTAAAACAGCCGTCTTGAGAATTTTGAATGGTTTTTTTAACAATCGTTACTGGGAATTACGAAGTATTCCTTTTATCAAATTTCGAGTTGAATTTGATGATGATACTAGTGTAGAAATTATAAAAAATTCTGATGATACAGAACATAAAAATAATATTAATTTTAATTTCTATCCTCTCAATTCAGATATACTTAAATTCTCTCTGCCGCCACTAGAAATTAGTCCTAATATTGTAGATTTGCAACTTATTAATCTTTTGGATGATTTTATTCCAGGATTAGAACGTATTGCTCTTAGCAAATGGTTACATACTCCCACGCGAGAAATTATTTCTTTAGAAGAAATTTTAGAGCGTTTCAGTGATTTATTACCTTTCAATTTTAAACAAAATTTTAAATCACAAGAAGAACCTGAATGGGTAGATACTTTGAAGAATAATATCTATATTCGCCTCATAGAAACGCAACGTTTACTAAATATTGTTCCTAATCGTGCTTCCAAATCGGATTCTAGAACACCTTCAATGTTCTCAACTGTATCTGCATATTCTGATGAGCTTGCTAAGTTGATGCAAGATAAGTTCAAGGAATATGGTACTATATCTCAATCTCTTGATAGAACATTTCCAATCAGGGTAGTAAAACAACAATCATCACCAGATTTAACACATGAACAACTTCGTAATCAACTTGATAAACTGGAAGCAACTCGCGCTCGTCTTATAGAATTTGGTCTATTGGATAAGGATGAAAATTCAGAGACCCAAATCCAACCACAAGATATAGATGAAAGTACCAAAAATGCTTTATCAGTATATGTTGAAGATGTAGAAAAGAAGCTGAATGTGTTTAATGACATAGCAAATAAGATAGAGTTGTTAACGAAAATTATCAATAATAAATTTGGGTATTCATATAAGAATATCAACTTTAGCAAAGACAAGGGATTCGTTTTTACAACAAGTTATAATTCTTATTTATCTGGGTCAAAAACTCTTTCACCAACTGACTTATCATCGGGTGAACAACATGAATTAGTTCTTCTATATGAACTATTATTTAAAGTTCAACCTGGTTCTTTAGTTCTGATTGATGAGCCAGAGTTATCTCTTCATGTAGGTTGGCAAGTCCAATTTTTAAAAGACTTGCAAGAAATCACGAAACTTGCTGATTTAGATATTCTCATGGCTACTCACTCACCAGATATCATTCAAGATCGCTGGGATTTAACGGTTGAACTGAAAGGACCAGGCAAGTGAGAGAATTTATAACAGTTGACCGTGAAGCCAATAAAATTCGACAATTGAGAGAGACTTATTCAGGAGCTTTTGTATTAGTCGAAGGAAGCTCTGATAAAACATTTTATGAGCGATTTGTTGATAAATTAGCTTGTCAGTTAGTCGTTCCGCAAGCAACAAAACCCTCTAGGAAGCAGCTCGCTACGGAAATTTTAGAAATTTTGGAAAAATCTAATTTTCAGGGCGTTATAGCGATTGTTGATGCAGATTTTGACCGTCTGCCAAATTCATTATACACAAGTCCTAATCTTTTCCGCACTGACACTCATGATTTAGAAACTATGTTAATTCAATCAGCTGCTTTGGAAAAAGTAGTTAGTGAATTTGGTTCTGAAGAAAAAATTGCCCAGTTGAATCGAGATATTAGGGAAGTATTAATTTCAGTTGGTGTTTTATTGGGTTATTTACGTTGGATTTCTCAGTCTGATGGATTAAACCTGACCTTTGAAGGTATTACATTCAGCAAGTTTATTGATGAAAAGAACTGGCAATTGAATGAGATAAAAATGATTCAAGAAATCAAGAATAAATCTCGAACTTTTAACTTGAAAGACGGAGACATTCAACAACGGTTAAACAGTAAAAAAAGTAATAATCATGATCCTTGGCAAGTCTGCTGTGGTCATGATTTGGTAGAAATCCTATCACTTGGCTTACGCAAGGCTATTGGAACTAACAACGCGGCTGAAGTTGAACCAAATCGTCTTGAGCGCAATCTACGGCTGGCTTATGAAGCAGTTTATTTTTGCCAAACTCAACTTTACTCGGAAATTCGCCTATGGGAAACTAAAAATCAACCATTTAAGGTTTTGCAGAATGAGGGATAACTCTTTTAATATTCTCCCCAGCATCTACCATGCAATTTGAAAATTTATGGTATATTGCCGCACTCAGCGAACAGTTACAACCTAACAAGGTCTTAGCAACAACTATTTTAGGAGAATGGTTAGCAATATTTCGCGACGCAGAATGAAATAGCCCTGCCCCAGGTAGTATAGAAGACGCTACTGATTCTCTGTCGTTAAACATCTGTCTGACGACTTTGTATAAGAATATGGTAATTATGCATTAATCTTTAGAATTAAAATGCCTTGGGATTGCTGCTGTAGAAATGGAGGGAGGAAACCTAACCAGTGGATATTTTAGATTTGTTTGAAAAGGGCGGCCCTGCTATGTGGCCCCTGCTTGTTTTGTCAGTTCTGTCTATAAGTGTAATTTTCGAGCGTCTGTGGTTCTGGTTGCGAATCATGACTCAAGAAAAGGAAATAGTGGATCGGGTCCTCAACGCCGCCCAAGATAGTTGGGAAGTAGCTGCGGATATTGCCAGAAATGCCACCCATCAGCCTGTGGGAAGGTTTCTCTATGCCCCCTTAAGCTATCCGAAACGTGATCCGGAAACCTTTCGACTAGCACTAGAGTCCACCGCCGAAGATGAATTAGCGGGAATGCGCCGGGGTGAAAAACTTTTAGAAGCCGTCATCGCCCTCTCACCTCTGCTGGGATTGCTGGGTACTGTTTTGGGTTTGATCAAGTCTTTGGGTTCAATTCGTCTTGGCGATTTGGGAACCGAATCTACAGCTGGTGTGACTGCTGGTATTGGTGAATCTTTAATCAGTACCGCTACTGGATTGATCGTTGCGATTATCAGTTTAGTATTCTATCGCTTATTTCAAAGTTTTGTAGTTGACCAAGTGAAAATTTTTCGCAAGGCGGGAAATGATATGGAATTGTTATATCGTCAGTCTCCGCCTGACTATGACAAAATTGCCGCAGTCATCGTGGAGGAATCTACACGAGAAATTGCTAATCCTCCCCGCAAGCGAGATAAAAAACCGTTTCCTAAACCTCCTGAACCCCCGAATCATTCACCTGATTACTTAGATCCTGTAGAGCCTGAGAAATAGTTAACAAATGAAAGTTAATCTGCAAACTCCAGTTGAAGACACACAAATTCAAATCCTCCCCTTAATTGATGTCGTTTTTTGTATCCTGACGTTCTTTCTGTTGGCAGCTTTGCAATTTACTCGACAACAGGCAATTAATATTGATTTGCCCAAAGCTACTACAAGTACAGTTCCTGGTGTCACCTCACAAGCTGCAACTCAAATTGTGACTATTGATGCCGTAGGTAATCTTTACTTAGAAAAACAGCCCATACAACGAGATCAGTTAGCACAAAGCTTAAGCCAATATCTCCAAGCCAACCCCAGTGGCACTTTAGTGCTTAATGCATCACGCACAGCAACCTACAATGATGTGATTACAATATTAGACTTGATGCGGCAAGTGGGTGGCGATCGCGTGTCTTTGGGAATTATCCCAGGCCCATCTCAACTACCCAACGACTCATTAAATCCGCCTAATTTTCCCATGAGTCCAGGAGAAGTACCGGCACCAGTTCCGGGGGTGAATCCTGATATGATGCCTCCAGTTTTCCCCAACCAACCAGCGCCTCAAGTGCCTATAGCACCTGAAACGATTCCTACCCCTTAAAAGTGAAATTGATCAATAAGCAAAGACAAAAATTCTCCTGGGAGTGCGGATTTAATTAAGTATATAACCTCACCCCCAACTCCTCTCCTTGGTAAGGAGAGGGGAGTATTTCACGCAAGTAAAAAACCGGATTATTTGCACCTTATTTAATTCACATTTCTGGTATCGTCTGGTATTTTCCAGCTTGAGGCTAAACCTAAAGATATCCGGAATAAATTCTGTTTAGATAAAAATATCTGTTAATTTACAAATAATTGGTTAAGCTTCAAAAATTTCTTGATCGTTAGACTTAGTAATTTAGCGCCAATCACCGTTCGCGTTTCAAGGGTTGTGGCATGAATATTGTGACGCTTTTAATTGTTTGGGTAGTAACATCTATCAGCTTGTTGATTATTAGTAAGCTGCCTTTAGGAGTGGAAGTTGACTCTCCCCAAAAAGCCTTTTTTTCGGCGGCAATTCTTGGTATTGTCACAGCAGTAGTGAGACCAATTTTACGCCTCATATTTACAGTGCCAAACTTACTCACATTTGACTTGTTATCGAGCATTTTCACATTTATGATTGCCGTTGTATGTTTTAGTCTCGCGGCTTGGTTAGTCGAGGGGTTTCGCCTACGTTTTGGCATCTGGAGTGCTGTATTAGGGGCTTTTGCCCTCACGATCATCAACAGCCTGATCTACAAATTGTTAGGTGTTTAAACACACAATTACTAATTCATAGTTCGTAATTCGTAATTAATTAAGGTTGCAACTCCTCAATTTATTAATGTCAAACAATAGAACTTGTGCCTTATATAACAACTACGAATTACGAATTATTCCCCTCATCGACTAGTTAATTAACTATTCGTTGACAGTTGGGGGAGCCACTGGGGTACTAATTTGTTGTTGACGCTGTTCGCGTTTTTTGCGATCAGCCGAGAGCATATCGGCCATAACTATCAAGGCTTGAGCCATCTTTTCTAGGTTAGAACTGTATAGTTCCAAATCCTTGCTGAGTTTTTCATCAGATAGATGTAAGCCAGCCGCAATAGTTTTGAATGCTGCTGTGCGTTGCTTTTCATCCTTGACTAATTCCGGATCGGACTGTTCTAACAAAGTGAATAAACCAACTGCAAATAAGCGGCTGTATTTAAACTCAGGATTGTTAGCGATCGCTTGCAATTGTGCTTGCAAGTCAGAATCTCGATCTAAATGAGTGGTTTGGCTTAACCACGCAATTAAATCATTCACTGGTAGGTCTTTAGCCAAAGCTTGTAGCCGTTCAGCATCCTGTCGGTAGGGTTGCGGTTCTTGTTCTAAAGCCTGACATAAGGACTGGAAAATTGATTCCTGATCCCGTTCTGGTAGGTAGCCTTGCATAAAGCGGTCAAAGCTTGTGACGACACCCAAGGCATAAATTGGATTGTAGCTAAAACCGCGATTGACTGATAGTAGATGCATTTCTACCATCAACTCTTCTACCACCCGACGATAAATTGTGTTAATGGGTCGGGTGTGAAGTGAGTAAAAAGCTCGCTTTGTATCTGAAACAGTACGGACGTTATTCACAAATAAAATGTTAAGAATGTTAAGGGCGACGTTATTATATTTTGTCGCTTAAAGGCTACTTTGCCAAGTTCAGGTTTCCGATCAGTGTCATCTATGAGTTTTTCGCCAAATTTAATTGCCCTGGGTGAGTATTTAGCTGGTAAATTTGATAATCGAGAACAAGCTTTAGCAGATTCCGCTTGGTTTGTGCATCTACATCTTTGGCAAAGACCAGTAGATTTATTTACAGAAGACAGCATCACCTTGTTTGCCGAGCAAGCTAATATAGTTAAATTAGACCATCCTTATCGCCAGCGAATTATGCGGTTGATGTCGGGGAGCGGCTCTGATGAACCCTTGCAGCTACAATACTATATGTTTAAAGACCCCAGCGCCTTCAGTGGTGCAGGTCAAAATCCGGCTTTGCTCAAAACTTTGACGGTGGATCAATTAGATTTACTACCAGGCTGCATCCTCACAGTTACCAAACACACACTAGCTGCAAACAGCTATAAGTTTACTGCTACTCAACCGCCTAATACTCGTTGCTGCTTTAGTTATCTCAACCAGATTGTCCAAGTTTCTTTGGGATTTGATACCACAGCCGTAGAATTTAACAGCTACGACAAAGGAATTGACACGGATACTGGAAAAGCAACCTGGGGCGCAATTTTAGGCCCTTATCGCTACACCAAGCGAGAACAGTATTGAGATTCAGGACAGTTAGCATTTTCTTGTACAGACGCGATTAATCGCGCCTGTAGGCAGATGCTAACTGGCGATGCTACGAGGTACGCCTTCTAAAGCTTCTTCTTCAGTTTCAAAGATTTCAAATACTGTATCCATCATTGTCACTTCAAATACGAGTTTTGCTTCTGAATGTACATTGCAGATGCGGAAACTACCCTTGACTTTATCAGCATCACGCATCCCCGCCACCAAAGACGTGAGACCAGAACTATCAATAAAATTTACCTGACCGAGATTCACGACAATATGGTGACTGAGTTTGGAAATACATTCCTGTAACTTCAGACGAAATTGCCAAGCTGTAGTGATATCTAAGCGTCCTGCTGGCGTTAAAACAATAACGGTATTGTCGTCTTGGGTTGTATAGGTGGTTTGTTCTATTTGAATCACTAAGCCTCCCCGTGGCACTAGTCTAAATTTAGTTTGAGATTGGTGAGCCAAAAAAACTTGTTTTGAGAATTTTTACTTTCACATCACGAAAAAAATTTCCAGTGAAGTAAGTTAATTGACTCACCAGCCGCAAAATTATCCAGTACTGTTACTTGAATTCACAAGATACAGGTGACATATACTACACAAATTGTTAGCAATTCAATGTAGGTTTCTCAGTGACTCCTGCAATCGCATCGGACATTTCCTGAGCTTTGGCTTTACGTCCCCGTGATGCCCCATCGGTGACATTTAGTAGTTTAACTCACCACAACACTGATTAGTAGCTTTTAAGCGCTGGGTGTCCAGTTTACCCAATCTTGAGGTTTGAGGAAAGTTTCATACAACTCGGCTTCTGGAGTATTGGGTTCTGGTTGATAACCGTATTCCCAACGCACCAAGGGGGGTAAAGACATCAAAATAGATTCTGTCCGTCCGTTGGTTTGGAGTCCAAAAATCGTGCCTCGGTCATAAACCAAGTTAAATTCTACATAGCGGCCGCGACGATAAAGTTGGAAATTCCGTTCGCGATCGCCATATTCGGTCCCATGTCGCCGTTCCACAATTGGCGTGTATGCAGGCAAAAATGCTCTGCCACAATCTTGCACCAAAGCAAATAAATCTTCCCAACTGCGGCTGGCTGGTGCGCCCACTTCGTTACTATAAATAGCCGCCTGTCCATTCTGGTCAGGGCCGCGATATAACAAACCCTGACCATCTTGGTAATCCAAAAATAGACCACCCACACCCCGGTTTTCGTCCCGATGCTTCAGGTAGAAATATTCATCACACCAGCGCTTAAACACTGGGTAATACTCTGGGTGATGTTGGTCGCAAGCTTGCTTGAGTGTGTGGTGAAAATGTGCTGCATCTTCAGCAAAGGGGTAATAAGGAGTCAAATCAGCACCGCCACCAAACCACCAAACTGGTCCCGCTTCAAAATAGCGATAATTCAGGTGGACTGTAGGGACGTAAGGATTTTTTGGGTGTAACACCAAAGAAGTACCCGTAGCATAAAACCCATGTCCTGCTGCTTCTGGACGTTGGGCTAAAATCGAGGGGGGGAGATGAGAACCCCAAACTTCCGAAAAATTTACCCCAGCTTGTTCAAATATTGCCCCATCACGCAGCACACGCGATCGCCCGCCACCTCCTTCTGGACGTTCCCAACTGTCTTCGTAAAACTTACCCCCACCATCGAGTTCTGCCAGTTTTTCGGTAATTTCATCTTGTAGCTGTTTCATAAACTGACTTACTCTAGCTTGAGAGTCAGTTCCAGGTAAAAACTTGGATGGTGTTGCTTCTACAGTTGGCGTTTGCGAGTTAGTCAACATAGATTCCCGAACCTAAATTACAATTTTCAAAAATCCACAAATTAATTAATTTAAACATTTGTGGGCAATAAGAGCGAATAATCAAGCTGAATTGCCTAATATACTTTTTTCTTACTGATCAGCATTTAAGCCATTTATGGGCATGACTAAAGCTATTTTCCCTCAAATGCGTATAGGCTTGTATATTGACTGAATTTTATTTGTACTTCTTGATGTAAACATTTTTGTACCGATACCAGACTCTCGTCCATTAGTCTATAGGCCGTTTGAATGGGGAATGGGGAGTTGCTCATCTCCAAGTTCCAAACAAAGTTAACATCATAGTAGATGATCATAAAATTTTCTTAAATTTTGTTACAGCATTAACAGTAGAAATAGTATGTACGATGTTCTCGATTCCATCTCTGTCTTAGAAGTTTTGCGACCAGTAGAAGACCCAGAACTCCGCAAGAGTTTGGTGGAACTGAATATGATTCGCAACGTCAAAATTGACGCTGGTAAGGTTAGCTTCACGTTGGTATTGACTACACCCGCTTGTCCCTTACGTGAATTTATTGTTGAAGATTGTAAAAAAGCTGTTAACAAGCTACCAGGGGTTACAGAGGTCAACGTAGATGTAACAGCAGAAACACCCCAACAAAAAAGTTTGCCTGACCGGACTGGAATTAGTGGGGTAAAAAATATTCTGGCTGTTTCCAGTGGTAAAGGCGGTGTTGGTAAAAGCACAGTAGCGGTGAATGTAGCTGTGGCTTTAGCACAAACAGGGGCAAAAGTGGGATTACTCGATGCCGATATTTACGGCCCCAACGACCCGACGATGCTGGGGCTAGCTGATGCGGAAATTGTGGTGCGTTCCACAGACAAAGGTGACATTCTCGAACCTGCTTTTAATCACGGTGTCAAATTAGTTTCAATGGGCTTTTTGATTGACCGAGATCAGCCAGTGGTTTGGCGGGGTCCAATGCTCAATGGTGTAATTCGTCAGTTTCTCTATCAAGTGGAATGGGGAGAACTGGATTATTTAATCGTAGATATGCCGCCGGGAACGGGTGATGCTCAATTAACTTTAACTCAATCAGTACCGATGGCAGGGGCAGTAATTGTTACCACACCCCAAAATGTCGCCCTGTTGGATTCACGTAAAGGTTTGCGGATGTTCCAGCAGATGAATGTCCCGGTTTTGGGAATAGTAGAAAATATGAGCTACTTTATTCCGCCGGATATGCCAGATAAGCAGTATGACATCTTTGGTTCTGGTGGTGGTTCCAAGACAGCAGCTGAGTTGGGAGTGCCTTTACTGGGGTGCATTCCCCTAGAGATTTCCACGAGAATTGGCGGTGATAACGGTGTGCCAATAGTGGTTGCTGATCCTGATTCAGCTTCGGCAAAAGCATTAAAAGCGATCGCACTGAATATTGCAGGTAAAATATCAGTTGCGGCTCTGACATAATCCATTTCTAGTTTTTGCCTGATTCCTGGGCCATAGACTAGGAATACTAATCCACAGTAGTCAATAAATTTAAAGTTTAAAATCGCACAATGTTGTTAAAACGTTCGCGCCCCAAAAGTCGCTGGAAATCTTGGGTTAAGCCCTGGGAACAAGTAGATTGGCTACTATTTTCCCTGGTTATTAGTGTCAGTATGTTTGGTGGATTGATGATCCTGAGTACGGAACTAACGCAAGCAGTGACTGACTGGTGGTGGCACTGGATGGTGGCTGGGATCGGCGTTTTTATAGCCTTGTGTTTAGCTCGTACCCGGTATGAAAATCTGATTCACTGGCATTGGGTAACATACGCTTTAACGAACATCAGCCTGATTGCCGTGATGATTATTGGCACTAGCGCGAAAGGGGCGCAGCGATGGATTACTATTGGTGACTTCAACGTGCAGCCTTCAGAATTTGCCAAAATCGGGATGATTATCACCTTAGCGGCTGTGTTACACAAGCGCACAGCTGCTAGTATAAACAATGTCTTCCGCGCTTTAGCAATCACGGCGATTCCTTGGGCATTAATCTTTTTGCAGCCAGATTTAGCAACATCCTTGGTATTTGGTGCCATCGTCTTAGGAATGCTGTACTGGGCAAATGCTAACCCTGGCTGGCTGATCCTCATGATTTCGCCGATCATTTCTGCCATTCTTTTTAGTATAAGTTGGCCTTTTTCAGAGCCGATAATTTTATTTAATGAATTATCTTTCGGACTTTTAGGGTTTGTTTGGATAGTCGCTATGGGCATTTTGGGTTGCCTAACTCTCCCCTGGCGTAATCATTTTGTCCTCAATGGTATTGGTGCATCAGCTCTCAATTTCTTAGGTGGTGAATTAGGAGTCTTTTTCTGGAACCACATATTGAGGGATTATCAAAAAAACCGCCTGACTGTATTTCTCAAACCTGGATACGATATTCTCGGCGTTGGGTATCACCAACACCAATCTCGCATTGCTATAGGTGCTGGTGAAGTTTGGGGATGGGGTTTGTTCAAAGGGCCAATGACACAGCTGAATTTCGTACCCGAACAACATACAGACTTTATTTTCTCCGCCGTGGGTGAAGAATTTGGTTTTGTTGGTTGTTTAGTTGTATTGTTTATATTCTGCTTGATTTGCTTTCGCCTACTGCACATAGCTCAAACTGCCAAAGATAACTTTGGTTCATTGTTAGCTATTGGTGTTTTATCAATGATTGTATTTCAGCTACTTGTTAACGTCGGGATGACCGTTGGTTTAGCGCCTGTAGCCGGAATTCCCCTACCTTGGATGAGCTACGGACGTTCAGCCATGCTAACCAATTTCATTGCTTTAGGCTTAGTAGAATCGGTAGCCAATTTTCGACAACGACAGAAGTATTATTGATTCATCTCCCCGATTTCTTGAAGAAGTCGGGGATATATTCAGCACTTTTAATTTAAATCAAGATTTGAACTTTCGGTTCCATTATTCTGAACATAAACATCTCTGACAGGAAAAGGAATTTGGATGCCTTCTTTGTGGTAGCGTTTATGCAATTTCTTGATCAATAAATGCCTAGCAATGCGGTGGTCAAAATATCCATTTTTAATAGTTGTATTTCGCCAAGTAATATCTGTTTAAATGCAAATTTACAGATAATTTGTTTGAATGATGCCATCATTTGTAAATTTTATCTTGTTTAATTTCCTTGTTTGCTGATAATTGGAGAATGAGCGATTAATAAGTATATTTTGTTTCCGACTATGGTTGAAAATAAATATTATGGAATTGCCAATTATTTACCACCCAGATTATATTGCACCACTGCCGGCAGGGCATCGCTTCCCCATGTCGAAGTTCGCAAAACTCTATGAATTGCTGTTAGCTGACGGTGTGGCGCAAACCGAACAATTTCACACACCCAAGCGCCCAGCGCCGGAGTTAATCGAGTTGGTGCATACCCCAGAATACGTTACAGCTTACTGCGAGGGAACACTAGAACCAAAAGCACAGCGTCGAATTGGCTTACCTTGGAGTCTAGAATTGGTAAATCGCACCTGTGTAGCGGTTGGTGGTACAATACTGACGGCACAGATGGCACTAAGTCAAGGTTTGGCTTGTAATACGGCTGGTGGTACTCATCATGCTTTTCCTAGTTATGGTTCTGGTTTTTGTATTTTCAACGATTTAGCGATCGCTTGTCGAGTTTTGCAAAAATTGGGACTTGTGCAGAGAATTTTGATTGTCGATTTAGATGTGCATCAAGGAGATGGTACAGCTTTCATTTTCCAAGGTGACGAGAGTGTATTTACTTTCTCAATGCACTGTGAGGTTAATTTTCCCGGTACTAAACAAATTAGTGATTTGGATGTTCCCTTGACGGTGGGAATGGAAGATGATGCTTATTTGCAAACTTTGGCGAATTATTTACCAGATTTATTAGCGCATATTCAGCCAGATTTAGTATTATACGATGCAGGGGTAGATCCTCATATAGGCGATCGCTTGGGAAAGTTAGCTTTGAGTGATAGTGGTCTTTTTCGCCGGGAAATGCAGGTTTTAAGCACCTGTGTGGGTGCTGGTTATCCCGTGGCTTGTGTGATTGGTGGGGGGTACGCTGATGATATGAAGTCTCTGGTTTGGCGACATTCTTTGCTGCATCGGGCGGCTAGTCAGGTTTATCATCAATATAGGTTATGAGTTAGTGTCACGCAGAGGCGCAGAGGCGCAAAGGAAGAGGGAAGAAAGAAATTTGTCGCGGTGTTATTCTGTGGTTTTTCATTTCTTCATCAACAGCTAAAGTTTATTATTTCACCTAATTTCAGGAAGTTTAAAAGTATTTATGCCCACTTTTTCTAACAATCACAATTCAGAAAGCTGGAGCTATAAGTGCGTCGGAGCAGTGGCTAAAGATGAGATAATAGACTTATTAGCTGATCAAGTTTATTTGTTTTATGTGCGTCGTCAAGGTGCGGGAAAAAATCCAAATGAGGAAATTTGGCAGTTAACAATTGCAACTGATAGAGATGATTTTCCCTTACCTGTAAAGCTGGAAAAGCAAGGCAAAACTTTAGGTTTAATTGCAGCTATTCAAGAAGATGGGCGCGGTGGTTTAAAAATTTTATCTACTCGTTTATTACAAGTTTCACGGGGACACACTGATGGTTATGCTGTTCCTTTTCGTTTACGTCTTTTACCTCATGAGCAACATCGTTTAGGTATTCCCAAAGCAGCATTGTCACGTGTGGAAAAGATGCCAGTGTGTGGTGATCATATACCTACGGAAGACCAATTGCAAGCTTGGAAAGCTTTTTTGCAAGTTGAGGAAAATATTGCGAAAGCCCGTCAGTTTTGTGTAGCTTTTATCGGTAATGATTATGGAAATAATACCAGACAAATTACTTTTGAAGTAGATGTGAATTCAGCTACTCTTGATGGTTCTGAACAAAATTATTTAAATGTCGCTAGTTTCTGGGAACGGGTGAAACGTTCAAAAAACCAAGAAGTGAAACTTTCGGAAACTGTTCCTACAGGAAAATTTACTCATAAAATTCCTAGATTTGGTTCAATTGAAAAAGTTGATCCGAAAAATTGTTTAATTAAAGTTAAATTAGAACGAGAATTAGCTGAATATATCGCTACACAACGTTATCAGCCACCAGTGAAGGGATTTTTATTTTTTGATGCTGCTGGGGATATTCAACAAGTTCGGCGCAAGAAAGAAGCTTTAGAACAACTAAAACACGGACAAACTCAAAATCCCTACTTGGGTAACTTTTTATTCGACGCTTCCCAAGCAAGACGGATGAAAAAAACTGTGGAACTTCAAGCGGATGATTTGTTATTATCTTCTGCTAATGCTGGACAAAAAGCAGCAGTGGAAAAGGTATTAGCATCTGAAGATTTGGTTCTTATTCAAGGACCGCCAGGTACTGGTAAAACTACCGTGATTGCCGAGATTTGTTATCAAATAGCCCTGCGGGGTGGACGTACTCTCATCGCTTCTCAAGCTAATTTAGCTGTGGATAATGCTTTGAGTCGATTAGTTCATAACCCAGTTATTCGGGCTGTACGTAAAGGACGCGCGGAGAGAGTTGGGGAGGAAGGACAGCCATTTTTAGAAGACCAAGTTATTGAAACATGGCTGGAAAATACGGCGACTGACTGTGAAAGTAGTCTTAATAAACGTCTGGAAAATGTTAAAATATTGAGTGAATTATTGGCAGCAATACCAAGATTTACAGATTATTTTAACCTAGAATTAGAGCTAAATCACCAAGAAAATCAATTAAATCAGGAAAAGGAAAGTTTAGCAGCAGACTGTAAAATTCAAGAAAAAATTTATCAGGAAAGTTTAAATAAGAAAAAGCAGGTGGAATCTATCAATTTAGGTTTAGATTATCTCCTAGAAAATGCAGCGAATATAAATTGGGAAGCTTCAGAAGTCACAAATTGTTTACCATATCTTCAGCCATATACAGAAGATAATATTGTAGTTAAAGAATTTTTAACCAATGTTCGTGAAGCTATCAAGTGGACTGATGAACTTGGTTTAGTGCGTCCTGCTTATGGTGCTTTTGGGTTGGCTGTTTGGTTGCGTGACAGTGTAGCTGATAAAATTGCTGACTTTAGAATAGCATTCGATTACGCAGAGGATGCCATTTTAGTAATGTCGGAAGTTGCAGAAGCGGTATCGGCTATCCCCCAAAATTCTCAAAATCTGAATTCACCAGAAATAGATGAACAGCAATTTATCGCCAAGCGGCAAATTTTACAGCAGACAATTCAAGGTTGGCAAAATCGCCAACGCGAAATTGATTATGTGATTGCAGCTATTAAGGAATGGAAGTCTACAGCACCTGTGATATTATATCAAATAGTTAAGGAATGCCAGCAATCAGGACAAGTATTAACAGAAGATTTGCTGCAATTACCATTGGGTTTGTTGATGTTTGCTAATCAATTAAAATTAACTATAGTAGCAAAAAAATATCAGCTTAATTTCCCAGATTGGAAGGCTTTACAAAAAGCCTTGACTTATGAGACTGAGGGCGGCTTCGCTGATAGAATCGGTAAACAATATAATTTTAGTTACTTTTTAGAGCAAAATTTTAGTCAAATTCCCATTGTGCTATGTGCGAGCGATCGCACTCAATGGCGTAAAATCTATGAAGAGTTCAAAAATTATCAACTCCTCAACCCACATCAGCGCCAATTACTGGTGGAACATACGCAGTTGTTTTTGCTGAGAATGCAAACAGTATATGGTAAAGCCTGGGAATTAAATAATCTCGACTCTACTATTAAACAAGTTAGTGAAGACTTACTCACCAATATCCTCGCAAATGCGCGTCAATGTATCGCACGAGTTAAGGCTGAAACTGAACAACAGCTTGAGTCTTTCCAACAGCAATTAATTGAACTTGAAAAACACAGAACTACTCAAGCACAAATATCTGCGACTTCATCTCAAATCGAAGCAGCTAATATCAAGCTTACACAAGTTATCGAGATTTTGCAATTACTCAACCAGCAGCAAAATCTCCCTGATAAATTGCGGGCTTTAGTTACAGAATATCTGACTACGCAATCAAAAATTTGGGAAGATTCTTCAGAATTTGCAACTCAGGTGAATGCTGCGGTTACTCATCTTAGCAATTTAGAAACTTTAATTTCATCAATTGCACCTTTCCAAGTCTTAGAAAACATCAAAACGTCTTTAGATGAGCAAATAACAATTATAGAACAAGAAAACGCACTTGCTCAAAAGCAACTCAAAAAAATCCAAGCCCAACTCAATAAATTAGATCAGCAACTACAGATACAACCAACCGAAGATTTAATTTTATCAAGAAATTGGTGGGAAAATTTCTGTAAAAACATACCTGATAAATTTCAGCCAGAAAATATCCCTACAGATTTATTTAATCTGGAATTTTTACACAATATCAAAACTCAGTTTGATGCTTGGGAAAACCAACTGAATCAAGAAGAAACTTATCTCAGCCGATACCAGGATTTTACCAAAGATTGGATTGCAAAAGTTAAAAATCCATCAGAGCGCGATCGCAACGATTTAAGACGCATTTATTTAGATAACGCTAACGTCGTCGGTATCACTTGCGTACAAGCTGCAAATTACAACTTTTCCCAAGAATTTAAAGCCTTTGATGTCGTCATCATCGATGAAGTTAGTAAATGTACTCCACCAGAGTTACTCATCCCAGCTTTAAAAGGTAAAAAGTTAGTCTTGGTAGGAGACCATCGACAATTACCACCCATGCTTGATACTAGCACAGTTGAAGAAGTTGCCCAATCACTTGGCAGTAGCAAATCCGAACTGCAATTTTTAGAAGAATCATTATTTAAAATTCAGTTTGAAGCTGCTGATAAAAGCATCAAACAAATGCTGAATACACAATATAGAATGCACCCCTTTATTATGGGGGCGATTAATCAGTTTTATCAGGGTAAACTAGAATGTGGACTTTTAGAACCTGACACTCAACGCGCCCATAATTTAACAGGGGAAATTATCCAAAAAAATCACCATCTGGTATGGGTAAAAATTCCCAGAGAACTGGAATTTGAAGAAGAACGGGAAAATACTTCTTATTTTAATACTCGTGAAATTGATGTCATTGAACGCCTGTGTCAGCAATTCGAGCATACTTGGGCTGCTAAAATTGCCAATGGGGAACCAAAAAAGGAAATTGCAGTAATTACATTCTATGGCGCGCAATTGAAAAAAATTGATGAACGTTTACAATCTGAACTTTTTCCTTCGCTGGAAATTCGCACAGGTACAGTTGATAGATTTCAGGGAATGGAACGCGCTGTGGTAATAGTAAGTATGGTGCGGAATAATCATCAAGGTGATGTCGGTTTTGCAAAGAAACCAGAACGGGTGAATGTGGCTTTTTCTCGCGCCCAAGAATTACTCGTAATTGTGGGTTGTCACGATTTATTTACCCGTCAAGGGGGAAAAGTCGGAAGTATGTATTTAGAGATTTCTCATACTGTAGATAGTCAAGGAGGTTTCGTTGATGTTTCTCGCTGCTGCGGCTAAACCTATTGACGACAAACTCAGAAATTTAGTAGAGGAAATTACAGCGCAAAATCCTGATTTATCAGTTTTAGCTGCGAGGGAATTTCGTTATAGTTTACATCAAACTCCTGTAGAGTTATCCATTCAGGAACCGCGCGAATTTAATCTACTTGAAGAATTTATTATCCGCGCTGGAATTGAATTTTCACCTCCACCCACAGAAGATGAATTAGCATCTATATTAGGACTTGATTCTATATTTGTCCGCAGTACCACTGCAAATTTGCAAACATTACAAACTTTATCCGCAACATCGCCGATTACAGTTACAGATGAAGGGCGGACTTTTTACGCTAAAGGTTCTGTACCACAGCCGACTTATCCTATGCAAATATATGCAGTTTCCGATGCTTTAGACGGAAAGCTGATATTTCATGCTGAACCATGCAATGATGCTCCTTTAAATTTACCTGATTTAGCTGAATTTATCAAGATTGCTCGCAAGATTAACGATATATCTGCTTTATCACTTGAGAAGTTACAGAAATGTATTCAGTTGTCAGGTTTAGATTTTCATGTCCCCGAATTAGGAAAAATTGTTACTAAATGTAAGGTTTTAGCCCCGGCGCAAATAATCTGGAAAAACATATCTTTGTTTGTGATTTGGGATGCTGGGAAAGATAAATTGAGTATCCAAATCAGAAATGGTAAGCAAATTTTAGAATCAGCATCAAAACGAATGGAAGTGCTGCAAGGTAAAGGTAAAATACCTTGGCAATCTTTATGTAAATTGTCCAATGAATCCATTGATTTGGAGCGTAAAGCCACTCTGAAATATAAAAATGACGAAATAGAATCTAGACTAAAAAAAATTAGCCAAGGAGCTTTAAAACTAGGCGATACTGAAGTTATTCCCGCTTTTCGAGAGGTGTTAAATTCTGCTAAAAGGCAAATTATTATCTATTCTCCTTCCTTGAGTGAAGCTGTTATCAATAAAGAATTTTTGACGCTTTTACAAAAATTAGCTAATAGCGGAGTGTGGATTTTAATTGGATATGGAATTTCGCCAGAACAAGCAGAAGTAGAAAAAAAACTCCGCGCTATCAAAACTCCTGAGGGTTTACCATCTGTACAATTTTTCTGTATGGGAAATTCCCATGTTAAAGAAGTTATAGTTGATCAAGAAATTCATTTTTATGGTTTTTATGACTCGGTTGACTGTGGTGGCGAATATTTACCATGTGGTGAGTCTGTTTATCAAGTTACTATTCCCAAGCAAGTAGAAGAAGCATATCAATTTCTGGCTCATGGTTGCCAAAATCATGCCCAAAAACAATGGAATATTGCTTTAGAAAAACACGATTTTGAATTAGCTGTAGAAGCTTTATGCATTTGGGGGGCGCTGGGTATGCAAAATCTAGCACTTCAGGAGATACAAGCAAGCCACTGGTGGGAACTTCTCCCAGTGTGGTTAAATATCATAGTTCACGATTTAACGTCACAAAAAATATTAGATAATTCAATAAGTTTAGCAACTGCACTTTCTCTACTGAGTCAGCTTTCCGGTGAGGAAATTTTTATGGAAGCCTTACAGCAAGGATGGCGAAAAATTATCCATGCGATCGCATCTCACCAACCTGAAACAGCTTTAAACTTACTTAGTGATCAAGTATGGGCGCAATTTCTGCGTCTCAACATTGCTCAGGAAAATGATTCACCGGATCATTTTATCCTCTCACAAAGTCCGCCTCCAAGGAAGAGGAGAGGGAAAAGTTAAGGTGTTGGTGAGGGAAAATATGGATTAGTGTCACGCACCAGGCGCAGAGGCGCAAAGGAAGAATTAAGCTCTGTGTCCTCTGTGCCTCTGTGGTTCGTTAATTCTTAAATAATTGTAAATCTTAAGTTAATTTAAATGTAGATGCAGAAATTCGTCTAATTCGATACAATTCTTAGATTAGGAGAGGCGAGGAGAACAACGTGGTCCTATTGAAAGGCTTTGAGATTGAGATGTATACTGGTACACCTCAAGGTGAAATAGTCGGTCTCTCCGACAAAATTGTGGATTCTTTGGATGGGTTTGTGCGGGAACCGGATAGCCGCAATGTGGAATACATCACCGAGCCATTGAATAATTATGACCAATTATTGTGTGCTTTGCTACGTCCCAGGCGAGAGTTACGCAGCTACCTCCAGAGTTTAGGCAATTACACTCTAATTCCTGGTAGTACTTTGTCGTTGGGGGGAAGCGATCGCTTTTTTCGTTCTGACCCCAGGAACCCCTATCATGACTACATTGAAAATACCTACGGGACAAAAGTAGTTACTGCCAGTGTTCATATTAATATCGGCATTAGTGACCCAGAAATATTAATGCGGGCTTGTCGGCTGATTCGTTTAGAAGCCCCTTTATTTCTGGCTTTGAGTGCTTCATCTCCCTTCATTGAGGGCAATACGAGCGGTTATCATTCTACTCGTTGGGGTGTGTTTCCCCAAACTCCCGTCCATGTGCCTTTATTTACTAGCCACGCCCATCATATTCAATGGGTCGAAGCACAAATAGCTGCTGGAACGATGCAAAATGTCCGCCATTTGTGGACATCGGTGAGACCAAATGGCGATCGCCGTCCTCATGACCTAAATCGCCTGGAATTACGGATTTGTGACTTAGTTACCGATCCCATCGCTTTACTAGCCATCGCCGCTTTCCTAGAAGCGCGTTTGTTGCAGTTAATAGCCAACCCTGACCTCGATCCGTTAACTCAAAGTATTTTTGACCCTGAACAACTGCTTGCTCTCACCGCCAGAAACGAAGCAGCCGCAGCTACAGCTAGTCTTGATGCAGAAATGACTCATTGGCAAGATGGTAGAACTATCCTCGCCAGAGACTGGATTGCTGAACTATATGAAGAAGTTTGGGCGATCGCTAAACAACATGGTTTTAGCTGTTTCCTTTCTCCATTGCAAAAAATTCTCCGCGCAGGTAACGAAGCCCAACAGTGGTTACAACTGCACTCAGTCGGTTTTGATTCCCAGCGTGTGATCACTCAGGCGATTGTGTCCACTCAAGAACGGGAAGTTGAACTAGAAAACAAATTGTGTTCGCCTCTAGTAGCTTAAATTTTCTGTCTTCATCCCTGGGGTAGATTTTGGGAGAGAAACCCAAAAAATCTTTTCTCTCCCCAAAATTCCTTGTGGCTGATGTCAGTCAAAATAGTTCACCATCTAGCCGTAATCAGATCGGTTAGAACCATGCTGATAGCTTGAAGTCCTTCAATCAACTGGGTTTATCCGAAAAATTAACCACTTTGAAGTCACAGGTTTTCCGAAAAATTATCTTTTGTTTAAAAAATTTA
Source organism: Nodularia sp. (in: cyanobacteria) (assembly GCA_035638855.1). Taxonomy (GTDB): domain Bacteria; phylum Cyanobacteriota; class Cyanobacteriia; order Cyanobacteriales; family Nostocaceae; genus Nodularia. The sequence goes on along the minus strand of DASQZD010000086.1, from coordinate 73,272 downwards.
ATATCTAGGTGTTATTTGATATTTATTAGTAAAACCTATCAATGGAATCTATCATTAGATAGAGCCAAAGTAATGATAGTATAGACTTATACAATGAAGTTTGATCACAGACAATGCCCCAGGTCGTTTTAGTTTATCCGCAAATACCCCCAAACACAGGCAATATTGCGCGTACTTGTGCTGCAACGGGTACAGAATTACATTTAGTAGCACCTTTGGGTTTTGAAATCAGCGATCGCTACCTCAAAAGAGCCGGTTTAGATTACTGGCCTTATGTCAAACTGCATCATCACGAATCCCTAGAAGCCTTTCAAGCCACACATCAAGAACGTGGAGGTAGATGCTTAGGCTTCACCGTCAGGGGCAGTTTTAATTACACCAACTTTCAATTTCAAGCCGATGATTGGTTGCTTTTTGGTAGCGAAACCACAGGCTTACCATCAACAATTCTCTCAGATTGTGATGCTACCCTTTATATTCCCATGGCACAGCCTCATGTTCGCAGCTTGAATCTTTCAGTCAGTGTAGCTGTAAGTTTATTTGAAGCCCGTCGTCAGTTGGGTTATTTACTGTAATTATCGGCAGAACCTATCTAAGTTAAATTACTGAAAATAATCGCCAATATCAATCCTAGAGTGAGATTTATGCCAAAAAAAGGCACTCAGGGTAAGAAAAAATATTATGATAATTTATACGTAAAAATATATTTACCGTAGTTTTCCTGTGCAGTAGTCACCACAACCAGGGGCTTAATATAAGAAATTTGTATATTAAATTCGGAAGTATACCGAATTTGCATGATAAATTTTGATGAACTGAAGTCGGCGTGACTAAGACCCTAAAAATGGTACAACCTTTGACCGCCAGCTATTTGAGCTATTTTTGTTGAATAGGTAATTTCCTGGAGGACAAAAGTAGTGAGAAGTTTGTACGGTTGATTTTTAGGGATAAATCAACGTAAAGTCTCCTTCTGAGAAGGCGGATCAACTAGAAAAACCTTGAAGATATCTACAGCAGAGGGCAGAGCTTTTCCAGAAGTCAAATTCACTATATTGCTGACAGCCACAGTGGACTTGGTGAATATATAATAATTATTCTTCAGTAGTCCTAGCAAGCGTTGCACAAGAGATGAAGACAAAGGTCAAAAGCAAAAGTTCTGTGGTGTGTAGGAGTGAACGGGACAAGTAAGCACAGCAATTTTTAAGTTTTGCGTTCCATGTGTAAACTTGTCTAAATCAGAGAAGCAAGTTAATCTTGCGTAAGTATCTCTGGTGAAAATGATCTTGATCTATCATTCGATGTGATCTAAATCATAGACTAGTATCCGACTGAAAAATCGAGATCAGTTAAACGCTAGTGATCATAGGAGGTCGTCTTTGAAACGAGCATTGAAAAAAAGAGAACAGGCTGTGCTGAAAAATACCCCCAGCAATGATGATGCCCTAGTGGAACACCTAGAACACCTGAATATTGTAGTTAATCCCAAGGTTAACCGCCGGGCGCGGACACAAGCCGCCATGATTGGTTTGGCTATCTCCATGGGAGCAACCAGCCTTTTAGTGACTCGACAAAGCGATCAAGCCCAAGCAGCAGCTCCTGTTGGTAGCCAAAAGGCAGCCACAACAATTCCAGCTGCTTCTGACACTACAGTGAAATTTGCTTCCACAAAGCTAGAGACTCAAACAGTCTTATTAGCAAGCTTGCCAGAAAATCCTGTCATCGTGGAACCAACAGCAATTTCACAGTTATCCGGGCTTGAAGCTAAATGGCAAGTTACGGCGAGTGGAATGTCTGTGCCAGCTCCTGTTCCGACATCAGAATCTAACAGAACAGCAGCTAACAAAACTTCCCCCTATTTACAATCCCCAGTATCACAGGGATTGCCAACCCAAATCCCATCAAATGAGACAGTACAAAAACTGTCTAGTGCTGATAACGTTACTAATCAAACGGACGAATCAACGGCGTACTTAACAAGCGAACCACAACCACAGGCACTGGAAAACACAGATCCCAGTGGTGAAATTAATGCTCAACTAAAGGCGCAGCAGGAATTTGCACTCAATCGCTTACAAGAAAAATCGAACCGTTTAAGAAACAGTCTGGCGGAGTTGCGGTCTGAGGAGACCCAAATTTTATCAAACAATGATATAGCTTTGACACAGCCGAAAACGACACAAACAGCGCCAGAAATCAGCGCTCGTCAAACGGTAGTAGAAGAGTCATCAACTTTCAACAATGACAACACAGAAGGTTTAGTATCGAGGTTAAAACAAAGACAAAACACCAGTGAGTCGAACCCGCAAGCCTTAACCACACCCGTAGCAGCTACACCACAAATTGTGTCCTTAGCGGCTAATACAGGTTACGAAGTTAAACCCGGAGACACACTAGCTACCATCGCGAGTAGATACAATATTTCTATATCAGAACTAGTTAAGGCAAATCATCTTAACAATCCTGATCAAATTAAAATTAGCCAAAGGCTGATTATCCCTGTTACTCAGGTTAACCGCCCTACAGTTATTCCCACACCAATAGTAGTTAACTCCAATAGCGGGTATTCCAGGAGTATGCCACAGCTAGTCAACTACCCCCTGAACACTGCTAATAACTACCCCAGTCTCCCTTCTGCTTCATCACAGTTACCATCATCTGGGAATAACAACAGTTTAACTATCCCCACACCACTAACTGCGAATAACCAGAGCCAGATAAATACTGTTACAGCCACAGAGACCGAATCTACTACTCCTGATCCTCTGGGACTAGGTGGTGATACACCAGTACCAACAATCTTTGCCGAAATGCAGCAGTCTCAAAAATCGACTCAGCAAACGGAAAGCACAAAAGATCAACAAGGTCTGCGCGTCTTACGTGCGGACATTCAGAGATTACGGGACAAACACAGCAACCAGCAGTCGGGGAATGCAACCAGGCCAGCCGCTACTGAACTAGAGAAAGCTGCTGTACAGATTCCCGTTGCTCCAACAAACAGCCTACAAGCGGACATTCAGAGATTACAGGAGAAATACCGCAACCAAGAGTCCGGGAATGCAATCACGACAGTCGCCACTGAACGTAAACAAGCTCCCATAGCGACTACCGTTGCTCAAAGAAACAGCCCAGAAGCGGAAATCCAAAGATTACGCGAGGAATATCGCCAGCAACAGTCGGGGAATGCAATCAGGCCAGCCACGACTGAACGTGAACAAGCTCCCATAGCAATTCCTGTTGTTAAACCGAATAATGCCACGGCTTCTCAACCTGCTTTCGGACAAAAGAATGCGTCGATTCCCATTCGTGTTCCCAGCCTGAATTTACCTGGCTATGGTCAATCGGCTAATTCCCAAGCCCGTACTCGTCGGGTCAACGAGCCAATCAATCCAGAGTTCTCCTCCAGTCTCAATTCTGACAATAGAACAGTAATATCTCCCAGAGGTGCTGACATCTCTGACACTCTCGGAAACTTGCGGGGAAGCAGTGTTAGTCCACAATTACGGCCACAGTTACCGCCTTTGGCAGCAGTGGAACAATACTTGCCCAGACCAATTGACGCGACTACACTCCCCCCTTCCAACGATTCAATATCCTCATCCTATATGTGGCCGGCAAAAGGTGTACTTACCTCCGGCTATGGTAGACGCTGGGGAAGAATGCACAGGGGTATTGACATTGCTAACGCCACTGGTACGCCAATTTTCGCAGCCGCCGACGGTGTGGTGGAAAAATCCGGCTGGAACAGAGGTGGTTACGGCATCCTTGTGGAGATTCGCCATCAAGATGGCACTATAACTCGCTATGCTCACAATAGCCGGACTTTAGTGCGAGCAGGTCAACAGGTGACCCAAGGGCAACAAATTGCTCACATGGGTAGCACTGGTTTCAGCACAGGGCCACACACTCACTTTGAAATCCACCCAGGAGGTAAGGGAGCAATTGATCCTATTGCCTTCTTACCAAAGGAACGTCTGTAATTCTTTACCTACGTTGAAATTAATAATTATCTGATTTTTAGAGGGAGTTATACTCCCTCTTTTGCTTTCTATTGATCAACTGTTTCTGCCTTTGGCCAAAACTGCTTTAAAATTTCCCCTGGCTGACGATCCCAAGTATCGATATGTTCGTAGATCAAAGTGTCTTGGTTAAGTTTATATGTGGAATAACCATTGAAAAATAGACCTGCTTTCCAGGGAACACGCAAAACTCCGCGGACTGTCCACTTCGCTAAAATAGTATCTTTTGCTGGCTGTGATACTTCATGCAAGTCAAAGTAAATTTGCGTAAAAAATAGCCGGGCGTGAAATCGCAACGTCCAAAAGATAATCCGATAGTTGAATTTCCATTTAAATTTATTTACAGGATCTCGAAAATAGATATCCTGTGTATAAATATCATAAGAAATATCTTTTTCAAAAAGTGTTGGTAAATCCTCTTCAAGGGTCTTAATTACTTGTTCTATCTGCAATTGAGTTTCCACGCGTCTTGTCCTTGATCAAAAATTTTTTAACACTTATCTATATTGGACATATTATACCTACCTCATTTCCAGGCGGGATGGGAACATAGCACGAGGTTTCCTAGATGTGGGTAATCCCAAGTTGGGACAGTTAGAGTTAGTGGTGTACACCGTAGACATACACCGAGAATGAGAACACAAAACTATCCTTTAACAGATACTTGGACTATGAAAATGATACATAATTTCTCATATCCACAGGTTCTATCTGCACAAATACAAGATTATGTCTGTAACAGAGAATTTTTATCAACATGAATATATCATCACCAATGGCGTGAAACTCCACTACGTCACCCAAGGGTCAGGGCCATTAATGCTGATGTTACATGGGTTTCCTGAGTTTTGGTATTCTTGGCGGCATCAAATTCCAGAATTTGCCCAAGATTTTCAAGTTGTCGCCCTTGATTTACGTGGCTATAACGATAGTGATAAACCCAAAGAGCAATCAGCTTATGTGATGGATGAATTGCTCAAAGACGTGGAGGGCGTAATTCAAGGATTAGGTTACGACAAGTGTATCTTAATTGGACATGATTGGGGTGGTGCGATCGCCTGGTCTTTTGCCTATGCTCACCCCGAAATGGTCGAGCGATTAATTATTCTTAACTTACCTCATCCTGCCAAATTTGCCCAAGGTTTACGCACATATCAGCAATTGCTCCGCAGCTGGTATGTATTCTTCTTTCAGATTCCTTGGCTACCTGAATTACTCCTACAATTGTCAGACTATGACGCAATTGAAAAAGCTATTCAAGGTACAGCCGTTAATAAAAGCGCTTTCACTCCAGCAGATATTGATGCTTATAAAAACGCTGCTGCAAAACGTGGTGCTACCACAGCCATGTTGAACTATTATCGTAATATTTTGCCAGACTTATTCACCCAGAAACATTGGGGAGTTTTGGCTGTCCCCACACTGATGATTTGGGGCGAAAACGATACAGCACTTGGCAAAGAACTCACCTACGACACCGCCGCCTATGTGAATGACTTCAAAATTAAATATATTCCTCATTGCGGACATTGGGTACAGCAAGAAGAACCTGATTTAGTTAATCAGTATATGCGGGATTTTTTGGTAATTTAAATTACTAAAACTTTTTGGATGTAGCTTCATTTGCTAATAAGAACGTCATCATTAATATCTCATGTGCAACTATGCAAACTGGCACAAGTTCTTCAAAATATTTAACATTAGTTTAATTATGTAAATTTAGTAGAATTTATTAATCGCCAATAGCCGAAAACCATAGTTAATCATACTTCTAGCATCAGGAAAGCATTGGCAGTAGATCACAGTGGACTTGTGTGTTTAAATAACAATTTTTAGCTATTTAGTGAGATAATAAAATCGTGAGGAAAAGAACGGATGTAGTTTAATGACGAAGGGGAAAACAATATGAAACTCCAGCTATTCGCGGCTCTAGCCTTGGCAACTCCCCTAATTTTGAATAGCACAGTTAACGCTGGTAATTCCCAAGACTTACAAAAGCTAAATTTGACCAGACATTGTGTCCAGTGCAATTTATCCGGGGTTAACCTCAGAGGCGCGCATTTAATTGGTGCTGACTTACGGGGAGCAAATCTCTCTGGAGCTAACCTCGAAGGAGTCAATCTCGAAGGCGCAGACTTAACTAATGCTAATTTGAAAGGTGCAAATTTAACTTCAGCTATGCTGACGAACGTTAATTTTAAACAAGCTAATCTCAACGGAGCGAATCTGACTCGCGCTCAAATTTATGACTCTAATGTATATGGAGCATCAATGGATCAGATGATCATCACTGATGCCGAAATTTATCACACTGGAATCGGTATTGGTGGAGAAGATGGAGGAGATATGTTCCCCGATTGGAAGTAGTACCGCCGTATAGAAGTGTAGAAAAAGCTAAATGGGACTGAGTGTGGGGATAAAAGAAATTCCTATTGCCAAGCATTATCCCTCACTCTGCCCTAGTAGAATATTTAACGGGCAAAAACATAACTTTCCTGATTGGGCAAAAATATTGTCTGCTTGTCCTCAGCTAGAAACCCATATGATCAATTACTCAAGCTAATAAGTATATTTGAATACATAAAATCTTTGCTGACACATTAATATGAATGATCAATGAGCTAATTGACGAACAGGGCTTAAGATAGCTTTAATATCAGATAAAATCGGCGTTTAAACTTGTATAAATGTGAGGTAGTCTGATTTTGGCATGATTTGTGCTTGAATGAGTAAGTTTGTCAGAAACCCGATCTCAAGATCCGGGGCTGAGTGCCTCACCTTTAGATAACTGACCTGACACGGCATGGGATAATCACAAATTGAGGATTCTGTCTTGATTCACAAAATCCAGAACTCAGAAAGCTGATTTTAAGATATGTTGCCGCCTTCTGACTTTTCTTCTCATGCTGACTGTCTACCTTGTAGTTGATGCAGTATAGCTGATGAGGCAATTATGGTTATAGGAGACTAAAACCTTTTGTGGATCAAACACAAGTTGTACTGATGCCCTCGTGCATTGCCTAATCAACAGCCTTTAGGTTGTAATTGTCACAGATTAGATAAACTCAACTGTTAAATTTATAGGAGTGAAAATGCAAGAACCGGAATTCACACAAACCCAATCGAAAGAGGCAGCAGTGCCAAATATCAACAACCAAACAGGAAGCATTACCAAACTCCAGCCTCCTGTGCAGTCTCAAGAGCAATGGCAAAAATACGGGGAACAAATTTCTGGTTTTTTAGCAACACTGCCCGAATACCTGGGAAGCTTCTTTAACCAATATAAGCAGCCCCTGGTTAGCGTTGGTTTAATTGTCGGAGCAATTGTTTCGGTTAAGGTACTCTTGGCGGTATTAGATTCTTTAAATGATATTCCTTTAGTAGCACCGACCTTTGAATTGATTGGTATTGGCTACTCTGCTTGGTTTGTTTACCGCTATTTGCTCAAAGCCTCGACTCGGAAAGAGTTAACTAGTGAAATCACTACTCTGAAATCGCAAGTTGTGGGCAAAAATATTCCAGAAGCTTAATATCTTCAATGTAGCCGTTGACAAAAGCTATAATTCATGTATGTTAAGGCGCTCTTTGAGCGTCTTTTTTTATCAGTGATAAATTCAGGCGATCGCTCTCTCGCTTTTTTGTAATTCAGTCATATAGCAAAGTTCTGAATTATGAGTATAAACTTAGTCTCTGTAAAGTTTTGAGATATCAACACTGTTCTAACAGATATGGCTACGGCTATATATTGCGATCGCTCTCTCGCTGCTGCGATCGCACTGGCTCAGGAACTTGTAGAATATAGGCGATCGCTCTATCCAATCCTTTAATTACGAATTATTTTCTTAGCGAATTGCCAAAGTAAATCAAACGGTAAAGTTACAATACCCAGTAAGATTTGTAGAAACTGATTGAGCCGTCGTTTCCAAGTAGCAATGGGAATTAACGTTGTCGCAGAATTGCCAAGTTTTCTTTAATTGTCGCTGTAGTGGGATGATTAACCCCTAATACCCGTTGACACATCTCCAAGGCTTTTTTGTAGAGGGGTTCGGCTTCACTGTACCGCCCTTGACTGTCGTAGAGTCCGGCTAAATTGTTCAAGCTAGTAGCGACATTGGGATGGTCGTCGGCAAACAAGCGCTGTGTCATTTCCAAGGCTTGAATGAAAAGAGGTTCGGCTTCACTGTACTTCCCTTGACCACGGTAGAGTAGAGCTAAATTGTTCCAACTAGTAGCGACATCAAGATGGTCTCCGGCAAACAAGCGCTGCCTCATCTCCAAGGCTTTTTTGTAGAGGGGTTCGGCTTGACTGTACCGCCCTTGACTACGATAAAGTTCGGCTAAATTGTTCAAGCTAGTAGCGACATCAGAATGGTCGCCGGCAAACAAGCGCTGTGTCATCTCCAAGGCTTGAATGAAAAGAGGTTCGGCTTCACTGTACTTCCCTTGACCACGGTAGAGTAGAGCTAAATTGTTCCAACTAGTAGCGACATTGGCATGGTCGCCAACAAACAAGCGCTGTGTCATCTCCAAAGCTTGAATCAAGAGGGGTTCGACTTGACTGTACCGCCCTTGACTACGATAGAGTTCGCCTAAATTATTCAAGCTAGTAGCGACATTGGGATGGTCGCCGGCAAACAAGCGCTGTGTCATTTCCAAGGCTTGAATGAAAAGAGGTTCGGCTTGACTGTACCGCCCTTGACTTTTGTAGAGAAAAGCTAAATTGTTCAAGCTAGTAGCCACATTGGAATGGTCGCCGACAAACAAGCGCTCTTTCATCTCCAAGGCTTGAATGAAAAGAGGTTCGGCTTGACTGTACCGCCCTTGACTACGATAGAGTTCGCCTAAATTGTTCAAGCTAGTAGCCACATCAGGATGGTCGCCAGCAAACAAAGCTTGGCAAACATTTACACATTGCTCATGCCAAGGTTCTGCTAATTTATATAGTCCTTGTCCTGCATAAAATCTGCTTACTCCTACAAATATCCAAATTACTTGATCATTGGGAACTGATGCTGGAGAATTTATCTGTGCTTCTCCTGCTGGCTGAATATCAGCAATTATCCTATTTCCTAAGTCTTCAATATGGGGAACAACATCCTTGACGCTTTCGATATCCTCAGAAGTGGGTGATTGGGGAAGGTAATGAGCTACAGATATCATGGCAGAAGCAAAGGTTGTTTCTAAAACTGATTTTATTTCCCCAGAATTAGTTAACTGTTCTTGCAAGAACCACCGCACCAAAGCATGAATTTTATAATATTCTCCTTCTGTAGCTTCTACCAGTTGCAGCAAGTTACGTGCGTAAAGTTGCTTTTTGGCTGAGTTTATTTCCTCTTGTGACCAAGTTAGCTGTGTTGCTGCTTCATCTTCTGCTTTCCCACCATCTGTCGCCACCCAATTCACCAAATCCCAAAGAATCTGTTGGGGAGCAAATAAACTCAAAAATTTTCCTAATTGTTGTGTGAGGGGGTCAAGTTTTTCCCAAGTTAAGGTAAACGCTGCTTTGACTCCCAGTTGCGCTTGACCAATGGTAGAATCTGGCTCTCGCTGTAAAGATATTTCAGCTAATTTTTGGGTTTTTAACCTCTCAAACATTGTATTCAGAGATAGTCCTGGGTCGCGGACTAAATAACCTCCGACTAACTCTATCCCCAAAGGCAAATATCCCAGACATTCACATATTGCAGTTGCAGCTTCTAATTGGTTATCAACTCGCCTGTCTGTGTTTCCCAACAATCGTTTTAACAGTTCTAATGCTTTTTCTGGAGAAAGAACATCTAAAGAAATCTCTTGAATAAAATTCGGGTCTAAAATTCGTGGTGTAGTTGTCACCAAAACGCAAAAGCGTTGGTCTTCGGGTAAGACTTGGCGGAGGTTGGCTAAGTCTGTGACATCATCGAAGACAATTAATATAGGCGAGGTAGAGTCAGGATATCTAGACCAACACCAAGCAACTTGTTCTTTTAGGCTTAACAGTTTTCCCCCTAGTTCTTGGGGAATCTCCAAACCAAGCTTGATAAAAAACTCCAAAATTTCAGCAGCAAGATTACTGTTGCGATCATTGAACCAAGCAATACCGCCATAACTCTCTTGATATCTTTTGGCGTATTGGGTAGCTAATTCGGTTTTGCCTACGCCTCCCATCCCTGATATTGCCACATAATTTCCACGCTGCAAGTCTTCATGCACTCGTGTCAGTTCCTGTTCACGTCCGACAAAATGAACCGAACCACGATAAGGAATATATTTTGTGGGAGTTAACTTTGTCCGTTCGCCGGCGGACGACTTCAGTCAAAGATTTATGGTTTGGGTTTGAATATTAATATCTCTCTGAGCAAAGTTAACAATCTTCTCGATGCTTTCAATCCTGGTCTGATTTGTTGAAGATTGAGATTTAAGTGTTTCTGCTATTTCTATAAGAATTTCATTCAAATTGGATGGTGTTTCTGCTTTTGCTGCTGCTGCCAATTCCTGTGCAGCTTGTGCCACTTCCGGATCAGCCTGCGCCGCAGATTCCACCTCAATTAAAGCCTTGCCATAATCTAGGGGTTGTTCTGGTGCTTTCTCAATTGCAACTACAGTTTGAGGAAAGTGTTTTCTCAGCTTGACAAGAAACTGAATAGTTTTGTCCCATAAAACTTCGCCTACCTTTTCGCCTGTTTTTTCTAAGGCTTTGGTGGCGACTACAGAGCCAATGGCGATCGCAGCAGTTAAAGGTTCCATGTTCTTGAGGTAGAGGCTATTCTTTATAATACATAGCTTTTATGTATATTTTCGCAATTAAAGGGATGTGGGGAAGTTGGGAAAAAGAGAGAGAAGATTGTCGCACTCGCCCAAAGTCTTCCCCCTGAACCCTGCTCTTTATGCTGTTCTACCTTGTCTCCTGCTAATTTCTGAGCCTATTTACAGCACTCGCAGTAAACTGGGAATACTATCTATAGCTTCTAAATTGCGAATTTCTGTTAGGGCTTGCCGAAAATCTCCTTCTCGCACATCGCGGGTGACAACCACAATTTCTGCTAGTCCTTCGTGAAAGCCTGTTTGGACTACTGACTCTAAGCTAACGCCATAGTTGCCAAAGCAAGTACCCAATTTACCAATAACTCCTGGTTGGTCTTTGGTGAGGAATCGGGCATAAAATCGCGTTACTAGTTCTGTGATTGGGGCAATTTGACAGTAATCTTGGTGTCCACAAGTTAAGAGTGGATTTGGGTTGGTTGTACTGGTTTTGAGGACAGCAACTAAATTTAAGATATCTGAGGTGACGGCGCTGGCTGTTGCACCCGCACCTGCACCGGGTCCAAAAAACATTACCTGCCCGATGGGTTCTCCTTCGATGAGAATGGCATTATATACACCGTTAACGCTAGCTAATGGATGTGCTTTGGGTACTAAGGTGGGATGCACTCTGACTGAGAGGGGAGATGAGTCGCTGTATTGTTTAGCGATCGCTAATAATTTAATCACAAATCCCAATTTTTCGGCATAGGTAATATCTGTCTTGCTGACTTGTCTAATTCCTTCACAATAGACATCTTCTAGGTTGATGCGTCCATCAAAGCCTAATGATGCCAGGATGGCAATTTTATCAGCTGCATCTAAACCGTCTACATCAGCCGTGGGGTCAGCTTCGGCGTAACCTAATTTTTGGGCATCAGCTAAGACATCGCTGAAGTTGCTACCTTCGGTTTGCATCCTGGTAAGGATGTAATTTGTTGTACCGTTAACGATGCCAGTAATAGTATTAATACGGTTAACGCTTAAGGACTGCTTCAGGGGTTGAATCACTGGGATACCACCGCCTACAGCCGCTTCTAACATCACATATACCCCGGCTTGGTTAGCAGTTGTAAAGATTTCTGCCCCAAAACGCGCGATCGCAGCTTTATTGGCGGTAACGACGTGTTTACCATTGTTTAAAGCTTGGAGAATCAGCGATCGCGCCGGTTCGAGTCCACCGATTAACTCCACGACAATATCTACCGCCGGATCATTGACAATGGCTTCTAAATCTGTCGTTAAGACATCTACAGGTAATTCTACATCCCGAATTTTATCAAGCGATCGCACTCCCACTCGATATATTTCCACGGACTGCAATAACGGGTTACGTCCCACCAAATCTTGCAGTAACTGCACCGTACCCGTGCCGACAGTGCCTAAACCTAATATTCCTAGTTTCACTCCCACAAATTTTACACCCTAATTTTTGAGTGCTGAGTGCAACATTCTGAGTGCTTCCTGATTTATACTAATGAGCCAACTAATCATCAATTAGTTGGTATAAGCCCCAGGAATTAATTCCCGTGGGTGAATCAAGCACTTAGAACTCTGTTCTCAGCTGTCCATATAAAACAATTGTAGGGTGAGTCAACAACCCACCCTACTTATTACTTATGATCCTTTGTTAGCTAGGCTCAGTCCAATGACTAAAGACTATAGACTAACTTAGTAAGTTTCTACGTGCCAGCGATGAGCCTTCTTGAGTTCCTTCTGGTAATCACTCCAAACAACTCCTTCCTTAGCAGCAGCAGCAGTCAGCGCTTCATCAATACCACCTTCCATACCACGCAAGCCGCAGATGTAAGTGTGAGTGTTTTCTTCTTTAATCAACTGCCACAATTCATCAGCGTGTTCTGCCACACGGTCTTGAATGTACATTCTACCACCTTGGGAATTTTTTTGTTCCCGGCTGATGGCACAAGTCAGGCGGAAGTTATCAGGATATTTCGCCTGCATTTCTTCCAATTCCTCTTTATATAAGATGTTTGGAGTTGTGGGAACACCAAATATTAGCCAAGAGAATCCTTTAAACTGGTACTCTGGGTTAGCGCCTCTTTCAGCATCCTTAAACATCCGCCACAGATAAGCCCGCATCGGAGCAATACCTGTTCCAGTTGCCATCATGATTATTTTGGCTTCTGGATCTTCGGGTAGCAACATTTCCTTACCCACTGGCCCAGTGATTTTCACATCTGCGCCGGGTTTGAGTTGAGTCAGGTGAGAAGAACACACACCGTAGACTGTTTCGCCGCTTTCTGGGTGTTTATACTCCAACTGGCGGACGCACAGCGATACGGTTTTATCATTCACATCATCACCGTGACGAGTGGAAGCAATAGAATATAGTCTGAGTTTTTCTGGCTTGCCGTTTTTATCTACACCTGGGGGAATAATCCCAATACTTTGACCTTCTACGTATTTCAGGTCACTGCCAGACAAGTCGAATTTGAGGTGCTGAACAATACCAATACCGTCTTTTTTAACTAACGGTTCATTAGATATACACTTCCCAACAAATGGAGCATTAGGACGGTAAATATTGACAGGAACGTCAGCGCCTTTTTTGGCTTTCCCTTGAGTCATGGTGTTGCCTTTTTTGTCCTTCTTTTTAAGCTGATCTTCAGCTGGTGGTTTAGCAAAGCCTTTAACTTCACTATGAGCAACAGGTGTGGCTTGACCATTCTCCTCGGTGTTAGCAGCTATTTCAGACGTAACTACAGACTCCTCTTTGTGTTCAGCCCTCTCGTGAGAGACTTTACCATTAAGTTGTTCTAGAGTACTTACAGATTGGATACTAACAATTTTGCCGCCCAAGCGAGTGATCCGTCGCATTTCTTGATTCATGCGGTTGTAAGGTACTCTGATGAACACACTGCCACTTTTACGAATTGGGTAGTTTGTTTGATCAGTTTCTTCGTTCTGGCGCAGACCCACCACTTCGTAAACGAAGACGCGGCTACCTAATTCTCTGTTGGCAGCACCCTCAACAGCACCTTGATTGTACATTCGTTCTAACACTCCGATTTTTACTTAACCGTTTCTCAAAAAAAATTCTTTCCTTTTACCAGTTTTAGTGTACCGAATTTTCGGATACCAAGACTGGCTCTCTGGGAAAGCGGCATCATCAGCTAATGCCGTGCTAGGTTCACTCACCAAAGACATACAAGGATAGCAAAAAACACACCTGCTCACCTTCTAAGGTAAAGGATCAGCCTTTGGCAGAATGTTAATAATGAGTCAATTTAATCTTTTTTTCGTGAACTGCTAATCCTATCAAGGAGATAGCTTTCAACCACCCAAAGGGCAAGACCCAATGACCTATAGCTTGGCAGTTTCCTGTTATACGACTATTAAAATAGACTTACCTTTCGGTAACACTTGCTGAAAGCCCTATATCAGGAGTAACCCCTGCTGGAAAAAAACAGGGTTTTGGGGTTCTAGTCCTAACTGAGAGACACCTACAATAAGTTTCACTTGATGTGAAACATCTGTCAACCTTTAGAAGTACCTTGCTCAAATTCTCGCCTCAAACTCTGATGATGCGGCTTGTGTAACCTGATCATTCTGAGGTGGAATCTTTCGAGCATTGTCATAGCACTCGTGCAAATTTTCCGGTTGATCAAAATAAATTATACTTGACAAATTTAACGAATCAAGGGCTAAACTCAGTAGACGACTTTGATACAACACTTTTAGGGGTGTTCACAGGTGACTGAAAATTGATAATTTAATTATTGGTGATGATTGAGAAAGTAGGAGATTATTGACAAGAGCAAATCTTGTTATAGAATACCCCCTTCTGTTAAAATCAAATACACCACTAGGATTAAATACTTACCAGCCAGCAAGGAATTAAGTATAAGTTAGATGAGAGACAACTATAGTTTGGTTGTATGCCCGTCTAGATATTCCATAGCCCTGCTGAGTAGCAAAAACACAGGATCAACCAATGGGGTAAACTCCTGGTTTAAAAATCTTCTGTGTGAAAAAATATTGATTGACACATTTAGTATTTAGAGGAAATTTATGACAACTAAGCCAGAACGCGTGGTATTGATTGGAGTAGCCGGAGACTCTGGATGCGGTAAATCTACTTTTTTGCGTCGTTTAATAGATTTATTTGGTGAAGAGTTCATGACGGTTATCTGTTTAGATGACTATCATTCTCTAGACCGCAAACAGCGCAAAGAGACTGGGATAACTGCACTTGACCCCAGAGCTAATAATTTTGACTTGATGTATGAGCAAATCAAAGCGCTCAAAGAAGGTCAAGTGATTGAGAAGCCGATTTATAACCACGAAACAGGTATGATTGATCCACCGGAGCGTGTGGAGCCAAATCACATTGTAGTTGTGGAAGGTCTTCATCCTTTATATGATGAAAGAGTGCGATCGCTACTTGATTTTAGCGTCTACTTTGATATTAGTGATGAAGTCAAAATTGCTTGGAAAATCCAGCGAGATATGGCAGAAAGAGGACATCGTTATGAAGATGTTTTAGCTCAAATCAATTCTCGTAAACCCGATTTTGAAAAATTCATTGAGCCACAAAGAGAATATGCTGATGTGGTGCTACAGGTACTACCCACGAACCTGATTAAGAATGATACCGAACGCAAGGTGCTGCGGGTACGTATGCTCCAACGTGAAGGCAAAGAAGGTTTCGAGCCAAGTTACTTGTTTGATGAAGGGTCAACAATTAACTGGACTCCCTGCGGACGCAAACTAACTTGTTCATACCCAGGAATGCAAGTATACTATGGTTCTGATGTCTACTACGGTCGTTACGTTTCAGTATTAGAAGTAGATGGTCAATTCGACAACCTAGATGAAGTTATTTATATCGAAACTCATCTGAGTAAGACATCCACCAAATATGAAGGTGAGATGACTCACTTGCTACTCCAACACCGTGAGTATCCAGGTTCCAATAACGGAACTGGGTTGTTCCAAGTGCTGACAGGTTTGAAAATGCGCGCCGCTTACGAGCGCTTGACAGCAAAAGAAGCCAAACTAGCAGTTGAAGTTTAAGTAAGCAGTGCTTGTGTCACAGCTTTCGGGGGTACTTTTGGTTTCCCCCTTTCTTATCGAAAATTTGGGTTAAAAACCCTGGTTACCCAAGCCAAAAAGACTGAAGCTAGAAAATGGTTGTCAGCTTGCAAGGATGGCAAGAATTTAGAAATCTTTGTGCGGCTAAATCAAAAAAATTTAACCGTGATTTTCGCATCATAGATAAGTGAAAACCCACAAGCCCAGTATGTTGTGATTGTGGGTTTAGGTGCGGGAAAATTGACCTCTCTATTCGTTCAATACTTTGTTTACATTGTGGTACTGAGAAAGACAGAGATGAGAACGCATCCAATGGGGTATCGCCACGACCTTAAACGGGTAGGGAGTGTCAATGTAAGACTACTTCGTGAACTGTCAAGAATCACCGCAGCTTCGTGTTGGTGAGTATGTCAAAGTAAAGATAAGAAATTAGCTAATCAGCGAAAATTACGAGTGCGGAGTGCGAAATAATTTCGTGAGGGAGTATTTCAAAGACCCAAGTTCAGCCAAAAAAGTTTTTCAGCCTGTGACAAGCTAATTTCAAAGTAGCCTATTATGCACAAAGCAGTTATTAAAGAAATGAAGATAAATCGTTTCATATTTTCCTCAAAATAATATTTTCTGAAAAATTATCAGATATAAGTAGCAATGAATTAAATAGTCGTAGTTTATCTAATTCATTGCTATTTTTGGGAGCTTAGATTCAGCCCTTAAAGGACAATCGCCCGTTAAATTAATACCAATTATTCATTAAGATGCACTTAATATTTATTAAAATTACCACCAAGTACGTAAAGAAGTAAATTAGTTATTAAGTGCAAGTTTACAGAAAATTGGTATAAGTATAGCGATTCTTACTTCAAATGGGAGGTTAGTTGACAGATTTTAGCTTTTTCAGTTTGCGCTTTAGTATTAAGGTGCTTCCAAAAATCCCAAAGATTACTGTGCTAGCGATTGAAGAAGGTTCGGGGACAGAGATTGAAGAAGGGTCGGGGACAAGTGTAATATTGCCAGGGCCTGTAATGGTATTGGTAAAAGTACCAAAACTGTTATTGCTATTGTCAAATCCAGTAGTGACTAAGAAATATTGATTATTGGCAGTTAAGCTCAAGTCGCTAAAACCAGATGTGCCTTCATCTGGGAAAGGATCATTCCCATTAAGTAAATTAACTAATGGGGTAGTTGGGTTGAAGCTGTCTTGGTACAAGAACTGGATACCCAGGAAGTTTTGAGAACCTACAACATTATAGAGTCCAGTCGTATCAACTAAGAAAGGCTGGCTGTAATAAGGAACGGCTGTGCCATTACTAGAAAGTGATGTGGGTGGGTTTGTACCACTTTCAAAGCCTTCGGTTTCAGGACGGTTAAAACTTGGTGCGTTTGTTGTGTCACCAGAATATGAAATAGTGGATGCCTGAGATGGCAGGATAACACTTACAGATAGAGCGATGGCAGCAGAGGCAATAGGGATTGAACGTCTTAGGGATTTTTGCCAAAAATTCAATGAACGCTCACTCAAACTCTTGGAGGCTGTTTGCGACAACTTGGTGGAGGGATGAGATAGATTGTTTTCTGAGACGATGGATTGTTTAATTGCTTGTGACATATAGTTGTTTTAGGTTATTTTTACAAAACTGAATGCTTTGGATTCATCTAGTTCCAGGGATGAGCGAGTAAAGCCTGTGAGGTAATGCCTAAGCCTATTAGGGTGATACATAAGGCACTTGCTACGGGTAACATCTTGATTCTGGGTATCTGGAGTGGCAAATGCTCAAACCGATTTTTGGCGTAGACTAGCATTAAGCCGATTCCGGTTAGTACGGCTGCTAGACCTAAGCTAAAGGCAGATACCAGGGCTAGTCCAAAGCCAATTCGTCCCATTGCGATCGCACTCAGCAAAACTACTAAGGCTGAAGGACAAGGTAATAAGCCGCCGGAAATCCCCAGCGCTAGTAGGCTAGACCACTTCATGGAAGTTACATCACCGTGAGGTAAATGTGAATGCTCATGGTTGTGGTGATGGTGATGCGGTTGCGAGTGATCATGCAAGTCGTGGCTGTGTTGGTGACTATGTACATGGTCGTGTGAATGAGAAACCTGAGTTCCTTGCAATCGACGAATAAACAAATTCAGACCAATTACAGTTACCAGTACACCAGAGATTATGCTTAACCAAGGGTACAATTGCTCTGTCAAGATAAACTGGGATGTGCCAAGAGTGACCAGCCCTAGAGCAAATATGCTAGCAGTATGGGTAATAGTTGTAATCAACCCCAGGAATAGGGCGTGTTGGGCATTACTACGGGAACCCACCAAGTAAGCACCGACTATCGTTTTTCCATGACCAGGGGAGAGAGCGTGTAAACCACCCCATACAAATGCGATCGCTAAAGCTATGAGGATACTCAGGAAATTATGATTTTCCTGGGTAATTAGGCTAGTGAAGACATCGTTGTTTCTTCCTGTCAAAGCATTATCTAAGCGGCTGGATGATTTAACAGACGCTGGAGGCGCTTGTTCACTCAATGTTAGAGATGGATTGAGTTTCAAGTCAATCCGACGCTGGTCAAGAGGACTGCTGAGTAACTCCGTGGGGTAATCTCTCAAGCGGTTGGTGATACTCAAAGAGGTGAAATCACCTTGAATGGCAATGTCATTTGCAGCGACAGTAATTTCACGCCAGCCTAAGCGCTGTGGATAAAACTGATCTTCAAATATTAACTGATTCGCGCTTAGTAACTTTGTTTTCCCCTGAAAATTACAACTCAGCCGCAGTGTAGATAATCCTCCTACACCTGGAGGAAATTCGACTGTTGATTTGATCACAGACAGTGCTAAAGGCTGTTGATCGATCAACAGTTCCAGATGTGAGTTGACTTCCTGGCATTTTTGCTCAGGGTATTCAACTGTCTCGACAGATTCAGCTTTGCGGTTGTGATTAGTATCTAAGTGATTAATTTCCTGAAAAGCAGGAATCTCTGCCATGTCTAGAACATAATCAATTCCCACACCATCGGTTGCTACTTGCACTCCTGCGTAGTGATTGATAGTGAAATTGCCTAAAGGATGGGCATCCGCCCTCGGCATCCAAAATAAACAGATGGCGATGATTGCACTACTCCAAGTCAAGTAATGTAGCAGCTTTTTCATAAATAACTCCCGATAGCGTTAGGAGTGGAAAAAGAGACAGAGGGTACTAAGTTAGCCAAGACTTGACGAGCTTGATCAGCATACTTGTGATGAAATTGAGGATTGAGGCTAACAGCTTGAGTTAATCGCTTGATTGCTTCCTCACGCTTACCTACGTGAAAGGCAATCATGCCAGCATGAAATTGGAGCAAAGCATCCTCTGTTCCAAAGCGAGTTGCCTTTTCTGCTGCCTTTTGGGCTTCTTGCCATTGCCCATTAGCCGCAGCTGCCCAAGCTAACGTATCCTCTGCATATACATCATCTCGCACTTCTACTTCATTACGGGCAATTTGTAGCGCCTCTGGTAAGTGGATTCCATGTTCAGTGTAGTGGACTGCCAAAGCGCGATCGTAGATTCCTTTAACCTTGCTCAGGTAAGCGACTACCCCGATTAAATCTTCAGTTTCATCTGCGCCTTTTTGGTCTCCCAAAGCTCGTTGAGCATCAGCCTTATAGGAGAGCGTTTCTACCAAGGGCATTATTTCTATACCCTGGTTGGTAATATTTAGAACATCCTGCCAGCGATGCTGTGCAGCATAGAGGCGGGCTAGTCCTGTAAACGCAGCTATATGCCGTGGGAAGAGGTCAAAACTCTCCCGATATCGTTGCTCAGACAGGGCAAAATCGCCGGCTGCAAAAGCAAGATCCCCAGTTCGCACATGAAACCAAGCACGAGTTTCTGCGCTCGTTGTGTAAAAAGAGTCCATCTCTTGCATAGCTTCATCTAGGAGTTGCCGTGCTGAGGCTAGATTGCCAGTTAACTCTAAGTAACGAGCTAAAACTGCGTTATGACTGGAGTTGGATTCTTCCTCAGCCAGGGTCTGCAAGAGTTGATGAGTTGCTTCATAATCACCCAACTCCATTTGAATTGATGCCCTCAGCGAGACAATATTGGGATTATCAAGAGATGAATTATTTAACACATTTAAAGCTGATCGAAACTGATGTTGAGATAGTAAAGCTGATGCTAGGAGCATGGAAGAAATGTCATTATGGCTCGGCTGTAGTGCCAGGGATCTACGTGCCGCTTGTTCTGCTCGTAACACATCTTCCACATCTGCCATTTCTCGAAAGCGCCTCAAATATTGATCAGCCAAGAGACGTAAAAATATTGAGGAATCGGGAGATTGGGCAACTTTCTCCTCATAGACGCTGATAATATGCGATCGCTCTAAATAATCGGGAAAGACTAAATCTGACGGCTGAACTGGTAATATCTGCCTGGAATTAACAGTTAGTAGGTGCAAACCGAAGGAATATGTATCTAACTTACCATTGGTGTAGCCTAAACTTAGCGCTTGTGTATCACAGGGTCTTAGTAAAACCAGTAGGCTAGTCAGCACTAACACCCATAGTATTCGTAGATGCATAAATCTTACAAAGGATTGCCTACATAGGGGAAGGTAGGAAGAAAGTTAGCATTATTAGGCCCAACATTATCGCTAGTCAGCCCCGGAATTTGACCTGTAGAAATTCCTGTAACTGCATCACCAAAGACAACAGATGCTGTGACATCAATTACGTCATCTTTTAGTCTTCTACCACCAAAGTTGTTGGCTAACTGAGTCCCAAAATAACTACCGCTAGATTTAGAAAGGTCTGCTTGAATAACATCAGGAATCGCTACCGAGATCACTGCATCTGCTATACCTTGAGGTCTGCCGATGGCGTTGACAAAGGTTTTAATGAATTTGGATTGATTGCTAGCGTCTTTGGTTGGTGTCTTAAGGTTACTGTTATTATGAGCCTTGAAGTCCATAAAAAGTTCATTCAGAGCCGGAACCGCTAACCGCTCAATCTGAGCAAAATTACCGTTTTTCAGCCTAGGAGTTTTCACACTCGTTGTGATCCAAGTACCAATCTTTCCACTACCAAGTAGTTGCTTGGGTAGCTCGGCAATAATTGAATGGACATTGAATGGGGCTAGGGTGTCTTGTGCTTGTCCAGCTGGTCTGAAGGAAAGGACTTGAAACGGAGGACTAGGATTAGGCTGTAAATTATAATTGCGATCCGGGATGATTTTGAAGAACTGTTCCAAATCGAAAAAGAACGGGTCTTTGCGTGTGCCAACGAAGACATTCAAGCCGTTACTTGTAGTGAATGCTTGGTTGAGTTGCCCTGTTCCACTTACTGGAACCAAAGCGGATTCTGTTCCTACTTTGCTAGGAATAATTGGTCCGCGCACTGAGACAGTTTGCCCTGGTCCTGTGCCATTTAGATTGAATTGAAGCACGAGATCTTCAACATTGTCGCCAGTGTTATCAATCTTGAACTGATAAAGAACATTTGGATCGAAGGGTCTCATTTCACCCGAAACGATCAGAGGGTCGAAATCCATGACTAAAACCACTTTGTTGGAGTCTGTCGGACTCTCAAACACATACAAATCTGTGAGATCCGCAGCAGTCAGCTTAGTGGCCAGAAAAGTTGTGTCCTGGTGGTCTGAAGCGAAAGCTTTAGGGGTTGCATAGATTAGGACTAGGAGCAAAATAGCAACAAATGCTACTATGGGACGAAAAAAATGAGTAGCTTTAGTCCAAAGTAGCGATCGCTTGATGGAAAGAAATACCATATTTCAATACCTTCCCCAATTTAAGAGGATGAAAACAGAGGGGGCTTCGTAGTCGTGTTATTGTCTTCTAAGACAGAAACTTAAAAGCCATACACAGCCCATTTTGGACATACTAGCACGGTTGTAATGTCTACTACCACCACCAAAAGTGACAATAGTTTTTAGTAATTATGAGTATTTTTAAGTATTTTTATTAAAAAAACTCCAAAATTCCAGCTAAACTATGCGTAAATTTACAGAAAAATGTAGACTCTAGCGCTTGCCGTAGGGAGAAGGACAGATTCGCCTAGCTTCCCCTAGTGAAGGAGAAGAAAAGGAAAAAGGGTTTCACTAAAGCTATTGCGTAAGCCCCATTAAAAAATAAATCAAATACTAACTACTGAATGCGTAAATCTTGTTATGATTTCAGACATTAGTTGCTGAACTAGATGATCAAAATTTAGCCAGCAGCAATCTTTGAAAGGGAGGAATCCTCTTTGTCTAAACGCTATTTATTTACCTCGGAATCCGTTACAGAAGGTCATCCAGATAAGATTTGCGATCAGATTTCTGATACCATTCTAGATGCCTTGCTCACAGAAGATCCCAGCAGTCGTGTAGCGGCTGAAGTAGTAGTTAACACTGGTTTAGTGCTAATTACTGGTGAAATTACTACTAAAGCTAATACGAATTATGTCAACATTGCCCGCCAGAAAATAGCTGAAATTGGCTACACTGATGCTGTTAATGGCTTTTCTGCCAGCAGTGCCAGTGTTCTGGTGGCTTTAGATGAACAATCACCCGATATAGCTCAGGGCGTTAATACCGCCCAAGAGACACGCCAGGACAATAGTGATGAACTATTTGACACAATTGGCGCTGGTGATCAAGGTATAATGTTCGGCTTTGCCTGCAACGAGACACCCGAACTGATGCCCTTACCCATCAGTCTGGCGCATCGCATTGCTCGCAGACTAGCAGTGGTTAGGAAAACAGGTAAATTGCCATACCTGCGCCCCGACGGCAAAACACAAGTAACTGTAGCCTACCAAGACGGGTATCCAGTAGGTATTGATACGATTTTGATTTCTACTCAGCACACCGAGAGTATCGACGAAATCACTGATGAAGCGGCAATACAAGCCAAGATTAAAGAAGACCTGTGGTCAGTCGTAGTGGAACCTGTTTTTGGTGACATTGACATTAAGCCAAATCAGGAAACACGCTTCTTGGTTAATCCCACTGGCAAATTTGTGATTGGTGGTCCTCAAGGAGATTCTGGTCTGACTGGTCGGAAAATTATTGTTGATACCTACGGTGGCTATTCCCGACACGGCGGCGGCGCTTTTTCCGGTAAGGACCCCACGAAGGTAGACCGTTCGGCTGCTTATGCGGCTCGCTATATGGCTAAAAATATTGTCGCGGCTGGGTTGGCTCAAAAGTGTGAGGTTCAACTCAGTTATGCCATTGGTGTAGCGCGCCCTGTGAGCATTTTTCTGGAAACCTTTGGGACTGGAAAAGTGGATGATGAAATTTTGTTGGCATTAGTCAAAGACCAATTTGAACTACGTCCAGCCGGAATTATCCATGTTTTCAATTTACGTAACTTACCAAGTGAACGAGGCGGACGTTTTTATCAGGACATCGCGGCTTACGGTCACTTTGGGCGCAATGATTTAGATTTGCCTTGGGAGCGTACCGATAAGGTGGAATTGTTACAGCAACTAGTCACACAGTCGCTTTCTGCTGCGATCGCCTAGAGTGTCAGCAGTAGGAAAAAGTTAAGTAGCAGGGGCAAAGGTAGGGAGCATATCCTCATCCTCTTGCCCCTAATATTTGCCCATACAGCCTAGTCAAAATGCTCCAAAAAAAAGACAAGTGAAAATTAGAGTATTTTAGTGGTACAATTGGCATTGACGATGCCGATGCTCTGAAAATTTTGGCTTAAATACTCCTGTCCCTAAGAAATCAAAAGAAATTGTTGATCAAGCCTATGTGTGGATTTCTCAGGCTGAGAGTAAGATAGGGTAGGATACAGCCAATGGTCAGAATAAGTAGGTTGACGTTAAAAATTGTCGTTGGCATCAGGCAGGGGGCTTTCTAGCAGGGAGCATGGGAAGAAGATTTTATTGTGCTTATCTACTTATTGTCACAATTAACTAAGTATTAAAACTATAGGGTTTCCTCATCGCCTCGGTACAGAATTATAGCTGGGGAGTGGGTTAAAACCCTTTTGGTGTCTAAGTTTGATTATCCGTTTATGTCTTAACCTCCTTGGCGGTTGCTATATCTCTGTAACCTGCGGTCGGGGGGTTTACAGATATTATTAATCGTTAACGATAGTCTAAATACACCCGCCCCGACTCTGTGTCTACATCTGTGGTTAATTAATTTTTGGTTGATATAGAAACCGGATTAATTGCGTCTCGGCTATAGTGGTGAGGAAGTTTGACTATTCAGGGATTTTTGGCCTCTACTAAGTATCTTTGTAAACATTCATATCAAAAGCAATTAAATAGAAGCTACTCATGAGAATTATCTAGTCAGCAATTCTTTGAACTTTTTATGAGAAAAGATCATGTTAAATGCCAATGATCAATGATTGTGATCTTACAAACAAGACTGATGCGCTCATATTTTTTGCATGAGGGTAAGGAGGTTTGAGGAATGCAAACTCAAAAACCAATCCCTGTTGATAGCAATTCAAAAAACAAAAAAGTGCCAGCAGAAGAGCCTTCCACAAATGAACTCCCGACTATAGAATTTCCTTCGCCTGGGAAACTCAAAGCTAGTTCATGGCGTATACATCAAAAAATTGGTTATGGTTATTTTGTCGCCATTGGAATCGGCTTTTTCGGCTCACTGACTGGGTTAGTAATTGCCAATTACTACCGAGGAAGAGAAATCAGGGAATTCAATCAAGCCCAAGAGCAAAGAGAACTACTGACAAATTATAAAGATGCTGTATTAGAGGCGCAATTATATAGCTCCAATTTAGTTGCAGTCTTAGATAATTCACAACTATTACCAAAGAAACAAAAGAAATTTCTTTACAGTGTTAATACAGCTAAAAGTTTAGAGCTAGACATTGCTAAATACATAAATAAAAAGCCGAGTACTTTAGCGGTAAAAAGTGCGAATTTACAAGCTTTACTACAGGATTATGGTGTTAATTTAAAATTATACGTTGAGGAAATAGAGACTGTTTTACAGAAAATCGACCCTCAGCAAGTACAACCAGAACAGATGGCTATTGCAAGAGAGCAGTTACTTAAAATTATGCGTGGCGAAACAGCCATGCAGTTAGAGCAACTCTCGCAAAGATTAACGAAGATCCTGAAAATTGCGGAACATCAAGAAAAAGATCGCCAAGAAGATGTAGAACAGGCTAAAAAAGTTGAGAGATTTATTGTAATCATGAGTATGCTGGTTTCAGTAGCCATTGCTGCTATTGTCGCATGGCGTACTAGCCGCGCGATCGCTGAACCAGTTATTACTGTAACTCAAGTGGCTGAACAAGTAGCGAGAAAATCTAATTTTGATTTACGCGCTCCCGTTACCACTGAGGATGAAATTGGCTTATTAGCTAAATCCCTGAATCGATTGATTGAACGTGTATCTGAACGGACAAAAGAGCTAGAACAAGCTAAAGAGTTAGCCGAAGCTGCGAGTCAAGCCAAAAGTGTATTTTTAGCCAACGTCAGCCATGAATTACGCACGCCATTAAATGCTGTGATTGGTTTGAGTCAACTACTGCAAGATGACGCTACGGATTTAGAGTTATCGGGAGATTTCATCACTGATTTAGAAACAATCAACTCTGCTGGTAGACACTTGCTGGAATTGATTAATGACATTCTCGATTTGTCAAAAATTGAAGCGGAGAAAATGACTCTCTACCCAGAGACATTTGAGATTGCAAAGCTGATCAATAATGTGGTTCTGACCGTCAAATCTGCTATGGATAAAAATAATAATATTCTAGAAGTGTATTGTGATCAGCATCTTGGCACAATGTACGCAGATCAAACTCGGATGCGGCAAGTGTTATTAAATTTACTCAGCAATGCCGCGAAGTTTACCAGTAATGGCACAGTTACCTTAACAGTCAAGAGCGAAAATACAGACTTACTATCAGGGATTCCGTTTGGTATGATTACTTTCAGTGTAGCTGACACGGGTATTGGAATGTCTCATAGTCAACAGCAACAATTATTTAAACCTTTTACACAAGGGGATACATCAACCACAAAAAGGTATGGTGGTACGGGATTGGGTTTAGCAATTAGCGGCGAATTTTGCAAGTTAATGGGTGGTGAAGTTATTGTCAAAAGTCAGCCTGGGGTTGGGTCTATTTTCACTGTTCACCTACCACTAACTATACAAGATTAATGATCGTGTCTCAATAAGGGGGTAAATTTTTTTGCTCACAATCTGATGCCAGCCCATTACCCACAGGTATACTCTGCTAATATGCAAGTGGTCGCTGATCTACCTACGCCGCTATGACAACAACTATTGATTTTCTCAGCCATCTTAACCCCAGCCAACGTCAAGCTGTGGAACATTACTGCGGTCCTTTGTTAGTTGTTGCTGGCGCTGGTTCGGGTAAAACACGAGCGCTGACTTATCGTATTGCTAATCTGATTCTCAAACACCGTGTAGATCCTGAGCATATCCTGGCTGTTACCTTCACGAACAAAGCCGCACGGGAGATGAAGGAACGGATTCAAAGGCTATTTGCTGAAGATTTGGCGATGAAAAAACATGGTCAAAAATTTGATCTGTTGACAGAATACCAACAAATGCAGTTGCGATCGCAAGTCTATAAAAATACGATCAAAGACTTGTGGTGTGGGACTTTTCACAGTCTATTTTCTCGGATTCTCCGGTTTGATATCGAAAAATACCAAGACGAAAAAGGCAGACGTTGGACTCGGAATTTCTCGATTTTTGACGAATCTGATGTCATCAGTCTGATGAAAGAAATTGTTAATAAACAGCTAAATTTAGACGATAAAAAGTTTGATGCTCGTTCTGTGCGCTACGCAATCAGTAATGCGAAAAACCAAGGCTTATCACCCCAGGAGTTCGAGCGCGAACAGCCGAATTATCGGGGAAGGGTCATCGCCCAAGTTTACAATTCCTATCAAGATAAATTAGCAGAAAATAATGCTCTCGATTTTGATGATTTAATTCTCGTCCCTACAAGATTATTTCAGCAAAATGAGCAGGTTTTAGGTTATTGGCATCGCAAGTTTAACCATATACTGGTAGATGAATATCAAGATACTAACCGCACTCAATATGATTTGATTCGGCTGTTGGTGACTAATGGCGAAGAAAGCAAGAGTGCATGGGAATGGCAAAATCGCTCTGTGTTTGTGGTGGGTGATGCGGATCAGTCGATTTACAGTTTCCGAATGGCTGATTTTACCATCTTGTTGGAATTTCAACAAGAGTTTGGCGATGGTTTAGCTGATGATGATACGCGCTCGATGGTGAAGCTAGAGGAAAATTATCGCTCTTGTGAGAATATTCTGCAAGCAGCTAATGAGTTAATTGAAAATAACACTCAACGGATTGATAAAGTCCTGAAACCGACGCGGGGAAAGGGTGAGCAGATTTATTGCCATAAAGCAGATAATGAAATGGAAGAAGCCGAGTTTGTGATTGGGCAAATTCGCACTTTAGCACAGCAAAATCCTGAGTTAGATTGGGGTAGTTTTGCGATCCTGTATCGTACTAACGCCCAATCACGACCTTTTGAGGAATTGTTAGTGAGGAATCAAATTCCTTATACGGTAGTGGGAGGAATGAAGTTTTACGATCGCAAAGAAATTAAAGATGTCATAGCGTATTTAAGAGCGATCGCTAATCCTGCTGATAGAGTCAGTTTATTGCGAGTCATCAATACTCCCCGGCGCGGAATTGGTAAAGCCACCATTGAAAGCTTAGTTAACGCCTCCAATGAATTAGGGACAACCCTGTGGGAAATACTCAGCGATGAAACATCAGTTAATACCTTAGCTGGACGTTCGGCGAAAGCTGTGAATAACTTTGCCAAAATGATCAATAACTGCAAAGAACAAGCCGCAACGGTTCCAGTCTCCGAACTTGTACAAGAACTGTTAAATGAGTCTGGTTACATTCAAGACTTGCAAAATCAAGGCACAGATGAAGCTGAAGATAGAATCCAAAACGTCCAGGAACTTTACAACGCCGTATTACAATTTCAAGAAGAAAGTGAAGACGTTTCCCTCACAGCTTTTTTGCAAAGTAGCGCCCTCAGTTCTGATTTGGATAATTTAAAAGAAGGACAAAAAGCCGTATCTTTAATGACTCTGCACGCTTCCAAAGGTCTGGAATTTCCCGTAGTCTTTTTGGTGGGGTTAGAACAGGGACTATTTCCCGGTAATCGTTCCCTGAGTAATCCAGAATCCTTAGAGGAAGAACGCCGCCTGTGTTATGTGGGGATTACTCGCGCCCAAGAACGGTTATATTTATCACACGCTCGTGAACGCCGCTTGTATGGTTCTCGTGAACCGGCAATGCGATCGCAATTTCTCAACGAATTACCAGAAGAACTATTAAATACTCGGAATAAAGTCGGTCATACGCAGACCAAAACTGCTGCTAAAGCTGGCGGTAAGCCTTATACACCCCAAACTTGGCAAGTAGGCGATCGCGTCTTACATAAATCCTTTGGCATCGGTGAAATTACGCACGTTTTCGGACAAGATAACAAGGTGTCTGTGGCGGTTAAATTCGCCAGTTTGGGGCAAAAAATTGTTGACCCCAGGATAGCACAGTTGCAAAGAGTGGACTGATGAATTGATTTCACGCAGAGGCGCAGAGTCGAAGAGAGTCCAGGTTGGATATTCAGTATTACTGCTTCTCAAAGCATTTGCCAATATGAGTATAAATTAATATCTTGCAGTATATGTCCATCCCTGACTACCAAGCGGTAATGCTGCCGTTGTTAAAGTTTACTACAGATCAAAAGGAACATTCATTACGGGAAACAATTGAGATTCTAGCGGATCATTTTTGTTTAACTGAAGAAGAGCGAAAAGAGCTATTACCTAGTGGTCGCCAAGCAACTTTTGATAATCGTGTTGGATGGGCGTGTACTTATTTAAAGAAAGCTGGGCTATTGGAATCAACTAAAAGAGGTTATTTCCAGATAACCCATAGGGGTTGTGAGATAATCGAATCGAATCCTGTTAAAATTAATGCTAAATTTCTCAAGCAGTTTCCTGAATTTCTGGAATTTCAAAATCATACTCAGCAATCAGAAGAATATATAGTTAATGGAAATGAAACAGAAGTAGGTATAACTCCTACACCAGAAGAAGAGTTAGAACTTGCTATTCAAAAACTGACGCAAGAGTTAGCATCAGATTTACTCCAGATAATCAAAAAATCCTCTCCTGCTTTTTTTGAAAAGCTGGTAGTTGATTTATTAGTAAAAATGGGATATGGTGGCACTCGCAAAGATGCTGGAAAAACAGTTGGTCGTAGTAGTGATGGTGGAATTGACGGTATCATAAATGAAGACCGCCTGGGATTAGATGTGATTTATATCCAAGCTAAACGCTGGGAAAATTCTGTAGGTCGTCCTGAAATTCAAAAGTTTGCTGGAGCTTTACAAGGAGTTCGCGCCAGAAAAGGTATATTTATCACCACATCAACATTTACCAGTGAAGCGAAAGACTATGTTTCAAGAATTGACAGTAAGATCATCTTAATTGACGGTGAAACTTTGACTCAATTGATGATTGAAAATAATGTTGGTGTGACACCATTTGCTGTATATCATGTTAAAAAAGTTGATTCAGATTACTTTACTGATAACTAAATATGGTTCGACTGTTGAAAAGCTCATATCCCCGATTTCTTGAAGAAATCGGGGATATTTTTTTCTGTTTGTATAGCAACCGCCAAGGAGGTTAAGACATAAACGGATAATCAAATTTAGACACCAAAAGAGTTTTAACCCACTCCCGTTCGGCTGACGCTCACGGCGAAGCCTACTCCCTACTCCCCAGCCATAACTTATTTATGATGGCTATATCGGTCAAAGATTAAGCAGACTTAAACTGAATCACGCCCTGATCAAAAATCCGTTTATCAGTACCCATAGCATTCACCTCAATTCTATCTGGATAGACATTATAAGCAGCAAAAGCCAACCTTTCAGCAGAATGTTGTGTCCACTTAGAACGCCCTACAGGACGAACACCTGCACCACTACCAGTCGTTAAATAAGTTGTGCCATTAATAGCATGAGTACGCTCATAATGGTGGTCGTGACCATTGATGTAAAGTTGCACATTATACTGTTTAAACAGAGGCGTGAAACGTTTAATCAGTGTTTGATTAACTCCATAGTGACCTGATGAATAAAATGGATTATGTCCAAATACTACTTTCCAAGGTGCGTCACTGCGGCTTAATTCTTGCTCTAACCAAAGGATTTGATTTTTCCAATCAGCATTATGGTTAGTATCTAAAGCAAAAAACTGCACAGCGTCACGGCTAAATGTGTAATAACGCCCCTGCATATTAAAGCCGGGATATTTGATTTGTGGATTACCGTTCTCGGTGCGAATATCATGATTACCTAAACAAGCATGAAATTTTACGCCTTGGGTCAATAATTCTTTGTAGGGACGCTCAAAAACTGCACCGATTTTTTGAATTTCGCCATCGTTGTAAATGTTGTCTCCAGCTAAAACTACTAAATCATAGGGGTTTTTCTGGTGATAATAATTCATCGCCTCACCTACAGCATATTGACCTCTAGCACCTGTCCCTGTGTCTGCAACGGAGGTAAAACGCAATAGTAAGTTCTTTTTGGGTGGGGTTGCGGCTATGACTGCTGAATCTGCAAAATTAGCAATCTGATTATTTTGACGCGCTAGCTTCCAGCCTACAAGTCCTGTTCCCATAGTGCCAAGACTACCTAAAAATAAGAATTGACGGCGTTTCAGGTTCATAAACTTACCAAACTCAATATTTAGTCAGTTTAGCTGAAGAAGCAATGACCAACGAAGTGATACATTAAGGCAAAACAGGCCGCAGCATTAATAATGCCAGTTCTTTGTCTTTGAGTCGCTGCTTTTGGTAAAAGTTCCATGTCACAAGACAATCAAAATCCACAACCTGATTCTTCGCCCCAACTACCGATTTGGAAAGTTAAAATTATCCAAATTCTCAGAGGGACGGTGGGAATTTTAGAAACGGCGGTAGTCAAACTGGAAACTTCACCCCCACCCGGTACTGAAGCAACACCGAGTTTTTGGCAACCTCTGGAAACACAATGGAATCGGTTTTTACGACAAGTCCGCTTGTTTCTACCATCAAATGTATCTAACAATTTGTCTGATACAGTTTTGACGGGAATTCTCGCGGTAATTACTGTGGCGGTAATTTGGTCAACTGCAACTGTTTTTACTAAGAAGCCGACTGAATTAGTGACAGTTACCCCAGTTGAGGAAGTTCCAGCATCCACTCCCACTATTACTATTCCATCAGAGTTAACAGCACCGGAACCAACACCGGAAGCTATCCCGGAACCTACGCCGGAACCTACGCCGGAACCGATACCGGAACCTACGCCGATTAGAAAATTGACACCAGAAGAATCTTTGATTGCAGCTATTGAAAATCAAGTGGCTGAAATTAGCGATCGCTTTGCCTCTGGTCTGATACAGTCAATACAAGCTAACTTCCGCACCAGTAATTTGACTGTCAAAATTAATGACGATTGGTACAGTCTCCCAGAATCTGAACAAAATCAACTAGCGGCGGAAATATTACAACGCTCTCAAGAACTTGATTTTAGTCATTTAGAAATTATCGACTCCGAAAATAGGCTAGTAGCGCGTAACCCAGTTGTTGGTAATGAGATGATTATTTTTCAACAGCACAGAAACTTACCATCAAATTAGGACAATCTGGAATTATTTTGCTAATCAACTGGCAAACCGGAACAGAGTCTCAACGTACAGCAATACTCAAATTTACTGTAGAATCACTGAGAAAGCCACCAGTAATAACTCTACCCGCATCGCCCTAATTCGAGCCAAACAGAAAAGCCAAAACCTCGGTTAACACTGACTTTTCCCTTTTAAATTGATGATTAAGCTGTAATTTTAATTATGCCTAAGACTCGTTTTATCCGTTTCTTTCGCCACCTCAATGGGCGCACCCTGAAAAAGACTTTTGCTAGGACAAGCGAAAGGCGACTTTTGGGATTTGGTTCGGAAATTGCCTTCAATGCTATGTTATCGTTGTTTCCGGCGATTCTCGCCCTGCTAACAGCTATGGGCTTATTTGAAGAATCCTTGCAGGATACTTTTAAACAGCTTGCAGCTCAACTGAGTCAAGTCGCACCCAAAGAAGTGCTAGATTTAGTTCGTGATTTTACTACTAAAGAAATCACCCAATCCAAAAACGGTGGGTTGTTTTCTTTCAGCTTTTTGATCGCAATTTGGACTGCTTCTGGGGCTATAAGCACTGCAATGGCTGCATTTGATCAAATTCATCAAATTCCTTCCGAGGAACAGCGCCCTTTTTGGAAAGCCAAACTTGTTTCTCTAGGATTAACAATCGCGACTATCTTACTGTTTGTCCTCGCTTCTTTCCTTGTCTTTATCAGTGACCTACTCTTAGGAATGGTAGTAAATGAAAGTAGTTCTTTAATTTTCTTACTGCATCTTTGGCAACTGTTACGCTGGCCTTTGGCACTGGGTATAATTGCTACTGCCTTTAGCTTGGTCTATCGCTATGGACCCAGCGTCTGGAATTCAGGCACACCAATGATGCCAGGTGCTATATCAGCAGCAGTTTTCTGGGCAATTCTATCAGCCTTATTTCGGATTTATGTAGCGAATTTCGGCAACTATAACAAAGTTTATGGCGCTGTGGGTGCTGTGATCGTTTTAATGCTGTGGCTGTGGATGAGTGCGGCGGTGATGCTCATCG
This sequence comes from Nodularia sp. (in: cyanobacteria), assembly GCA_035638855.1. Classification (GTDB taxonomy): domain Bacteria; phylum Cyanobacteriota; class Cyanobacteriia; order Cyanobacteriales; family Nostocaceae; genus Nodularia. The sequence continues at coordinate 40,692 of DASQZD010000086.1, read as the reverse complement.
GCGACCAATTGAATGTGACTGTGGGTGAACAGATGCAGTCAAAATCAGATCCCCAAACCGTTGAGGGACAGCAACTTTAGTTGCGTATCCCTCCCTTACTTTAGGTCCAGGGATGAAGGCTGATGGCATCCTTAAGGATGCCTAAATGGTGTTACTTATTCGCCGTCTTGCGATCATCTTCAGGACTACCTTGGGTGTCACGTCTAGCTTGGGTATTGCCAGCTTGGGGGTCACGGGGTGAACCACTTTGGTCTTGCCATTGTGGGTCTTTTTGGGAAACTAGACCGAGTTCTCCATTGGGTTCAGTCCGTGTTTGGTCTGCACCACTTTCTTTACCCAAACCTAGAAGGAACTGTTGAATTTGCGGAGATGAAGAACGGACAACAGTGGGATCTCCGAAGGGACTGAAGGGAACAAAATAGCTATTGAATTCACCTATCCAGTCGAATAGGCGATCGCCTCCTGTGTTAGCAATCAGTACATCTAATCCACCACCACCAAAGGCAAAGTCAGCGTCAGCAAATTTTGGGATATCTGGGCGATTATTCAGACCACCATTAGTATCATGATTATCATCGGCGTTGATTACGTCGTCACCCATACCGCCAAACAGACGGTCATTTTGTGTACCACCTACTAACCAGTCGTTGCCGATATCACCAAAGATGCGGTCTTTACCATCATTGATTTTGTTATTGCCATTCTCAACAGCATCAAAGTTGAGGAAGAAACCATTAATCTGCTGCATGGGATTGTTAGCATCGTAAGCGGCTAACTTGCGTGTGACTGGATCATAGTTGAGAGGATTGGTGTTAGTAACTGGGTTACTGTTGTAGAAAGCTGCTTGGGCTTCTGCACCGGAAATACCATCATCACCTGCACCACCATGTAGGAAATCATCACCTAAGCCACCGTAGATAATGTCATTACCGCCTTTTTCCCAAGCTGCTAAATCAACAGTCTTATTCAAGCGATCGCTGATATAAATCCAAGCACCTGTGAATGGTCCTGGTAAGCTGATGTTGGTTTGGGCATTAATTTGGGTGATCCCATTCAGGGTTTCGGTTAAACCGTTGCGGCTGGTATAGATTTTGCCGTCATCACCCAAGATACCATCTTCACCTGTACCACCATAAAGGCGATCGCTACCCACACCACCATAGATATCATCATCTTGACCATCACCAAAGATGACATCATTTCCGGTCATCCCATGAATCACATCATCACCGGCTTCACCACGAATCAAGTCATCATTACCTAAATCAGCACTATTACCGCCCAAGGTGTAATATAGAAGTTCAACAGCACGGGGAATAATCTTGAAACTACCGTAATTATCGTAAGTAAAGGTGAGGAACTGTCCTTTACTGACACCGTTAGTACCCACCAACCGGAAGATATTGCCATTGTCACCGATAATTACATCTGCATCACGGGCATGACCTTGTGCTGATGTATCACCTACATCATTACGGTTAATGCTTGTACCCGCACCACCAAAAATAATGTCCTTACCATCTGGACGTTGACTAGCTGTGGTATTGCCGAACAAACTAGAACTACCACCGATGATGTCATCTTGACCCAAATTACCAAAGATTAGGTCATCACCACCGCCACCTTCAATGTAGTCATCCCCATCACTAGCAGCAGTGATAGAAAAATCAGTAGCACTTACAGTTTCGGCTGTACTGCTATCACCTTGAATCACATCATTACCCAGTTGTCCAAAGATGAGGTCATTATTTGCACCACCAGCAATCACATCATTACCGAAAGTGCCAACCGCAGCATTAATAGAGTGATCAAACAATTGAATATTGCGTTCTGCTGTACCTGTGGGGTTGAGTTGTCCATTAGCAGTAACTTGGGGGTTGCCGTTGCTGTCGTAAATTACTGTACCACTGAGAACCCGTATTCTCGGACTGAGAGTATCAGCACGACGTAAGACAGAGGCATTATCACCAGCAATGACATCATTACCTGTACCACCGTCAATTTCATCGTTACCATCCTTACCACCAGCGACATTATGACCACCGATTAAATCATCATCTCCCTCATTTCCGAACAGGCGATCGCTACCTTGTTGACCGAGAATAATATCATCACCACTACCACCAGCAATAGTTTCGTCACCACCTAAATCAGCTTGTTGGGTGTCAATAGCGGTGAAGGTGAAGGGGGGATTAACTTGATTTAAAGGTAATGCAGTCAGGTCGATGTTGCCCTCAGCTTTGCCATGATCACCAAATACTAAATCATTACCTGCCCCGGCTGTAATATTGTCACCCAGCGTACCACCAAAGATCAGGTCGTTACCGTCACCACTCGAGATATTATCTTCACCACCGAGAGTTGGGTTAGTTGTAGTGACAAAATCAAGGGTGTTTAAGTTGGCATCTAGTTTGTAATCTAGTAAACCATTATCTCCCAAAGCAATATCATTACCAGCAGCACCATCAATGGAATCCTTAGCAAAACCACCAATCAGGATATCGTTACCATCATTACCTGTAATCGTGTCGTCTCCGCCCTTGTCTGGGAAGGTAGTCTTAATCTCTTCAATGGTGTCCGCATTATTGCGCTTGATGTAAGCGTTATCACCGATTACCACATCGTTACCAGCATTACCAAAAAGTTGGTCGCCAACAGAACCACCGAGAATAATATCGTTACCTGCACCACCTGTAATGGTATCTACTCCACCAAACTCAGGAGACTGACTGAAGATATCATTGGCATCGACACTACCATCATTGCGAACTACTGTCCCGTTATCACCTAAGAGAATATCATCAGCGACATCATCACCACCTGTAATAGTGTCATCACCAATTCCACCCAAGGCAATATCAGCATCTTCGTTACCGCTGATGGTATCGTTACCACCGTTATTTTCCAAGATGGTAGTGATGCGTTCTACCACATCCGCAGCATTCCGTTGAATCCGCCCATGATCTCCTAAGAGGATATCTTTGCCTGTATTGCCTTGAATGTTATCCCCTAAACTACCACCGATAATAATGTCATCACCTGCGCCACCTGTAATCGTATCTACTCCACCAAACTCAGGAGACTGACTGAAGATATCATTAGCATCGACACTACCATCATTGCGAACGACTGTCCCGTTATCACCTAAGAGAATATCATCAGCGACATCATCACCACCTGTGATGGTGTCATCACCAATTCCACCCAAGGCAATATCAGCATCTTCGTTACCGCTGATAGTGTCGTTACCACCGTTATTTTCCAAGATGGTGGTGATGCGTTCTACTACATCCGCAGCATTGCGTTGAATCCGTCCATGATCTCCTAAGAGGATATCTTTACCTGTATTGCCTTGAATGCTGTCTCCAACAGAACCACCGATAATAATGTCATCACCTGCACCACCTGTAATGGTATCTACACCACCAAACTCAGGCGATTGACTGAAGATATCATGAGCATCGACACTACCATCATTGCGAACGACTGTCCCGTTATCACCTAAGAGGATATCAGCCCCGTTATCGTCGCCACCTATGATGGTGTCATCACCAATTCCACCAATCACAATGTCATCATCATTACCACCTGTGATGATGTCGTTACCGCCTTTATCAGGAACAGTACTGGTAATGCGGGTGACGATACCACTATTAAGGGAAAGTGTACCGTAGTCACCCAGGAGAATATCTGCACCACTATCACCAGTGATGTTATCGTTGCCGTCACCACCTAAGACTATATCCTTACCACCACTACCCGAAATCGTGTCGTTACCGCTAGAACCTGCTACAGATGAGAATTGAGATGCAATTTCTGTGGCGTTGAGGTAGCCTTGGTCGCCGATGATAATATCGTCACCTGTACCAATAGCAGCATCACCGACTAAGTTATCTCCCTGACCACCACCAAAGATGATGTCATTGCCAACACCACCGAAGATGTTATCTGCCCCAGAACCGCCGTTAGCATTGGTGGTTGCGGCTGTGACAATGTTACCAGTTAAGCTAATTACGCCATTATCACCCAAGATCACATCATTACCGATATCACCGATAATTGTATCAATGCCATCTAGTTTGCCGTTCAATGTTGTTATGTCGGCAACACCACCAATAATGGCATCATCTCCAGCACCACCGGAAATTTCGTCATTATCTGCGCCACCCTCAATGTAGTCGTTACCTTCTTGACCGCGCAGGATGTCATTTTCCGTACCACCAAGAATATTATCTGCCCCTGTACCGCCTTCAATTAGATCATTACCAGCTTGACCGTAGAGATTGTCATTGCCATCACCACCATAGATGCTGTCATTACCTGCACCACCGATGAGAATGACAGAACCGAATTTGGCGTTATCACCAGTGATGGTGTCATTACCGCCTTCGCCGTAAATCAGATCATCACCGTCAGCGTCAGTGGCTAAGGCAGTAGAAGAACCACCAATTACTTTGTCATCTCCATCACCAGCGTTGATAGTGTCCTTATCTGCGCCACCTTCGATGTAGTCGTTACCACCACCAGCACTGATAATATCGTTTTTACCACCGCCGTAAATCGTGTCTACACCGTTACCAGTGACAATGGTATCATCTCCTTCATTAGCAGTGGTAGTTGCCACACCAGCGCTATCTTCACCATCACCGTAGATTTGATTATTTCCTTCCAAGGTTTTGATGTCATCATTGCCACCGCCACCCCAAATCTTATCATTACCACCTGTACCAGCTTTGACGTTATCGCCTTCACCGAGGAGGATATCGTTACCAGCACCACCATAGATGGAGTCATCACCAGCGCCACCTTCAATTAAGTCAGTCTCAGCACCACCTTCTAAGATGTCGTTACCTTCATTACCAGTAATGTTATCGTTACCGTCTTCACCTTTGATTTTGTCATTGCCTAAATTGCCGACTAACTTATCATTACCCTTACCACCGGCAATGGTGTCATCGCCATCATTGGCATTAACTCCATCATTGTCACCACCATAGATGTTATCGTCACCGTCATCCCCAAACAGTTGGTCAGCACCGGCGTTACCAAAAATTAGGTCATTACCTACACCACCGTGGATGATATCACTAGCCGCACCACCAGTAATTTGATCTCGGCCAGCACCGCCATCAATATCATCAACACCGGAACCGCCCTTAATTTCATCATCACCATCACCACCGCGCAGTGTTGTATTAACTGTGACGCTGGCATCTATATTAATGACATCATTACCTGCACCACCATCCCAGAATATGGAATTGACACCTGTGTAAACCTGGGTTTCACCAAAACCTTTAACTTCGATTTCGCCAGGGTTTAACTGTCTTAGTTGCAGGGTTTCATCTCCATCTGTGCTGTAACCAGGTTGCCGTTTACCTGCATTTTCCCCTGTATGTAATATCAGTGTACCTCCCTCAACCTGGGCTAATACTGGTGGGGATAGGGGAGGACAACTGTGGCTAAAGTCGAGTAAGGTGACTGATGCTAATTCAAAGGATTTACTGAAGAGAGTCACAAAGCCAAAGGGTGTATCAAGACCTATCTTGACATAGGCTTCAAAAAATGCTTTTAATGCACCTTCTAAGTCAAAGATACACTCAATACCGCGTTGGGCATTGCTTATTAATTCATCGAGATAAAGTTTACCATCGCTGTTTGGGTCATTCCAGTCAGCGAAGATACCAGCACGGATACCACCCCGCACTCCAGCAGAAGCAACCACTACATTAAGTTCGGCACCAGCAGCAAATTCTGCTGTTAACCCTAGTTCGGGAACATCCACACCATCAACTTCATCACCGAAGTAGAAACCATCAAGGAAGTTACCAGTTTTTAGTCCTCTAGTATCAAGCCCGACAAAGAAATCAGCAAATACTTCTAATTGACCAGAAATTTTCGCAAATAGGGGAATGGGGGGAATAATCGGACCGAAAAGTTGACTAAAGGAGAAACTAGCTGTGAAAGCGGGAATATCCCAGGTTATCAGGTCAGCCGTTTGACCGAGTAAGAGTTTAAAGATATTTGATGGGTCGGTAAAGATGGGGAATGCTAAACCGAGTCCACTATCAGCAGTACCGACAGATGAGGTGAAGAAGTTGTTTGCTGCTGTAGCATCAGCAGTGCCAAGTTGAGATAGTGCATTTTTCACACCATCAATACCCTGTTTGATGACACCACTAATTTTATCGGTATCGACATCAATAGTGGCAGCGTTGCGAATATCAGTACCTATATCCGCCAAACTTCCCAAAGATATTTCAATGTTTTTACCATTTAGTTGTGCCGCAGCATCGACAAAATCAGAAATTTCTTTGAAAATCCGAATGACTTTCGCTACTTCTGCACCACCTTCACCTAATGCACCAATGGCATCTAAGAATGTGACTTCACCTTGTCCTAGTAGTTTTGATAACTGGGAAATGACGGGAATTTCTGTATCTAAGATGTCAAGGACTGGTCGAATTGGTTCTAAGTACTTGTCAACCTCTACAAGAATGGGTCCAATGGCTTTACTAATGAATTGCCCCAAATCTAACCGCGCATTATTGAGCGAGAAATCCGGTGCTGATTGGTCGCCCAGAGATTTACTATCATCTAATGCCCAGTCAATTAATAAATCAGCTTTAATTGATGGTAGATTCGCATCATCACTAACATTGGCTTCTAGTAATAGATCAATCTCAATGCTGGCATTAAATTTAGGCTCAACGTCAATTTTGCCAATATTTAACAGTCCAACGCGATTATCTAGTGTGCCATCATCATCTACTAAATCAACACCAAACCCACCTGCAATACCTGTATATTTACCATCTTTATCTGAATCTTGATTCGTAGCAATGACATTCAGGAAGAAGAGATTTCCTTTCAGTTCAAAATCATTGCTGAGAGAAACATCAAGACCAAAACCAATTTCTGGGTCACTATTATCATTCAATTGGATGAATGCACCTTGCTTTTTATTCACTCCAAAGCCAACTTGGAAGTTAGCATCTAAGGTGATATCTACTCCACCAATAATAGATGCACCAATTAAACCGAGTCCATCAAATCCTAAGTCAAAATCCGTGCTTAAGGTGTCTTGGAAACCAAAGTTAAGATTGAGTAAGATTTCAATATTTGTATCTAGGAGATTGACTGCATTATCTGGATCTTGGTCATTATCAATGATAAATTCTACGTCTTGCCAATTAGCAGTGATGTCTGCTATGCCATCATTTCCTTCATCATGGAAATCTTGATTGAGGATAATTAAATTTAGTCCTCCAGCACCAATAGTATCAAAGACTTTTTGTTGAACGGCTTCTTTAATAGCTGCTGCACCATCTCCTAGAGTTAAGTCTTCAACTATTTCTCCGAGAGGTTTAACAAAAGTATCATTAAGTTGACCAATAATTGAACCAGTAAAGTCTAAACCATCACCAATAATGGGCAGAGAAGATAAGGCTTCGCTTTGGAGTGAATTTTCTAGGAGTGTGAGGAATGCTTCGATACCTTTAATAATGGTAAGAAGGTCTAAATCTCCAGCAAATAAATCGTCAAAGAAATCTGCTGATGGTACTGATAAGTCAAAGTTAGAGAAATCATTTATATCTGGCAAAGTTGCAGTGATAGCACCAATATCTGAACTTAAAACTTTGATGGGTAGATTAACTTCAAACTTGCCATCTGCTGTTAAGTCATAGGTGCTGAGGGTAGCTAATTCACTGAGGAGAATTTTACCATCTGTATTTGCATCATTTAACCCAATTGTCAGACTAGCAGGTTGACTATTATCTGTAGAATCTGTGAAGCGGATATAACCATTTTCAATTTCTACACCACCAACACCACCGATGGTAATTTCTGCATCTAAATCGGGAAGATTAGCATAAGCGGTGAGTGCTAATTGAGTGGTGGGTAAAATGTAGATTGCTTCTGCTAGAGATGCTGGAGTTAAATCAACGCCAAAATCTAAATCAACACTACCACCAAATTCTATTTCCAGTTCTCCACTAGTTTCAAACCCAATTGGTAAAACACCTAAATTGGTATCTTCTAAAGAGAAATTTAATGGCAGGTTATAAGACAAATCAACAAACTTTGCTAAGTCAATATCTAAGGAGAATTCAAGACTTAAATCTGAGTTAAACTGTAAGCCTAAACGAACTGGGAAGGCTTCTGTGAAGCTGGTTAATGAACTCAGTAAATCATTGATTTTATCTTTAAATGCTGGGGTATTAAATGTGGTTTCTGCATTTTTAATAGCGTCATAAGTGGCACTAAATGCTTCAACCAAGGAACTGAGGCTTTCTAAACCAACGGCTGTATCTAGTTTATTCCAGGCTGTTTCTAAGGCATCTAAAACAGTCTGTTGAGATGGATTGCTGGGGTTGCCAACTTCTGCAATTAAGGCGTTAATTCTGGTATCTAAGTTATCTCTAATGCTGGTAACGGTGGTGAAGATATTAGTAATATCTAAATCTACAGCATCGAGGATTTTTTCCAGAATGAAATCAGTGGCTTTTTGAACTGAAGGAACTGCTTTGAGTATGTCTGTAAAGTTGCCTTTTAATGCTGTTAGTTTGTTGGTAAATGCAACACTTGCACCTGTGACTTCGGTTTCAATTTCATCAATTACTGTACCTAAACCATTAATAGCACTGAGGAGAAGTGCAGGAACTTTAAAGGTTAGTCCATTAATATCTTCTGGTAGGATGTTGATGACATCAACTATTCTTTCTATGGCATGGAATAGTTCATCTTGGAGGTGTTCATGTTCTGCTAGTTCGCTGAGGAATTCGGGACTAGCAATAATAGATTGGATTCCTGTTCCATTAGCAGTGACTTCATTCAGGAGAGTTGTGCGTAAGTCTGCAATTGAACCGACAATACTATTAATAGTATCAACGAAGGGTTTGGTAAATTCTAGTAATTCGTTGATTGATGTGTCAATTAAGGGAATCTTTTGATTAAAGATGCCTAATTCTTGAGTATTCAGTAATTCGATTACTTTCCCTAAAACATTAATTAAGTCATCTGTGGAGAAGTTAGTAAAGGAATTAATGATTGATTCTAAATTAACGTCGGGAACGTTGAAACTGGTGGTAATACCACTTAAACTTGCAGCAAATCCTAGTTCAATAGCAGTATTCGCAGGTAAGGAAATTCCTAAATCATCTAAACCAGATAATACTAAAGGTAGTATAATATTACCGCTTGCAGTTGAGGTGTTGATGTTAACAAGACTGCTGAGAGGATTATCAAAAATTTCTTGCAGGGTGATTTTACCATCTGCACTGGGGTCTTTTAAGGTAATGCTTGTACCAATATTAACGTTAGCTGTACCGTTTTCTATTCCTACTTGTAAAATACTAATGGCTGCGGCTAAGTTTATATCTGATGCAGTCAAGTCAACATTGGCATCAATCCCACTATTTTCAACAATGAAAAGTCTTTCTGAGATAGAGTCACCATGTAAGGGTACTCCTTCAATTTTGCTATCTTGATCGAAGTCAATACCGATAATTCCTAATTTTGTGCCTGCTGTGGAATTGTTAGCGGCTAAAATTGCAAAAGGTCTATCTATTCCTCCAGATAAGTCTTTAATTATTAATGCTTGTCTATCTGTATCTATGGTGACTTCAACTTCTGATGTGGCGTTTTCAATGAGTTGAATGACATCACCAATAGTTGTGGCTGTACTCAAGTCTACCTGAATTGGTGCGACGCTACTATCTGATAAAATAATCTGAATATCTGCACCTGCAACGGTGGTGACAGGATCAGGTAATGCACTTAATAATGTAGAACTTTGTAGGGTAAAACCTCCCCCAATTGGTGATAAGTCAATTCCTAGAGATAAGCTGAAGTTGACGCTTCCACCGATTTCACCATCTGCACCTCCGCTAATGGCTAATTTACCAATTCCTAAATCAAGTTCTTCGTTAAAGTCAAATTCTGCTTCTTCCTCGATACTGCGGGTAAAATTGAGATCAAATTTGAGGGTATTTGTACTAGCTTCATAAGTGAAGTTGGGGTTAGAACCTAAGAGGTTTTCCAGGAGTGGGATTAATTCTTGGATGTTGGTAAATTTCAGTAATGAACCTGTATTGAGGGAAGGTTCAAAACCGATTTCGGACATTCCAATGCTATCAGCTGCAAATTTAATCGCTAATTTATCTTCTGCGTTGTTGACGGTGGTTGCAAAAATTATGCGATCGCTGTCTAATGTAGCTGTAACAATACCATTTAATCCCGCATTACTCAAAGCTGTATTAATGGCAGTAACTAAATTGGTGCGGTTGGTGTAATTACCAGCAGCAACTACCACATCAATGGGTGTGTTGTCGTTAATGGCTATCTGGAAGTTAGCAGATTGAGACAGTGTAGGCTGGGCATCAATTACATTTCCTGTATAGGAACTTAATCCCACTAAAACCGCATCATACAATCCTTTAACTTTTGCTTCAATTGACTGTGCTAAATTAACTATTTCCCCAATTTTAGTATCTATAAAGGGAATTCCACCTTCAATATTTAAGCTAGAAGCCAGTTTTTCTAATCCGCTACCCAGTTGGGAAACTAAACCAATAAAATCTGATGGTGTCAGAGTTTTGAAATTCAGTAATTCCTGTAAATCTGAAGTTGTAACAGTAGGTGCTGTACTGTCAAAGATATTATTATCTACTATCGTGAGTTTAGGACTACCAGAAATTGGCAAGAAATTACTGCTGACAGTAAAATCTAATTCCCCATTCAATGTTCCGGTGGGGGTAATATTTACCAAACTAGCCAGATTGGTACTTTGCAATTCATTAATGGTCAAATATCCATCGCTGTTAGGATCATTCAAAGTTACATCTAATTGGGGATTTAAATCTAGTGTTCCCCCTGTAATTCCTACTCCCAAAAATCCTAAGTTAGCATTGAGGGTATTAGCCGCAAAGTCTATTCCTAAATCTGCACTTGCAATTAAATCATTGACTTTAATGAAAAATGCTTCTGATGGTGCTAAACCGGCAGTTAAATCAACCCCAAAGGCAAAATTGAAGTTGAAGACAGCATCTATATTAAAGTTGCTGGTGTCGTCTGCATCTAATCCAAATTGGTCTAAATCCAAATTCACCGTTTTGGTAACGGTGGGATTATAAGTTAAGCTGTAGGTTAATTTATTATCGAGGGTTGATAAATTCACTCCTGTAACATTAGCTAAACCTTGAACTAATGCCAGCAGATCATTAGTAGTAGGATTAGGATTATTATCTAAATATGTTTTGATGGGGTTAAAAATTTGTGTCCTGACTAAATCCCCAGCATCTAACAAACTGCCTAATTTTTCATCAATAATCGGAATATTTTCCGCCAGACTACCAAAACTCTCAAGAGTATCTAACCAATCTGCTAACGATTGCAACCCTTGACGAATAGTTTGACTTTGTGTTGAAGAAATTAGAGTATCAAAAACACTATCATAATTATTGAGTAATAAAGAAGGAGTTTCAACTGTGCCGATATTTTCTTCTAATACCCAGTTACCACCTAAAGCTGCATTTCCCGTTTTATCAGTGGAAGCTGCTATATCTGCACCTGTGATATTAGCAATGTTTTGAAGTAGTGATATTCCTTGTTCATTCTCAGCTAAATTACAGCCATAAAAAAGAAGATCGGCGTTATCAGTTAAATGATTCTTCCAGATGGAAAGCTGATCTACATATTGATTGAAGTTATTAAGATTGAGTTGACTATTACCTAATTGCAGATTTCCAGGATTGGCGAAAGATAAAATTTGGATTTTCTCAATATTGTTATATTGAGAAATTGTATCGGTAATTTGTTGAATTCCATCTTGATTGCTGTTGATTTCTACTACTTTCTTCTGAGTATCTATTTCAGCAATCAAACTTTGATAATTATTAATTCCTTGATCAACAAAAATAATTTCTGTTAAAGCTGGAGTTAGTCTTTGTAAACCTATTTGCAAGGGATCGTTTAAATCGACTCCAGGTGTATTAATTTGGAAACCATGATTATCGTTATTAAAATTTGAAATCAATTCATCCATGACTTTATCTCCTGATTAACTTGTAATAATTTTATGTTTTTATAGATTAAATGCAAAATTAACTGGTAATTTTTGGATTTTTTCAGCTAACCATTCTTGCAATATCTGATTTTCAATTTCTTTTTGGATTTGTTTATCTAAAACAGCCGGAATAACTTGCTCAATTTTAAATAAACACCATTTTCCGACCATTTCCACTGCACCAACTAATTCCCCTACTTTAGCTGAATTAATAGCTTGTCTAATTTCTGCTGATAAATTTTGCCGACGACTTAAACCCCTGATGACCTTAACCTGGGAAGTATTAATTAATGAATATTCTTTAACAAATTGTTCTAAAGTAGTTTTCTCTTGTAAAATTTCATTTTTGATCCTCGTAGCTAATTCTTGTTCATCAAAGATGAGACAATTTAATTCAACTTGCTCAAGTAAATATTTTTGCTTGAGAAAATACTCTTCTAACTTTGGTGCTGCCATTTCAGTTCTCATTTTATCTAACTTGAACCCTAACAAAACGCGATTTTGAAATCCTGCATAATTCATGCCTTCTTGAGATAGCCACTTTTGAAAATTATCTGCATTTGTTAAATTTTCTTGCAAACGAAATTCAATTACCGCTTGCTCAAATTCAGCACTGCTAATGTTCAAATCATCACGTTTTTGAATTTCTTGGATGATAAAATGCTGGGTAACAATTTCTTGAACTAATGGACGTAATCTGCCAAAAGTTTGCAAATAACCTAGACTTTGTGTCAAAGAAACTTGCTCCTCTCCAATAGTTAAGAAGGGCAGAGAATTAATATCTGTCATAAGTATTATGAATGAAAATAAACATCAATAAATACTACTCACAAGAAGGCATGGAGTAGGGGAATTTGGTTCAATTTAAAACAAAAATGATGTTGTATTCAAGATAATACTACGGTTCCAGTGAATACCGCAAGATTGTTATGAATATTACGGAAATCCAGTATTAAGTTTTGTATATTGCCTAATGGATATCGAGCCGAGATAAGTATTTTTATGGCAAGATGATCTAAAAATGCTTGCCCTGTATAACTTTAAGCGTTTTTGAGATCAATTCGACTAGTGATATTTGCGGATAAGAGTGTGAATGGACAAGCAATCAGAAAATTAATACAGTAGTAAAATATTTAATTTAACCTCAAATCAGCGATCGCCTTTATGCCTGATTCTTATCAAAAGTTTTCTGATATTGATTCTGACACTCAAGCACCGACATTGAAACGCCTGCGTCAACTGAGTCGCATCCTCGACAAAGCTGTGACTATTCCTGGAACGTCAATTCGCATTGGTTTAGATCCGCTTATAGGATTTATACCCCTTGGTGGCGATGTTTTAGGAATTATCCTTTCTAGCTACATTGTGATAGAAGCTGCCAGGCTAGGTGTTCCTAAAGCTATTTTGAGCAAAATGGTCTTGAATGTGATTATCGATGGCTTGGTAGGCACTGTCCCAATCATGGGAGACTTATTTGATTTCATTTGGAAAGCGAATGATTCTAATCTCAAACTATTAGAAGAACATTTACAGTTATCCCTCAGAAGCAAAGTATAGAGCCTGAATTTATCTTGGCAGTTGTGCGGGATTATTTTAACTTGCCATTGTCTGAATAGCATTCTCGTGATACTAATTAGAATGCCTTAAACAAGTTATTAACAAAGGAATGAAAGATTGGTGGCAGGCTACGTTTCCTCAAGGAAGGCAAAGTTTAATTATTACTGATGCCGATGGTTATCCTGTACAAATTGCTTATGGTGAAATAGGTACAGGTAAACCCTTAGTTTTATTACATGGTATGGGTAGCTGGAGCTACAATTGGCGGCACAGCATCGCTCCATTATCGAAATATTTTCGGGTAATTTGCTTTGATGCCAAAGGCTACGGTTTTTCGGAAAAACCTGGGTTGCGGAGAGAAAAAAACGGGCATCAACTTATTGAACTAGAACGCATTCTTCAGGCATTATGTGATCAACCTGCTGTGATTGTTGCGGAATCTTTAGGAGGATTAGTCGCCTTAGCCCTAGCTGAACAAAATCCCCAATTAATAGCACGTTTAATAGTCATAAATGTCCCTATTTTCGCTGAAAGCTTACCTCATTGGGCAATGTGGATACTGGCCAAAACGCCAATAGAAATATTACAAACAATTGATTCTTCCCGTTTAGCATATCTATTTGCACCCCTAATCAGAGAAATTATGGCTATAGAAAGGCGTAGGGTGCTGTTCGATCCATCAATTCTCACACCCGAAGATGTGTATTGGATAACTTATCCATTTATTGAGCTTCCTGGAACGATTGTCAAAGTCGCTGAGGAGTTACAAATAGCAGCCCAGGAAATAGAGAATTGGCAAGTCAATAAACCTAATATGCTCAGTAAAATTCAAAATAATCTGGGTGCTATTAAGTGTCCTACACTAATTATGTGGGGAGATCAAGATAGTTGGTTCCCTGCTAGTCATGGGGAAAAATTACATCAACGCATCCCTCTATCCCAGTTAAAAATTATAGATAATTGCTGTCATGATGCCTCTGCTGGTTCATCTGAGGTTGTAAATGCAGCTATTCTTGAATTTTTGCAAAATACAAATTTTTGATAAATAAAAAAAGAGTGAGAGGAGGCATATCAAGCGCCTCTAATCTCTCACTCTGGCATTTGCCACTGTAGTGTTCAGGAATATGTACAGGCGCTGCCCTTTATTTAGGGGGCTAAGGTGTATATCAATGACAATGCCCATACATATTTAATGTTCCTGGTGCGACAAATACCAAGTCTAATGATTAAAACTGTTATTCAGTTATCAAGTTAAATGAGTTTTTTTTATCTTGGTTAATCAAACCGTTGTTGTTTTTTGTCTTCTATAATTTAACGTAGCTAATTTCAACATGGTTGCCATTTTGGCAGGTTTTTATCAATTTCTAATTGTTGGTAGATCAGAGTTTGATGATGGCAAAATATCACATTATCTCAATTTTAGTCCAAATACTCTTACCCTCTCCTTACTAAGGAGCTATGTTGTACACACAAGTCTGTAAATTCTCGTTTGTGTCATAAGACCCCACCCCTAGCCCCTCCCCCGAAGTTCACCCGGAGGGAAACCCTCCTTGTGACTTCTCTCCGCCGCGAGGAGGGGAACCGGATTTACAGTGAAATTCGGTTTGTAAAGCTGGAAACCCTTTTTGGATCAGGATGTGTGTACACCGTAGTTACTAAGGAGAGGGTGTGGTTTTAATGATTAATACTTCTGTAAAATTGTAGACAAGGAATTTTGTTTGCGAAGATCCATGAAGTCTGCCAAAGTTTCTTGCCTTTTATCCAGTGAATGTCTATGTTCGGATGGTAGAATCGTCACCAGAGACGGTGATTTAGCTCGTCTTGTCTTGATCGGCTGGCGTGATGGAACTGGGACAAAAACTGGCGGACTCTTTAAAGTTGTTCCTTCCCATTTTGGGCGATCATTTGGTGTTAAGGGTCTTGGTCTTGAGGTGCGATCGCCTTTGATCGGTTTTCGGAGTGTATGATGCTGCTGAGGACGATTGACTAAGCGGACAATCATCAAGCAACCACTGGCACAACTGAGAGCGATCGCAGCTACCAACCATAAAGGTGTAGGATTGCTATGCTCCGAGGATGTTGTGATTGGTTTTTCAACTACAGCAGGGATTTCTTCTAGTTCTACGTTATCTGCACTACCAGCGTAACCCAAGCTATACAAAGCTAAGGCCGAAGTTCCGATCAGCATTGTTAACAACCCAGTTAACAATAAGCCTGGATGACGTGTCAGCAGGTAGATCAAAATGTTTGAGCTACCGATTAATCCCGATTTACTCTTACTCTGCCTTTTGACTTGCTTTCGCTTAACTTGTACGCTCTGAATATGTTCCATGATGACTTTCAGATTGATCCCCTCTAGTAAATGATTGTACTGGAGGAGCAGCTATCAGGTATCCGTAGCCGGATTTGGGAATTCAGTAGCTTTTTTTTGGAAATATAGGCTACCAAATCCCAGATTTTTGCTAAATTTAGCGGTTTTAGTGAATTTTAAATTTCGTTATGACTTCGATTCCTGACCAGAATATCTTTCTAGGGCTAATTGAATTAATTGATCCACTAATTCGGGAAAGGGTATGCCACTATAAGCCCAGAGTTGGGGATACATACTAGTAGCAGTAAAGCCTGGGAAGGTGTTGATTTCGTTAATTAATATTTCCCCGGTAGCTTCTACAAAGAAAAAGTCTACTCTTGCTAACCCCGCTGCGTCAACAGCTGCAAAGGCTTGTAATGCCATATCTTGGATTTGGCGGCTGACTGCATCTGGCATTGGTGCGGGAATCAGTAAATCTGCTTGACCTGCGGTATATTTAGTTTCATAATCATAAAAATCACTCTCGAAAGTAATCTCTCCGACGATAGAGGCTTTGGTTTGATCATTACCTAATACGGCACATTCTACTTCTCTGGCGACTACTCCTGCTTCGACGATGATACGTCTGTCATAAGTAGCAGCATTATCTAAGGCGGCTTCTAATTCTTGACGCGATCGCACTTTGGCAATACCCACTGATGAACCTAAGTTAGCAGGTTTGACAAAACAGGGATAGTCCAAAGCTGCTTCAATTTCATCGCAGAGTTTGGGAAATATACAAGGATTTGACCACACTTGCGCTCTGGTTAAAGCTTTGTATTTCACCTGGGGTAATCCGGCTTGCTCAAAGGCCATTTTCATGGCAATCTTATCCATACCCAAAGCTGAACCTAAGACCCCAGAACCGACAAAGGGGATTTGCATTAATGTAAGTAATCCCTGAATCGTACCGTCTTCACCGTTGGGGCCGTGCAGAATGGGAAACCATACATCCACGTTTGTGACTTGATCAGGCAATTTCCACGGGTTGAGGTTTTTGTCTTGTAAGTGGGGAATACCAGAGTCTAGAACTTGTTGGGCTTCTTCTGGGGCTAACCAGCATCCATCTTTCTGGATGTAAAAAGCCAATATTTCGTACTTACTAGCATTTTCCTCTGCACTTAAGGCTTTAGCGATCGCTCGTGCTGAACTAATTGAAACTTCATGTTCCCCGGAACGACCCCCAAACAGCAGTCCCACCCGCAGTTTAGTCATTTTTAGTACCTTTTTCTGTTCTCTCGCAGATAGCGTATCACAACCTGCTCTGGTTACTATATTTTTTTGTCGCAACTATAAATTTAGTTTGGGTCACAACAAACACACCAGAAGCGGAGCAAAAGCTCTGGTTGATCACAGCTATACCCAAACAAAGTTTTAACGCCTAGGTGAATATGTTTGCGTTATGTGCTGATGAAAAGGGATACGCGTATTCATCTCATCACTGATAAGGTTGGACATCATGAAAACGCTTATAGTCGATGTAGCGATGCCCATCGGCTGTATGATGAATGATATCGACAAAGCGATGATTCCAGCAAATTTCATTAGCACCATAAGTATGACGGGCATGAACGACCTGTGCAACTGTTTCATCAATACCATTTACTGAGACCATCACCAAAGCATTTGTCTGGGTTAATGATTCTGGAGTCATTCCATACAGAGGACTAGACGCATCAATCACATGCATTATAGACCAGGTTAAAGAGAAGCTAGGCGTTTGGTTTCTCAGCAGTTTGAGGTCGTAAATCCGACGCATAAATTCCCCTTCTGCGGTCACTTCATCACGCATTAAATAAACCTTCATCTGTGCCTCCAAAATCATGTTCCGGCGCTGGTTAGCGGTACGAAATATCAGAGTAGGCACTCCCTCATGAGGTATGATCACCACAACTCGGCTAAATATCACACGAGCAGTAGCTTTAGAGAACCTGGCAAATGCTAGTCCCGTCATCACAGCAATTCCCATCAGTCCAACCATCGCTTCAATCGTGACAATAATATTGGCGTAAGTTGTTTGAGGATACATTGCACCGTAGCCGATGGATGCTAGGGTTTGCACGCTGAAGAAAAAGACATCTAAAAACGAGCCTGGTTGAGCATTAGCAATACAATCTCCCCCTACCCAATAAGCTAGAGCAAATAAGGCATTAATAGTTATATAAAAACTAAAAACGAGGATGACGAAGCCAAGCCAAGGAATTGTCAGCAGCAAATGGTAGGGATCACGCCAGTAGGAATACCATGCACCCATACCCATAATCTCGAACAGTCCATTTTGGATCTTGATGTGAATCTGTGGAATTAGACGCTGTTTTTGCTTTTGTGAAAGTTTCGTCAGTCGAAGTTTCATTAGGAGTAGCCAAAAAAACGGAGAGTGGGTAGTATTACTAGAGTTGACAAATCGCTAACTAAAAACCTGGTGGTATAAATCGCTGATGAATCGAAATTTCTGGATTACCGCCTTAATTACTTTTATTAACTTCCTCAGTTTGAGAATTTTAATTCCCATTATCCATCTTTATGGCAAAGGATTTGGTCTTAGCGATTTCCAGACTAGTTTCGATGGTTGGCGGCGATTAAGTCGTTGGCGAAGATGGGGCGGAAGTTGGGGGTGTGTAACTAACTATTCCTGGGAAGATGTTTTGGGGGAGAAGGTTAAGGCTGATCGGGATACGCGGGGTGTTGATAGCAAGACCATAGCCAAGTTACTTCAGCAATTTGATAGGTAGACTTTAATTTTAGGCGCAAATATGCAATTTTTATGGTGCTGTGGGGTTTAGCTTTGCGCCGCCAGGAAATCTGTCAGTTAGATGTGGGGGATTTTGATTCTTATGGTCGCAAGTTGCGGATTTTGGGCAAGGGTCAGGGAATCAATGAAGAATATTTGGCGTTAACATATTAGATAATGAAACAAACCAGCAGTAAATGACAATGGATAATTTTTTGTTTTTAACCCGTGTGTTCCCATCGGTTGATATTTTTATAGGATTCAAACCTGCTTTAAAAAGAAATACAAAAGGCAAAACAATTTTTAGTTGTTTTGATGTTAATGACAACTTAGTGGCGACGCGGGTATTAAAAGAAGCAAGAGGTCTAAAAAAACTTGCAATTCCTTCAATAACTCATAAACTACATATTAAATCATTCAATGAAGATTACTATCTTGTTGATGTCAAATCCATGATTGAGGACTGCATCCAAGAGAAAATTGCCTACGTTAAAAGGGATTATGGTTTAACACCTGAAGAATATTATCAAGAAATACTAGAAGCTCGTGCAAAAGCAGGTGTAAATAAAGATGTAGGTTTAAGAATTGATGAATTAGATTTTTCAGAGCGTGAGGAAATTGAAGTTAAGGTTGAGTAGAGAAAACAAGCTTCTATAGCTAAATGTAGAAGCTTGTTTTTGTGTATTCCTTAATATCTGCAATCTAAAAATTTACCACAAATAGAACATTTCAACTGCTGCTTTTGACCTGTCCTAACATTGTTAGTGACGTTTTTTTGACGTACACTGAATACAGGTCATTTCACTTTCTGGCGTTGCCGAATCGGGGTATGAAAGTCAAAAAATCCATCTCCCCAATTTTTACTCTCTGTGCCTGGTGCGTGGATGCTGGGTTATTTCAATTTAAATTCATCAAATTTTACTACATCTGAATTGGGTTTACGAGTATCAAAACGATAGCTACTTACGATACCTGTATTTGTGTCAAATATACTAAAAACAGTGATATCATTACTCGCTATATAAGGAATCGGCTGACTATCTTCCCCTAACAAAGGTGCAATTGTCGGGATAACTGGTTCTAATCCGTAAGGATCACCCAGTGCAGTATAATCTTCTTGATATCCCATTGGTATTTCTCGTTTTTTGTTTCCCCAAGCCGCACCATAGGAGTTACCCACATTCGATGTTTCAAGAAAGTGCATTGCATTAGGACTAACAAAGCGGTTCCATAAATGGGAATGTCCATATAATAGGAATTGTACCTCAGCCGCTTCTAGTAAGGGGACAACATCACGGTTGATGTAATCTGCGTTTTTGGGGTACTCGTAACGAACTGCGCTGATTTTACCGTTTGGATCACGTTCTATTATCTGCACTGGATTTGTATAAGCAGGGACGATGTTATCACCCAATGTATGGGGGGGATGATGGAACATCACAACTTTGTATTTAGCTTGTTGAAATTCTACACTTTTCAGTTCTGCTTCTAACCAATTATATTGCTGACTACCTTTAGCAATTGGTTCAAAAATTAACTGTCCATAACCCCAATTTTCTGGATGTTCTAAATCCTGGGCTGCTTCTGTATATCTACTTCTATTTGCTGTATCTAATTTCGGAGTCCGCCACATACAAGCGGCGTAGAGTACCACCAGACGCACATCACCAAAACTAACTGCATAATACTTTTTACCACCTGTTTTACTTTGAGGTAAGCTGAAAATTTCTTCGTATGTATGTGTATTAAAAGAATTATCTATTAAAGATTTCCCACTATATAACTTTTGAGCAACGTCACGGGGAATCGCATCATCAAATTCATCGTTTAAACTGTTTGTTCTCCCAAATCGTCCCATGACTTCATGATTACCAATGGCTGTAAACATGGGGGCGTGTTGAATAATTTCACCACCTGTATAGGTTGTTTTCACGCCATTGTGTGCAATTTCATAGTTAGCACGACCTTGTAAAGCCGGAAATAATGCACCACCCCGACTATCATCAAACCATTCCGAGGCGCGATCGCTCACATTAATTAAATCACCAGCGACCCACACCCCATCAACTTGTCCCACTGTTTCCACAACCTTTTGCAGATTTGCGGCTGTCATTGGTTTTAGTTGATGGTCTGAAGTCAGGAGAATTTTTAGTGCTTGTCCTGGTTTTGGAGTCGGTGCGAGGGTAAAAACATTGCTACTGACACTTGCGCCATCTTCGCGCATACTCATGACACGATAGGGAACACGCACACCAGGCGTTAACCCAGTCACTTCGGCTTCGTGTCGCCAAATCTCACGTTTTACAGGTTGATGTATGGTTTTATTTGCTACTTTTGATTGCTGGTCCTCTCTTGTGCGGCTGAGTTTAGTTGTTCTAGCCAAGCTTAATTTATCCAGATTTTCCCCGTAGGTAACTACGTGTTTATTACCAGAAAACTCTGTAAACCAAACTACTTGCACAGAGTTAGCAGTTGGTAGTTGCAAAAATGGGTCAGTCAGCAGATGCGGTGCTGATATCATAGTTTTTTGCCCAAATGAACGCACGTTTACCAGGGTAAGGCATAGCACAAACAAAATTATAAACGTTAGCCGTTTGGTTTTCGCCATAATTACCCGGAAAATTACAGGCTTTTGGCATTATACATGGGCAAGATTAAAGGGTGGTTAAGGCGATCGCTTGACCTCTCCCCCAATAATGATTTCCATCTTTGGGACTTCCAAAAAGTAGGAGATTCTTATATGATTATCAGCAAAGCTACAGGTAGAGCTTTAGATTCTGGGGGTGCAAATGGTGCTGAAGCTTATATGCATCCTCAACCAATGCCACATAATAACTTCCATCTTTGGAACTTGCAAAAGGTAGGGGATTCTTATATGATTATCAGTAAAGCAACTGGTAGAGCTTTAGATTCTGGTGGTGCAAATGGTGAAAAAGTTTATATGCATCCTCAACCAATGTCACATAATAACTTCCATCTTTGGAAATTAATTTAACCATCTTTCACTTTCAGGCTAATAATTGATGAGAGGATAGTTTTCATGTTTATGTTTTCATAAAATGAAACAAAAAATTGCTATCCTCTTTATTCTCTACTGATACTGATAATTAAATTTCTTCTGCTGTAATTAAAGCATAATTGTATAATTTTGGACTAATCCTTGTTCCTTGAAGTATTAAATTATCTAAAATATCTTTAATATTATCGATCAATCCTTTGTCTTTTGCCAAAATAATAGTCCCAACTAAACCAATAATGGGTAAACCCCTAGCAATTGCAACTTTTCTCCCAGACTTTTCATCAATTAAAAGTTGATCTGCATTTAATTCTTCAGCTAAAATAATCGCTGCACATTCCCCCAGGTCTAAATCTGTTTCTAATTCTAATTGTTTAATGAGTAGAGAATCACTAACTGAATACACCTCTATCCACTTTGCTGCTTTGACTGCGGAAACGGCTGGATGATTACCTGTAGTTAGTTCCTGATAAACTTCTTGGGGAATGATGACTCTACCAAAAACAGCATAAAGCAAGTCTAATTGACCAATTTTAGACAGTTCACTTAAAGGTGTTGTATCGGAAACAACAATCATAAATTGTTAGTTGATAATTTTGATTGTGCTTGCTTTACCTCTTCTTGAAATTCCTCTAAACTCATACTGTCATCAAAAGGCGATATATCATACTTTGGCATTAATTCGATGACTTCTAACCGAGATATTCCTAATAATTTACTAGCTCGACCAGTGCTAATTTCGCCAAATTTTACTAAGGTCATTATATAAGCTTCTCTAGCTTGGTTTTCAGCCACTTTTTGAGTGTTTTCACTGATGGTATTAATAGGGATAATAAACTCTACCTTTTTCATGGTTAACCTACCTTTATAACTAACTATATTTTATTTACCCATTTAATTCATATTATCATGTGGGCAATGCCCTGCCCAAGAAATTATCCACTTACTCAAAGCCCGCATACCCAAAATATCTTCAAGTGTGGGAATATTTTTGGTATAAAACTTGCATAAGTCCTATTATCATAACAAATACAACAGCCATTATTTTCTAGTATCAAGATAATAACAACTTTTTAACATCAGCTAAAGTAACTGTAACACTACCTTTTTCTTCTTCCTTAGTATCTCTTATATCTCGTAAATCTTCCAAATATTCCAACAATTCTTTAATCTTCAAAAACTCCTCATAAGGTAAAATCGCAAATTGTTTTTCACCATTTTTTGTTAAAAATTCAGGATGTAATTCAATCATTTTTTTACTTCCTTTTATTCATAAGCTTTACTGCGGTACTTGACCCTTTAAAATAGATAACTCCCACAGTTGAAGTTTAACTATTTTGTTTTTCTATTGATTATATATAACTATCTCCTTTATATCAGAATTAAGCCACAGCAAACTCAGTCAATTTACGAGTTTCAGGATCATGAAAAGCTAAAACAATATCTTCTTTTGGTACACCTTCCCTTAATAACTCCGTTGCAATTCCTTCCTCAGTCCAATCTTCCTCAATGTAAATTTTATTGTTTTTAATGCGAACATAAACAGAAATTGCCTTCACTCGTTTATTATTTTTCCAACCAATATTAAACCAAAGATATTGACTTCTTTGATCATCAAACATTAACACCTCATCTATATCAGGGTCAGGTACTTGTGCTGAGATTCTTTCATATTCGGTGAGGATTTGTTTGATTATATTTTGATAATTATTTAGCTTGTCCATTTGATAATCTCCTCTTTATTAATATCAATAACTAACAGTGAAACTTGATATTTTTGCAGAATTAATTCAATTGCTATTTGGTCAAAAAACTTCTCATAAATCTTTTCACCAATTGCTAAATAAACTTTATATTCAGGATGAGTCAGAGAAAGAAATGTTTGATAAATTAGATATTGTCCTAATGCTGTTTCAAATTCCCGCATGGGAGAACGACTCAGAAAACTTTTAATTTCAATAACTATTTTTCCTCCTTCTCTTGTTGCAGAAATTATTTTTTCACCAGCTAAATCAGCAAATAATTTAACTTCTTCATATTTAATCGGATATGGATCAAAAGTAATTGTCCAACCATCTTTAATTAAAGCATTTTTGACTGCATCATGGTATAAATCCTTTGCTGGCATTGTTTACCCTAGTAATAAATTATTAATAACATTCAAAGGTGAGTCTATCCAGACCCACCCTAACCTAAATTATACCAAAGCTGCCTGTTCCTCCTGACTAATCACCCTACCTTCATCCTCAAAACCTGTGATTTGATCAAAGTTCAAATACCGATACAAATCATCAGCAAAAGGATGAATCTTTTCTGCCACAATATCCAAGTATTCCTGCACTGTGGGAATGCGTCCCAGCACCGCACAAACTGCTGCTAATTCTGCCGAACCAAGGTAAACTCGCGCATCTTTACCCATGCGATTGTTGAAGTTACGCGTTGAGGTAGAAAACACAGTTGTACCATCTTTAACTCGCGCCTGATTACCCATGCACAAACTACATCCAGGCATTTCTGTGCGCGCATTTGCAGCTTCAAAGATGCTATACACACCTTCTTGTTTTAATTGATATTCATCCATGCGCGTCGGTGGACAAATCCACAACCGGGCTTTAACTGCACCTGCACCTTCTAATACTTTACCTGTTGCTCGATAATGACCGATATTGGTCATACAAGAACCTACAAATACTTCTTGTACTGGGTCATTAGCAACTTCTGATAATAATTTGACATTATCAGGGTCATTGGGTGCAGCTACAATTGGTTCTGTGATTTCGTTTAAATCAATTTCGATGATTTCTGCATACTCCGCATCTGCATCAGCTGACATTAAGGTGGGGTTGGCTAACCATTCTTCCATTTTCGCGACACGGCGTATAATGGTGCGTGCATCTGTGTAACCCCTAGCTACCATGTTCTTTAACAAGGTGACATTGGAACGCAGATATTCAGAAACTGTCTCGACACTCAGTTTAATTGTACAACCTGCACAAGAACGTTCTGCGGAAGCATCGGTGAGTTCAAAGGCTTGTTCTACTTTCAAATCTGGCAAGCCTTCCAATTCCAGAATTCGCCCTGAGTAGATATTTTTCTTATTCTGCTTATCTAGTGTCAGCAAACCTCTTTGAATGGCGATGTAAGGAATGGCGTTGACAATATCTCGTAAGGTGATACCGGGTTGCAATTCTCCTTTGAAGCGCACTAATACTGATTCTGGCATATCTAAGGGCATGACACCCAATGCACCTGCAAAGGCTACTAACCCAGAACCTGCGGGGAAGGATATACCCAAGGGGAAGCGGGTATGGGAGTCGCCACCTGTTCCCACGGTGTCGGGTAACAGCATCCGGTTTAACCAAGAGTGAATAATTCCATCGCCGGGACGTAAGGCGACACCTGCGCGTTGGGCAAAGAAATCTGGTAGTTCTTGGTGAGTTTTAATGTCTATCGGTTTGGGATATGCGGCTGTGTGACAGAAACTCTGCATTACTAAGTCTGCACTGAAACCAAGACAGGCGAGTTCTTTTAATTCGTCGCGGGTCATGGGGCCTGTGGTATCCTGAGAACCAACGGTGGTCATTAGGGGTTCGCAAGATGTCCCCGGACGAACACCGGCTAAACCGCAAGCTTTACCGACCATTTTCTGGGCGAGGGTGTAACCTTTGCCTGTATCGTTGGGTTGTTGAGGACGAATAAATAAGGTGCTGGCTTCTAAACCCAATGCTTCGCGGGTTTTGTCGGTGAGGGTACGTCCAATTAATAGGGGAATGCGTCCACCGGCGCGGACTTCATCAAAGATGGTTTCGGGTTTGAGGGTGAAGGTGGAAATGACTTCGCCGGTTTCGTTGGTGATTTCGCCTTTGTAGGGATGTATGGTAATTACCATACCGGTTTCTAAGTTGCTGACATCGCATTCTATGGGCAAAGCACCGGCATCTTCGGCAGTGTTAAAGAAAATTGGCGCGATCGCACTACCTAAAATATAACCCCCAGCCCGTTTGTTTGGTACATAAGGAATATCATTTCCTAAATGCCACAATACTGAGTTAATGGCAGACTTGCGCGAGGAACCAGTACCGACAACATCGCCAACGTAAGCTAGTGGATGTCCTTTTTGCTTTAATTCGGCAATGGTTTCTAAACTTCCCGGTTGCCGTGACTCTAGCATGGCTAAGGCGTGTAAGGGAATATCCGGGCGGGTGGTGGCGTGGGTAGCTGGGGATAAGTCATCGGTGTTGGTTTCCCCAGGAACTTTAAACACTGTGACAGTAATGGCTTCTGGTACTGTGGGGCGAATAGTAAACCATTCCGCATTCGCCCAAGAGTCAACTACTCGCTTGGCGAAAGGATTTGTTTTGGATAATTCTAAGACATCATGAAAAGCATCATACACCAAAAGAATTTTACTGAGGGAGCCGGCGGCGTAGGCGGCGATGGGTTCTCTACCTTCACCCTTCATGACTAAAGGTGTTTCTCCGTCTTTTGATTCCCCACTGGAAACTTGCAGCAAATCAATGAGAGATTGCACGTTGTAGCCGCCTACCATGGTTCCCAGTAATTCTACTGCTGCTATGGGAGAAACTAAAGGACTGGTAATTTCGCTTTTGGCAATGGCTGTGAGAAATCCGGCTTTGACATAAGCTGCTTCATCTACTCCGGGCGGCACGCGATCGCACAATAAATGTAATAATGTATCTTCTTCACCCTCTGGTGGATTTCTCAGCAATTCGCACAGTTCTGAGGTTTGCTTCGCATCCAATGGTAAAGGGGGAATACCGAGTTGGGCGCGTTCCGCAACGTGATGACGGTATTGTTCTAGCATTTTTGTCTTCTCCATTGGGATGTTCTCCCTTTAATTATGAAATATTTTTCGGCAAATCTTGGCTATAAGAGTTTACCTTAGTCTTATTGCTGAAAGTCTTACTGATAATGAATTTTTGGCAATTTTACTCTATACTTTCAGTATAGTCTTTCTCCATCAAATATATTTGAACTTTGATAGGCTACGAGCAAACCCGTTTTTATTTTGTTCATTTAATTTGGTTGTCTGGTGAGTCTATTTATCAGATAAAATAATTAATTTGTCCGTTGCATCACCTTTTTTTATATATGTCCAACACTTACACCGTTGAAATTAACCACCAAGGCCAAATTTATACTTTACAAGTTCCTGAAGATGAAACTATCTTATCAGTGGCTGAAACTGCTGGTCTAGGTTTTCCCAATTCTTGTAATGCAGGAGTTTGTACAACTTGCGCTGGTCTAATTACTGAGGGAACCGTAGACCAAAGTGATTGTATGGGCGTTAGTTCTGAACTCCAAAAACAAGGTTATGCTTTGCTGTGTGTTTCTTATCCCCGTTCTGATTTGAAAATTGAGACGGAAAAGGAAGATGTAGTTTATCAATTGCAATTTGGTAAAGGCTAATAATCAGTTATCAGTTATCAGTTATTTGATGACTGGTAACTGATTAGAAAGATGAACGAACCGCCAAGTCGCCTTTGCGTTAGCGTCTCCCTTTAGGCGAAGTTGCCAAGGAAAGAGTGGGAAGTTTTGAGGAGTGATTTATAACTGCTATATTAAGTTATTCTAGGAACTGGAAATATAACGGACTTACCGCTATGACAACTCATTTTATTACCGCAGAAGTTGATTTGCAAGCTACTCCAACTGAGTTGGAAAAAGCAATTGAAGCTGAGTTGCAAAAGCAGGGTGAACCTCTGCGTTGGGCAATTACTTCTGTGGATGAAGCACAGCAAAAGGTTGGTGTTGAAGCTGTTGTGACTACAAGTGCTGAGTAGAGACACGATTAATCATATTTTTACCAGAGACATCTCCGACAAAAAATGTAGAGACGTTCCAAATAACGCATATTTTATTTTCACCAGATGTCTCAGGAATTTATGCAACGTCCTTATACAGCGATTTTAATTATACCTACTGGGGTGGGGGCAGCGATTGGCGGTTATGCTGGTGATGCTTTGCCTGTAGCTAAGGTTATATCACAGGTGTGCGATCGCCTAATCACTCACCCCAATGTCCTCAATGGTGCAAGTTTGTATTGGAACCTCCCCAATACTCTTTATGTGGAAGGTTACGGACTTGACAAATTTGCCTCTGGATGCTGGGGTTTGCGCCCGGTTCGCAATAATAAAATAGGTTTGCTTTTAGACCAAGCTATTGAACCAGAATTACAACTGCGACACCTCCAAGCAGCCGACGCAGCCAGAGCCACCCTTGGTTTAACTCTCACAGATTATGTAGTGACTGATGCACCATTAAACGTAGAATTACGCACCTCAGCATCAGGGGCAAGTTGGGGAACAATTGGCAACCCTGACAGTTTACTCAGGGCGGCGGAAATATTAATTAACAAAGCCGGAGCGGATGCGATCGCAGTTGTCGCCCGTTTCCCCGATGATATGGATGAAGCAGCAGTACAAAACTATCGTCAAGGTCAAGGCGTAGACCCTTTAGCGGGTGCAGAAGCCGTAATTAGCCATTTAATCGTCCGCACCTTCAAAATTCCTTGCGCCCATGCTCCCGCCTTAGCCAGCGCCCCCCCAGAACCGAATTTATCGCCTCGTTCGGCTGCGGAAGAATTAGGTTATACTTTTTTACCATGTGTGCTTGTGGGCTTAAGTCGCGCCCCACAATTTATTATAGAAAAAGACTCAATGACATCTTTAGCAGATGATATTTGGGCAGATCAAGTGGATTGTGCGATCGCACCTGCAAATGCTTGTGGTAGCAGTGCCTTAATCAGTTTAAACCAAAGGCAATGCCAAATTATCACTGTGGCAGAAAATAAAACTCTCATTCAGGTTTCCGCCCCAGCTTTAGGAATCACAGCCATACAGGTAAACTCATATTTAGAAGCCGTAGGTGTATTAGTAGCCCATAAAGCAGGCATAAATCCCGCCGCCCTCAGTCCTAAAATATCCTCATTAAAGCCAGTTATCATATAGTTTCCCCATTCCCCCATTCCCCAAAAACTCGTGGTTGAACAACAAAATCAAGAACCAGAAATTCCCAACTTGACACGTACCCAAGTATTAGTAGCTATGGGAGTGACTGCAATCCTGTTGTGGATAGTCGCTAGGGTATGGTTAAACTATGGCAATTTTTATTTATTAAGATGGTACTGGTCAGCAACAGACGTACTTTTAGGGTTAGGGCTAGGGTTCATCATCATCCTCTTAAGTGGTTTAGCTTATCGCCTTTACCCTGCCTATCGTCAAAGCGCAGACTATTATCTGGATATAGTACTCAAGCCTTTAGCCTTACCCGATTTGATTTGGCTGGGCTTACTCCCGGCGTTAAGTGAAGAACTTTTATTTCGAGGTGTGATGCTGCCAGCTTTAGGCTTAGATAATATAGCTGTGATTGTATCTAGTCTGGCTTTTGGTATTTTGCATCTCAGTGGCCCCCAACAATGGCCGTATGTGATTTGGGCAACTATTATTGGGTTAATGTTGGGGTTTAGTGCCTTATTAACTGGTAACTTATTAGTACCAATTATTGCCCACATGATCACAAATTGGATTTCTGGCTTTTTGTGGAAGTTCCGCCAAATGAAAACAGCTTAAACTTTTGTTTACGGGGATTCAAACCCCCGTTGATATTTTTCTCAAAACATTGATAAGAGTCAAGTCTTCACTACTACCTCACTACCTTTGTTGGTCTAACCACTTGATTAAGTCCTCCAAAGTTTCCAAATCAAAAATTGCGTCTGCTAGACTTTCGATTTCTTGTGAAGATAATTCATTAATTCGGCTTTCTATCGCAGGGGTAATATTATTAAATCGCCGCTTTAGTTGTCTTTTCACAATTTTTTGTTCTCCTTGTTCAATGCCCTTTTCCATCCAACTAGTCACTATTTCCATGATTTTTTCCTCTTCAATTAAATTAGCTTGGTGTAGTTCAGTGTTTAATTCTTGCTCTTCAGTTGTGTTTAATTTGAGATAAGTGTCAATAAAACCAGAAATTAATTCTATTTTAGCAGGGTTTAATTGCAGCGTAACTAACATCCTTAAGCATTCTAGCTTAACTCTAATTCTCTCTTCTGGTTGAAAGTTCATTTTTGCCATTAAGGCGGCGGCTACGGGATTTGGTTTGTTTAAAAAACTTCGCCAGTTGAGATTATTTAGTTGAATGGCAACATAGTTAAATTCTAAAATCTTGCGATGAGGAAAGTTAACTACATATTGGCTTTTTTCTGGTCTTTTGGGTTCGTCGTATGAGAATATAACTATAGGGAAAATAGGCATTAAAAATTTAGAATCTAAACGGGCGAAGTAATGAAACATACGCCGTTCAAATTCTTTTTGATTATATGCTTGATTTTCTATGTGGATCAGAAAATAACTGTCTTCTCCGCTCCATTTCACCTGTGCTAATAAGTCTACTTTTCTTTTGTCTCCTGTGGTGACATCGGTAAATATTTCTTCTGTTAGAAAGTTGAGGCTATCTTGTGTAATGTACTCTAAAACTTCTGGTAAAAATAGTTCTATAAATTCCCAAAAGAATGTTTGAATTAATTCTTTAAAGAGTCTATCGTGATCTATCATTTGAATCATGCTGGTTTATGAGTTTAGGGGATGTTTGCAAAGTGCTTGGCTGTGATTTTAGTCAGTTCACTGTTGACTAATTTCCCGTGCCGCAGCCAGTGCGATCGCCTGTGGTAAAATTCGATGTTCCTGAATTTGAATCCTGGCATGAAGTGTTTGGGATGTGTCCTTTGGTAAAATCGGCACAGCTGCTTGGATTAATATCGGGCCGCTGTCTACTTCCAAACACACTAAATGGACTGTACAGCCAGTAATTTTGACTCCAGATGCTAAAGCCTGTTCTACAGCATTAATACCTTTAAAACTAGGTAACAAACTGGGATGAATATTAATGATCTTATCTGTAAAGGCATCAATTAACACTGGTGTCACCAGACGCATCCAACCAGCCATAATTACCCAATCAACATCATACTGCTGCAAAGTCTTGACAATTTGCCCGTCAAATGCTTCCCGGCTGGTATAGTCGCGGTGATTTAATAATACAGCTTCCACACCCCGATTAGCCGCCCGGATGGGAGCTTTGGCTAAGGGGTTATTATAAATTAAAACTTGAATTTGAGCATTTAATTGCTCATCTGCGATCGCTTGGGCAACTGCTTCAAAATTACTGCCACTACCAGAAGCCATAATCCCCAGTTTTAAAGGAGTGCTTTGGTAAGATGGGCAAATGCTCATACTGGGAGCAACCAGGCTAACGGTAGAATCAGGGCGGAGAGTCATAGCAAAGAAAAAAAATGATAAATGCCAAAAACATATACTAAGTCCTGGTTAGATAATGATACATTTGCCCCTTGGACTTTTCTTTCCCCCGCACTGATTTTACTGAGTATCTTGATCATTTGGCCCATCGCTTATTTGTTCTACCTCAGTTTTACGACTGGAATGACCAATGACTAATGACTAATGACTTGTTTCCCAGCCAGTCTAGCCACGGCGGCTACTAATTGAGAAGGTTCGGCGGGTTTAGTGACGTGCATTTGAAAACCGGCTGACATTGCCTGTTGCTGATTATATTCTCCCGCATAGGCGGTAAGAGCGATCGCAGGTGTCTTTCCCCCTTGTTCTGATGTCCAGGTTCTGACTTGACGCATCAGCATATAACCATCCATTTCCGGCATTCCAATATCGCTCAATAGCACATCTGCCTTTGATTCTGGCAGAGTTTTGAGTGCTTCTATGGCTGATGATACTGATATGACTTCTGCGCCTTCTTCTTCGAGGACAAAGCAAATAAAGTCTCGTGAATCCAGGTCGTCATCTACAACTAGAATTTTAATGCCCTGAAGATTGCCCAAGTTAGAGTCCATTTCTGCCTCACTGTGGCTGTTTAATGTGATTAATTGTGTTTGCAAAGCTGGTAATTGTACTGTAAAGGTCGCCCCTTGTCCTTCTCCAGCGCTGTCTGCAAAAACTCTCCCACCGTGGAGTTCTACTAATTGTCGCACAATTGCTAGTCCTAGACCCAAACCGCCAAATTTTCTCGTGGTGGCGCTATCTGCTTGGCGGAAGTAATCAAATACATGAGCTAAAAAGTGAGGGTCAATACCTTTACCTGTATCCATGACTTGAATCTGAATATGAGAATCAATTCTTTCTAGGCAAATTTGGACACGCCCACCTGGGGGAGTAAATTTTACAGCGTTGGAAAGCAGATTCCAGAAAACTTGCTGTAAGCGGTTGAAGTCCCCCATGACCAAAGCTGTAGAATCAGTATTTGACAAAAATTTCAAATTGATAGATTTAGCTTCTGCTGCTAAATGTACTGTTTGCATTGCTGCCGAAATTGTCAATCCCAGATTTACTTGATCAACATTTAAAATCAGTTTTCCCTGAAGAATCTGCGAGACATCTAGTAAATCTTCAATAAGTTGGGCTTGTAATTTGGCATTGCGTTCAATTGTGGCTAAGGCTGAAGCTGTTTTTGTGGCATCAAATTTGCGACTTTGGAGGAGTTTAGACCAACCCAAAATTGGATTTAAGGGGGAGCGTAATTCGTGGGAAAGCACAGCCAAAAACTCATCTTTGATGCAGTTGGCTTTTTCGGCTTGGGCGCGGGCTTGCTGTTCGGCTTTATATAATCGAGTGTTTTCAATGGCTACTGATGCCATTTGCGCTAACTGCACAATAATTGCTTCGTCTTCTTTGGTAAATTCGTCTTCATATTGATCAGATAGTTGAATTAGCCCTATATTTTGACCATTTCGCCCAATTAAAGGCGCAGCCAAGCACCCACGCATCGGTGGATGTTTGTCTATTTGCTGAGTAAATTGCTGCCATTGGGGATGGGCTTCGAGTTCAGCTTGAGTCATCCGCACAGAACGATTGATCAGGTGCAGATTGTTATAAATGCCTAAGCATTGCCGTTGTTGATGTTGATCTCGCCATGCTGCATACTTATCTGAAAGTGAAGCCCAACTCATCAAATTGGTAGAGTCTTCATCAATGGTCATGGTGGTGAAAGCTTGGTGTGCGCCAATAATCTCCCTGGCTTGTTCAGTCATTATGCGGATGACTTCTTCAATGGAAAGTGCTGAATTTATTGCCAATGCAGCCTCCATTAAACCGTTGATTTGTCTGGTGTATTCCTGCACAGAAATCAACTTACCCGATTGATCACATAAAGCTGATTCGAGAAAAATATCATTAGCTTCTATATTTTTTTCAAAATTGGCCAAAACAATGCCATTAATATTAGAGTCAAGCAATTTTTTTAAATGAGGTTCATTTTCTGCCAATCGTCTCACAACTTCAGCATCAGCAGTTTCTGGAGATATCTTGATTTTTGGGTTCTGGGTGATATCTTGGTTAATTATATTTCTGTCCCCAGAATTGTCCTCAATTCGCTGTGCTTGTTCCTGAGTAATATTAGAAAATGTATATAAAACTGCATAGGGAGAAGTTTCGTTAGCCAGAAATAAAGGCTGGGAGTTCATCAACAACCACTTTAAATCTGTGTTCGGTTTAGATAAACCAACAACAAAATTCAAGCAGGGTTTACCTGTCCGCAGCGCCACCATTCCAGGATGAGTTACCGCAGTCAAAGGCGTTCCGTTTTGGTGAACAAATCTCCAGGAGGATTCCGGTAAATTCCATTCATGTATTTCCTCCACTGTGAGTCCCAGAATTATTTCAGCCATAGTATTACAAGCTGGTATAGTGCCATCAGCCAACTGAAGTATCATCCCTTCAGACACAGTAGCAATTTTTGGATGGCGATGTCGTCCATCCTCTAACTGCTGGTCAGCCAAGTGATCATCAATCTTTTTTTGATCTTGCATCTTGTTTACTATAGATGAACTCAGAGGAACTGTTTTGCAGAGAAATTAGGTATTAATCCCTGGATAAAGTTTTCATTATCAGATTTTTAGCTTAATTTTTACACATTTTGCCCAGAGAAATATGGGTTATTTTGTAATTTATCTGTCCAAGTAAATAAATCCTCCCCAGGATAGGTGTTTTTCTAGAATTTTTCTTGATGTGAAAATATTCATTAGTCATAATCAATATTGTGGATGACACTATTTTAGTATGTGATTAAACCTGCACAGTCAAACATATCTTAATTTTTGACCATGATATTTTTTAGATTATCAATTTTTCCTGACTTGTGGGATCATTTTTTGTTCGCCAAAGAAGTTAATCAGAGTATTTTGGGCTGATCAGCAATTTTTTTGCCAACTTATTAGGGGATTTTGATCGAGATGATTGGTCTTTGAGGTGTACTCTCGATATACAGTAACTATCATAAACTTAGTTATCAATTTCTGAATCCTTCCTGGCTGAAAACTCAGAAAACTAACCTTTGTGAATATTGACATTTGAGGTAAATACCATGAAAAATTATGCTGAAAAACAGGAATTAATATTAAGCCAAATCAAAGATAAATTTTGTCAGCGTCGGGATTTCAGTGGATGTGACTTCAGCGCAATTGACTTGAGAACCCTTGATTTAAGCGGTTTTAACTTGATGAGAGCAGACTTACGTGGGGCGAATTTGTCTGGTTGTAACCTGACGGATACGAAACTAAATGGAGCAAATTTAATCCAAGCTACTTTGCGTGAAGCTAATTTATATCAGGCTGATTTGTTCTCAGCTAATTTATATCAGGCTGATTTAAGCTATGCAAATTTGTGTGGTTCTTGCTTGCGGCGCACACAATGCAGTCATACTAACCTTTGGGGAGCTTCTTTATGTGATGCAGATTTAACTGAAGCCGACCTGAGCGCCGCTACATTAATTGAAGCATCATTGATTTGTGCTAACTTATATCGAGCAAATCTCGCCAGAGCAAAGCTGTGTGGAGCCACATTAGTAGAAGCTAATTTAACTAAGGTCAATTTTACTAATGCTGACCTTACATCGACAAACTTAACCAAGGCTAACTTGGCTGGGGCTAATCTTTGGGAAACAAAAATCAGTTATGCTAAATTGCTCGATACTGTTATGCCTGATGGCACAATTCGCGCTCCTGACATGGTTATTATGGATTGAACGGCTTCGCCAAGCCATGACAAATGACAAATGACCAATGACTAGTTAATTAAAACTCACGTCGGGAGAAGACGAAATTGGCGATCGCTAACAGCATGACACTATAAAATATGGCATAGGCTACAGTGGTCATCATTGCAGTTGCATCCGGTAATGCTAGTAAGCCATAAACAGCATCATTTTTTAAATCTAATCGAGTCAAATCTGGCAAAATCAGGTACAAGCCTTTAGTGATGCGTTCAATCACAGGGTTATTGCTGAGACGACCCAAATTGACTAAATCTGGAGTAATGTTCCCCATTAAGTAAACTGCAAATGTTAAGGTAACGGCTAACAGAGAACTGGTAAATACACCGAAGGTAATCGCCACAGCACTGATTAAAGATAACTGCAAAATTAAAAAACCTGATGCAATTACAATGCTGATTACTGCGTGGGGAATATTACCAAGCTGCAAAAATCCCAAATAAATGACTGTCATCGTGGCGACAAGTACAGCCAACACAGCCGATAAACCCAAGAATTTGCCGGCAATAATTTCGCTGCGGCTGACAGGTTTGGCAATTAACACCAAAATAGTCCGTTTATCGATTTCTTTGTTAACCAATCCCGTACCCATAAAAATGGCAACAATTAAGGTTACAGTACTCATTATTGCCAGACCAAAGTCTAAAAACATTTTATTTTCAGTCGCAGCTGCAAATTCCGGTAATACGCGCAGAGCTATAGCCAGGGTCAGTGCATAAAACCCGATAATATACAAAATGCGATCGCGCACTATTTCCTGAAACACATTCTTAGCAATGATAAAAACTCTGGCGAAATTCATGGTTTTTTAGTTCCTCAATGATCAGTGAAATTACGGTGAGATTTTTTTCTTTTATCGCCTCGCTGGTGGCGCACCCGCAATAAATTTACTCAAGCGATCGCATTCAATTTCCGCCACTGTATTTTTCTCCTCTATGGCGCTGGGAGTGACTGTAGAAATTGTCCCAGATACTGCTATGGGTTCAATCCGACAAGATTTTTGCAGATAATACCCCTTGGGGTCAGAACTGGGACCATCCCAGATACTGAGCAAATCTAATGTATATCCAGATTTGATATTAGCTACGCGCGGTTCAATCCGCCATAATTTTCGCTCTTCATTTTGTGCTACTTTCTGATTTATGGCTTGATTCCCCAAGTTTTTTACTTCCTTTGTTGCGTCTAGTAACCATCTTTCTACTTGTGACCAAGGTGCTTTATTTAATTCTTTTTCAACTCTTGTTTGCAGTGCATTGAGAATAGCTACACCATTTTCTGGGACTTTTTGGACTTTTTGTTTTGTCTGTGTTTGCATTTCTATTTCCGGTACTGCTAATCTGACAACAAAGGTACTACGCTCAAAATTATCTGTGAGTAAGCTGGGATATTGTGTTAACCAATTATCCATGACAAAGTAAAACTGAATCCAGCAACTAATTAGCATACAGCTAGCTACCAAAACTATGTTTCTTGCCCGAATTTCTGGTTGAGGAAGTTTGGCTGTAGTCTTGGTATCAGTACCTTCAATAAAATCTGGAATTGCTGTAATTATTGCAGAGATTGTTGGCCAGAGGACAATTGTTCTTGGTGTAATTACATCTTCTGGATTACCAAATGCAAAAACACTGACTAAAAATCCAGTTATTACTGCTCCCACTGGCATAAAAGTCCCAGGAACTCTTAAAGGATCATCAGTCGTATACCAAGCTGTACCAGCAATTAAAAATAACCACCCTAAAAATGCAATGATATTTTTTACATAACCTACAGCCAAAAATGAAAATACCCAAGAAAAAGCACTCAAATAAATAAATGTCTGCCAGGAATAAGCTTTGGGTGGAACTAATAGTTTTCTAATTCCCTCATAAATTCCGACAAAAAACTTAAAAAACTCCAAAGCATCTTTAAATAATGTTTGCATCCTGCACACCTCTAATTAATTCAATAGGTTGGTAAATATTTCAATTGATTCTATTTGCGGCTCAATAATATAATTATGCTAATAGCACTATAACTCAAGGAGTTGGCGATTAATATAGTCGTAACTAAATTTGTCCCTTGCAATCTAGCAATGCTATTGCGCCGCCATTTCAATCGATTGTTTTCTGCTGTTTGAGAATAGAATTTGGGTAAAGTTTCCTGTAATGAGATCATAAAAAATCTTAAAAGAAAGAATTTCATGAAGAATGTGATAAAGAAAATAAAAAATCCCGCGAAAATTAGCATACTTTGGGCATTGCCGGATCTAAAAGTATGAAAAAATATGTAACTTATTAAGTCTGATTTTAAATTTACAGGTAATACTGGTTCTATAAAAAAGAAGATCATCCAACCAATAGTGCTGGAAAAAAGATTGATAGCTATGGCATAAAAGGTACTAGTTTTTTTATCAAATTTTAGCCGTTTGTTCAAAACGTAGGCTTCTATGGGAATCGTAGTTAGTAAAAACAAAAATTCCAACAAAATTACACCGATAGGCAGGATTCTAGGAAAAAGGTTATCTCCAAGTCCAAGCATAAAATATCACAAGTAAAGGTTAATGTTAGCGAGTATAACTGAGATAATACGTCTGATGGGGTAATTATCTCATCCTTGTTGTTGGTAATGATCTTGGTGTCTCAGTATAAACCGATTTTTTCGGGAGTAGCGCAAGTAGGAAAGGTTGTTCAACAGCCGTCGATGTAAAGTAATTTTTTATTCCCCCACTCCCCACTCCCCTGCTTTTTCTCCCTTCCCTCTTGTTCAAGGTAAAATTAAAATTTGCTACGTTATAGCTTTTCAAGAGATGACAAGGAACGGCATCGGTATTCGCACGGCGCAAGTGCGTCCTGAACGGCTCACAGGTCAAATTCACGTCTACGATGGAGTGGGTAAAGGTAAGTCTCAAGCGGCTTTAGGCGTAGTTTTACGCTCAATTGGCTTGGGAATAAATACACCGGGCGATTCGGGTCGCGTCTTACTGTTACGGTTTCTCAAAGGGCCAGAACGTGATTATGACGAAGATGGAGCGATCGCAGCTTTACAGCGTGGTTTCCCCCATTTAATTGATCAGGTCCGCACTGGGAGGGCTGAATTTTTTGGTCATGAGGAAATTACCTCCTTTGACCGAGAAGAAGCCACAAGGGGTTGGGATGTGGCTAAAGGTGCGATCGCCTCTGGTTTATATTCAGTTGTGGTTTTAGATGAAATTAACCCAGTTTTAGACTTGGGTTTGCTACCAGTGGATGAGGTGGTACGGACATTAAAATCCAAACCCCAGGAATTAGAAATCATCGCCACCGGACGCGCCGCACCCCAAGATTTACTCGATATTGCGGATTTACACTCAGAAATGAAACCCCAAGACCACCCCAGAGCAAAAGAACTGTTTCTGGAGGGAATTGAAATTTATACTGGTGCTGGTAAAGGTAAGTCTACCAGTGCATTAGGCAAAGCATTAAAAGCCATTGGTCGGGGAATTAATCATCCTGGGTCTACCCGTGTGTTAATTATGCAATGGCTCAAAGGTGGTAGTGGCTACACAGAAGATGCAGCGATCGCCGCTTTACAGCAATCATATCCAGAGGTGGTAGATCATCAACGTTGTGGTCGAGATGCGATTGTTTGGCGCAATTCTCGCCAAGAATTGGACTATGTAGAAGCCGAAAGAGGATGGGAAATTGCCAAAACAGCGATCGCCTCTGGACTGTACAAAACCATTATTCTCGATGAACTCAATCCCACAGTTGATTTAGAATTACTTCCGGTTGAACCCATAGTCCAAGCCTTACTCCGCAAACCCCGCGATACGGAAGTCATTATCACTGGTCGCTGTCAACAACAACCAGCTTACTTCGATTTAGCCAGCGTTCACTCTGAGGTATACTGTCACAAACATTATGCCAATCAAGGTGTAGAACTGAAACGTGGAGTAGATTTTTAACCACTAACTAACTATGGAAAACAGCAATTTACTTGATTTAATCACAGGCGGATTGGCGATCGCTATTCTCATCGGCGGGATGTTGATGATGTTTACCACTGTATTTTCTACCAAATTTAATACCAAGAAAGGTAAGAAATAGGGGGAGTAGGGAGTAGGGAGTAGGGAGTAGGGGGAAGAAAATTCTCTCAATACCAAGTCCCCAGTACCCAGTCCCTCGCTTAAAAAACTTGAATCAATTGGTGTTTTTGCAGAGTACCAATAACTTTGTGCGGTGTGGTTAATTCCGCCGCTTGGTTTGCAGAAATCCAAGCATAGCTAGAAGCTGGTAATTCGGTAATTGAGTCTACCTGTTTACCATGAATGGGAGTATAGAAATTCAGTAATACCGCAGTTTTTCCTTCTGTTTGTACAAAATAGATGGGATAATTTTGCAGAATTGAGGCGATCGCAGGTTGTTGTAGAAAAACCCGCACATCAGGGTTATAGTCACTTAATAACCCTAAATTACCAGCCACAGCCAAAGCTAGCCAACAAGGAATTAACCAACCCGCCAACCAGTAACCAGCTGTGAGAAACTTTTGCTCAAAGTGGTAACGACCAATCCACACCATCGGCAAAATTAACCACCCAAACCCCATAATTAAGCCCAGGGTGGCGTACTGGCGAATGTCAACACCATCTACCACCCCAATCAAAATAACTATCCCTGCTAGCACCAATAAAATACCCAATCCACCAAAGGCATAACTGAGATTACCCGCAACTTTCTTGATTTCCCCATCTCCCCATTTCCCCAACCAACTTAAACCCACAGCCGCCAGCATTGCGATAAAGGGGTAAAGACAAAGGCTATAGTGAGACAGACGAGTTGAGAAAAAACTCAATTCAGCAAACAGCACCACCGGGAAACCAACTAATATTAATTGGTAGCGCGGAATCGGACGACGAATTAGCAAAACTAAGCCTAAAAGACTCAAAAAGAACCAAGGAAAGGCTTTGAGCGGGACATTCCATAAATAGAATATGATGCCATTTCCATCACGCTCATTCGATCCTAACTGAACCACAAACCTCAATAATTCTTCATAACTATCATTCCCATAGCGCATCCAGTTAAGCCATAGCCAACCCAAAGTAGGAATTAGACCCACGACAAAACCTAAATATAAACAAGGGTTGGTTAGATGACGATGACGGCGATTTTCCCCAATTAAATAAGGTAATAAAGCCCCAATGGGCAAACAAATCATAAAACTTCTGACTAAGAAGCCCAAACCCAAACTTAAGCCAGCAATAAAACTCCACAAATAGGCATATTTAGGATGAAGTTCAGCTTTGAGGAAAGACCAAATAGCTAGCAATACTAAAAATATCATGGGTACATCTGGTGTACCTAAACGGCAATATTGCAGCCAGAGAAATTGCACACTTAAAATTAACCCTGCTAGCCAAGCTAATTTTTGATTGAGCAGAATTGTGCCGATTGCATATATGAGAAATACGCTCAAAATCCCAATAATCATGCTCGGTAGTCGCACACTCGCTTCACTGATACCGAATAGCTGATAGGAAATGGCAATTAGCCAATAAGGGCCAGGGGTTTTATGATGAACAGTACCCCAAGGAGCTATCCAATCGCCGGATTCAAACATCACACGCGATCGCCTAGCGTAAAGCCCTTCATCATGTGCCATCAGGCTATTCTCCCCAGAACTGAATAGCAATAAGGGGAGTATCCACAGTAATAAACTCAGATAAGGAAATAAGCGAAATTTATAGAACATTGAATTAATATTGAGCAATAGTTGATTAAGTAAGTGGGCGTTAAAAAATATAATCTAAACCTAACCCCCCAACCCCCTTCCCTAGCAGGGAAGGGGGAGTCAAAGCCTCTCACCTGGTAGGGGAGAGGAATGGAAGCGAGGTTTTATATTTAATTGTGCCAAGCTAC
>DASQZD010000085.1:0-13669 GCA_035638855.1 Nodularia sp. (in: cyanobacteria) | reverse complement strand
GGTTTTAACCTCTGCCACTGTTCGTTGCTTAAGTCTGGTCTATTCATCATCACTACTATGCGATGGGCAAAGCCCCGCCTCCTGCGATCGCCTTTTTCTTAGGATACAACCAGTTTGAAAACACGCCCTAGGGGTGGGGTTTCTAGGGATTAAATAGAAGCGACAAGCTGTTGATGTTCATACTTAAAGAAACCAGGATTAAGAATCCCACAAGGGTCATATTTCCTTTTCATATCATTGACAGTAGACCAGTAATTTCCGAATTGCGATCGCCATCTTGGCAAATCGAAATCCGCCCAAGTCGCCATATATCTTTTACCACCCATTTGCAAACCCAAATCAGTAAGTAAATTTAACTGTTCTAACACAGGTTTAACCTGATATTTAGGGATAGTAGGATACATTCCCAACCCGATAATTAACTCATCATCAGGTAAAGGAAACATAGGCATTTTATGATTAAAAGAATTGAGACAAAAAGAACCCACAGGTACAGTGCGAAAATCAACAAACCCAGGTAAACGCTGGAGAGCAATATCAATAAATTCCTTTGCCCTATGTCCTGGTAGAAGTACATCTATCCAAGTATTAGCAGTATTTACAGGATGAGGAACTTGACCTAATGGTTGAATGAATTTATCAAAAGTTAAGTCTTCTGTGTGAATATGACGATAAAAATTTAAACCCGCCAGCAATGCTGCATCATTTATTTCATTTACAGAATCCACTTCCAGAGTAATTTGCATCCTATAGAACCATTGAATCAACGGTTTCATCTGATTTTCTTTCCTGCTAATTCCTTGTAAACAGGGCGAAAATAAAGATACCAAACCATCTATCCGACCTTCTGAAACCAGACGACGCGCATCATCTAAAAGCTGATCCAAATCGTCATAGCAAAGAAAATAACTGCGAGTAAAAGGGCGATATTTTCTCAAACGATTTTTGACTTTGGTGATGATACCAAACTGACCATAACCACAAAGCACATGATAAAAAAGTTCGCTATTTTCTTCTGGTGTACACCAAACAATATCACCAGTACCCGTGACAACTTCCAAACCCAAACAATTATCAGCTTGAGAACCGTAACGAAAAGAACTCAAACCTAAACCAGCCGCAGAGAGAGTTCCCCCCAAAGTCACTTCAAAATTATTAGTCAGGACAGGCGGAATTACACCATGAGGTATAGCAGTATCAACAACTTGCTTCCAAGTCACACCAGGATCAGCTTGAAACCAAAGTTCATTGGGGCAGAAATCATCAATTTGATTGAGATTCCTCATATCTAAGAGGATTCCGCCTTGATTCAAAGATTGACCACTTAAAGAATGTCCCGCAGCCCGTGAGGAAATTGTTAAACCTTGTTTAGCAGCATATTTAATTGCTTGCGCCACATCAGTAGAATTTTGAGGACGAATAATAACTTGAGGCTGTTTTTTTACAATATTTCCAAAGTCCTGAGAAACTGCTTCTAAGTCTGATTCTTTGTTACTAACTTCCCCAGCAATAATTTGTTTTAAATCTGTGATAATATTGCTCATAAATTTAGCTTTTTTTTGTAAAATTATTTTTTTCAATCAAACCACAGAGGCACAGAGTACACAGAGGAATAAATAAATTTAGCGCAACTTTATACGGAAATAGCATAACCAATTTGTCAACGGCTATTGACATTAATTAAAGAAACGCATTTTCAACATTTTTAAGGCAATTTTAAACAAGTTAGGCATTAATTTGATGAAAGAAGAAAGACGAGATATCAACGAATAAAAACTAATGCTAGTTTCTGTCTTAGCTACTGGTAACTTATTTGTATTTCTTTCATACTTAAATACACAAACACAATCACCCTCTGCTTGTTTACTCAGAATTGCCGCTTTGATTCCTGGAAAAGCTCTTCTAGTAGCTTCTTGTTCCATCTCACAAAATACACGACAAGGACTA
Organism: Nodularia sp. (in: cyanobacteria); assembly: GCA_035638855.1. GTDB lineage: Bacteria > Cyanobacteriota > Cyanobacteriia > Cyanobacteriales > Nostocaceae > Nodularia. The sequence goes on along the minus strand of DASQZD010000085.1, from coordinate 11,722 downwards.
TCAAAACCGTATTCTTTGGCGATGGATAAAACTGGGCAAAACCTTTGAATTTCTAATGCTGCGTCTGTGCCATTTTGAGACAAATCTACTACATCCATGACAAAGCCCATCAATCCCAGCAATGGTGCAGCTTGGGTGAAACCTTTGGCTAGGGTATTATGATCGATGAAAGTACCCATCAACGCCTTTTGTTGTTCAGGATATTTTTCCATCATCTGTTCAAAAGCGGCTGTTTCTCCTTTTTCTGCTACAAGATTTTTGTATTTTTGAAATCTCTTCCTGAACAAAATTATGGCTTTTGATTCATCTAGATTAATGATATCTTCCATCCGGAGATTACCTGTATCCAGTTCCTTTTTCATGCTCATTTTCGGATTTATATAAACTCAACATAGATTGTAAATTTTCACTTACATACTTGAATAGAAGCAAAGGCAAATTATCCAAATCAGTACATATTTACAAGCATTAAGACAGGATAATGCAATGTCTATTTCTAGCTCGCTGCTAATAGATTTATCTTGTGTTGCTTTATTAAGAATGAAGTTTTTTGACATTACCTATAGTGGCTGTGTGTGGGTTTGGGAGCTATTTTTTAATAAACTTAAACTTTTGGCTATTGATTGTCTGATCTTGACTAATTTGGGTTTTCTCATTGCAGCGTCGTCTTAATTAAAGTGCCTATCAGTTGCAATCAACAAAAATTTATAGCCACTTCCGAGGATTTCTTAAAACTTCTTTCAACATGGCTTCTTGACTACCGTGGATAGGTTGATCGTCATATTCCCAGCTAGCAGCAGGAGGCATACAATTAAACACACTTTGCTGCTGTACCATACCGCTAGCTAAACCAAAACGAATCCCGCGATCGCACGATAATATAAACTCCACATAGCGCCCACGCACCAGATGTTGCCAATACTTATTTGCTTCTGTAAAAGACATATCTTTACGTCTTTCCAAAATAGGCATATAAGCAGGTACAAAAGCATTAGCACAGTTAGTCACTAATGACAGAAGTTTTTTCGGATGTTCATCATTTAAATTGTCAAAGAAAATTCCGCCTATACCTCGATGTTCTCCACGATGCGGTATGTGAAAATATTCATCACAGGAATTTTTAAAGCTGGGGTAATAAGCAGAACCATACTGATCACATACATCTTTATGCACCTGATGAAAATGAACTGCATCTTCCTCAAAAAGATATGCTGGTGTTAAATCAGCACCGCCGCCAAACCACCAATACACCGGTTGGTTAGTATTACGAATCTCGAAATAGCGATAGTTGACATGAGCCGTCGGAGCCATCGGGTTATGAGGATGAATGACAAAGCTAGAACCTGTAGCGAAAAAGCGGTTCCCCTTGCTAGTAGTCATTTTATCTGCTGCATTTGTAGCGAGAGCGCCTGAGTTCTCAAAGGTGATTCCCGGAGGTAACTCACCATCTATAGCTACATAATTAACTCCTACCTTTTCCAACACATTACCATTGTGCAGAACCCGGTCAATATATATAGCGTCTTCACTACTTTCACCAACCGTCCAGAGTCCCTTGTGATCACGATTCCAGGACTGCTCAGAGAACTTTTTACCATCTAAAGCTTCCAGCGCTTGGCAAGTATTATCAAACATCTGTCTGAAAAACTTGTCGATTACCCCACGCATTATTGGTTGTTGTGTCAATGATTTTTCGAGGACATGGTTCATATTTATCTCCCCACTATTGATGAAGTACGCCTATATTTGCCCAATCATGAGTGCTACAGAACTGATTTAAACCCGTAAACCAGCACCCAAAACAAATTCTTCTTATCTGTGGTTCCTAATCTCTTTCCTTCAGCACAAAGCATCACTTCACATCAACAATTTGCTGCTGTTTATCCTGGCTAGGCGCAGAAAATTCAGCCTGAGATTTTTGCAGAAACTGACGAAAAGTAATATCTAAAGCATCAGCCGCCACATGAAGTTCCTCTGATATTTGCGGCATTGATTGAGAGTTTAAAGTTGACACCACTACTGTGTCTTCTTGAGCTAATTTGTGGTCAATTTTTCGGAAGAAGCCATCTAACCAAGGTAGGGGTAAAACATTGCGATATAAAACGCGTTTGACACGAGTCCTATTTTCATCAATAGGCAGGTGAGCAACTAAAATACCAAACTTAATATCGAATCTACTACCTCGACCGACACTAATTTCCGCTAGAGTAACATTAGGCAAATATAAAGTCAATTTTGTTTTCAATTCTGGTCTTCCACCGAGTAAAAAGTTTAAGAAACTTTTTGAGTTACCTAAAGATTCATAATTCACTTTGGCAACTGCACCCCAATCATATTTATCAACTTGATATTTAATAGTTGTATTGATGGGTATTCTCTGACCAAAAGATTTTTTATGGACTGCAATCACATGGGTAAAATCAAGATTAGCTTCCATGAGACGAGCATAGTTAGCATTATCTATACCGTCATCGTACACAGGACGCATAGTCGAGACCATGTATTCCGGAAAAGTAGGTAAAGGAGGACGTTCGGCTTCTGATAAGTCCCCATAAAATAGCCAGATAAAACCATATTTTTCCTCAACTGGGTAGTTATCAACACGAGCTTTTTTAGGAATAGGGGTTTCAGTCCCATTAGAAGGAATTTCAACACATTTGCCATCAGCTTGAAACTTCCATCCATGATAAGGGCAACGAAGACAATCTTTTTCAATCCAACCAAGAGAAAAAGCAGCACCACGATGGGGACATTGATCATTCAAAGCTACTATTTGACCTAGAGAATTACGATAAAGTACAAATCTCTGATTGAACATCAAAACTTGCTTTGGCTTATTAGTAACTGCCGAGCTAAATTCACAAGCATACCAAAAATTTTTCAACATATTTGTCTCATATCCTTTTTAGATATCTTGTCTTAGAATCTAATCCCAAACTGTATGCGCTTCGTTCTCATTCCTAAAATCTGAAAACAAAATCTAATTCATCAATGAGGTGTAAGTAGATTGTGATTTATGTTGATGAGAATTATCTAATTTATATTGATGAGAATGCAAACTCCACCCCATAGCTAAATATTTTTGGCGCATCTGGCGATAAGCCAGAGTCAAAGCATCAGCAGGAACATGAACTTCCGTGAATAAATTATCAGGAATTAACTGGGGATTTTGGGATTCAGTTACTACCTTATCTTCTAAACCCACTTTATGATGAAAATTGATAAATAATTTGTCAGCCCAAGCATAAGTAAAGAAATTACGCAGTTGAATGCGTTTACTAATGGTTGTGTTCTCATCAACTGGAACATGAATAGCATAGTTGATAATTTTGCCACGACCAAAGTCACTTTCAATTTTAGTTATGTTTGGCAAATAAAAGCTAGTTGTGGCATTTAATTGTGTTTGTTTAGGTCGAAAAAAAGATTTAAAAATGCCATTTTTTGGCTGAGTATAACTCTTGTAGACAATTTTAGTACTTATGCCGAAATCTTCATCTTTAACTAAATAGTCTTCTACTTTTGGATCTTGTGCAAATCCTGCGCCAAAAGAATTAGCATGAACTGCATAAAGATGGGCAGGATCAAGGGCATTTTCTATGACACGAGTGTAGTGAGTTTGCATTCCATATTCTACATAAATAGGATGCATTTTGGGGTCTTCATATTCTGGAAAAGGAGGAATTGGTGGACGTTGTTCTGAGGGCAAATCTCCATAAAATAGCCAGATAAAACCATATTTCTCTTGTATTGGGTAGCTGTTTACATGAGCTTTTTTTGGAATGGGTATACCAACTTGATTAGAAGGAATTTGCACACATTTTCCATCAGCTTGAAATTTCCATCCATGATAGGGACAACGAATACAGTTATCTTCTAACCAGCCCATAGATAATGCTGCGCCGCGATGAGAACACTGGTCTTTCAATACGACTACTTGTCCTTGAGAATTGCGATAGAGGACAAACTTCTGATTTAACATCGCAATTTGCTTCGGCTTGTTAGTAACAGCTGAACTAAATTCACAAGCGTACCAGAAGTTTTTTAGCATCCCTAATTTCCTAAACTTTTAATAAAAGTTGTTATTTATACTCAATTGCGGTCGAAGCAGACGGAGTTTCTGAAGCTGTTGCAAAATCTAATTGATCTTTTGGCTTGTAGTGAGTGTTTTAGCGCTCAAAAATTTTTTTCCGTATTTTTTATATTTTGTGGAACAACAATCATTTGGTTTTGGGTTTGTCAAAAGTATTTATTACAGGATAAATTAACTAAATTTAGGGAAATTTAGCTGCTATTGGGCTTTTGATATCTTTTTTTTCAATTTGACACTTTCTGGCTTCTCTTGCCTTTGTTGTGTGTCAGCCATTGGATAGAGTTACTTCTCTTTCCAAGGGTATAGGTGATACTATACCAATGCACTGGTACATTAGTCAACTAGTTAATATTTTTCCCCGATGAACCATTACACCAATAAACTAGTTAATAAGTTTATTAGTTGGAGTATAGTGTGGCACAAGGAGAAGCTTCGATTCGGGTTTACTTACCCCCTGACATCAAAGACAGGTTTAAAACAATTTGCTTTTTTAAGGGACTGAATATGTCTGACGTTTCGGCTGAACTTATTGAAGACTGGTTAGCTAAAAATGACATGGAACTGCCAAATTCTCAGAAAATCTCATCCCCGTCCACAATTAAAAAGAGTGATAAGTCAGCATGATTTAAAAAAGTTGATTAAATAACCTGCACTTCTAATTCTGCTTGCGCTTGGATTGTGTAGTTTCACTGGGGTTAGAGGTCATCAAAGCAAAGCTTTAAAGTATGCTAAAAATTTCTGCAATTTTTTGACTCATTTTATAGCTAATGGGGTAACAACTATGGTTGAAAACCCTATCTAGCCTTTGTTTCAGATATTAAAGTTATGCAAAATAGTCCGGTCAGTTTTTTTAACCAGACCGAACTTATAGAAAATTCCAGCGTTTGCGTATTGGGTATCCGATATCGGGGATTAGTAAAATTCTTTCCCAATCCCCATCTCCTAATCCCCAGTCCCTAGCTATATCCATCCCAAGCCAGAGGGAAGGTGTAATCTGAGAACAAGGGAAAATCTGGGTTTTCTTTACGGGTTTCTTCGTCCAGGACTTTTACTACTTTGTGATAAATGTCTTCTGCTTGTTGTGGGGAATCGCCAATGCTGGTTAATCCCAATTTGCCAAACTGAGAAAGACAACCCATGAGATGAAAAACTGTGCCTGTTTCTGTACCGCTATCAAAGTGCAGTCGGTGATGGGCGATAATATCCATCAAATCGTTGGGTAACAATCCCTGATATCGGTCTTTTTGCAGGTTGTCGGTGGCTATATAGTATTTTGGTCGCCCTTGCTGACTGTAAAATAATCCTGTGGAAAGGTCGTAGCGTCCATTCGTTAACAATTTCAGGGTCATGAAAGGATGTGTAGTACCACCTTTTCGCAAGTTAATTTCAATGGACTGAATGTCCCACTCGCCATTTCCTTTGTCAACTGTGACGAAATCTACGCCAAATCTTTCAACTGCGCCTTTTTCCGAGAGTTTTTTACCAACTTGTAACCCGTAGTGCTGCAATTGCAGGCGATAGCGGGAATCAGCAGGAAATCTACAACCAAGATAAATCTGTCCGTCTGGTCCGCCGAGTATTTGGTCATGGGTGGAGACAATTTCGACTTCACCTGTGGGTGTGATGCGTCCTTGGACACTTGGCGATCGCTTGATTTCTCCTTCTATAAATGCTTCTGCGATCGCCCCTAATTCTGTAATTCGGGTGGCAAAATTTCCCCAAGTCTCGTGTGTGGATTGAAAGCGCATGGTGGAGAAGCGATCGCTAATTGCGGCTACTGTTTGACTATGAGACACTTTCCCTGGTGCTAAATCCATAATTGGCCTCAAATCTAGAAGTGCATTTCCTTCTCCAGAAATGCCTTCATTGAGTTTTACAACTATTCTTTGTAATGTCGGTTGGCGTTCCCATAAATTACAAGCTGCTTCTGCCAAATCTTGCTGATTACAGACCTTTTCGCTGCCATCTGGTAGGGGAACTCCACTTTGGGCAAAGATTTGCCGGCTACCGCTTTTTGTCCCCCAAATCTGTAAATTGGGTGCAACAGCATACAATGGCACATTTAATTTTAGAGATAATTCGGCTTCTAAAAATGTGGAATTGTAGCAAGTCATGAATGATTTTTCTAGTCTCAATGCTTGGCGGATTCGCTCTAGGAGTCGAGGACGTTCTAAAATTTTGGCAGTTAGGGGTCTGAGGGAGGAGTCATAAGTGGAAAGTAGCAGCAAGCGATTACGCGCATGGGAAAAGGGAATGCCGGGTAACAGTTGCAAATAGTAATCAATTACACTCGGATGTAGAGGCATTGATGTGACGTAAATCAAGCGAGTGCGGGGGTTTCGCAAGCGCATTAAAGAGAATAATAATCTTTCTTCATAATGCTCACAGCCTTCGATTTTATGCAGTTCATGCTGGTCGATGCTGAGGGAGGGAATAATTAAAATATCCGCCTCACCATTGTCAAATAGCTCAATGGTCGGCCAGCGATCGCATAAATTTGACTGAAGATGGCGAAACTTATTAATTTTGTCTAATTCTGAAATATTCAGCATCTCCATAATCCCTACCCTGTATTGATTCCCAATACTGCTCTACTATTCTGGTATATACCAAAGCCAGTCAGATATCGCTAATATGCAACACTTCTTTGAGTGCTGTTAGCTTACTGGGGCGTGATAAGTAGGTCAATTAGTTATAAATAATTTCTGAATTTTCTGTGGTCTTCCTACGCAAGTAATTATATTTAAGTCAAGGCAGCGATCGCGAATCACATCTGATATCTATATTTGACCTATTTAGCACTTATTTAAATACAAAAGAGATTTCCCTGATTTTTTGTAAATAAATAGACACAAATAACTTGTATGTATAGAGATGTTACGTACCCAGTTTTCCTTGACTTAGTTGGTCAATTCCCTCATAAAATAAAAAACATTATCTGAAAAGTTTATTACTGTAATTATTGTTTATATCGGGAGGGTAGTGATGGTCCGTCCAATAATTTTGGGGATTGTCGGTGATAGTGCCGCAGGCAAAACAACACTGACTAGGGGAATTGCTCAGGTACTAGGGCCAGAAAACGTTACGCTCATCTGTACCGATGATTATCATAGTTATGATCGTCAACAACGTGCAGAAATGGGGATCACTGCCCTTCATCCTGATTGTAATCATTTAGATATCATGCAGCAGCACCTATCACTGCTACGCACAGGACAGCCGATTCTCAAACCCGTTTACAGCCACAAAACAGGTATGTTTGAGGCTCCACAATATATTAAGCCCAATAAATTCGTCATAATTGAAGGCTTACTTGGTTATTCTACCCGTGCAGCCCGTGATGCCTACGACGTGAAAGTTTACCTTGCACCTCCCGAACAACTACGCGCTGAGTGGAAAGTGAAGCGGGATACTCAAAAACGGGGCTACACTGAGGAACAAGTATTGGCAGAACTAGAAAAGCGTGAACCAGACTCAGCTAATTTTATTCGTCCCCAACGTCAATGGTCGGATATAGTGGTGAGTTTTTATCCCGCCAATGAAGAAGACGAGGACAATAACGGAGATTTAAATGTGCGGTTGGTGCTGCGCCCAACAATTCCTCATCCTGATTTTACACCAATTTTGAACTTAACTAATGGTAATTCTGAGTCAGCGATTCGCCTGGCATTAGACAGGGATATGAGTAAACCTGTGGATGTGTTGGAAGTTGATGGTCATGCGACTTTGGAACAGGTGAATAAGTTAGAGCATATTTTATGTTCGGATCTGCCTTACTTACTAAATGTATGCGATCGCGAAAGTAACCCAGAATTGGGCAAAATTGCGGGGACAACTGGAGAAACATTGCAAAGTTATCCTTTGGCGCTGACGCAGTTGATTATTACCTACCATATGCTCAAAGCAACGCAAATGTATCAATGACATCTTCCCACACAGGAATTCGTTATCCTCTTACAACTGCAATTGCGATTTAATGAAGCCATAACCATGATCAAAGCGTGGCATCATTCGGCAATTGAATTTATTCAGTTGATCAACAATATCTGGGTTGTCAAAATCTTTAGAATTGCGGTTGAGAAAACACGATACTTGGGGTTGATTTTGGCGAAGATGACTGATAACTGATGAATACACAAGTGCATCTTGTGGACTCAAATCATAAGGATCTTCGGATATTGCAGCCCCACTGAGAATATCAGCACTCAGCGATATTACTTCTGCACTATTCAACAATCGATCTCGATACTCTACAAATCTTTGCCTTTCCTCTTCACTACTTTGAACCAACAAACGAGCAATATCTTGAATGCTGTTAATTCGAGTAGTATAGGATGCTGAACGTGCGAGTTGTCGTAGTTCAGTATCTAGCACTTGTTGGAGTTCCCTGCGACTCTTAGCCTGACGAGTTAGTTTCTCGTGATGTTCAGCTAAACTGTATGCTGGTATGATGAGACTTGCTAGTTCGGCTTCACAAAGTTGCAGAATTTGCTCACAACTTGCAGACTTCTCTTGTTGAAAAACCAGTTCCAAAAGAAAATTAGTTTCAACGTAAATATTCACTTAGCAGCCTCTTGACCGAAATGACCTCCAGCTACAGCAGTATATAGTCCTGATTCAATCAACCATCTTTGAGAATCATCAATTTCTTCGGTAAGTTTCTCAGAATGAATAATTTTACTCAGCCAGGATGCAACAATTAATTCCAGACTTTGACCTGTGATGTAATTAGCAGATACTCCTGCTTGTTCAAAGTAAGGTTGAAGAAAAGGGCGTGCGTCTATATTATAGGTGGGTTGACTTTGGTCTACTTGTGCAGCCGCACCAGTCCACAAGTATAATCTATCTGGAAAAACCATCAGAAAGTAAGGCGCTTTTGAGAAAGTACCGTGCGCCAACATATTGTGCCGCAGTTGTTCCGCCCATTCTGATGAGGTATTGAGTTTGTTTTTAATCTCGACAACAAGCATTAATTGGTTGTCTTGGTTATATACAGCTAAATCCCAACCACCAGCCCCACGAGTAAACATGATTTAAAACCTTTTTATACAGTTAATTATTGATCATTTTGACGCAGAATCGGGGAAGTCTTCATCTAGTTAAGCATCACTCCTCAGTAAAGAATCAATGAGCGATCGCATAATTTCCAAGTCAGTGCTAGCATTTGCATTAGCTGGCGAAAGACGAGGTTCATAGCGTAACCATTTTCTAGAACCAGAATTTACCAGTGCTGCGGCCAGCTTCGTTCCGCCAAAGTCCAGCGCTAAAAGTAACGTCATCAGTATTTTTTAGTATTGAGTCTAATTTAATACTAGCTTTAACGACTAAAAGTAGTAAATTCTAAAGCCTGGATTTTCTCTAGTCCGCGCAAGTCAACTTAATTTGTAAGCAAATTGGTGAAAATCAAAATTTTTATCCTGAAACTAGTCAAAAGCTGATAGCGTCAAACAATAGAAAATATCTTTGTGGAAGTTACAGCTTGAAAACCCGTTCTAATTACTGGCAATTATCACCCTATCTCCGACCCCATTGGGAAAACATCACCAAGGGATTTATTGGCATTATCGGTTATGTAATGGCGACGTTAACGTTAATTAATCTCGCGGGTAGATTGGCAACTCCCTTTAGTGAAGGTAATGTAGTAGCGATCGCTCAATTAGCTGGAATGCTGGTTTTAGTATTTCTGGTGCGGGGCTTTTTTCAGTCTGTGCAAGATATGTACATGGCGAAAGTGGCTTTAAGAGTGGCTTTTGACCTCCGCAAGCGGGTTTACTCCCATTTGCAAAAACTAGATCTCACTTATTTTGAAACAGCAAAAGCCGGTGATTTATCTTACCGCCTTACCGAAGATATTGACCGGGTGGGGGAAGTTGTCAATAAAGTATTTCACGACTTTATCCCCTGCATTTTGCAATTGCTAGCCATACCCGTTTACATGATTTACCTAAATTGGCAATTGACACTAGCCACAGTGGTGATTGCGCCAATTATGGGTATTTTAATTGGCTGGTTTGGGGAACGGTTACGTAAGTATTCCCTCAAAAGTCAAAATCGTGTTTCTGGGTTATCAGCAATTCTCACCGAAGTATTTAGCGGTATTCGTTTAGTACAAGCCTTTGCTGCTGAAAACTATGAAATTGCTCGATTTAGTAATGAAGCAGAACAGAGCTTTAAAGCCAAATACTCTGCTGAACGCCTAAAAGCAATTCAAATACCAATAGTGGGGTTTTTAGAAGCCTTAAGTGCAGTATCTTTAGTAATAGTAGGGACATGGCAAATTGCCCAAAATAACTTAACAGTGGAAGCCTTTTTTAGTTATTTAACTGCGGCGGCGTTATTAATTGATCCTATTGGTCATACTACTAATAATTACAACGAGTTTAAACAAGGTGAGGCATCTGTTGACCGCGTTTTTGAATTGATGGCTATTCAACCAACAGTATTAGAAAAGCCCAATGCGATCGCCTTACCCCCAGTCAAAGGCAAAGTAGAATACCATCATGTGTCCTTTGCCTACAAACCCGGCGAACCTGTATTAAAAGATATCAGTTTATTGGCATTACCAGGAGAAGCGATCGCCTTAGTTGGTGCTTCCGGTGCTGGTAAAACCACCTTTGTGAATTTGCTTCCCCGTTTTTATGATCCAGAAGCCGGTCAAATTTTGATTGACGGTGTAGATATTCGGGATGTGAAGCTTCAGAGTTTGCGGCGACAAATTGGGATTGTTCCCCAAGAAACGGTGATGTTTTCCGGAACGATTGCCCAAAATATTGCTTTTGGACAAGATTCTTTTGACATCGAAGCAGTTGCAGAAGCCGCTAAAATTGCCAACGCCCACCAATTTATTACTCAGTTACCAGAGGGTTACAATACTTGGGTGGGTGAGAGAGGAGTCAATTTATCTGGTGGACAACGCCAAAGAATTGCGATCGCTCGTGCGGTATTTCTCAACCCGCAAATCTTGATATTAGACGAAGCCACATCAGCCTTAGATTCCGAATCTGAAGCCTTAGTACAAGAAGCATTAGAAAGATTGATGCAGAATCGGACAGTATTTATTATTGCTCACCGTTTAAGCACAGTCCGGCGATGCGATCGCATCTTAGTTCTCGAACGAGGACAAATTGTAGAATCAGGAACCCACGAACAACTGCTAAAACTTGAGCGACGCTACGCGAGATTTTACGCGCAACAATTTAGCTAGGAATAGGGAGTAGGTAGTAGGAAATGTCAATTTATCTTAGGACTTACGCAAAATCATGAACAAACGAACCGCAAAGTACACAAAGGACACAAAGAAATAAAAGTTTTAGAGATTTTCAATACAGTTCATTTAAAAATTTCTTCCTTCTCTTTCTTCACTTGGCGTTCTTGGCGGTTCGTTAAAAAAAAGAGTCTTAGCCCTAACTTAACCTTATTGGGGCTGGAATTTTTCACATTAAAAAACGCCCCCCATTTCTGAGAGGCGTTTCTTATTCAACTAAACTTTGAGATTAACCGTTGATAGCAGGTGCGGTTAAAGCAACTGGAGCAACATCAGCAGCAGCCAAGTCTAGGGGGAAGTTGTGAGCGTTACGCTCGTGCATTACTTCCATACCCAAGTTAGCGCGGTTGATTACATCAGCCCAGGTA